>DASSBC010000006.1:0-86564 GCA_035699125.1 Anaerolineales bacterium
GTACATAATTTTGTTGTTATGAAGCTTGGTACATCCGCCGGACCGGCGTTCGATGATGAGGATGTTCCCAATGTGTACTGGGAAGTGGAGCTTGTGCCCGGTGCTAGCGTCGACACCTCATTTACAGCCCCCACGGAACCAGGCGAGTACGAGGTCGTATGCAAGACGCAAGGACATATTGCCTCGGGCATGACTGGCAAATTGACGGTTGTCGCTCCTGAAGAGTAGATCTGTGTTGGGCTACCATTGCCTGTGATGCTCAACTCATTCCATGGAAAAGCCTGTTATCACCAGTATGAGTAATCCTCTGATCAAGCGAGCTCGCGCGTTACGTCAAAAGAAAGCGAGGCTTGCAAGCAGAACTTTTCTCGTGGAAGGTATTCATCATGTCGGCGAGGCGGTCGAGGCGGGATGGGAGGTGGAGTCGATCCTGTACGCGCCGGAGCTGCTGACCAGTGCGTTTGCACGCGACTTGATCAGCCGCCTCGGCGCAGCGTCTCAACCCGTTTCCACGTCCGTTATGGAATCCATCGCCGACAAAGACAATCCGCAGGGCCTCGTCGCGATCGTCCATCAGAAGCAGACTCGAATCGATGAGTTGAAGCTCTCGGATGTGCCGGGAGGGCAAACGATTCGATGGGCCGCGGCGCTGGTTTCCCCGCAAGATCCTGGCAATGTTGGGACTATTTTGCGGACGCTCGATGCCGTCGGTGCGGATGCCCTCTTCCTGCTTGACGGTGGCGTAGAGCCCTATCATCCCACCGCTGTCCGCTCGAGTATGGGCACGATCTTCTGGAAGCCGGTGATTCAAACCTCCTTCGATGAATTTGTTAGCTGGGCGCGCAATGGGAAGTATCAGTTGATCGGTACGTCGGCACATGGCGATGTGGGCTACCAAACCCTGGTGCCACAAATGCCCTGGATTCTAGTATTGGGCAGTGAGCAAAAGGGACTCTCGACCGCGCAGACAAATGCCTGTGATGTCGCAGTATCTTTGCCGATGAAGGGTCGTGTGAGTTCGCTGAACCTCGCTGTGGCAGCGGGCGTGCTGTTGTATCAATATTGTGTGGGGCAGATGAGCAACCTGCCTACGAATGGAATGAGCCCCGCCTAGGCGGGGCTCGATTACGATACTAAAATCCGGTGTTAGTGTAGGAAAAAAGTGCGACGCTAAAACTCGTCTTCGTCCTCATCCCAGAGCTCATCGTCCTCGTCGTCGGCGTCCTCCTCCTCCCATTCTTCGATATCCTCTTCTTCCCATTCATCAGCCAATGCTGCATCCTCACTCGGGGAATAAGTGGCACAACCGGTGTCGGGGTCGATCTCAACAGCCGCTGCGCTGCAATAGCCTTCATCCAAAAAAACACAGTCTGCGTAATGACACTTGATACGGGGCATGCTTTCCTCCTGGGTTAAGGTTGTCGTACCACGCGTATGACCGACAAAATAAAAATAAGGGTCATCGCGATCTGTGACGTAACACAAAACGGGCAAAATGCTTTGAGCAGTGCAAGCTCCACGTAGACGAGATACAGCGTAAAAAGAAACCCCATCAGGGACAAGCCAAAAAAGACCAGGCTTCCGTTCTGCTGAAGAAAATCGACTCTCCGCTCCAGGAGCAATACCCCCAGGATCGTTGCGTACCCCACCACGCCCAGGACGGCTACCGGGATGCGCACACCTCCGATAGTGACTTCCGAGTACCGGCTCTCATTGACAGTTTTACAGGCTCCCGAGCCGATGCACATGTTGTCGTTTGAGGTGATTTTGTAGATGGTCATGTATACGGAGACTAGAAGACCGATGACGGTGAGTAGAATGGCAAGTTGTGATAGTCGTTTTTCCATGAGTCCTCAGATCCACCAGGCGTCTACTTCCTGACCAGCAGGCACGCATTTTACACCAGCGGGGATAATTAGTAAAGCATTTGCTTCAACAAGTGAATGCAGATTGCCGGAGCCTTGATGACCGCTGAGGCGCGCCATAAAGGTGTCACCCTCCATTTGCACCCGCGCGCGCAGATAACTTTCTCTTCCATCTGAGTCAATTTGTTCTGCGCATTTCACGCGGACCGTTTGCCGGATGCCGCTCCCCGAGCCGCCCAGGCGGCCCAGCGCCGGGCGTACGAAGACCTCGAAGCCGACAAAGGCTGAAACGGGATTCCCCGGCAAACCAATGAAAGGGACGTTTTTATAGTGTCCAAAGGCTAGCGGTTTTCCGGGCCGCATATTGACGCGCCAGAAATCCATGCTGCCGTTCGATTCGATGACCTGTTTTACAAAGTCAAAGGCACCGACACTTACACCTGCGGAGGACAGGATCAAATCCACGTGAAGCTCGACCGCTTTTTCGAGCAGCGCTTTGACCGAGTCGGCATTGTCTTTGGCGACGCCCAGTCGCACGACCTCCGCGCCGGCGTCTTCGACAAGCGCGGCCAGGGTGACCGAGTTCGAGTCGCGAATCTTGCCCTCTTCCAGAGGCGCGTCTGGGGGAAGCAATTCATCGCCCGAGGAAAACAAAGCAACGCGCGGCTTACGAAACACCAGCACGTTGGCTACGCCCAGCATTGCCAGCAAGCCAAGGTCCTGTGGTTTAAGGACACGATCTCTATTTAAAACAATCTGGCCTGCACCAATGTCCATGCCGCGCGGTCGAATATTGGACCCGGATCGGGCAGCATGGAAAATTTGGACCTCCTCTGGAGCAGATGTGCCGGCCTCCCGAGCGTGAAAATTCGTATCTTCCACCGGGACAACCGCATCGGCGCCGGCGGGGACGGGCGCGCCAGTCATAATGCGCGCGGCTTGCCCGGCTTCGAGGGAAATAGTCGGGTGAGAGCCAGCGGGAATATCGGCGACCACGCGCAGGGTGCCAGGAGAATCGGTCGCTGCATCTGCCACGTCGGCGGCGCGGACCGCGAATCCGTCCATCGAAGAGTTATCGAACGGAGGCAGGTCGTTTGCTGCAGCGATGTCTTCGGCAAGAACGCGCTGTGAACACTCCGCAAGGGGCAGGGTTTCCGTTGTAACAGTTTCGAAATGGGAAAGGATGCGCTGGCGCGCCTGGTCTACACTTAATAAAGTCATCGTGTGAAAGCGGCGAGATTATACTGTGGTTTCGGGGAAATTAGGAATTGGTAATTCGTAACTGATGAGTAGTAGTTAGCCTGGCTTTGTGCGTTGGGCTTCCAGCACGTTAGGCAAACTCTCGATCCTTGTCAGGATACGGCTCAATTGGGCGAGATCCCGGATTTCGATCACAAGCTTGATATCCGCTACCGTGCGGTTGTAATTCACAGAGACATCGGCGATATTCACCCCTTCGTTCTGAAGCAGGGTGGAAATATCTCCCATCAGCCCCTGGCGGTCATACGCTTTGACCGTGATATGCACCGGGAATGTACGCTCCACTTTGCCCCAGTCTACTTGTAACAGGCGCTCCTTATCTTTGATGCGTAGCATATTTGGGCAATCCTGACGGTGGATGGTCGCGCCGCGCCCGCGCGTAATGTAGCCGACGATCTGATCGCCGGGCATCGGGTTGCAGCAGCGCGCAATTGTCGAAAGCAATCCTTTCAAGCCTACTACTTCGACAGCATCTGTAGATGGCTTGGCTCCATGAATGGGAATCGTGGCTTCCAGAGTATCGGTCGTCTCTTGCGTTTCAGAAAGCTGCCTGATGACCCTATTGACGGACAGATCGCCATTTCCCAGAGCAATAAACATGTCTTCAGGGACTTTGAAGCCGAGCTCGCGCGCCATTTTCTCGAAATTCGTATTTGTAATGCCAAGCCTTTGTAATTCGCGCTCAAGTGTGGCGCGTCCCTGCGCCAGGTTCTGTTCGTCCTCCTGTTTCTTGAACCAGGCTTTGATCTTGGTCCGGGCACGCTGTGTCTTGACCAGCCCCAGGTTCGGATTCAACCAGTCCCGGCTGGGACCGCCTCGCTTTGCCGTCAGGATCTCGACCTGATCGCCCGTCTTTAGCTCCTGATACAGTGGGACGAGCTTGCCATTGACACGCGCACCGCGGCAACGGTGACCGATGTCTGTGTGGACGTGATAGGCAAAGTCAATCGGTGTGGACCCTGCCGACAGGTCGATGATGTCGCCGCGCGGCGTAAAGACGTAGACCCGGTCCTGAAAGACATCCGTCTTCATGCCTTCCACGAATTCCTGTGCATCGTTCACGTCACTGCGCCACTCCATCATATTCCGCAGCCAGTTGATGCGCTGCTCGTAATTCTTGTCGCGGTGCGCGCCTTCCTTGTAGCGCCAGTGCGCAGCGATGCCATACTCGGCATTCTGGTGCATTTCCGGCGTACGGATCTGCACTTCCAGAGGACGCTTATCGTCGTAGATCACGGCGGTATGGAGAGACTGGTAAAAGTTATCTTTTGGCGCGGCAATGTAATCGTCAAACTCACCAGGAATCGGGCGCCAGTGCGTATGGATCACTCCCAACGCTGCATAACAGGAGGGGATATCCGGCACGATCAGCCGGACCGCCCGCACATCGCGCACGAGGTCGAACGGCTTTCCCTTCTTGGTCATCTTTTTATAGATCGAGTAGATATGCTTGGGGCGCCCGCTGATCTCCGCATGGATATTATGACTGTCCAGCAGATTCACCAGGTTGTTCTTGATGGCTTCGATCTGCACTTCGCGGTCTGGGCGGCGTTCCTGGATCTGCTCGGCGATTTCTTTATATTTTTCCGGGTTGAGATAGCGAAAGCCCAGGTCTTCCAGTTCCCACTTGATCTGCCAAATACCGAGCCGGTTTGCCAGCGGGGCAAAAATGTCGAGCGTTTCCTTGGCGATGCGCTTGCGCTTGTGTTCGGGCATGAAGCCGAGCGTGCGCATGTTATGCAAACGGTCTGCCAGCTTGATCAGCACCACGCGGACGTCATCGCCCATGGCGAGAAAAGTTTTGCGCAGAGTCTCCGAAACCAAATCCTGTTTTCGTCCCAGGCTGAGGTTGCCAGAGAGCGCTTCGGATGCTTCGCTGCCGTTTCTTCCGTTGCCATTCTCTGCGTGTTGGTCATCCCGCGAGACGCGCGGTAGATTCGTCAATTTCGTAACCCCGTCGACCAGGACCGCAACGGTATTCCCGAAATCGCGCCGAATGTCGTTTAACGTGAGCGTGGTATCTTCGACCGTATCGTGAAGCAAGCCGGCAGCAACCACGTCTGCGGGGACGCGCAGGTCGGCGAGAATGCTTGCCACCGCGAGGCAATGATTAATGTATGGCTCACCGGAATGACGCTTCTGCTCACGATGCGCCTCCTCTGCCACCCGGTAGGCGCGCTGGATCAGCTCTCGCTCCGCCAGAGTATAATTTTCAGGGAGTTGTTCCAGCAATCGTTCGAGCGGAACAGCGGTTTTCGTTGCTTTCATCTCGATAATTGTACTACGCACGTCAAATCGCCGTACAAGGCGGAAGTGGAGCTTGTGTGCCCCCTGTCAACAACGTCACTCGCTTTTTAGATGCCCAGAAGGTTTCCTACGCAGCCTTTGAAACCCCTGCGGAGAAGATGGGTGCTCGCGTAACAGCAGCATTCCTGAAGGTGGCACTCGAGCAGGTCTTCAAAACCATTGTGGTCACCCGCGACAAGCCCAGGAAACCACTCCTCGTTGTGATTCCCGGAGCGAATATCGTGGATCTAAAATCGCTGGCTGCGTTTCTGGGTGAGAAAAAAGTCTACTTGCCGACGGAACGGGAAGCGGAGGGACTGACAGGTTTACAGGCGGGCGGTATCTCGCCGCTCGCTTTGCTCAACAAAGGGTTCCAGGTGGTGCTGGATTCGTCCGCGCAGAAGTATGAAGCGATCCATGTTTCAGGCGGGCAGCGGGGGCTAAATATCAGGTTGCCTGTCGCCGATCTGATCCGATTGACTAAGGCGCGGCTCGCCTCCGTCAGTAAGCCAGAAGAGGATTGAGCCAGATTCGCGTCTGGCGCAATTGTTGATTAGGTATCGAACTCACCCGCCATCTCACCGTTTACCCAAACCGTGTAGTGCCCGCTTGGGAACGTCCCAAGATCGATCGAGGCTTCAAAGGGTTTGAGTACCTGCACACAAACCTGGTTGGGATCGGTCACCGAATAAACATCCACAAAGATCTTATTCTCTGCGTCTGGTGGGTCGATTTCCACGCGTAACTGATTGCACGGCGCTGGCAAGTCTCCAGCCAGGGTCAACGAGATCTGAGGCGGAAAGCTTTCCCGGATGACCAGACTGGCTTCATTGATATACACATTGCCGCGGGAACGTGAAGCGTCCTCCGGTTGCGGCGCATACGGGTTTGTAACAGGTTCATTTGTTGGCATACTATCCACCGGCGGACTGGTGACTGCCGTGTCTGGTCCGGGCGTTGGTTCGAGCTGCGGAGTGCATGCAGCAACCGAAAGGACCAAGATCAAGAGAATTTGGATTTTCACCATCATACCTCCAATTGTATTAATGGATTGACGCTGCATTCATTCTGGTTGTTCCTCTTCGAATAAAAAAAAGAGGTGAGTAAATACTCACCTCTTGAAGTTGCCTGAACATAAGCTCGGTTAAGGTCCCGTAAACTTGATGATGTCTGGCCTTACCTCAAATGTCCATTTATCGGGGTTGTTGATACAGCCTCCTCCACTTGAGCTGAACTTGCCTTTGGGGTCGTCACTCCATGCCCATAAATTGTAGCATCCCTGTACCAAATCGGTATAGACGATGTCATTATTCTTAGAGAGAGTAAATCCCCGATATCCACACTCGCCATGTGCAGCGGTCTCATTGAGATACATGGATACAGTAATTGTCACGTTCGTGGTGTTCACAACACGGATGATGGTTTCCCTGCCTCGTTCCGGTGAAAGAACCCTGGTCTGGCACGGATCGCCGCCAGAGTTGTTACTGCTAACAGGGGCTGTTGTGGATGTCACTGTCACATTGGTTGTGGGCAATGGCAATGGTGTATCAGTTGGCAGAGGCGTTTGAGTCGGTGCTTCTGTGGGAGGCAGCGGCGTCGCGGTGGGGATTGCCGCCTGGGTTTGCGCAACCATGGTGAACGCCGCGGCGACCGCCGTGTTTTGCACATCCACGGCGTTCATCGTCGGCGGAGGCGGTTCCGCGCCACAGGCGCTGAGAATCAAGGTGGCAACAAGAATCAGAGTGAAAATAGAAAGACGTTTCATGCTTTGTGGAGATCTCCTGAGTTGTTTAACAATTGGGGTAACATCCGCCCCGGGCTTCGATGCTGTCATTTTTCACAACAATAGACCAGCTACCCTCTGTGATGCGGAAACTGCCGAATGCTTTGAAATTTTGTTTACCCGTGATAAATGCCCCAGCGCTGTAATTCCCGATCGGTCCGGAGAAGCTGTCTCCTGTAATGAGATATCCACACTGACCTAGATCTGTCACCACATACATAGATAGGACAATTGTCCCTTGCGGTCGTGTCTGGTTGGCGATGCTGAAATTGGCGGTCGGTCCCTGCCAGGCCGTGAGTGGCTGATTGCAAACATCCTGCGTCCCACCGCCGCTGCCCGAGTTGGACGTGGGTGGGGCTTGTGTGGGAAGTGCCTGCAAGGTAGAGGATGTGGGTACGCCGGTGGGAATCGAGCCTGGCGTCCCTGAAGTGGGGAGCGGAGGAGGGGTGTTCGAAGGTGCCAGAGTAGGGCTGACGGTCTCTGTAGGTGGAACCAGGGTAGGGCTAGGCACCGCAGCCTGCGTTTCAGCGACCATGGTGAAGGCAGCAGCCTGCGCCGTATTTTGAATGTCTATCGGGTCGGCTGTCGGCGTTCCCCGGGGAGCGCAGGCGCTTACGAGCAAAATGAATACCATCCCCATTAGCGATATGTTTCGGTTCATTTAATTCACTTTCGATAGGTTTGATGCAGCTCTGAGAAGTTAATGAATGACGACGTGGTCCCTGAATAAGGTAATCGTAAGATCGTCATTGTTGCGAACCCGGAACTCACCGACCATTTTACGTCCACCGACCCAGGTGACATAAAGATAGGATCCCACGGGTGCCTGGATCGTTACGCGTCCTTCGACGGGATATTCGAGAATGGAAAATTGTCCGTCTGGCATGGTCACCTGCAAGGAGATATATGCTTCCGTATTTGCCTTATTGATCAGTGTTATATGACTAAACGGTACAGCAGGCGGTAAAGTTCCATAGGTGCGCACGGCAAGAGTCCAAATGGGCGTCACGCCTGGAACAAGAGTGGCGGTCGATGACCCGTTTGCGGGTAGATTGGTGGCTGTGGGTATATTGCCTGTGGCAGTGATCGATGTGGCACTCAAATCGATTACTTGAGTTGGGGTGGCGGTTTGTGTACCAGCCACCGTCGTTTCTGTGACGACCAGGACGGGAGAGGCGGTCGGTGTCTCGGTATCCGCGGCGGGAAGCGTTGTCGTTTCCGTCGCTGCAGTAGACGGGAGGGTGGCGCGCGCCGTCAGCGTCTGCGCAACGGCTGTCTGAAATTGATTATCGGGGTTGAGAGTCGGTCCCGTTCCCGGTGTTGGCGTCAAGCCGGGGATCTGGCTACAGGCGCCGACCAATACCAATAGCAAGGAAGAAAGAGCGAGGACGATCTTATTCATCATGCCCTCCTTTGGGCTACGCCTGGCTGACGACCTCCATGAACTGTGTCACTACATCGCGCAACATGCGTTCTGGTAAAGCGCCTACCTGGCGATGGACGATTTTGCCGTTCGACACAAACAGCATCGTCGGGATTCCTTGGATGCCATACTTCATCATCCATTCGGGGTTTTCGTCTGTGTTCACCTTGGCGATCAGGATTTTCCCCTCATATTCCTTTGCCAGTTTGTCGAGCGTGGGTGCCACCATTTTGCAGGGATTGCACCACGGCGCCCAAAAATCAACGATCACCGGGATGGAAGATTGCAAAACCGTCTTCTCAAATGCAGCATCGGTCACATGAATTGGTTCGTTTGACATGATCATACACCTTTATTGTGCCAGAGTTGGCAGGTTCTTTTTGGCAATCAATTTTCTGAATTTGCCCTCAATCGAAAAAGGAGTATATCATAGAAACACACATGCTTTAGGATGCTCATGCTGTGGGGCACCGAGCCAAGGGATGGCGTCTTAAGAAGGCACAATTTGTGACTGTGAGAGGTATAATCGCCCGTCATGACTGAATTCTTCGGAAAATGGAAAAGTGGCCTCACCAAAACAAGTAAAGCAGCATTCGGGCAAATCGCTCAATTGCTGGGCGCCACCCAAATCACACATGAAACCTGGGAGGATTTGGAAGCTTTGTTGATCCAGGCAGACCTGGGCATTGAAACCACAGCCGAAGTCCTGGAGGAACTGCGCATCGTCGTGCGGGATCAAGGCTTGATTTATGCCGAGGAACTTTCGGATGCGCTTCGAAAGGAACTCCGTGCCAGGCTTGATTCTCCGCCCCTGCTTCATTTGGAGGATCAGCCTTCTGTCATCCTGGTGGTCGGTGTGAATGGTTCCGGCAAGACTACTACCATCGCCAAGCTTGGACAGCGTTTTCAAGCCCAGGGCAAGAGTCTGCTCTTCGGCGCGGCAGACACCTTCCGAGCGGCGGCGGTCGATCAGCTTCAGGTCTGGGGAGACCGGCTCAAAGTGGATGTGATTTCGGGTGCACCCGAATCGGATCCGGGCGCGGTCGCCTTCAGCGCGGTCCAATCGGGAGCAGCGCGGGGCACGGATGTTATCCTGGTGGACACGGCAGGCCGCTTGCATACTCGCTTTAACTTAATGGAAGAGTTAAAAAAGGTTTATCGCGTGGTCGGGAAAGCTCTACCGGGCGCGCCGCACGAGGTCTGGCTTGTTCTGGATGCTACAACGGGACAGAACGCGCTGCAACAGGCGAAAGCCTTCAAGGAGGCAGTCGGTGTGACGGGTATCATCCTGTCGAAGCTGGATTCGTCGGCGCGCGGCGGGATGGCGTTCGCCATCCAGCGTGAGCTCGGTCTGCCGATTCTTTTTGCGGGTCTCGGCGAGAAACCAGAAGATTTGATTCCATTTGATCCCGATGCTTTTATCGAAGGCATCTTGGGCAAAACGTAGACATTAAGTCATCGTTACACTGAGAGAGCCAGTTTATATTTGGAGGAACCATGCAAGATTTGATCAATCGATTACAGTCCGCCCAAGCCCTAACACAACAGCTCTTGGAGCGTCTTTGACTTCGCCTCCAAAGAGAGCAAACTTTCCGCGTTTGAAAAGGAGATAGAGAGTCCAGATTTTTGGGGTAACCCTGCGCAGGCGCAATCCGTGATGAAGCAGTACAACGCGGTCAAAGCGGAAGTCGAATCGTGGCGCGGTTTTTCGCGCCGCCTGGACGATGCACTCGAACTGGCTCAGCTGGACGACGAAAGTCTGCGTGCGGACCTCGAGCCAGAGGTCTCGACCATCGAAGCGGAATTGGAAAAGCGCTCGTTTACGGCGATGCTCTCGGGCAAGTATGACCGCGATCCCGCTATCCTTGCCATTCATGCGGGTGCAGGCGGCACCGATTCCCAGGATTGGGCGGCGATGCTCGAGCGTATGTATCTCCGTTGGGCAGAGTCGCGAGGCTTTGAAACCGAAATCCTCGATCTCACCGAAGGGGAAGAAGCGGGGATAAAAAGCGTGACGATTTCTGTAGGTGGCGAATATGCGTTTGGATACCTTCGGTCGGAAAAGGGAGTCCACCGTCTCGTGCGGCTCTCTCCGTTCGACGCCGCGCATCGCCGACACACCTCCTTTGCTCTGGTGGAAGTCCTGCCACAGGTCGCCATGGATGAAGCCGAGATCGAGATCGACCCGAGCGACATTAAAATGGATGTCTATCGCTCCTCCGGCGCAGGCGGGCAGAACGTACAAAAAAATGCCACGGCTGTCCGCCTCACGCATATCCCCACTGGAATCGTCGTGACCTGTCAGAACGAGCGCTCCCAGACTCAGAACCGGGAATTTGCCATGCGGATTTTACGAGCACGTTTATTGGAATTGAAGCAAGCAGAGAAGGAAGAAGAGCGTGCGGTCCTGCGCGGGGAGTACACAAAAGCCGAATGGGGCAGCCAGATCCGTTCTTATGTGTTGCATCCCTATCAAATGGTGAAAGATCACCGCACGGAATATGAGTCCGGAAACACGCAAGCTGTTCTGGACGGTGACCTGGACGAGTTCATGGAAGCCTACTTGCGACAATCGGCATGAGTTAACTGTGAAAAAAATAGCGCAAATCCTCCTTACACGTGAAAATCTCTTCGCCCTGCTGCTCTGCCTGATTCTGATTGCACTGCTGATTTTCACAGCAGATACATCCCCTACCTGGATTTATCAAGGTTTTTAAAGGAATTGCTATGTCTGATCAAACAATGTCCATGCTTGAAAAGTTTATTGCCTCCCAGATTCTCAAACAGCCGAATCGAAATATCTCTCCCGATGCGCCGCTCATTTCCAACGGTTTGATTGATTCCTTTAGTTTGATGGATCTTGCTCTGTATGTCGAAGATACATTTGGTGTACGAATCGAAGACACAGAGCTCAATGCCGATACATTCGATACCCTGAGTCAACTCTCCGCTCTGATCGAATCCCGCAAATCATGACTACATTTCTTGAGCGACTTCAATCGCTGCATGCGGCAACCCCCGAACGGGTTGCTGTTTATTTGCAGTTTTCAAGTCGTGAAGACCTTCCGTTGACCTACGATACGCTGCTGCGCGGAGCCTCCGCCTACGCGCGGACGTTGGAGCGGGAAGGCATACAGCCCGGTGAAGTGACGGTCCTGATCTTGCAGCATGGCGAGGATTTAGTCTATGCTTTCTGGGGCGCGATCCTGCATGGTGCAATTCCCTCTATTATGCCGTTTCTCACGGAGAAGCTCTCTCCCGAGCGTTACCGGGCGGATCTTTCTGCCCTGATCTCGGTGACAAGGCCTGCGGCGATCATCACGTATCCGGCGTTTGAAGCGGAGGTGCGGGGGGCATTGCGGGAAGATGATTCAGTTCGCTCGGTGATCGGGATCGACAACCTAGAAGCTCCCTCTGATATCCGTTTTGACTCGCTACAGAGTTTTAAGCGGAACATGGAAGATATTGTCTTGCTACAACATTCCTCCGGAACAACTGGTCTCCAAAAGGGAGTGGCGCTTTCTCATCAAGCGGTGTTCAATCAACTGTATTCCTATAGCAAAGCGCTTTCGTTGACGGAACAGGATGTCATTGTTTCCTGGCTGCCGCTGTATCATGATATGGGTCTCATCGCTGGGTTTGTGATGCCGATCCTTTCAGGAATTCCTTTAGTGCTGATGTCTCCATTTGACTGGGTACGCGCGCCCTATAAACTTTTGCAGTCTATTTTCAAATATCGTGGCACGCTGACTTGGCTGCCGAATTTTGCGTATAACTTTTGCGCGCAGAAGATCCGTGATCGGCACGTCGAAGGTGTAGACCTGTCTTCGTTGCGCGCCGTTATCAATTGTTCCGAGCCTGTGCGCTGGGAAAGTCATGTCGCTTTTTATGAACGATTCAAAGAGTATGGCTTAACATGGGAGGCTCTACAAACATCATACGCGATGGCAGAAAATGTTTTTTGCGTGACCCAGAGTCCGTTGAGGAGACCGCCTGTCGTTGAAGAGATTGATCGAGAGTCCTTCATGGTCGAACGCGTGGCAAAACGTCCTCTTGACGGTCGTCTGTCCATGAAAATGATGTCATCTGGCGCGCCTCTGGAGAATGTGAAAATCAAGGTGCTGGACGAAAACGGGCATGAAGTCCCCGAAAGGGTGATTGGTGAGGTCGCAATCCAAAGCGACTGCATGCTGACAGGCTATTTCAATCGGCCCGCCCTCACCGAAAAGGCGTTCCGTGAGGGATGGTATCTGACAGGAGATTATGGATTTATCTCGAATGGCGAAGTATTCGTTTCCGGGCGCAAAAAGGATATGATCATCGTCGGCGGCAAGAATGTTTATCCACAGGACCTGGAAGCACTGACGTATGAAGTGCCAGGAGTCCATGCCGGGCGGTCTGTGGCGTTTGGCATGTTCGATGAAGTCCAGGGGACAGAAGAAGTTGTGATCATCGCTGAAAGCAATTCCGATGTCCCAGAGGAGCAGCAGAAAATTGAGGATGCCATCCGGCTGCATGTGACAAAGAATTCTGCAATTGCTCTAAGACACGTAAAAGTGGTGGGACCGAAATGGATTCTGAAGACCTCCAGCGGGAAAACAGCACGCTCTGCCAATAAAGAAAAATTCCTAAGCGAATTAAGAGATTAAATAAAAACAATCAGGCACGAGCCTGATTGCTTATTCGAGAACTTAACCTCCGGTGGGGAGGCGCTTCTTCATGGTCCGTTCGAGAAGCTCTTCCTGTTCCTGCGAAACGTTAGCTTTCTGCCGCTTCACTTTATAAGATTTGTCCGCATTGGCTTTATGGAGAGCTTCCTGCCAGGCGATCTGCATGGCAGTCATCTCGGGCTCCTTCTCTTCCTGCTCTACAGGAGCTTCCATTGCTTCTTTCTTTGGTCCGCGCTTATTGCCCTTTTCTCGTTTGTTTTCTTTCTTTGCGGGCTTGAATTCTTCGATTTCGGGTTCCAGGGCTTTCATGCTGAGCTTAATCTGTTTCTTCTTACGATTCACATCCAGCACCTTGGCCTCGACTTCATCGCCTTCCTTAACGATCTCATTCGGGGTTTTGACGTAGCCATGTGCCAGCTCGCTGACATGAATCATCCCTGGGCGTTCTGCGCCGATGTCGACGAAGGCACCGTAGGGTTCGAGGCGAACGACTTTGCCTTTGACGACCATATCCGGTTCGATCTCTTTCCATTCAAGCCCAAGCGGCTCGATCATCGTCAGCTCGATGCGATCTTTCTTCACACGGCGAACCCAAACGTCCACTGTCTGTCCTTCTTGGATCACATCTTCCACTTTATTGACGGGATCCTTGCTCAACTGCGAAATGTGAATGACCCCGGGAATGCTCTGACCCACATCCACCAGCGCCCCCGCCAGCGTTGTTTTTAGTATTTTCCCGCTCAATTTTGTTTTTGGTTCAAGCGTCGTTGTCGACGCGATCTCTGGTGTTGTCATGCTTTTGCTCCTGCAAGATTGAAATAATGCCAAGCTTTTATTATACCTGTTGGACAATCTTGCGTCAATGTGAAATATGGTTCAAAGTGAAATGAAGGGGCTTTGAAAACTTTTTGATGTCCTCTGGTGTCATTCATTTGATGTGATGAGAAGGAGAAATGTTACAAGTTCAAGCCACATTGTGCGGGGAACAACCTTATCTCGAATCTCTATCGGTCACGCAATATGAGTTGCTCTTGACCAGCAAAGCTTCCATAAAGTATAGTTGATACAAGTTTGTAGGTTTCGGAAAAAAAGTGAGCTAACTATGTACAATTTCGACAAAATTGACATAAAAATTGTCAATCTCCTATTGGAGGACGGTCGTATGCCGGCATCTGAGATTGCGCGCCGCATGGGAGATATTTCGGAGCGCGCTGTGCGCTACCGCATTGACCGAATGGTCAATGAAGGAGTGGTTCGTATCAGCGCGGTAGCCAGGCCGCAAGCCTTTGGGCTTACTACCATTGCAGATATCTGGATGGAGGTCGAATCGGATCGCATCCTGGAAGTGGCAAAGAAGCTGGCGGAGTTCGATCACGTCAGCTATGTGGCTTGTGGCATCGGGGAGTCAGACGTCAGCATTCAAATTGTAGCAAAGGATACGGCGGAGATCTACCAATTTGTCACCGAGGTCGTTCGGAAGGTCCCTGGCGTTCGCAAGACAACGACCTCCATTGTTCCGTTGATTATCAAAGATGTCTATCAATGGCGGGTGCCGGAACGGATCGCGCGCGAGATTTCTGAAAACGAAACGCCAGCAACAACAGACTAATCTATCTGGAGGAAATCATGTTTGGCTCGAAGACCCTTGCCTTGCAAAAACGTGCGCAGGAAGTCATACCGCTCGGAGTCAATTCCAATTTTCGCTACTGGGGGAATGAGATCACGCCCTATGTCGAAAAAGCAAAGGGCGCTTATCTGTGGGATGTCGATGGAAAGAAATATATTGATTATCGCATGGCATTTGGTCCTATTATTCTAGGTCATTCCTATGATGACGTCGATCAAAAAGTCATTGAAGAGATTCAAAAGGGGATTCTGTTCGCCATGACCGGCGAGCTTGAAGTCGCAGTCGTAGAGATGATCGTCGAGATGGCTCCTGCCGTGGAAATGGTCCGCCTTGCCTGCTCCGGGACGGAAGCGACGATGCATGCCATCCGCGTGGCACGTGCTTACACGGGACGCGACCTGATTCTCAAATTTGAAGGCAACTATCATGGCTTTCACGATCACACCTTGTGGTCCACCTATGCGCCAGTCGAAGCCTACGGCAACCGGCGCAGCCCGATTCCTGTGCCAGGGTCATCCGGGATTCCGAAGTCAATGCGTGAATTTATTATCACGCTTCCATTCAACGATTTCGAGGGATTCGAACGCGTCATGCGCTCGTATGGAGACCAGATCGCGGCGGTGATCTCAGAACCGTGCCAGGGAAATTGTGCCGCAATTAACCCGCAAGAGGGATTCCTCGAGCTGATTCGGAAGAAGACAGAAGAATACGGATGTGTGTTTATCTTGGATGAGGTCAAGACGGGGTTCCGCATTGCGAATGGCGGGGCGCAGGAATATTACAACATCAAACCGGACCTCGCCACGTACGCCAAAGCGCTCGGTAACGGTTACCCTATTGCAGCATTTGGTGGCAAAAAAGAGATCATGTCTATTATCGGGCACGGCGTGGCGCAGGGCGGTACGTACACAAATAACAAGCCGGGCGTGGCTGGGGCGTATGCGACCTTGAGCCTGTTGAAATCAAAACCGGTTCTCAAAACCATCCAACAGCGCGGGCAGCGTCTCATGGACGGTTTGCGGGACATCTTTGAAGACAACAACATTCCCGTCGTGACGACCGGTTATCCGGCGATGTTCTCCTTCTCGCTTGGGGTGGACGCGGTCACCTGCCAGCGCGACTGGGCGCTCAGCGACCACGTCACATATCTTAGCCTTGTAGAAAAAGCGATCGAACGAGGCGTGATGCCTGACCACGATCCTCGTGAGCCCTGGTTCCTGAGTTATGCGCACAGTGACGCTGATATCGATGAAACACTGAATGTGTATGCGGAGATTGTGAAAGAAGTGAAAATGTAAACAAGTAAACAATTGCGTCTTGTGCACCTGTTTACTTGTGTACGACCACATGGAGAGACTATGACAAACCTCACCGGAAAAGAAATCGTTGATCTAAACAAAGAATATACCTTCTTCTCTTGGTCTAATCAGGGACGGGTAAACCCGATTCCCATGGTCAAGGCGGAGGGTGTCTATTTCTGGGATGCGGATGGAAAACGTTATCTCGATTTCGCCTCGCAGTTAGTCAATACCAACGTCGGGCATCAACATCCGAAAGTTGTGAAGGCGATTCAGGAGCAGGCGGCAAAGCTGACCTTCGCCAGCCCCAGCATGGCAACCGAGCCGCGTGGCTTGCTCGGCAAAAAACTTGCCGAGATCACGCCTGGAGATTTGAAGAAAACCTTCTTCACCCTCGGCGGTGCGGAAGCGAATGAGAACGCGATCAAGATCGCGCGGTTCTATACGGGACGGCACAAAATCCTGGCGCGGTATCGCTCCTATCATGGCGCAACGCATGGCGCGATGGCGCTGACCGGTGACTTTCGCCGCCTGCCTGTCGAACCAGCGATCCCCGGTGTTGTCCATTTCCTGGATCCGTATTGTTATCGCTGTCCGTTCGGGCAGAATGGCGATCGAGACAATTGCTGCAAGCAGTGTATTAAACACGTGGAAGAGATCATCGAGTATGAAGGACCAGATCAAATTGCGGCAATCTTCATGGAAGGTGTCACCGGCACGAACGGTCTGATCATCCCGCCCGACGATTACTGGCCGCGAATACGTGAGATTTGTGACAAATATGGCATTCTGCTTGTCTCCGACGAAGTGATGAGCGGCTGGGGCCGCACCGGCGAATGGTTCGCCGTGAATCATTGGGATGTGGTCCCCGACATCATCACCACGGCAAAGGGAATTACCTCCGGTTATGTGCCGCTCGGTGCCGTGATTGTCTGTGAAAAAATAGCGAAGTTCTTCGACGACAAGATGCTGTATGCCGGCTTGACGTATAACGGTCACGCGCTGGCTTGTGCCGCTGCCCTGGCGACGATCGAAGCCTATGAGGAGGACAGGATCTTCGAGAACACGAAGAACGTAGGCAAGCATCTTGGCGCGCGACTCGAGAAGTTGAAGGCAAACCATCCATCCATTGGCGATGTACGTTATATCGGCTTATTCTCCGGCATCGAGTTTGTTAAGGATCGTGAAACTAAGGAGCCGATGGATATCACGCCGCTCAAGAATTTTCTAATTGCAAATGGCATATACGTGTTCAATTTCAAGAATATCCTGTTTGTCGTGCCGCCGCTGATCATCACGGAAGAGCAATTGGATGAGGGATTGAACTTAATCGATGAAGGGATAGCGGAATTGATGGACAAACGTACTGGGTAAAGAGGATTCGAAATCCATAACAAACCATACGAAAGGAAACAGTCATGCTCACCGAACCTCGCACCTACCGCTACTCTACTACCCGCCTGGTGTTGTTGATCATCCTCTTACTACTGCTTGGAATTGCGCCCTTTGTCATTCTGGGAAATGCTAATTTTCTATATTTATTGTTTAGCTTTGCGTTTATCGGGCTGATCATGCTGATCTCGATTTATTCATTAACGCGTTCGACGACAGTCTCCAACGATGGGATTACAACGCGCAGTCTGCTGGGGGAACGAACCTTGCATTGGAGAGAGATCAATTCTGTTTCCGGAGGCGGAAATGCAATCAAACTACATAGCCGAGATGGTGACGTGACCGTTGCTCCCAGCCCCCATCTGCCTGGCTATCCAGAAGTCATTGAAGCGATCGGCGCAAAACGGCTAGACCTGTTCAACCCGGCGAGTCATGGGGTAATGGCCCGTAATTGGTTAAACAGCTTATTATTTCTGGTCGGTGGGGCGCTCATTATCGGTGTGGGCTTTTATCTCTACTTCGATTCGAATGAAACCATAATGCCAATTCTGTTTCTGGCTGTGGTGTGCCTGGGTTTTATTGCCTCCATTCTTATGTCCGTGCTATCGCTGAAGCTGGATGGCTCCTTATTGACGATTCGATATTTACTTAGCAAATCTGAGTTGAGACCCGAGGATGTTCAATCGATTGGATTGAATGTCACCCAGACGCGTTCCGGGAAAAACTACCACATTTCCATCTTCACAAAGAATAATCGTACAATCCGGTTTTCTGGGATTGGTCCCAACCTGCCGGTGGTCTATCTAGTGTTGAAAAATTGGCACCAGGGAAATGGTAGATAAGGAATTTTTATGAGTCATGATTACGAAGATGCATTGGATTATTCCTCCCGCTGGCTGGATTTGATTCACAAACCGGACTTTCCTACGGTGGAGGAAGCTCATCGCATCATTGACGAATCAAAATCCAACTTCGCTGAACACTACAATCGCAACTGGTTGGAATACCGCAAGTCTGTGACAGAGGCCGGCGACTGGGCAGCCGTGGAGTGGACCGGTTCCGGCGCGGTCTTCCAGGATGTGCTCGGGCGCGAGTATCTGGATTTCCTCGGCGGCTTTGGCATGATGGACCTGGGCTGGAGTCATCCCGATGTTGTATCGACCGTCCGGGCGCAGCTAAGCCGCTCACCTATGCCCTCACAAGAACTCATCGACCCGCTGCGTGGTGTTCTCGCGAAATTGCTCGCCACGATCACACCCGGCGATCTGAAGTACAGTTGGTTTGCGGCAAGCGGCACGGAAGCGAATGAAGCCGCCATCAAAATTGCAAAACTCTATACCGGTAAGACAGCATTCATCGTAGGTGTAAAGGCGTTTCACGGTAAGACGATGGGCTCGCTCTCCCTGATGGGGAAGTCGGATTATCGTGCAGCGATGGGACCCATGTATTCGGGGCAGGTGTATCACGTGCCGTTTGGGGATGCAGATGCCGTTGAGAAGCAGCTGGAGATCTGTGAAAAAGTTGGGATTGACGTGGCGGGCGTGATGTTCGAACCGATTCAAGGGGAGTCAGGGGCGATCGTCCCGCCGGATGATTTCTGGCCGCGCGTCCGCGCTGCAACGAAAGAGCACGGCGTACTCCTGATCGCGGATGAAGTCCAGACGGGACTCGGACGGACCGGAAAGCTGTGGGGCGTGGACCATTGGGATGTCGTTCCAGACATTTTAACCATTGCCAAATCGCTCGGGGGCGGTGTGATGCCGATTAGCGCTGTCTCCACGACAGAAGACATTTTTTACCCGATGATGTATCCGAACCCGTTCATGCACACAACTACGACTGGCGGCGGCGCGTTGGCTTGTTCGGCAGCGATTGCCGCGATCCACGTCACTCTTCGCGAACGGTTGTGGGAGCAGGCAGCTGTCAAGGGAGAATATCTGATGCAGCAGCTGCAAAGATTTGTTGAACAGTATCCCCAAATTTATGAGAAAATAACAGGCAAAGGATTGCTGATTGGCATGCACTTCCAGAGTCCACAGATAGGCTATAAGGTCGCCTCCGGCTTGTTCAAGCGCGGTGTGCTTGTATCCGGCACGTTGACCAGCGCGCAAACAATTCGGATGGAGCCGCCGTTAATTGTCACGATGGAGCAACTGGATATGGCACTAGAACGATTGGCAGATACTCTGAAATCCGTCGCAAGGAGTATGGAACATGGCTGAATACGCGGTTGAAATGCAGGATGTGTTAAAGCAGTTCGTCACACCAGAAGGCGGGATTCTCAATGCGGTCAATCATGTGACAATGCAGATTCGCGATGGCGAATTCTTCTCGTTGCTGGGTCCATCGGGCTGTGGCAAAACCACATCCCTGCGGATGATCGCCGGTTTCGAACTGCCCACCGCCGGGCAAATCCTCATCCACAGCAAAGAGATGAGCCAGGTATCCGCCTTCCAGCGGCCGGTGAACACCGTGTTTCAACAATACGCTCTTTTTCCCCACATGACCGTAGAGCAAAACATCGGGTTTGGGTTGGAGATGAAAGGCATATCCAAGGCAGAACGGTCGAGGCGCGTTTCCGAAGCACTCGAAATGGTTCGCCTGCCGGGGATGGAAATGAGGCGTCCGAAGCAGCTCTCCGGTGGACAGCAGCAGCGTATCGCCCTCGCTCGCGCCCTGATCAATAAACCAGAAGTGCTCCTACTTGATGAGCCGCTTGGCGCACTCGATCTGAAATTGCGTAAGGAAATGCAACTGGAGTTGAAAACCCTTCAGCGCGAAGTAGGAATCACGTTCATTTACGTCACACACGACCAAGAAGAAGCTCTCACAATGAGCGATCGCATTGCGGTGATGAGTAAAGGAAATGTCCTTCAAATTGGGCAGCCGCAAGAGATCTACGAACGACCGGCGAACAAGTATGTAGCAGATTTCATTGGAGAGACCAATTTCATTGATGGTGTTGTAAAAGAGCAAACAGGTACCAATGTCGAGGTCGAATTGGATGGCACAGGTGTTATCTGTGTCGACTCGAATCGCAGCTTTACAAACGGTCAGCAGGTTTCGGTGGCGGTGCGACCGGAAAAACTTCGCTTGAATACACAGATGGAAAATGCGAATAACCTAAGAGGTCTTGTAGAAGACGTAATTTACATCGGCACGGACACACACTACGGTGTACGTTTTGCGGGCGGTCAAAAAGTCCGGGTGCGCCAGCAGAATCTGCTGCATGGTTATCACGAGATTGTGCAGATCGGCGAGGAAGCCTCCGTCTCGTTTGCGTACTCCTCGGCGCGGCTTCTCACGGAATAAGGCGGACCTATGCTCAAATCGTTTCGACGCAATAAAGGACTCCAGTTATTTAGCTTAATCAGCCCGGGCGCGTTGTGGATTCTGCTGTTCTTCAATCTGCCTCTGTTGATTGTGCTGTTTATCAGCTTTGTCGAGCGCGGACGTGCCGGTGGCATCAAGCTTCCCCCTGTGTATACTCTGGAAAATTACAGGCAGCTATTCAACGCCTGTATTTCAGAATTTTCAGGGCCGGAATGCGATCCTTTCCTTTACATTGGCATCTTTGGACATTCGGTGCGCATTGCTTTCGTCGTCACTTTTTGGTGTATTCTCGTAGGTTATCCACTGGCATATTTCATCTCTCGGCAGCGACCTGTTCTTCGTGATGCGCTGATGATCCTGGTCATCATCCCGTTCTGGACGAACTTCTTGGTGCGAACGTATGCGCTCAAACAGGTGTTGGCGACGGAGGGGCTGTTTAACTCCTTCTTGATGAATTTGCATTTGATCAATCAGCCTCTTGAATTGCTGTTCAATGAATTCGCAGTCAATGTGGGTCTGATCTATGGGTACCTGCCGTTCGCCGTCCTGCCGATGTATGCCTCCATCGAAAAATTCGACCACTCGCTCATGGAAGCCGCAGCAGACCTTGGTGCGCCGCCCTGGCGCGCCTTCCTGCGGGTGATGCTTCCGATGACCCTGCCGGGCGTCATTGCCGCACTCGTGCTCGTCTTCGTCCCTGTGGTTGGTGCCTTTATCACGCCGGATATTATGGGAGGTGGAAAGATCGAGATGATTGGGACGCTGATCAACCGTCAGTTTGGCGTATCGCGCAACTGGCCGTTTGGCGCGTCCATGTCACTTATCCTCATGCTGTTGGTGTTGATCGGTGTGATTGCCTACTTCCGCTCGAGCAGCGAAGAGACACGGAGGGCGATGTGACAACTCGATCTGCGGCATTTCCGGCATACCCACGTCAGCAGGTCCGCCTCCGAACTCGGATCGGCAATTGGCTTTTAGGCACCAACGCCGCGCTTGTATTCGGGTTCCTGTATTTGCCCGTATTGATTCTGATCATCTTTTCGTTTAACAATACGCGTTCCGTCGCGGTGTTTACCGGATTTTCTACGGAATGGTATCTTTCTCTTGCGCAAAATGAGGAACTGCTGGATGCCGCGCGCAACAGCCTGGTTGTGGGGGTGATCACGACCATTGCAGCAACTTTGATTGGGACGCTCACAGCTCTCGCTATGGAACGTTATCGTTTCAAACTGCGCACAGCGTTCGATGCCAATTTGTACTTGCCGATCGTCATCCCCGAGATCGTGATGGGCATCTCGCTACTGTTGTTTTTCAACCAGGCATTGTTCCCGTTCCTGCAAAACGCGTTTGGAATGCGAGCCACGACCGGTCTGCATACGATTACAATCTCGCACATCGCTTTCGATATCCCTTTTGTCTACGTAATCGTGCGCGCGCGTCTGGCAGATTTTGACCGCACATTGGAGGAGGCAGCTGCCGACCTCGGTGCAGATGAATGGCAGACCTTCAAGCGCATTACGCTGCCGTTGCTAATGCCTGGCATTATTGGCGGCGCGCTGATGGCATTTACCCTTTCGCTGGATGATTATCTCATTACGGTCTTCACGAAAGGGATCCGCGAACAGACCATGCCGCTATACATTTACTCGCTGGTGCGGCGTGGAGTCACGCCTGAGATCAATGCGCTTTCCACCGCACTGCTGCTCGGGTCGATTGGCTTAGTCGGGCTTTCGCTGACGGCGCAGAGCGGTGGACCGGTGTACACCAGAGCGATGTCGGTTGGCGCCGGGCTTGGCCTTGGGGTCTACGGCGCATTCAGTTTATTTGCCATGTTTGCATCCGGCGAGTTTGCTGTTGGCGGGCTTATGCTGCGTTTGGTTTTGCTAGCGGCGTTCCTCTGGGTTTTGCGCTCGTTCGGCGGCTACCGTGAGGAACTTGCGGATACAAATCGCTCCGGCAGGATTCTTGCCTGGATGGCTGTATTTATCTCGGCTGTTGCGGCATTTCTCTCCGCATCGTTATTCTTTCTGTAGAAGGAGGTGATGTTTCAAGCAAATACATGGACAACGCCGGTCATTCCAACATTGGTCAATGACTATTAGATATTTGCCATTTCAAAAGGAGAGAGAAATGAAGAAGAGTCTGATTTACATACTTATGGTTGCGACGGTGATTCTCGCTGCCTGTGGCGCAGGGCAAACGACAGCCACGGAGGCGCCTGCCGAGCCGGCTGGTGCAACAGAAGCACCTGCCGGAGGGGAACCCGGCAATCGCTGTGGAGATCAGTCACAGCTTGCGGAGGAGATCTTTCTCTACACTTGGGTAGAGTACATGGACCCCGAGATCCTCACTCAATTTGAGGAAGAGTGCGGCGTGAAAGTGACTGAAACGAACTTTGATTCGAACGAGACGCTTCTTGCCACGCTGCAAGCTGGTGGTGCCGATTATGACATCGTCGTCCCCTCCGATTACATGGTGCAAATCATGGTCGACGAAGGAATGTTGATGGAACTGGATTGGGATGTCATCACGAACATCGAACACATGGAGTCGTTGAACGTCAATCAATATTTTGATCCTGACCAAAAGTACACCGTGCCGTATTTCTGGGGCACATCCGGTTTTGCTGTGGACACCAACGTGGTCACGGACTATGAGTCGTCTTGGAAGACGATGTTCGAACCGAGCGATGAGACGTGCGGCAAGATCAGTATGCTGGATGATGAGCGCGAAACCATCGGAGCTGCCCTGATGTATCTCGGCTATTCGATTAACGATACTGATCCCGCCCATCTCGAAGAAGCCAAGAATCTGCTGATCGAACAATCCAAGTGTGTGAAAGCCTACGATAGCCAGACGAACGATGACCTTATCATTTCTGGCGAGACTGTACTCGCCCATATCTGGACCGGTGACGCAATCCTCGCCGGCTCGCCAGATTACGGCGGGCGTGAAGGTATCGTCTATGTGATCCCGGAAGAAGGCTGCACCATCTGGCAAGATAATATGGCAATCCCGGTCAATGCACCGAATGCCTACACCGCGATGGTCTTCATGAACTATCTGCAATATCCGGAGATTGCTGCTCAAAACGCCGAATATGTGGGGTACGGGACGCCGAACGCCGCCGCTAAGGAATTCATCGATCCTGCCATCATGGAAGACACTAGTATTTACCCGCCCCCAGAAGTGGAGGCTCGTTTGCAGTGGATCGAGGACGTAGGTGACGCACTCGAACTTTACGACCGCATCTGGACGGAGTTCAAGGCTGCTGTCGGAAACCAATAGAATTTACATACCATGGACAGCCATCTCGCGAATAGATGGCTGTCTTTCTTTTATTGAACCCTGCAAATGACTCAGATGATCAAGGTTGAAAACGCTTGAGACCAAAGGAGAATGGCTATGCTTTCTGTGGAGATCAAGGAAAATGATACAGTCGTTGGCACATTGACCGCGCCAGAAAAACAGTTCAAGACAGGTTCCCGGGGCTACTTTGGAATGGGCAAAATTCAGATCGGTGAAAAACGCTATCAAGTTCAGGTGCAAGTGGTGGAAATCGGCTCCAAACCGAAGCCGGAAGAGAAAGCCTTACGAGACGAGTAAGACCTGCTCCGCTCAAATGTCCAGCAACTGGCTGGGTGTTTTTTACCTACAGCCATAGGAAGTGAAAACCAGAATTTCATGCTGATTCGGCATTAGATGCTTGACATTCGTGCATAATCAGCATAACATTGGTTTATGACAAGTGAAATTGTCAATGCGCCGCAGCACACCGATGAAATCGACTTACAGATCATCAACGCTCTCTGCAAAGATGGTCGCGTTGCTTTTTCTCAGATCGCGGAACAACTGAATGTGTCTCCCGGCATGATCCGGCTTCGCTACAATCGCCTCGTGGAGCAGGGATACTTAAAGGTGGTCGCAATTACGAACCCACTCCGCATGGGCTTTAAGACGATGGCGATGATTGGAATCCGAGTGGATGGCAGCAAGCTGCTCGACGTGGCGGAAAAAATTTCCAAGCTGGATGAAGTTATTTATATGGTCGTTGCAAGTGGCCGCTTTGATCTGTTTGCCGAGGTCGTTTGCCGCGACCACGAACATTTGCTGCACTTTATTACAGAAAAACTTTCTACGATCGAGGGTGTGCGCGAATCGGAATCGTTTCTTCATTTAAAGATCATTAAAGAAATCTATTTTTAGAAACATCGTTGCGTGAAACTTGTCCGGCGCGACGAAAACTATGTCTGCTCCCGCAACTGGATGGGCAGCGGAGCCAAGCGAAAGGAGTTTATGAGAGTCTTACTCGTGGGGGTGGGGGGAGTAGGGGAAGCCATTGCGGCACTGGCAAAGCCTCGCCTGTGGATGGAGCTGATGGTGCTTGCCGACTACAACATAGAGCGCGCCGAGGAGGTACAGCAAAAGTTAGGGGACCCAAAGCGATTTCCGATTGAATTTATCGATGCCAGCCAACAGGAAAACATCGAAGCGCTGGCGAACAAATATCATGTGGATCTGATTATGAATGCGGTTGACCCGGTCTTCAACAAACAGATCTTCGACGCGGCTTATTGTGCCGGTGTCCACTATATGGATATGGCGATGTGTCTGTCTATGCCAGACCCTGATGACCCGTTCCATAAGCCTGGAATCAAACTCGGGGACTACCAATTCGAGAAAGCCAGAGACTGGGAGCAAAAAAACTTGCTGGCGCTCTTAGGGATTGGTGTGGAGCCCGGCATGGCAGACGTCTTTGCGCGTTATGCGCAAGATTATCTCTTCGATGAAATCGACGAAATCGGCGTCCGGGATGGCGCGAACATCACGATTGATGGCTATGATTTTGCGCCGAACTTTTCGATCTGGACGACGATTGAAGAATGTTTGAATCCTCCTGTGATCTGGGAAAAGGACAAAGGCTGGTACACGACCGAGCCGTTCTCTGAGCATGAGACGTTCGAATTCCCGGAAGGCATTGGTCCCCTGGACGTAGTCAATGTGGAGCACGAAGAGGTTTTGCTTGTGCCGCGCTGGATTAGAGCAAAGCGTGTCACGTTCAAATATGGGCTGGGCGAGCAATTCATTCAGGTGCTGAAGACCCTGCACATGCTCGGTCTCGACCATAAAGAGAAGATCAACGTCAAAGGCGTGCAGGTGGCGCCGCGCGATGTCGTCGCAGCCTGCCTTCCGGATCCCGCTCACCTCGGTGAAAAAATGCATGGCAAGACCTGCGCCGGTACGTGGGTAAAAGGCTGGAAGGACGGCCAGCCGCGCGAGGTGTATATCTATCAGGTGGCGGACAATCAAGAGTGTATGGAGAAGTGGGGTTGCCAGGCAGTCGTCATGCAGACCGCCTTTAGCCCGGTGATCGCCATGGAGTTGCTCGAGCATGGCATTTGGAAGGGAAGTGGGGTCGTTGGCCCGGAAGCCTTCGATGCCATCCCGTTCATGCAGAGGATGGCAGAGTATGGCTTTCCTTATAAAATCAGAGAAATGAGCGGAGGGGCTGTCGATTCGGAATCAAAAAAGTGAAATGAAGGCTAATTCATGCGCGAGGAGATCTTTTTGTCTGTTTCGGAAAGTCCTAGTTGTGGTAAGTCTGAGGCGCTTGTTATAATGGACAAAACTGCATAGAGGAGATCGTCATGCCCTACGGTTACAACGGAAAGATCCTGCATGTGGATTTAACAACAGGCGAGCTGAGGGTGGAAGAGCCGACAGAAGCCTTTTATCGCAAATATCTGGGTGGGAGCGCGATGGGGATGCATTATATTCTGCGCGAAATGCCCAAGGGCGCAGATCCTCTGGGTCCTGAAAATGTGTTGACCTTGATGACCGGCGTGACGACGGGCGCAGCGATTTCCGGCCAGAGCCGAATCAATGCGAATGCGAAATCTCCGATCAGCGGCGGCATTGGCGACTCACAAAGTGGCGGCTTCTTCCCCGCGGAGTTGAAATTCGCAGGCTTCGACGGGATCGTGATCAAGGGAAAATCTCCCCAGCCGGTTTATCTGGCGATCCTCGACGGCCACGCGGAGTTGCGCGATGCCGCTCATCTCCTGGGAAAAAAGACGGGCGAAGTAGACGATATTATTCACCAGGAAGTAGATCCGAAGGCAGAAATCCTGCAGCACGGCCCCGCGGCAGAAAAAGGCGTGTTGTTCTCGTCACTGGTATCCATGTCCAACCGTCACAATGGACGGACGGGTATGGGATTGGTCATGGCTTCCAAGAATCTCAAAGCTGTGGTCGTCCGGGGAAGGAAGAAACCTTTGATCGCCGACCCTAAAGCTCTGGTGGCTCTCAATAAAACGGGTCCCAAAATTTTACCGGAGAACCCGGATATGCCCGGTCTGGCGGCGGAGGGAACCGCCACTGTTGTGGTGTTCCAAAATACAATTGGCTCGCTTCCCACTCGAAACTATAACGAAGGTCAGTTTGATGCCTGCGAGGAGATCAGCGGCGCACGCATGGTGGAGACCATCCTCAAGGAGCGCGATACCTGCTTCGCCTGCGTGGTGCGCTGCAAGCGCGTGGTGGAGATCAAAGAAGGTGCCTACCGCGCAGAGCCCAGATATGGTGGACCGGAGTACGAAACACTGGGCACTTTTGGTTCGTATTGCGGCGTCAGCGACCTGGCGGCTATTTCCCTCGCAAACCAGATGTGCAATGAGTATTCTGTCGATACGATTGCGGCGGGGGCGACAATAGCCTTTGCGATGGAATGCTTCGAAAAAGGTGTGATTACAAAAGAGCAGACGGGCGGTCTCGAACTCAGGTATGGCGACGCCGATGCCATGCTCCGGGCACTGGAAATGATGCTCAACGCTGAGGGCGAATTTGGAAGGACGCTCGGTCAGGGCTCTGAGCGCGCCGCCAAGATCTGGGGGAAGGGGTCCGAGGAATTTCTCATCACGGTCAAAGGGGCGGAGGCGCCAGCCCACATGCCGCAGGCGAAACGAAGCCTCGGCCTGATCTATGCTGTGAACCCATTCGGCGCGGATCACCAGTCCAGCGAGCATGATCCTTACTACGAAGAAGGCGTCGCCGACCTCAACCTCAACCGCCTTAAGCTGATCGGTCTGAGCGAGCCGCAGCCCGGATACAGCCTCACGCCTGAGAAGGTTCGTTTCGCCTATCTCACCGAGGTGTTCTACTCCATGCTGGATTCTGCTGAGCTGTGTCAGTTCGTCTATGGTCCTGCCTGGACGCTTTATGGCCCAGCGGAAACGGCTGAAATGATTCGTGCTGTCACCGGGTGGGATATTACCGTGGGAGAACTTATGACCGTTGGCGAACGCCGCTTAAACCTGTTTCGCATGTTCAATGCCCGCGAGGGGCTGGATCGCAAACAGGATAGGCTGCCGAAAAAGTTTTTCAAGAAATTGCAGGGAGCCGGTCCGACGGCAGGCATTGCCTTGACTCACGAGGAAATCGAAACGGCAATCGATGAATATTATCGCCTGGCAGGCTGGACGAATAACGGTATCCCAACGCCAGAAACGATGGAACGCTTGGATATTGCCTGGGCATTGTGAAATTTGAGCCTTGCAAAAGTAGGTCGATTGCCAATCCGACTTATCACTTTGGTAATAGTTGCTAATTTTTAAGGAGCAAATATTGTGGAATATAAACTCTTGATCGACGGCCAGTGGGTCGATGGCGGCTCTACATTGGAGGTGAAAAACAAATATAACGGCGAAATCGTCGGCACCGTGCCAACAGCCCGTAGGGAGGATTTGGATGCAGCCATTGACGCTGCCGAGCGCGCGGAAGACGTCATGGCACACATGCCCGCCTATAAACGTGCCGAGATCTTGTTTCGCACTGCCACATTAATTCAGGAGCGTGCGGACGATCTGGCAAAGACGATTGCTGCTGAAGCCGGGAAGGCGCTGAAATTTGCCCGCGCGGAGGTGGATCGGGCGATCAGCACATTTACGATTGCCTCTGAGGAAGCAAAGCGCTTGCACGGAGAAACAATCCCCTTAGATGCTGTCCCCTCAGGGGAAGGGTATTTTGGGTTTTGGAGTCGTCGTCCTGTAGGGGTCATTGCGGCGATCAGTCCGTTTAATTTTCCGCTCAATCTGGTAGCCCACAAAGTGGCGCCGGCTCTTGCTTCCGGCAATACGATTGTTCTCAAGCCTGCAACAACCACGCCGCTGGCTGCTGTGAAACTTTGCCAGATCCTCATGGAAGCCGGGCTTCCCAACGGCGCCATCAATCTCGTGGTTGGCTCCGGTGGAACCGTTGGCGAATGGCTGGTGACCGACCCGCGTGTGGACAAGATCACCTTCACCGGCAGCCCGGACGTCGGGCGTCACATTTTATCGGTCGCAGGCATCAAGAAAGTCACCCTCGAGCTTGGGAATACGTCGCCTGTAGTCATCGCGCCAGACGCCGACCTAGACTTCGTTGCAAAACGCTGTGCTGTGGGCGCCTACTATAATTCCGGGCAAGTCTGTATTTCTGTGCAGCGCATCTACAGCGAGAAGCAGGTCTATGAACCGTTCTCTGAAAAATTCGTCCAGGCGACCGAAGCAATGGTCGTGGGCGATCCGCTCGATGAACGAGTAGATGTGGGACCCATGATTGACCCGAAGGAGGTCGATCGAATCGAAGATTGGGTTGAGGAAGCGCAGATGGCGGGGGCAAATGTTTTGACAGGTGGCAAACGAAATGGCACTGTGTATTATCCAACAGTACTATCCGGTGTTCACGAGGATATGAAAGTGGTTGCAGAAGAAGTGTTTGCCCCGGTGGCATCGGTGATTGCAAGTGACGATTTTGAGTCCGCGCTTCAACAGGCAAACGATACGAAATTCGGATTGCAGGTAGGTGTCTTCACCAAAGATATTGATCGCGTGTTCCAGGCGGTCAAGCGCCTGAATTTTGGAGGCGTCATCATCAATGACACCCCGAACTTCCGTGCGGATCATATGCCCTATGGCGGCAATCGCCAAAGCGGCTTGGGAAGGGAAGGCGTCAAATTTGCGATGGAAGACATGACCAATATCCAACTGGTCGCGATTCGATTGAATTCGTAAACGCATAGGAGACCGAATGAATTACAAATTGTGGATTGACGGCAAGTGGGAAGATACACAGGGTGGGAATGTCATGCCCATTGAAGATCCGACCACGGGCAAGGAAATCGCGGAAGTGATCGACGCCAGCCGCCAAGATGTGGATCGTGCCGTGCAGGCGGCGAAACGTGCCTTTTATGACGGGCGCTGGTCGAAGAAGTCTCCCGGGGAGCGCTCGAAAGTCATCTGGAAACTGGCGGATCTGCTGGAAGCCAATGCAGCATCGCTTGCTAAAGTGGAATCGGATAATACCGGCAAGCCGTATGAATACGTCAGCCTGGGAGGCGATATCCCCTTTGCAGTGGATAACCTGCGCTTCTTTGCAGGTGCTGCACGCGATACGCACGGTTCTCACGCCGGCGAGTTCATGACGGGATATACCTCGATCTATCGCCGCGAGCCGGTTGGTGTCGTAGGTCAGATTGCTCCCTGGAACTATCCCTTGATGATGGCAGCCTGGAAATTGGGTCCGGCGTTGGCGGCAGGATGCACGATCGTCTTAAAGCCTGCTCCTGGCACGCCTCTCACAACCTTGATGTTTGCAGAACTCATTAAGGAAGCAGGGATTCCAGATGGCGTGGTAAACGTTATTACGGGCGGAAATGATGCCGGGCAGGCAATCGTCGAGCACCCCGATGTGCGGATGGTGAGTCTGACAGGCTCTACGGCAACGGGGAAGAGAATCATGAAGACCGCGGCGGATACTCTAAAGCGCGTCCACCTGGAATTGGGTGGTAAGGCTCCTATTCTTGTGTTTGATGACGCCGATCCGGAATTAGTCGCTACAAAAGCATCGCTGGCAGCAACTTTGAACACCGGTCAGGATTGTACAGCGGCGACCCGCCTATACGTGGAGAAGGGACGCGCAAAGGAAATGCAGGATGCGGTTGTCGAAGCCATGAAGAACATCAAAGTTGGTTTGCCGTTCGATGACGGTGTGCAAATGGGACCGTTAATTTCCCGCACCCAGCGTGACCGTGTGTCCGGGTATGTGGAGCGCGCCAAAGAAAAGGGTGCAAAAGTGCTCACCGGCGGAGGCATCCCCAGCGGCTTCGACCAGGGTTACTACTACGAGCCAACTGTGATTACGGACGTGCAGCAGGATTGGGAAATTGTGCAGAATGAAGTCTTTGGTCCTGTGGTCACGGTGCAGGAATTTGAGGATGAGAAGGATGCGTTGACAAAGGGCAACGACGTGTTATATGGCCTGGCTGCCTCTGTCTTTACCAGGGATATTGGGCGCGCCATGCGCATTTCTGCTGACCTTGAGTTTGGCACGGTCTGGATTAACGATCATCTGCCGCTCGCCTCGGAAACCCCGCACGGTGGTTTCAAGCAGTCGGGTTTTGGAAAAGACCTCTCTGCGGAAGCAATTGGTGATTATCAGATCACCAAGCATGTGATGATTGCGCAGGCATAAGAGAAGAGAGCAGAGACCGGAGACTTTTACTACTCTTTAATCTCCTTTATTTTCTATCGAGAGAAATCTATGGCAACCAACTCCCTCTACGAACAGAATTTTCCACACATGTCTCCCGCCTGGTCGCGCATCTTCAACTTTGTGGCGGACCGCGCCGAGGGCTCCTATATTTATACTGACGATGGGCGTCAACTGCTCGACTTCACCTGTGGCATCGGCGTGACGAATACCGGTCATTGCCACCCCAGGGTTGTCGAGGCGATTCGGGAACAGGCGGGTCTGTTCATTCACGCTCAGGCAAACCTCGTCATCCACAAACCGATGCTGCGTCTGATCGAAGAACTTCGCACCGTCGCGCCGCCTTCCATTGATTCGTTTTTCTTTGCGAACTCCGGCGCGGAGGCAATCGAGAACGCCGTCAAGATCGCCCGTGTCGCAACCGGCAGACAAAACATCATTGTCTTTAGCGGCTCCTTCCACGGGCGGACCGTCGGCACGATGTCCTTGACGACCTCCAAGACGGTGTATCGCACCGGTTTCGGACCACTCCCTTCGGGTGTGTTCGTTGCGCCATTCCCGTACGCATTCCGGTTGAAGATGACAGAAGCAGAAGCTTCGGAGTATGCGCTGGAGCAGCTCGAATATCTCCTTGCATCCCAGACGTCACCTAAAGAAACCGCGGCAATTTTGGTGGAGTCTGTTTTAGGTGAGGGAGGGTACGTTACGCCGCCCATTTCTTTCATGAAGAGCTTACGCGAAATCTGCGACAGGCATGGAATTCTGTTGATTCTGGATGAGATTCAATCGGGATTCGGGCGCACGGGCAAGTGGTTTGCCTTCGAGCACTTCCACATCGTGCCGGATATCATCACCGCTGCCAAAGGACTTGCCTCTGGGATGCCGCTCTCTGGTGTCTTCAGCCGAACGGACATCATGCTCAAGCTGGATGTGGGATCGATTGGTGGGACGTACGGCGGGAATGCCATTGCCTGTGCGGCGGGCGTAGCGACCATCCGTGTCATGCGTGAAGAGAACATGCTGGAAAACGCTACGGAACGCGGCGTTCAACTGATGACTGGTTTACGAAAACTCCAGGAAGAATATTCTCAAATCGGTGATGTGCGCGGCAAAGGCTTGATGATCGGCACGGAATTTATCGTCGACGGCAGAGCAGACAAAGCCAAGCCTCTCGCAAAAGAAATCATCCATTGCGCCGAAGAAAATGGGCTGCTTCTGCTCTCCTGTGGCACCTACGATAACACCGTGCGCTGGATTCCGCCGCTCAACGTCACCTCCGAGCAAATCAACGACGGTTTGCGGATCTTTGCAGGCGCTTTGAAGGAAGTTATTAAGTAAGCGAAAAAGCTATTCCTCAGCAACTCGCTTATTGCGGAAAAAATCCAATTGTTTTTTGGCCCGCTTGCTTAAACTCAGGTTTGTCCAATCCGAAAATATCAGCCAGTGTCAGGCTGCCTGTGACGTTCTCATGCCCTAACTTCCGTGCCAGCGCGGCTGCCTTTTCGGGCACGAGGGCAGAGAATTTATATTTTGCGATCATTCTGCCTTTGCGAAGCAGGGCTTTGTCCAGTCGGTCGATGGTCGTGTTGAACGTGCAGATAATTTTGATATTGAGGAAATCGCTGAAGAGACCGTCAGTCAATTGAAGCAGGGTGGAAACAACCGAGTCGTCTGAAGCATTTTCGCGCGTGATCACCACCTTTTCGGCATCTTCGATGATCAAAATCACATTTTTATTGTTCAGCAGGAAGGAGATAAATGCCGGCTTGAGCAGGTCCTTGACGAAATCGTTTTGAATGAACACAAATTCCTTGGTTTGAAACTTGGAAATAAGATGTTTGATATAGGTGGTTTTTCCGGTCCCCGGGTCTCCGTGCAGGAGAATGAGCCCTGCCTCGTTTTTCGTCATGGATTCTGAAATAATCGCATCCACGGGTGCGAAATCATCATTGTAAAGTTCGTTAATATCCGTGGCTCGAAAATCGACGGTGTGTACCTCGTCGGTATAGAAGCCTCCGTCGCTGGCGACCAGTACTTTGAAGCCTGGCAATTTCTCAGAGCCATACGTGGAACGGAGGCTGTGATTGCTCTCCAGAATCCACTTCTCTGATTCGGGGTTATCCAGTGTGTACAAGAATTGGATCTGGATCGATTGATACTGCGAAAGAAAATGGATAAGCATGCGGCCGGCTTCGCTCTTATACACATATTCATACGCATAATCATCAGATGTTTTTGCGGCTTTTGAATCATCAGTGTGCCAATTTTTGAATACGGGCTCGAACGCGAAACGATCCAGTCCCATATGGTTTAGAATCGAATCGATCGTTTCTCTAGAGCCCTCCACGGGCAAAATAGTCCGTATAGCCGAAGGCAAGGCGCTGAAGCAAATCGTAAAATACCGAAACAACTTGAAACCATGGGGATGATGGCTGAATCCGTCAAATAAGCTCGCGAGCGGTAAATCTTCCATAATGCACCTTTCTTAAGATCCTGTGAATGAAGCCCCTGGCTGGCAAAATCTGACTAAGTCCGGACCCTAGACCAGGCGAATACTATACAGCCGCTCGAGTTTTTTGGCAATACTGTTTGTAACTTCCCAGATACTACCTAAGTGTTCATTGTATGAACAAGGACTCGAATAGCGCCAGTTAAGCGATGCAGGTTGGAATGTCTCAGACATTCCAACCTGCATCGCTTAACATGGAACCGATTTGAGCCACAGATCGGATTTGAACCGATGACCGGTCGATTACGAATCGACTGCTCTACCAGCTGAGCTACTGTGGCATTTTTACCGCCATATCTCGGTCGATATGGCTAATTAGTTTGTTTTGTCTGTATCTAGTACTATTCAAATAATGAATAATCGTCTGCTTATCAAAGCAGGCACAGTGGCGTATTTTATACCGATATCAATCAAAAATCAATAGTCGAAATCAAAAGTAAAAGATGTTCTAGTACGAGAACCTTTGGTGCCTAGGAAGCAACACTTTATATGTGATCAGCAAAGGATTTCTGATTGACAGACTCCATTTTGAAGGGCTTATAATGCAGAAACATGAACAGGTCACAGAATGTAGCCGAATCTGTCTTGACATTAGTGACCAGGCGTCCATCTAATAAGGAGTTAGCCAGTTCTTTGTGAAGATAGTATGAAAGATAGATTTACTCATGAGAGCAGATTAGGACGCGGAAAAATACCGCGTGAAATGCGGCGAGAAGCTTTTGGTTTCTTTAGTCCAGTAATCTATACGATGGAACGTCAGATTTCAAAAAGCGGTACTGTTGACGTACTCTGAATTCAATTTTCGACTCAACAAAGGATCGTTTAAGGCTCCTTGTAGTTTACACGGCTAGCGTAAAATGCTAGCCATGTGGGCTAAAGGAGGCTACGAATTCTTGGGCTTGAAACTTTCGAACTCGTGATCAAACACACAGCTCCCAGAGGGGAGTATCCAATTTTGATAATCTCGCGACAACCGGGATCACAATTTGCAATGGAATTCTAAGCAAAGCTTGATTCAGAAATTATTGTCAACAGGACTTCCGCGCATGTGTGCCAACTGGCTGTCCTCATCGTTTTGAGCTAGGTAACGGCGCAAGACTTGCAGATCAGAATGTCCCACCAGTCTCTGCAAAACAAAAATATCCACACCGCTGCGCAGCATGTTGAGAGCAAACGCACGGCGGAAACCGTGTAGTTCTGGTTTGTTGCTTAGCCTGGCTCGCTTAGCCCTTCGTTCTAAGAGCTGTCTAAAGCCATCATAGGTAAGGCTTTCTTCGTCTTTAGACACAAACAAGGACATTGCTCGTTTTCCATAACGGTTTTGCAAGGTATCGGTCTGTAACGGGAGCATCGGATGGACGTCCTGAGGATATACACGCATCCTATTCTTCAATTTTGGGGACTGCGTATTCCAAAAATACATTGTTGCTCATCGCGAGATCAAAACCATGACAATGCAATCCTTCGCTGTTTCACTTCCAAGCACAACGATTTCTCCAATCCGCATGGCGGGTATTCCTCATATCCTGTTTGAGACATGGGCAGATCTATCCCCAGAATCCACTGCCGTGAACGGGGAGAATGGGACGCTGACGTATCTAGAAGTCGAGCAGCGCGCCAACCAGATTGCGCACGGACTTCGCTCTGTAGGGATACAAAGAGGGGATTTAATTGCCTTATTTTTGGAGCGTGGACCGGAACTAGTTTGCGCCATCATAGGGATACTAAAATCTGGCGCTGCTTTCGTTGCCCTGGATCCAAAGACACCGAAAGAGTCCCTTGCCCGTGTTCTCGACAGCGTAGATTGCAGATTCCTGTTGAGCCGTAGCGTATTGGCAGACAGGCTCCCTTCTACCTCTTCTCAAGTATTGTTACTTGACAACGAAGACTGGCTCTTGCGCCATCCCGTCGCCCGGCCCATGGCGCTTGCGGGCCCGCACGACCCGGCTTGTGTGTTATTTACTTCAGGGTCTTCCGGGAAACCGAAGGCAGTTTTATATCTGCACCGTAATCTGGCAGCCCGCTTTTCCAATACGTCATGGCTGAGTGGTTTTGATCAATGTAGCGTATTTGCGCAATCTTCCCCTGTGACGTCCATCGACGCGATCGACGAAATCCTGGTGCCCCTCGTCAATGGCGGCTGTATTTCCATTTTGCCGTATAGCACCGTCACGAACCCTCACCAGCTAATTACATCTCTCGCTATCCACAGCGTGACACACATCCTTCTTGTTCCGTCACTTCTGCGCGTGATCCTCGCAGCGGAACAAGACCTGCAGACAAAATTAGCTGCCCTAAGGACTTGGATGGTCGGCGGCGAACCACTGACTCCTGCCCTGACATGTCAATTTTACGAGCAACTACCCAATGCCCGCCTAATCAATTTTTATGGCTTAACAGAGGGCGACGCGACGTATCATATCACTTCGCATCTGTGCCAGTATGATACAAGTATTCCTGTCGGACGACCCGTACAGGATACGAAGGTCTATCTTCTGGACGAGAATCTACAGCCAGTTCCTGAAGGGCAAGCAGGTGAGATTTGTCTGTCGGGTGAAGGCTTGTCGGACAAATATCTCAACTGCCCTGAACTGAACGCCGAACGATGGATTTCCAATCCTTTTGCGACCGATGGGTCATACGCACGCCTCTTCTGTACTGGCGACATGGGACGGCTCAATTCTGATGGTGAGATCGAATACCTCGGGCGCCGGGACCGCCTGGTCAAGGTGCGTGGGTTCCGTGTAGAGTTGGGCGAGGTGGAGGCGGCTCTCGCGCAACATCCTGCCGTAGATCAAGGTGTTGTTGTGACAAGACAACCTGGCAGAAACGGGGATGGTTCTCTACGGCACCAGGTGTCCCTTGTGGCATATGTCGTACTAAAGCACGGCGAGCTCACCAATTCTCACGATCTCCGCGAGTTTCTAAATGACCGCGTTCCAGATCATGCGATCCCAGCCAAGATCTTCATTCTCGACTCCCTTCCTCTTTCTCCCAATGGTAAAGTCGATTTTCATGTTTTGTCACAACTTGAAGTAGAAAAAGAAATGCGCGAAACTTACATCCTTCCACGTGACGCGTTTGAGAGGCGATTAGTACAAATCTGGGAATCGTTACTGAATTGCCAGCCAATCGGCGTGGAGGATAGCTTCTTTGAGATTGGAGGCGACTCCTTAACCGCTATTGATCTCATGCTGACGATCGAAAAAGAGTTTCAGTGCCAATTACCCATCACCGCATTGATCCAATCGCCGACTGTTGCTGCTCTGGCCAGACTAGTGCGCGGAGAGAACGGCGTTTCTGACATGAGTTCCCTCGTGCCGATTCGCGTGCAAGGCTCACGTCCACCTCTTTTTTGTGTTCATGCAGATGGTAGTGTCTTCATCTATCGCCAGTTTACAGAGTATCTCGACCCCAGTATTCCTATCTATGGTTTGCAGGCGCGTGGCCTTGCCAATCCTGACCATCAGCCATACGAGCATATCGAAGACATGGCGGCACACTATATCCGTGAGATGCGTACAGTTCAGCCGCAGGGCCCTTATCACCTGTGCGCGTTTTCCGCCGGCGGGCTGATTATTTTTGAGATGGCGCGTCAGTTGGAGGCGCTAGGCGAGCACGTCGCTTTTCTTGGCTTGCTGGATGCCTATGGACCGGATTATCCTGAACATCTATCCACGAAGAAGCAGGCTACCTATAAAGCTTCGGTACATATGAACACCTTGCGCCTACACGGGGTAAAAGGGCAGGTAGGGTATTTGTCCAGACGAGCACAGCACCGGACGACGCTGGTCCTCTCCAGGCTCTTTTCCGATCTTCTGTTGAAGTTCCGCCTGCCTATGCCGCGTAGGATTCGCTACGAATATATCGCCCAGCTCATAGACCGCGCGGCACAGAACTACCCGCGTGGTCGGTCCTATGCGGGGGATGCAGTTCTTTTCCACGCTACGTCCCAACCAGAGGGCATTAAGCCCGACCGGACCTTGGGATGGGCAGGCATGATCGCGGGTGGCCTGGCGATTGTCGATGTAGCTGGGACTCATAACTCCATTATGTCCCATACGCCACATATTGCCGGGCTGGTACAAAGGATAGATGATCACCTTAGACGCTTGCCTAGCCAGCTCCCTTCAGATCCGCTTTGATTGAAAACCATCCCAGATCCGGTGGATAACAACTACCTCTAATCCACCTGGAGTGTATTTCATAGTTCTGTCGGGGGAAATTGAGCTTCGCGAAAGCACGGCTCACGTATGTCAGAATAGTAGGGATATTCCTACGCAAGTTTTTCCTATCACGCATCGTCTGATACTCGGTATACCCGATATGTTACGGATCGCGATGATTTCTTACCATACTTGTCCGCTGGCAACATTGGGCGGAAAAGATACGGGCGGGATGAATGTTTACGTCCGTGAATTGACGCGTCAATTAGGGCAAATGGGTGTCCACGTAGATGTGTTTACGCGCTCGCAGGACGATCATGTACCCCATGTGCTTCATGAGCTGGGTTATGGAAATCGCGTCGTCCATATGCCTGCGGGGCCGGAACACCCCATTCCCAAAGAGGACCTGGCGAACTACATTCCGCAGTTCGTGGAAGGCATTAAGTACTTTGCTTGTGAAAAAGGCATTCAGTACAATGTGATTCACAGTCACTACTGGCTGTCTGGGATCGCTGCCGCGGCTCTGTCTGATGCCTGGGGGGGGATACCGATCGTGCATATGTTCCACACGTTGGGTGAAATGAAGAATCGCATCGCGCGTACAGATGAGGAGCGCGAGGGCGAATACCGCATCCAGGGTGAGAAACAAGTCCTCCGTCGCGTCGATCGGGTAATTGCCGCCACTATAGCGGAAGTAACACAATTACGTTTCTTATATAAGGCAAATGCCAGCAAACTGGTTGTCATCCCGCCAGGTGTGGATGTCGGTCACTTTTACCCGATTCCGGCAGATGAAGCCAAGATGTATATAGGTCTGAAGCCTGAAGATCGCATGGTCCTGTTTGTGGGGCGTATCGAGCCTTTGAAAGGTCTCGATACACTGATTGAAGCGATGTCTCACTTGCAGCTAGAGGAAAAGCAGCGTGTCCATCTGGCGATCATCGGCGGCGACCCGGCAGCAAGCGCGCGTGAAATGAGCGGAGAAATGGCGCGTTTGCAAAAACTCTGTGATGATCTTTCGGTGGGTCAGACGGTCGTGTTTCTGGGCAAGCGTGACCAGGACAAACTGCCTTATTATTACTCCGCTGCGGAGCTGGTGGTGATGCCGTCCCATTACGAGTCATTCGGCATGGTAGCACTAGAAGCCATGGCATGCGGAACGCCTGTGATCGCTTCCGAGGTGGGCGGGCTGGCGTATCTGGTGAAAGATGGTGAAACAGGCTTCACAATTCCAGATCAGGAACCGGATATGCTGTATGAAAAAATATCCTGGCTGCTGAACGACCGGGAAATGCACGCGAGCATGAGCCAGCGCGCAGTAGAGTATGCACAAGATTACGCCTGGGAGAAAATCGCGAAACAGATTGTAGATGTGTATGAAGGGCTGGTGAAGAACGAGACTCTGCGAACTTAAGCGCATTTATTGATATTCAGCAAATATGTCGCGTAAGAATACACTTCACGAACCAAAAAACCTGCTTTACGGTCCAGGGATTGGTAGCGGCTGGTCGGTGTCGGCGAGGATAGAGCCTTCATGCCGATCTTCTCTGCCAGCCACATCGATCTCCGCATGTGCAGCGGATCGCTGACGATGAGAACCTGGTCCAGGTCATTTTCATCAATAATACGTTTCGCCTCGATCAGATTCAGGCAGGTGTTGTAAGAAGCCGTTTCGATAAAGATATGCTCCTGCGGCACGCCCCGCTCCATCGCGTAGTTCCTACCCGCTTCGGACTCAGCCAGCCGATCATTTCCAGCCTGCCCACCTGTAAAAATGATGTATTGTACGGCCCCTGCCTGATAGAGATTGATGGCGTGTTTGATACGTTCCCTGAACACCGGTGAAGGTCGATCCCGAATTACGCTGGTGCCAAGCACGACCGCCGCATCTGCCGAATCATAACTGCTTGTAAGAGAAAACGAGTAGATTTCCATCGCCAAAAGTGAAAGGCACGCGCAAATCACAAACAAAGACAGACGTAATAGATTTCTGAGCATTGCAAAGAAGGGGATTCTTGGAACTGTGAAAGCAGAATTCTCTCGATGGTGGCACGGCTTCGAGTCTTTGCCAGTCATCGCATCCCGCATGGGTGTCAACCCTGCTGGTTGTCTGCCAGCGTTGAGTGGGTTCTACTCTTTCATCTTCACATAAAAGATCAATTGCCCATCCAGGTCTTTCGTGCGCATCTCGAATTTATCCTTAAGCTTGTTCAACATTCGCGAGAGCTGTTTGTGACCATAGGTGCGCGGGTCAAAGCCGGGATCCACCTGATAGATGGCGTTGCCCATCACATCGAGGCGTGCCCAGCCGTCCTGACCGACTGCCATTTCGAAGGCCTGACTCAAGACGGGCATCGGGTCAGCTTCTTCCTTTTCTGGTTCGGTCCCAGCTTCGGCAGAGGCCTTTTTCGCGCGACTCGATTGCGTTCGTTTTTTCTGCTGCGCCTTTTTCTCTTCCACCAGATTTTCCGTGTAAACAAAGAGATCGCAGGCATTGACGAAGGCTTTTGGGGTCTTTTTCTCACCAATCCCCATCACAAAGACCCCTGCCTCACGAATGCGTGTGGCAAGCCGTGTGTAATCGCTATCAGAAGAGACTAGGCAAAATCCGTCTACTACGCCAGAGTGCAAGATATCCATTGCATCGATGATCATCGCGCTGTCCGTTACATTTTTCCCCACTGTATAGCGAAACTGCTGAATAGGCTGGAAGGCATAGAAATTCAAGATTTCCTTCCAGGAATTCATGTTGCTGGTGGTCCAATCTCCATAGATTCGCCGGAGAGTGACCTGTCCGTGGCGTCCCGCCTCTACTAGCATCTGGGACAGGAGAGAAGATTGGGCATTATCACCATCGATCAGGATGGCGATCTTTTGGCGACCGTTAGTCAGAGGTTCATTTGGCATAGAGATGATTATATTATCAGTACTTTACGAAAATTGAAAGGATGCCGTGTTTTCCGGATTTTGCTGAATTTCTGGATGTTCTCGATTACGGATTATTAGGTATTGGTGTACCCAAGTCGCCTGGATCTGGTGCGAATAAACCGATGTCTTTACAGGATTCTGCTCCTACGCGTTGGAATAATCCGCCATCCGCCGTGATCTCTAGCTGTACTGGCGTAGCTTCTTGGTATGTGCTATCCACGGTCATCTTAAGAGACACCTGATAGCCTGTCAAAAGTGAAGGCACCTCCAAAGTTTTATCGGGATGCTCCTCTCCCTCATCCAGTGCCCGGAGTGTAACCGTTATATTGGTGAGATCAACACCACCTGTATTTCTCAAGATGACAAAGGCATTGGTCACTTCCCCCAATCCGTGCGTCACGTCGATGCTGGTATTGCAGCCAAGGATTTCTATAGAGAGAGCAGGTCCGTTAGGTACAGTTGTTTGGACGCTCCCGGGTGTATTGGAAGGGAGTAAGGTGGATGCGAAAGTGGCGGTGATAAAAGAAATGCTGGTCGAGGTCGGGATGATTTGAATAGTCGCTGTTGGGCTGACGCCGATCACCACCGGCGTAGGAGTGAGAACCAAGGGTGTATTCGTCGGAGGCAGGAAAGGCGTGGGTGGGTTAAACGGTCCGGGCTGAATGACCCAACCATTACAGGAGGTGGTCAGAAGCAACAATAAAATTGGCAAAGTAGTCTTTTTCATCTCATCGCCTCCTGATGATTGTATCCCTCTTAATCAGGATCATAACGCTCCATTTGTTCTGGCCAAATCGGATGGCTGCCTTGGCTACAATTCTGTATTAGCTTCGTGTATTCATTGTTGTGCCCCGAAACCCCTACGTAGAGAGTTGGTAGTATAATGACGAAGTCAAGTGTACATGAACTTAACCAGCACTCTGCCTGCGAAACGCGTCCAATTCATGAATCTGAAACTTTAGCCCTGAGTTCTTCCCAACCAGGCTCGACCAAAATAGAGCCATCTGGGAACACAATCGTTGGGACGCTGCGCACGCCTTGATTGAGCTTAATCACAAACTCTGTCGCTTCCAGGTTTCCTTCCAATCCTACCTTCAGGTGTGGGATCTTGTTCAGTTCGAAGAATTTCTTTGCTCGCATACAGTCTGAGCAATATTCTGTTGTATACATGACAATTTGCGTTGGTGCTGTGGTGTATAAATCATTCATAGCCTGAGATTTGCCAGCTTTCCTTAAATATAGGGGTTGTCAATAGGGATGGCGCCAAATCTAGTCGAATTTGTTACCTTTTCCAAGCTTTGGCGTCTTGTAATAGCAAATGCTTCTTGTACAGACAGCGATTGCCATTTCGGTGCTTCGGCGCTTAGTATAACCATTTTCCTCATCGCTGACATAACAAAATTAATAGCTGAATAGGGATTTATGACCAACCTGAAACGTTCATTTTTTGGCGCGGCCGTGTATCTAGCAGTGATCTTTGTCCTTGGTCAGGCAGATTACGCGGGCCGGCCCCTGATGAATTTCGCAAATTATTTCTATCTGGCGGTGATTGTTGCCATGCCGTTGACCCTTTTCTTCCCCAGAGTTTCCCGTATTCCGGTTTATGTCCCCTTGTTGTTCTGGGCCGTGGTTTATATCATCCTGCTACAGCTAATCAACCGAAATTACTCTGCAACGAAGGGCGAGTTGCCTGTCATTGCTCTGGAATTCATGATGCTGGAAATCGGAGTTTGGTTTGCGCACCAATTAGCTATCCAGATCAGTCATGCTGAATCGATTATGGACGCGCTTGCCTTGAGTGCGTTCCCAAACCGTGCTCGAGATATTGATTCCGAGAATCAAAGGATCAAAATAGAACTCACGCGCAGCCGGCGCTACCACCGCCCGCTTAGCGTGGTGATGGTTCAGTCTGAGTCTGATGACGAAAAGTTAATTCGGGAGGCCTTCAAAAACATCCAGCATGACCTTATGTCGCGTTTTACTTCCGCTCGGGTCGGTCAGATTATCGACGATCGCGTCCGCCAGACGGACCTCGTCCTGCGAGATTATAAGGGCAGATTTATCGTGTTGTGTCCGGAAACGGATCTTGCTAATGCTTCTTTGTTAGCCCGACGAATTTCCCAAGCGATCAAGGAGAGAACCAGTCTGCGCGTTCTCTGGGGTGTAGCCGCGTTTCCGGATGAAGCCCTGACATTTGATGACTTACTGCAAAAGGCGCGTGAACGGCTTGTGGATTCAACTTCGCCGTCGGGCGACGTGATTCCCGTCATTGAGTCGCATCAAGTTCAGTAGAGGTGTAAGATATGAGTGTTTTGCAGATGACGACTCCACATCAGGAAGATTGGATCAAGAGATTTGACCCGAATAAGCGGCTGCTGACAGGGCAGGCGTACTTGGTGGCGAAGCGGATCATGGATTTGTTTCTCGTGGTGGTGACGATGCCACTTTGGCTGCCTCTCAACGGAATCATTGCTTTGATGATTCGACTCACTTCGCCTGGCGAGCCAGCGACGTTCAAACAACTGCGGACCGGAAAGGGCGGGCGTCGTTTTTACATGTACAAGTTTCGGACAATGGTGCCGAATGCGGAGGAATTGAAATCCCAGTACGCCCATTTGAATGAACTCCAATGGCCAGACTTTAAGATCACGAATGACCCGCGTATTACGCGCGTTGGGAAGTTTCTGCGCAAGACTAGTTTGGATGAGATCCCTCAATTTATTAATATCTTGAAAGGTGAGATGAGTCTGGTAGGACCGCGTCCCACTTCGTTTGGTCCCGAGACCTATGAACTCTGGCAGACTTCTCGGCTAGATGTGATGCCCGGTCTGACCGGACTGTGGCAGATTATGGGACGCGCTCAACTGGAATTTGATGATCGTTTACGTCTCGATATTGCGTACATCGAGCGCGCCAGCCTCTGGCTCGATATCAATATTCTTCTTCGAACCATCCTGGCCGTTTTTGAGGCTCGAGGAGCACACTAATCGCGTAGGTTCTGAGTCGTAGGTCCCTCAAGGATGCTTCCCACCATGAATCAAAGCCGTTTTTTATTTAAGCCAGCCCTCTACATCGCAATAGGAGTCTATATTGCACTGGCGTATTCGATTTTGGCGATGGGTGATAGCTTGATCGCTGCCACCATCCCCGAGGACCATTACTTTGAGCTGGTCGGTGCATGTTCCTTTTTGGTGACCTCTATACTATTTTTTTATGGGTTTCATCTGGCAAGGAAACGTCTGGATAATCATTGGGATTCCTTGGTGAAGAAATTCGTCTACCTGGGCCTGGCTTTGGTTTTTCTCTTTGGCGCAGGCGAAGAAATCAGCTGGGGGCAACGGATCCTTGGCTTTAAGACGCCTGAGCCGCTGAGTCAGGTGAATCGCCAGGAGGAGTTCAATCTCCATAATTTAACTGCTTGGGAAGCCAGTGATTTCCTTGATCCGGATCGATTGTTCGATATTTTCTGGTTCTTGTTCGCTGTGTTACTGCCGGCAATTGCCTTGGTTGTGCCGACATTCCGTAAGTTCGCTGGCCGATTTGTCCCCATTGTCTTCTGGGGCATTGGGTTGTTGTTTTTATATAATTATCTGTGCGCAAAACTAGTTAAGATCCTTTTTGACGCGGCATATGTGTTTAAGTCGATTTCGTTCCCGCAGGCAATTCAAGAGATCAAAGAAAGCAATTATGCTCTCATCTTCATTCTTGTTGGTTTGTATGCTGTCTGGGATCTGAAGCAATTATCAGTGAGACGAACACACCTCACACAACCCTCAATGGAGTCTCTTTGAGCATGAAACAATATCGCACTCATTTTCTTGTCGCTGCTGCAATGTTTATCGGTCTCACATTCCTGCCTCTCTTTGGCAGTGAGCGTACCCTCGATCTTTTCGCGCGCGAAGATGGAGTCTTCGAGACTCTGACCGCTCTTTACTTGTTCCTCATCGCCGTGATCTTTTTTGCAGCCTTCGTTCTTTTTCAGACGCCTTCGTTTCTGCTGAAGTTGTCTTATGCAGGGCTGGCGCTGCTCTTCGCTCTCGGTGCTGGCGAAGAGGTTAGCTGGGGCGAGAGAATCTTTCACTGGGACGATCACAATTTTATCCGAGATGTCAACGTGCAGCGAGAACTCACGCTTCATAATTTGAAGTATTTCCAGGGCGAGGACTCCATGATCCCCGTGAGTGCCTCACAGTTGTTCACTGTTTTTGCTCTTACATTTGCGGTATTGATTCCTCTGGCGTGCACCCTTTCTTCTGGTATCCATAAGTTTGTGGCGGCGCGCTTTCCATTGCTACCCCTGTATCCCGGAGTGTTAGTGGTAATCACCTATATTTTTCAGAAGCTGATGCTGAGACTCCTGCCTCTTTTCCCGGCTCTCTACCATCACCCAACGATGCCTATACCACAGGGCGTGCATGAGATCCGCGAGCATGGGTATAGCTTAGCTTTGCTTACTTCGGCCATTTTTTATTTTGCACAGGAATGGGCAGCCAAAAGAGTAGCGGACAGTCAACTAGTTGGCAATCAGGTCGCCAATGCCAGTCCCATAATGTCTGTTGGCATGGAACATAAAGGAGAAAAAATATAAGGTTTGTCGGAGCACGGACTGTTGAGGCTTTTCTCAAGTCCACAAGAGAACAAAGACTGAGGACTGGTCTCGCCCTTGTAGCTCGAGGTTAGTATCTCCCTTGTGCCTATGAAAAGTAATAGATTAGCCATCTGGTTGATCGTCGCAATTGCGGTCAGTGTTGTTCTGCTAATTCTGCGAACTTCACAGCCAGCCGGCCCAGTCGTAGTCGTTACGGATGTGCAAACCCCCATTGCCACCTTGCTGCCACCCACTCGTACCACGACAGCCGAGGATATTTCTTGTAAGCGACCTTATCCACATTCGTCCATCTGGAATGTTCCAATCGACTGGTCGGTTGCAAAAATTCATCCGATGAATAATCGTATGATGGAGGCTTTTTTCGCAGACTATGATTGGATTGGATCAGATACCTCTCGTTTCACGCCCAACCTATATTGGATATCGAAGGAGACTCCGCTTGTGCCAGTACGATTGATCAAATACCGCTTTCGGGATGCCTTTGATGATGCACAGGTCAGATATGGTGAGCCTGGAGGATTGGTGTGGATGCCACTGCCTGCACATGCGCGTCCGGCTGCTGGAACCGATGGTCAGCTGGCGGTCATTAATCTTGAGACCGGCGAGGAATGGGGTTTGAACGATGGGTTTATCGATTTTGCCAGGAATTGGTATGCTCAGGGGATATACCGCTATAGCATTCATAATTCAGGGATCCCTCCCGAAGGATTTGCCCAGCGCGGAGCCGGAATTGGCCAGCTGGCTGGGATTGTACGCCGCTGTGAGGTAGAGCGCGGACGCATTGAACATGCAGTGACCCTAGCGTATGATTACCCCTGTAAACCGGAAGTGTGTCAGCAAAATGGCTGGCGCGCCGTGATCCCTCCATTTCGAAAAACGGATGGAAGAGGAGAATCTCAATTTGACATCCCGGAAGGTGCTCGTATTGCCATAAGACCAGAAATCTCTCGTACAGAGATCATCCAGGCTTGTGCCGGAATACGAGGCTGCGAGATATGGGTATTGAATATGCAAGAGTATGGCGGGTTTATTGTGGATAACAGTGATCATCCCAAAACCTATGCCGAAGGAGATACTACTGCCCAATGGCCGCCCTCGATGTGGACGCTTGACATGCTACGCAATATTCCAAAGAACTGGTATGTAGTCCTCGATTGGAATACTTCCACGACAGAGGTACATTAGACTGTGGCTCGAGAAAAACTTCTAACTTTGCGCGATGAGGCAAACGCGGCTTATAGCTTTGCCCTCCAAAAAACGTATTTCCGGCTATTTGGACATCAGATCGATCAAAGGTTCATGATTGTCGCCAATGCTCGCACCGGATCGAATTTTCTTCTGGATGGACTAAAAACTTCGCCCGCCATACGGATGTATCACGAGATCTTTGCCTCCCATGTCCGCGAGGTGGGAAAGGATTTCGAGAAAGCCCTATCGACCATTTACCAATATGAAAGCAAGTCCACTCAAATGGTTGGATTCAAAGTTTTCTACAATCACCTGACCGACGAGGAATGGAAAAAGCTGGCGGCCCGCACGGATCTAAAGGTTATCCATCTCACAAGGCGAAACCGGCTCCGGACAGCTGTTTCTCTGGAGATTGCCTTCAAGACGGGGCGCTGGACGCAGGCAGGGCATTCCACCGCCCTGCAGGAGAAGCAGATCATACTGGATTGGTCGAAACTCTTGAAACGGCTTGAGCAGATCGAGGAGGGCGAAGCGGCAACACGCGCCCGCTTTTCTGATCGCTCGGTGCTGGAGATCGTTTATGAAGACCTGGTCCAATCTCCCCAGAATGTCTTTGCCGTCGTGAGCGCATACCTCGGCGTGGATGGTATTGATCCAGGTAAGATCCGCCTGAAGAGGCAAAACCCAGAAAGTTTGGCCCAATTGATCGCGAATTACGATGAGATCGAGTCGCTCCTAAAACGTGCTGGCTTCTCGGAATACCTTGGCGATGAAACTTTTAATGAGTAGAAACAGCGTAGGGTATGCTTTCATACAAACCGACTATTCGGAAAAGAGCGCAAGATGAATGTGACCAAAAGTGATTTACTTTATGTGTTGATGAGTATCGCCGTGGCCGCCATTGGGGTCGTAGCGGTTAGCAACACAAATAACCAGATTGGCCTCTATAGCCTCATGGGTTTGATTGCCATTGCCGTGATCTTGGCAATCATTATCAAACCAAGCCTGGGAGCCAACATCCTTGTGATCGTCGTGTTTACGAACATTTCTAATTTGCTGACGAAACAAGGCTTTCCCGGCATTATGAAACCGCTGGTTGCTGTGGTTGCTTTTGGGTTGTTGGTGCGATATTTGTACGTTGGGCGAATTACCATCGGGCACCCCAAGACTATCTGGGCGGAGGTATTCCTGATTGCCTATCTGCTTGTCGTCACGCTCTCGTTTGCTGTGGCTACCGACCAGAGCAGTGCGTATATCGAGATCGTAGATATGGCAAAGGATATCGTGATCATTTACTGCATCGTATCCGCTCTACAGGAAGTACGGCTCTGGAAGCAGACAACTTGGCTTATGATCGTCACAACGGTACTTTTGTGTCTCCTTAGCCTGTATCAACTGATCACGAACAATTTTGAGCAAACCTTTTTCCTGCTTGCTTCCGTCCAAATGGATCAGGCTTTGTCTGCTTCGTCCACCCCTCGAATCGGAGGACCGATTAATGACCCTAATTTTTGGGGTCAGGTGCTTGTTGCTGTTTCGATGCTGATTGTTTTTCGAATTATCCATGAGAAGAATATGCTTGTCAGGCTGGGTTCTGCCTTGATGCTGGGACTAATCCTCTACATTGTCCTGAATACTTATAGCCGCGGGGCATATCTGGCGCTCGTGATTGATATGCTTCTGATTCTACTCCTATACCGAAAACGGATTAATTCTGTTGTCGTGGTTACTGGGCTGATCATTTTAGTTTTGGCACTGCCGTTCCTTCCGGCAACCTACCGCAACCGCTTCAATTCGTTGTTCGTCACGTCTCAAAACGGGATCTACGAAGATACCTCCCTGCGTGGACGAAGCAGTGAAATGCTGACTGGGCTCGCCATGTTTAAAGAGCATCCCATTCTGGGCGTAGGAGTCAGCAACTACCCTATCCAATATCAGCGCTATGCCCAGCTGATTGGCATCGAATTCCGGGCGGAGGAGCGTGACCCGCACTCTCTTTACGTTCAGCTCCTGGCCGAAACAGGAATTTTAGGTACAGTTACTTTCCTGGGAATGGTATTCTTCCTCTTGAATGCTCTTGGCAAGGCAGTTCGGGCGGCTGAAAAGGTACATCGTCTCGAGGAGTGGCTGCCGTGGCTGAACTCTATTCGGCTGGCGATTCTGTCCTATATGCTGACCAGTATTTTCCTGCACAGTGCCTTTATCCGCTATTTCTGGCTTCTGGTCGCTATGGCATTGGCGGGGATCCAAATCACCTATCATCTGTTGAATAAAGAGGAATACAACATACCACTCGAGGCGCGTCGTTGATTAACTCTCCCGTTTCAGACACACAGCACAATCATAAAATCGCTCAGAAAACGGCCCGGGGTCTGATTTGGACCTTCCTGGCGCACTATTCGGGAAAGTTTGTTGTATTAATCACGACCTCGATTCTTGCACGCTTGCTGGCGAAGAATGACTTTGGCTTGGTGGCGGTTGCGGTCGTTGCGATCAATTACCTATCAGTTCTTAAGGATTTAGGACTCGGCGTAGCGCTGATTCAGCACAAGGGGGATGTAAAAGAAGTCGCAAACACTGTCTTTACAATCAATATCCTCGTCGGACTTTTCTTGTCAGCACTGGTTATTCCTCTGGCCCCCGTTATCGCCGTCTATTTCCAGGATCCTGAAGTAACGCCGGTTCTGCGCTGGATGGGAATCTCCTTCCTTCTCAACGCGTTGGGCTCCGTGCATACCAACCTGCTCGTCCGTGATCTCGATTATCGGCGCAAGATGATCCCTGAGCTTGTGGGCGCGCTCATCAAAGGCGCAGTCTCGATCGGGATGGCGTACTTGGGCTACGGCGTCTGGTCTTTGGTCTTTGGACAAATCGCCGGGACTTTGGTTTCCGTTTTGGTTGTCTGGATCATCCTGCCCTGGAAGCCGCGACTGACCCTCAACCGACAAGTGGGCGGGTCCTTAATGAAATTTGGTGCTTCGGTGACGGCGATCGACCTTATCGCTCAAATCACCGACAATCTTGATTACCTGATTATCGGGCGGGCCTTCGGTCTTGTCCCATTAAGTATTTATACGCTGGCTTACCGCTTGCCGGAAATGCTGCTAATCAGCAATTTATGGGTGATGGCCGGCGTTGTGTTTCCGGCCTTCTCCTCGATCCAAGACCAGCCTGATGAGCTGCGCCGCGCATTCCTGGCCTCCGTCCGAGTCGTAAATCTAATTACGGTTCCGATCAGCCTGGGTTTGCTGATTGCGGCAGAGCCCATTGTGAGGGTGGTCTTTGGTGAGCAATGGCTGGAGATTATTCCAATCCTGCGGCTGCTGGCCGTCTATGCCTGGGTCTATTCGCTGGGTTATCATGTAGGTGGCTTGTACAAAGCCATTGGCCGCCCTGACATATCGCTCAAGTTGTCGATACTCACGCTGCTGATCATCGTTCCTGCTCTCCTCATCGGGTCGAGGTTCGGTTTGATTGGAATTGCACTCGGCCATGTTGTGGCTGTTCTGCTCCGAAGGGTGATCAGTCTCTCGGTAGCAAAACGTTTTGTCAAAGTCTCTACGAGCGATCTGTTTCAGCAGCTCAAACCATCCTTCATGGCTGCCGCAGTAATGATCCCCAGTACCTTGGCTGCTCTGTACTTCACCGAAACCGTGCATCCATTTCTCCATTTGAGCTTTGTAATTCTCTCAGGTGGAGTCAGCTATCTGGGCATGCTTTGGTGGCTCGAAAAAGAAAGCCTTATCGAGCTGATGCGGATCCTCAAGATACATAAAGCCGCCGCGTAACGATGGAAAAGGATAGTTCTGCTTTCGCGTATTACGGGTTTGGGGACAACGTGGAAGCTCGTTAGGTTTGATCTACCGATTGTGAGCGTTATGCAAGCTATTCGTCAAGAAACCTATTCCTCTCCGCCGCGTGTTTTCAACCATAGCCTCGATTGGCGTTTTCTGTTGCCGATGGCTAATCTGAGTAAAGGATATCTTCTCTTTGAAGAAGACGCAGAATTTAGTCAGACTCTCGAACACATAGGTATCGAGGCTTCGCAACGACTTTCCCTTTCGGATGTTAGAAATCGTAAGCAGGAAATAATTCCATTTCTCGTTATGCCCTTTGGCGTGCCTGTAGGCTGGGCGGGCTCTCGATCGATGGATCGAATTGAATTTTACAGCTCTGTAAGGAGCATTCTTGAAACCGGTGGTTTCCTGTTAGTTGGATTTAATAACCGCATGAAATGGCGTGCTAAGCCAGAATCAAAATACCATTCTTCCACCCCCCATCGCCTCACGAATGAACTAAAGCGAGCCGGCTTTCAATTTGTCAAGATTTATGGGGCGATGCCAGACCTGCAGATCCCGGAATATATCTTTGAGCTTGACCCCCAACCCCTGCGTTTTGCTCTGCAAAACCGTTTCCGCCGGAAACCAGCAGTCCTGGGAGCTCTGCGCGCCCTGGACAGGATCATTGGTGAGAAGGGCATTTCCCATTTCCTGCCGTGTTATTTTGCGGTTGCTACTGCCTGAGTCATAATGAAATCATTTCTGGACGAGCTTTCTGAATATGGTGTGTCACTGTCAGAAGGTGAACGTAAACTTTTTTCAGCGCCTCTCCGTTGGGTACTCCTTGCGAATGGAGACGCGGACTTTCACGATAATGTGATTTTCTTTGGCTTCGATCAGCGAGAGTCCGATCCTGTGTTGGTTGCAAAAGTCCCTCGTCTGGTACAGAATGGCTGGATGATTAAAACCGAGTATGACCATCTGCTAGAATTATGGGACTGTATGGGATCATCGGCAGCGAACTACCTCCCCAAACCCTATGCACTGCCTACTCTGCAGGAGCGGTCTGTTCTGCTGCTCTCTTACGTTCCAGGCGAGAGCATGACGCGTCTATCGCGTAAGTCCTTTTGGGGAGACAGCAGACAGGTGAGTTCTCTCTCGAGAGAGGCTGCTCGCACATTGCGCGAGCTTCATAGCTTAACAGAACGACCGGTTCGGCAAGAGGATCGGTCAAATCTTAATTTGCAAACGAAGGCAGATACATTCAGAAAATTATTTCCCCTCACGGCTGAGGAAGATCAGACGTTGTCGGACCTGGTAAGGACTATCGATGAAACATCGAAGACAGCCAGCCGCGCAGTGATCATTCAGGGTGACTTTTGGCATGGAAATATGATCTATGACAGGGCGAATAGGCGCTTAAGGTTTGTCGACTGGCAATTCGCGCGCTGGTCCACGGATGTGAGCCTGGATGTTTATTTTTTTCTACTGGCTGGCACTCTCTCTGCGACGGAAGGTGATATCCAAGAACGAGCAGCGCAGGCATTTCACCTTCTGAACAACTGGCGCAGAGATGTGATCCCTGAATATGTAGCCGCCTATGGGCAGCCCGGTCAGTTTGTGCTTTTGCCGCAGAAATATGGCATGATGTTGTGCTGTGTAGAGAAAGCCGTACGGTCCGCGCTAGAATTTGGCTATCGTCACCCGGATGACCTCCTGTGGCGTTATCTTTTTGCGGAATTACAGAACTGGCCCTTGGAACCTTGAGCGGAAGGATGGACGTTGAGCGACGCATCTACGCCTTCGCGGATCTATAAGATTGCCTATCTCATCGACGGCTTAAGCATGGGAGGAGCAGAACGGTTGATGGTGCCGATCCTGAAGCATCTCAACCGTGCACATTTTGATCCCTATGTCTGCGCGGTGCAATCCAAAGATGGCAACCCGATGGCAGAGGAGCTTCGCGCTTTGGATGTGCCGGTCGAATGCCTCAACATAAAACATCTACGCCAGCTCAACGCAATCCCCCGCCTGACAAATTATCTCAGGAGTATTGGCGCTGATCTTGTCCATACTCAACTGGAGGCAGCCAATATTCTGGGGAACATCTCGGCGAAACTGCTGCGCCTGCCAAGTGTGTGCACGATCCACGTGCTGCCCTCGCTGGACGTTAAAACCAAGACGAAGCTGCACCAAAAAGTGGAGTGGTTTACGTTGCGCCATTTTTGTGATCGCGTGATTTCGGTATCGGAGGAGGCGCGGCAGTATCACATGCGGGTGAGCGGTGCTCCGCATGGACAGGTAACGACGATTTACAACGGCATTGATATGACTGCTTTTTCGAGCCTGGACTATGCTCAGGAACGGAGCAACGTCCGTGCGGAGCTGGGAATCCCAGCACAGGCAGATGTCCTTGTAACGGTTGCCGTCCTGCGTCCTCCAAAGGGAATTCAGTGCATGATTCGCGCCTTACCTGTTATTCTGGATTCCCATCCGAATACTTACTATCTGATTGTGGGAAACGGGCCTCATCGCGAAGCTTTGAGGGAAGAAGTCAGCAAAGCTGGAGTGAAGGAGCGGGTCATATTTGCAGGGATGCGCCAGGATGTGCCGCGGCTGCTGGCGGCGAGCGATATATTTGTCCTCCCAACGCTGACTGAGGCATTGCCAACCGTTCTTGCCGAAGCCATGGCGGCCAGATTGCCTCTGATCGCGAGCCGGGTGGGAGGCGTGCCGGAAATGATCACCGAGCGTCAGAACGGATTTCTGGTTCAGCCTGAAGACATCCAGGAACTTTCGATGTCCTGTATTCGCTTATTGAAAAACCGGGATGAACGCGCTGCGATGGGAGGGGAAGGCTGGAAGATCGTCAATCAGAAATTTAGTATTGAACGCCAGGTCGAACAATTGAAGGACCTGTATCTAGAGCAATTACGAGCTTATGGAACATCGTAGATTACGTCTGGTCTTAGTGGAGCCCAATGGGAGCGGCGGATTGATTCATTACGCCTATCAGCTCTGCACCGCCCTCGCCGATGAAGGTGCGGACGTGACCTTGATCACCGGGAAAGAGTATGAGTTGGCTCATCTGCCGCACAATTTTCAGGTAAACAACCTTCTGGATTTGTGGAGCCTGTTCGACCCTCAGTCCAGCCAGAGTGGCGGCGCGAATCCGTGGCAGCGCAGGTGGCACAAGCTCCGCTGGACGCTGCGGCGTGGACAAAGGGCAGTACGCCTTATCTCTGCCTGGGTCAGCCTGACGCGCACTGTCATCGGCATCAAGCCGGATATCGTTCAGTTCTCCAAGATTCACTTTCCATTCGAGGCGTTTTTTTTAGCGCAAATGCGTCGGCGCGGGCTGACGCTTACACAGATCTGTCACGAATTTGAGCGGCGCGAGACTCAGCCAGGTCTGTTGTCCTCTCTTAGCGTGCGCGCTTACGCAGATATTTATAGGAACTTTTCAGCTATTTTTTTCCATGCAAAAGAGAATTGCAGGAAATTCCTGTCCCTTTTTCCATTTGTGGATGCCAAAAAAACACATATCATCCCTCACGGAAATTCGGGTTGGCTGCGCAAACATTTCCCGCCGGATCACCATTTGGACATCTTCCGTGAGCGATATAGCTTGAAGCCCGCGCAACCGGTCGTATTGTTCTTTGGCTTACTGGCCCCGAGCAAAGGCATTCAGGATTTGATCGAAGCGTTCGTACTCATTCGACAATCGAGTGATGCCAAACTCTTGATCGCTGGTTATCCCACGAAGCATTTCAACATGGTGGAGTTGAAGCAAAGGATTTTAGACCTGGATTTGACAGAACATGTCATACTGGATGCGCGCTACATCCCGTTGGAGGAGATAGGAGCGTTAATGGGATTGGCGACTGTCGCCGTGTATCCTTATCACAGCAGCACACAAAGCGGCGCGCTGCAAGTCGCATATACGTTTGGCCGCCCGGTCGTTGCAACCCAAGTAGGCGGCCTGCCAGAAGTAGTGGAGCATGGAAGAAGCGGTTTTTTAGTGTCGCCAGAGTCCCCTTATGAGTTGGCGCAGGGAATCTTAAAACTTGTGAATAATCGCGAGCTCACAAAGATCATGGGGGAATATGCGCGGCACTTATCGGAGACTCGTTTCAGCTGGCGATCAGTGGCGCGGCAGATGCTCCAGGTCTATGACGGGCTCTTAGAGAAATAATCAATTTGATCGATAGCGATTAAGGGGATTCAGTAGAGTTGCGTACTCTGGCAGGGAATGTCTGTGCGAGATGAAGATGCGCCGGATCATATATGGATTTCGCTTCACCTCGCCCTGAGAGCTTGGACCGCTTAAGAGAGTGAACGCGGCGCGGATGCCCGAATAGGCAACGACCTTCTCTATGTCCTTATTTAGATCCGAAGCCTGACCGTTCGGATAAGCAAATCCCAGCACTGGTTCCCCCAGTTCGTCCTCGATTCTTGATTTCGACTCTATGACTTCCTCCCGGGCTTGCTCTAACGATATGCGCGTCAGAATGGGATGGTGGACGGTATGCGCGCCAAACTCGATCCCACCTTTTTGCATCTCCCTGATTTGATCCCAGTCCATCATCAAGCCTTGGAAAAATCCTGCAGGAATCGAAACTCCCAACAGTGTTGGCAGATGGTCAACGTAAACTTGTTTCTCCGCCTGGGGCAGGGTCTTCATCCACTCGATCCAGTGTTTGCTGACTTGTTCTCGTTGTGCCACATCTGACCAGTACTCGACCCGTCCGTCAGGGAACGTTAGATGATCGTCCTGCGTATGGGCAAAACAGTAGGCCGCCATATCCCAATAGAACGGCGCGTCGGTGCCGATGTGCCCTGTTGTCAGGAAGATCAAAGCTGGCAATTTGTGCTTGCCGAGAAGTGGATAGGCAGACGTGTAGTTGTCGAGATAGCCATCGTCAAAGGTTATCAGGGCTGCATGAGGCGGCAGGTCTTGATGACCATCGAGCCATGCCACAAGGTCTTTCAGGGAAACAACGTTGAACCACTGCGCAAGATAGCCAAGCTGGCGATCAAAATCCCCTGGCGTTGCGCTAACGTTGGGCTTGAAGGAGTCAAAGCCGTTACGATAAGGATCATCGATGCGATGATAGTTAACCACTGTGAGAGATTTTGCCCAGATGCCACGTCCCGTCCGGAGGAGACCTGTCTTGTAAGCGAGATTGAGCAGCTTGTACTTGAGCGAGGACCGGCGCTGTACCTCCACAGGATTGGAATACATTTATTTTCCTCGTGTGTTATGCCGGGCAAGGGCTTTTTGGTAGGCTGCCCAGGTCTCATTCACCTGAGAGTTCGGGTTGAACCGCTCTCGAACTCTTTGCTGTGCGTTTTGCCCCAGTTCTTGTGCATATTCGTGATCCAAGGCTAATTTGAGAAACCCCTGTGCCAGCCCTTCAGGATCGTGTGTGGGTACAAGATGAGCATGCTGCCCGTGCGTCACCAACTCAGGGATACCGCCCGCGCGGGCTGCCAGAATCGGACGCGCCAGGGCAGCCGCTTCGAGAAGAGCAATCGGTGTACCTTCATAGCGGGAGGGCATAACAAAGACATCACTCGATTTCAAGATCGACAGTACTTTCGACCGGTCCTGATAGCCAACAAGCTGTATTCGCCCTTCCAAACCTGCTGTGCGGATTTGCTGAGCCAGCTTTTCTTTATCTTCTCCCTGACCAATGATCAGGCAGTATAGATCAGGAAGCTGTGATGCGATCTGGGCAAGGGCTTCGATCAGGATATCAAAGCCTTTCTGCGGAACGAGACGACCAATCCCCGTGCAAACGATAGATTGAGAAGGCAGATTGAATTGTGTTCGCAACCAGTCCGCACCGCCCGGGATGGCAGAACCATCCAGGTCAATGGTGTTGTAGATCAGCTCAATCATCTCCTCTTGAATACCAGCGTTGAGCAACATTTGACGGTCTTTTTCAGAGACGGTAATGTAGAGGTCCAGGCTTTGGTTCGTGAATAATTCCAAAGATGTATAAAATTTGCCTTTGAAACGCGTCGTGCTGTGTTCGTGCGCGTACCAGCTATTGAGGGTGGAAACCAGCGCCGTGCCCGTAAACATTGCGGCGAGATTTGCCCAGAACTTGGACTGAATATTTTGGCTGTCCAAGACGTTGTAGTTTTCTTTCCGGATCACCTTTATAAGACGGAACAACAGGCGTGGGTCTGCTTTGTGCTCAGCAACCACATGGACGTTCAACCCCATCTGCGTAGCTTGCCTGGTGATGACTCCTTTCTTCAAGCCTGCCAGCCCGATCGTCCCCGCGTTCGAGCGCGTCATCAGCGACAGGATTCGTGAATTGGAACCACCATAATGTTTGGAAAGATCAAGAATGAGAACTTTGGGAGAATCAGACATGAAATGAACTCAAGGAATTGGCGATCGGTTGCTGCGTACTCAGCGCCGGCTTGCCTGCTGCCAGAGGACCGTCCGCTTCCCGGAGACGAAATTTGCCAGTCCCACAATCCCTGCGAAGTTGGTGGCACATAAATAGTAGGGAAGCATCAGGATTTTGATTAGCTTCCACTGCTTGGGAAGTTTCTCGAAGAAGACCTTACCGACAACCGCCAAGCCGTAAAATATTCCTTGCAGGATCAAGGCTACAGTCATGGCAAAGGACAAAAACGATGAGGACCCCGTGCCGTTGCTGATCAAGACATAGAGAATGTTGGACAGCAGTGCCGCGATCATCAGATGGGGGATCGCCAGGCGCAGAAACTTGTGCGAGATCACTTCAAATTGCAGGAGCCAGGGCAACGATGGGAGATAGTCCCGGCTCATGCGAATGACCTGGTAGCGTCCCGCGGTGAGACGGCTGCGGCGGTTCACCTCATCCTCCATAGACTGCGTCGGCCGCTCCCAGACGGTCGCCCGGGGTTCTGAGATGACGCGATAGCCCTGGCGGATCGTCATCATTGCCAGATAAAAATCATCCAGGATCACATCTGTGGGGATTGGTTGGAGCAGTTTTCGACGCAATGCCATGAAATGCCCGGTCGCTGCCACTGTGGAATGGATGTCGCTTTCGCTCTGACGAATGCGTGCTTCGTAACGCCAGTAGAACCCACCACCAGAATCTGCACCGGAGGAAGCCATTTTCGTCTGTGCCATAACACACCCGACCCTTTCATCGCCAAAGTTCGCGATCAGCTCTTGCAAGGCATCCGGGCTGACGAGGATATCGGCGTCTGCAATCACAAAGATATCTCCGGTTGCTGCTTGCAGCGCCCGATTCAGTCCACCCACTTTTCCTGATCTGGCAGTTCCCTGACTTAATTGGACTCCCGCCCCCGCATACGATTTCACGATCTCTGCTGTGCGATCCTCGGATGCGTCATCACACACGAGAATCTGCAGACGATCTTGTGGGTAATCCAGATGGAGAGTGTTTTCAATCTTTTCTGCGATGACCAGCTCTTCATTAAAAGTTGGAATGACAATCGTCACCGGGGGCGTGACGGTTGTCTTGTTTACGGGGCGCCTGAAAAATTTCGCCATCAAGAGAATCAGGGCGGGATACCCCAGATAGATATAGGCGAGCAGCACAGCCGACCCAGCAAAAACAAGGAATAAAAGGATAGCGAAAGAAGCCATTGCAAAATGCCAAATGTATAGAAAATTGTAACATGAAGTCACTGTCTAAAATTTTCCGGGATCGCGTTGCTATGTAGATGAGTGCTTCCCCTTCTCTTGCCGGTTTAAGAACAGTTCCGAGCCACCGCACCTCTCGCCAGGGATAAAGATTTTTGAGTGTATCCTTTGGGAGGGGTTGAACGTCCTGATGTAGGTTGTGAGAGACACCTAACAGTGGTTCTCGCTCCTTAACGATCAGTGAAAGTGGACGTTCGTCCCGCCTCGTCAACTCGCTTCGCAGTAGCCCATTTAGGGCACTCAAAGTTTCACCCCACCCAATGGTATACTGATTAAAATTGAAAACCCGAGTCTAATTTTCGTCCTAATGCTCGGTTGGAGAATTCCTTATGGAAATGCGTTTCTATCTGCGGATTATCAAGAGGGGGTGGTGGTTAATCTTGATTGCTGCCCTGGTCGCCGTCAACTTCTCTCTGGTCTATTCCTACTATTTGACAAGACCCACCTATGAAGCCGTAGCACGTTTTATCGTTAGCCCGAATCTGCAAAATATTGCAAGCGGAGATGTGATTAACAGTCTGGAAGCATTGGACAAGCGTTCGATCATTTCTACGTATGCTGAAGTGCTGAACAGCAGGGAGGTTATTAACGGTACCATGAACTTGCTGGGAGCAGACCCAGCGCAATTCACGAACTACACAACGTTTGTCACCGTTTTGCCTGATGCGAACATTATCCGGTTCAGTGTGCGTGGACCGGACCCTGAGGTGGCTGCTATTCTGGCAAATTCGATCGGACAAAACGCGATCGATTTTATTCGGAATCTTTATGTGATCTACAATATTGAGTTCCTCGACCAGGCGCTTGTTCCCAGCGATCCCATCGAGCCCCAGCCGATCCAAAATGCAGGGCTTGCCCTGTTACTGGGTACTGTCGCGGGGATTGGGCTTGCGATTTTCCGGGATCAGTTATCCTCCACGCTCGACCGGTTGGGTGAGCGCAACAAGATCGATTACGAGTCACTCGCCTACGCCCGGCCCTCTTTTGAAAGAAGAATCCGCCAGGAACTCAGCAGTCAACCGGATAGCGTTCTGACCTTTGGAATTATCCATTTGAACGGAATCCAGGACTTCTATGACTCATTGCCGCAGGCCTATATCAACAAGATCATGCGTCATGTCGCAGAGACGCTTAAGTATCAACTACGCGGCAACGACATTGTGGGGCGATGGTCCAACCTGCAGTTTGCTGTCTTCCTGCCCTCTACAGATGGAGCATCGGCGGAGGGGCGAATGATGCGAATTCGAGATGTACTCGACCAGCCATTTTCTCTGGATACAGATGATGAATCTGCAGTCCTGCTCGATTTGAGAGTTGGGTTGGCAGACCGTCAGGGCGGGGAGTCGCTCGCGTTAGTCATCGAGCAGGCAGAAAAAGCGCTCGATGTTGCCATGCAATCAGATGGAAAAGTATATCTGTACAAGGTGCGGCCGTTTGGCTAGGTCGGTTAGCCTGTATCTTTAGTGTTAATTGAAGGATGATCTGCGATGAAAAAGAAATGCTTAGCCCTCTTGCTGTTATTTGGGTTCCTGTCTGGAAATGCTGTTAGCGTGCGTGCCTGGACTTGGAGCGAGGCAAAGGTCACAGAACGAAATGTTTTGACCCAGGTAGGGGAAAACGAAGCGGTTGTGAGTTTTGGGGAATTAGGCTTTCAGGAGACAAGCCTCGTCAGCCCCTTTGACTCGACAAGAGTCCTGTTCAGCATTCCGGCAAACTGGCGGCTCGTACCCAATGCCGAGATCCAGTTAGATTACGAGGTGACTCTGACCGGGGCAGATGTCGGTCTCATAGGCACCGAGCAAAATCCTTACGGGGGCACACTATCGGTCACCTTTAACGATACACTCGTGAGTACGATCTCATTACAAGATTTGGGTCCACAGACCATGACCCTTTCTCTGCCACCCGAATCTCTGACGACGGTGCGGCAGGATGGACGTCATCAATTGACCATCTCACTCAATGCGCAGTTTAGCTGCCTCTACAACATTCGAGCTCTTGTAATTATAAAACCGACATCTACCTTCAGATTTCCGTTTGAAGTGTCCTCGCCGGAGTTGGATCTATCGCGATTGCCTTCGCCATTTCATTTGCGCGATGCGCTGGTTCCGGAGAGAACCCTCGTTGTTGTTCCAGATGAGCCGGACGTGAAAGAATTGCAGGCTGCCATCAATGTGATGTCCGGGTTTGGATCCTTGGTCGATGAAGAGTTCGATTTTGAATTGGCGACGGCTGGCGAGTTGACCGAGTCTATCCTTGCCGACCGCAATTTCATCTTCGTAGGCAGACCCGATCAATTTGATATGTTAGGTGAGATCGATTTTCCACTCGCAGTAGAAAACAACCAATTCATTAATCTTCCGGCTGAGTCGGAAACAGATGGCGTGCTCGAGCTGGCGGTGTCACCCTGGAATGAGAGCAAGGCAATTCTATTTGTAGGTGGGAACTCTAACGAGGCTGTGAATAAAGCAGCCCAGGCACTCAGCTCGGGCAGAGTTCTGACTTATGAAAATCCTTCGCTCGCCTATGTAGCGGATGTGCAATTGCTTGCCAGAAATTTGCCTGTGGTGGAGGATTTTACTTTACAAAGCCTGGGATACAGAACCGAAACACTCAGTGGGGTTGGTTTGGACAGTGTGGAGTACATGTTTAATGCATCTACCGATCAACTTAATTCGAAAGAAGCAACGATTGACTTAATCTATTATCACTCTGGCTTGCTCGACTATGGTGTCTCTTCTTTTAGCGTGGAGCTGAACGATCAGATCATTTCCAGCACGGTGTTTTCGGAGGAGTCGGCACAGCTTACAACGTTGCAGATCAAGATTCCTCCCGGCTTGCTGCGATTCGGGGAAAACCGTCTGGTCATCAGTGCACGGCTGTTTGCCGTTACATCTTGTGATTCGACGGGCTTTTCCAATCCCTGGCTGACGATTTCCGATCAATCGAGCCTTCACCTGCCAGCCGTGACGGACACAAACGCTGCCAGCCCCTGGCTGTTAGACCTAAAGTTCTATCCCGATCTTTTTATGACCCACAGTGACCTGGGCGATCTGGCGTTTGTCCTTCCGAAAGCGAATCCTTCCACGTGGAAGATTGCGGGGCAGGTGGCGTATGACTTGGGCGGTTCAGCTAACCCCTTGATTTCCAACCTGGAGGTCGCCTACGCGGACGAGGTGCCTCAAGCCGTTCTCGATGAAAAGTCATTGATCGTCGTCGGCAGAGCAAGCACTGTTCCATTTCTCTCGCAGATCAATGATCAGCTGCCGGCTCCATTTGATCTGCAAAATGATACGGCTACCGAGAGCAACATGCAGGTCGTTTATCGCATCCCCAGCGGGATGAGTGTTGGTTACTTGCAGTTAATGAATTCACCCTTCAATATCGAGAAGCAGATCTTGGTGATGTCTGGTAATACAGATGATGGGCTGGTCATGGCTGGGAACGCTCTGCTGCAAAGTGAATTGCAGGGTCAGTTGACCGGAGTATTTGCCATTACGAATGGAACGCAGATTGCGACAGCGAACGCCTCCTCGATAGTTTCGGCAGTCGGAACGCTAGTTCCTCCAGATCAAGCGGTCATCACAACGCCTCTTCCTTCGAATTCCCCTCTGCCAGCTACCCTTGCCCCACCGAGCTGGCTCGTCCCGGCGCTGATCGCTTCTGGAATTGCCATTCTGTTGATTATCGGTCTGGTCATCGTGAGCGCATTTGCAAGGCGGCGTGAAATAGCAGCTGCCCAGGCGTTCAATTCTACGGGTAAAACGAATGGGATATCCCATTCTCATCCCCATCGTGCAGATGAGGAACATACCAAATAGAGAGAGCAGGTCTCATCCTGATCCATCAACAGGCGTATCAAATCAGATACGCCTGTTTTGATCCGCACAGCGAATCGATTGGATCAATACTCTTCGGCGGCTCGTTTCAGGATCTCGAATCCAACCGTCAGGTTTACATGCAATGAGAGGGGGTCGATCGGTTCCCCCGTCTCCATCTGCACCATTAATTTGACAAGCGCACCGCGCACGCCGCTGGCTCGGTGCGCCCAATAAGAGTCGACCGAGATGCGCTCCAACCGCGCCAGCAATAAAGAGATTAGCTTGTGTTTCGATTCCTGGGGTTGCATACAGCGCCTACTGGAGGTGGAAGCATTTGTACCCCTCACTCGTTCTTTTCTACCTGAATGATTTCCAGGACGCTGAAGAGAGCCTGACGCAGCACTTCTGTTTTGAGGTTCATGGTGCGGTCATCATTCTTGCGTATGGCTTCCTCCAGGTCCCTGAGTGCCTCGAGAGCTAACTCTACAAATTCAGTTGCCTTTGTCTTATCCATCAGAACTCCTGATCATCCATAGAGCTATATTCCTATTCTATCAAGTTCTGGTTAGTATAAAGAAGCAGCCATAGATATCACAACCATGTCTATTTGATTATAATCGCTCCTCTTCCAGTGCCCTTCAAATAGACTATAATTACAAACTGTTGATGCACCCATAGCTCAATTGGACAGAGCGTCTGTCTTCGGAACAGAAGGTTGGGAGTTCGAGCCTCTCTGGGTGCACCTCTAAAGAACGACTCCCCTTCTTGGGGAGTTGTTCTCTTAACTTCTAAACCTACCTCTTTCGAAGGGCTATTCGCCGGAGACCTTTGCTGTGGCTGCCGAGCGCGTGTGAACATGCAGTTTTTCGAAGATCGCCTTCAGGTGCCTCTTGACCGTATTTGTAGTAATCACTAATTTCTCGGCAATTTCCTTGTTCGTGAGACCCTGCGCCAGTAAATCGAGAACCTCACGTTCGCGCTCGGTCAGTTTACTCAATTCGCTTTGTGCTTCTCGATTTTGTTTTGCCTCTTTCACAAGCCGGCGGAAGGCGACGCGGTCGAATGTTTGCTTCTCAAGATAGGCAGAGATGGCGTACTTAGAATACACGTTTTGAATCGCTTCCGGCTCGGCGATGCCGCTCACCACAATCGTAGGAATATTGTTCCTTTGTGTGGTTGCAAGAAGTCGATAGCCCTCGGGGCTGGACTCTGGCAAGCGATGGATCATGCCCTGCAAGGATAGGTCCAGGACGGCCAGCGCGTATTTCTCTTTGCGTAAATATCCTAGTGCCTCCCCAAAGCTTGCACACGCGCGTACCAGAAACCCCGAATCGGCGAGGAGTTCCTCGAGGATATTCCTCCACCCCGCGTCGTCTTCTACGACCAGGGCTCGGTCTCGCGGCGTCCGGGATGTTCCATTCGCTTGAGGAGAGCTGGTGCTACCGGCAGCTGCGATCTGCGCGGGCATGTTGGGGGGGCTAACCAGAATTCTGTAGACAATGTCGCGGAATTGGCTGCGATGAAAACTTTCCTTGCGCAAAAAGGTAAAAGCTCCATAATCAGTAAGTGCAGTGACTGCCAGTTCCACCGTGGCAAACCCTGTCAATAGAATTGCACGGCAATTTGGGTCAAGACTGCGGATTGCCTCTAGCACGCGCAAACCATCTTCATTGTTGTGATCATTGGGGGACAGCGAAAGGTCCACCACCGCCAGTCGGTAGAGGTGAGATTTGAGCTGAATCGTGGCATCGCTTAAATTCGCGGCGAGGTCCACTTCCAGTCCATGATCCGAAAGGATCTCGTTGATGATCTGCTGCCATGAAGGATCGTCTTCGACCACCAGGGCACGCAGAGCCTGCGCTGTCATGTTCCTCCGTCTGTCCGGACAGGAAGTCGCAGCCAGAAAGTGGTGCCACGCTCTCCGTCGCTTTCCACGCTGACCGAGCCGCCGAGGCGTGTCATCAATGTTTTGACCCACCACAAACCAAACCCCAATTTGCCCGGCTGGGAGTCTGTACGCGAAAAATTCAACTCAAAGATCTGATGGTGAAGCTCGGCCGGAATGCCAGGACCGCTATCGGTCACCGCGATCTCAACGGCTGCGGGCGTCTGATTTCCTTGAATCAGAATCTGTCCGTTCCCATTCATTGCGGCGAGGGCATTCTCGATCAGATTTTGAAATACAAACGTAAGACTTTGTCTGCCCGCTTTGACTGTCGGTAGATTCTCGAGTCCGCTTGTTTCGATTTGAATCGAGACAGGAATTTCTTCCGCGCGGATTGCCTCTTGAATGCACAAATCGATCTGTACAGGCTCCATCCGAATCGGGCGCAGGTGAGAGAGTTTTTCCTGTACGATCTGCATAGCATATGTAGCGCTTTTCTCGATCTCGGCAAGCTGGTTTGCCAGGTATGATTCATGCTCAAGAACCTTCTGATACTTATCCTGAATTGCCTGGACGCGGACGGGGATCGTCCCCACCTTGTTATTCATGTTATGCAGGAGGTTAGCAGAAATGTCACCTACTGCGGCAAAGGTCTCTGCGGTCCAATATTGCTGCTGTGACGTTTGTAGTGCTTGCTGGCGTGCCTCGTTCTGCACTGCCAGCACGGCGTAATTCGCGAGGCATGCCAGCACTTTCTTGTCCCATTCCGATCTGACGCTTCGGCCCGCGCCTGCATCCACGTGGAACACTCCAAACATTCCGGATGACTTTGACTCATCACCCGTCGGGAGTGGAATCAACAGTGTGTTTCCATCCTCCTGTGCCTGTGAAACGTTTTCTACGTGCGGCAACAAACCATTTGAAGAAGCTCGTTGTAATTCGCCAGATTCATTTGACAACCAGATCGCGCTAGACGAGGTATTAAGTAGATCGTTTGCCATCTCGCAAAGACGGTTGAACACGTTGTGCATGGGCTGCGAAATCAACAACTGAGCTGCCTCCTGCAAAGCATCCAGCAACCGGACTTCCTGAATGGCGTTAATGGCGTAAGCGGCAAGGGACTGAAGCAGATAATTGTCGTCCTCAGAAAAGGCGCCCACGCGTGGGCTCTCGAGGTTGAGAACACCCTCCAGACGTCCATTGGCGTTGATGAGGGGTACCGCCAGCTCAGAGCGCATCTCCAAATTAGAGTCGAGAGGATAATAGATACTCGACCAGGGTTCCTGGCGCAGGTCCGGGATGAGCGCGGGCTCACGCGTGCGGGCTACAAGCGCCATGATGCCCTTGCCGCTCAGAGGTAGTTTTTCGATCAGTGGCCGTTCCAGACTCTTGCCGGTGACCGCCCGGGTGACAAGGTATACGCCCCTTTTGTCGAGAAGGCGAAAGATTCCGTATTGCGCATTTGTGATTTCGAGCGCCAAATGCAGAATCGAGTCGAGGGTTTCCTCCAGGCGCAGCCGCGACGAGATCAGTAATCCCGCCTGTCGGAGCTGTTTCAATTCCTCATCCTTGCGGATCAGGTCACGCCGGATTCCGGCAAGACGCCTGGCATGATAGATTGCCATGGCTGCCTGGTTAACGAAGTTGCTGAGAAGAAGCTGCTCAAGGTAGGTAAACTGGCGTTCCTCATGCAGATAAATATACAAAAGCCCCACTGCCTGCTCTGCCACGATCAGAGGAAAACATGCCACTGCTTTGACGCCCAAAGCTGCATGGTAGGGATGGATGCTCAGGTCGGGCTCCTCATAGGATAGGCAGCGGCGGCGGCGCTGGACCGTTCGCGTACCGATGCCATCGGAGCGCGGCGCGTCATCTGGCTCGTGCTTCTCGGATGCCAGGCTTCTTCCCTCCGGTTCCGCTGAGACGCGCGAATCGTTCTCGAACCTACCTGTCCTGTCATCGTACGTGTAGATGACCGCCGAGGAACCTGGTATTACGCGAATCGCGCTGTCTACGATCAGCTGCAGGCTCCAGTCTGTTTGATCTATGTTCTCGGAGCCAATTTGGTTAATGGCATTGCTAATCTGGTTAAGGCTGGCGAGAGCCTCAAGCAGACGCGGGTCGTTTTCCTCGTGATGGGATGGGAAAGGTTGTGGTGCCATGGCAAAGAATACTCGCTTCGGAGTTCGAGACGATTTTGCCATTGGTTGCTCATCTGCGCAAGCGCGCAAGTTCCGGCAGCTAGAGATTCTGAAGTAGATTCAAGCCAAGCTGCAGCGCAAAATACCCCAATGCGATCCCACAAACGAAATTGACTCCGCGGAAAAATATGGGGGTGACGAATTTACGTCCCCAGGCGACGAGCGCTGCCATTACAAAGCACCAGAGAATGGCGCCCCCGAGAAAGCCGGCAAAAAAGACCGCAAAGTCTACGGGCTGAGGCTTTCCGGAAATGGAGGCAAACACAGTCGTGCCGAGTCCGGTCCAAAAGACGATGTTCATCGGGTTGCCTAGAGAGAGGAATGCACCATTCGTGAAATCCCCACGGATGGACTCTGGCGATGTTATATCCAGCACGTTGCCGCGGCGAGCGTCCTGCATTGCATCCCAGGCAAGTTTGAGCATCAGCAGGATGCCGACCAAACTGAGTATGGTTTTTGCCATGCTATTTTGAACGATGAACGCGAGACCCGTCAGAGCCATGACCGCCCAGGCGCTGTCCCCCACTAAAGAACCGAACTGCACGAATAAGGCAGAGGCGAAGCCTCGCGCCGCCCCCCGGCGAACAGTCTCAGTAGTGATCACGCCCGGTGGTGCGCAAAAAGCGATGGCAAGAATAAAAGACGAGAGGAAAAGCGACATAGGTTTTAGAAGACAGACCGAAGGGCACTCAGCCTAGCGGTGCCAGGGTAGAACACTCCGCGTAAGGACGTATGACTAGCAGTCAAAATACAACAGGAACTCATGTGGGGTGGGGCGCAGGCGGACGGCGTCCACTTCATGGATACGCTTGTACTGGATGTATTCCTCAAGCAAGTCTGTGGTGAACACACCACCTTCGAGCAAAAATTCATGATCTGCTTCGAGCGCATCCAATACCTCGGACAGGGAACTGGGGACTTGTTTGATTTTCTTCTTCTCTTCTGCCGGCAATTCATAGAGATCTACATCGCGTGGGTCGCCCGGATCGATCTCATTGCAGATGCCATCCACGCCGGCCATGAGGATGGCAGAAAATGCCAGGTATGGATTGCAGGTCGGGTCTGGTGCGCGGAACTCCACGCGTTTCGCTTTGTAATTCTTCGTTGCGGGAATACGACAGATCGCCGAGCGGTTGCGTTGTGAGTAAGCAATGTTAACGGGCGCTTCATAACCGGGCACGAGGCGGCGATAGGAATTGGTGGTTGGCGAAGTCAAAGCTAGCAAAGCCGAAGCATGCTTGAGAATACCACCGATGTAATACTTAGCAGTCTGGGAAAGACCGGCATAACCGCCTTCCTCATGGAACACATTCGTATTGCCCTTCCACAGGGAGGAATGAACGTGCATACCCGAACCATTGTCACCAAATAAAGGTTTCGGCATGAACGTGACCGTCTTGCCGTATTGACGTGCCACATTCTTGATAATGTATTTGTAGAGCAGCAGGTTATCCGCCATGCGGGTGAGCGTAGTGAACGACATGCTCATCTCGCTTTGACCGGCTGTGGCGACTTCGTGATGATGCAGGTCCATCGGAACGCCGGCTTTTTCCATCGCAAGCATGAACCTGGAGCGCAAAGTCTGCAGTGTGTCCGTTGGCGGGACGGGGAAGTAGCCGCGCTTTGGCGAGATCTGCCCCCCGTAATTCGGCCGATCGGAGCGCCCGCTTTCCCACCAGGCTTCGCTGCTGTCTATGGAGTAGAACGATTCATTCGTCCCCGAAGAATAGCGGACTCCGTCGAAGACGAAGAACTCCGCTTCGGGGGCAAAGTAAGCGGTGTCGGCGATGCCTGTGCTTTTGAGGTAATCCTCCGCTTTGAGCGCCACATAGCGCGGGTCGCGGGTGTAGGCTTCTAGCGTCAGCGGGTCGTAGACGTTGCAGTTCAGGACGAGCGTAGATATCTCTGCGGATGGGTCGAGGAAGGCGGAGTCCGGGTCGGCTTTGAGAAGCATATCGGACTCGTGGATCTCCTGGAAACCGCGGATGGAAGACCCGTCAAACGGAATGCCATCCTCAAAAAACTGCTGGTTTAGACGATGAGTAGGGATCGTGAAATGCTGCCAGGTCCCGGGCAGGTCCACAAAACGGATATCCACCAGCTCAGTGTCCTTTGCCATGTCCAGAACTTGTTCGATTGTTTTTGCCATGGTTAAGCTCCTCAGAGATACATTGTTTAGGAAGTGATCCACAGGATTATAGGGGTGAGGGGAAAGATGAGTCTAGTACCCAAATGGGTAATTAATAAGCGGCTGCATCCTGCGACTTTCTCCTTTGGTTTGCAAGATCAGACCAGGATCAACTGAATATCAGCGGTCGTATGATAGGTATGCATAGCGTGGGGCAAGCACGTCAAGAAGAAATAAGGAGGTTCTCACGGAATGCATCGAAGTGATCGTACATGAACGCGATTCCACCAAGGGTTACTATTTGATAGAAACGTGTCTGAGGCATGGGGAAGCATGCGCGGTTTTGGGTATTGTTGTTTGGTTAACCGGTGTCATGAGATGCTGCAAAAGCATTGACACATTTCACTTTTGGAGTAGAATACCGCCCAATATGTATTCCCCATTTGCGTTGCCGCGAAGCCGTCGTCCGAAACCTGCTTCTCACAGAGAAGGCCGGGTCCTTTCTGTTTGGATGATGGAAAGCAAACGCAGCATGCGCTGACACACGTACAATCAACCAAAACAGCCCTCCTTCTCGGAGGGCTGTTTTTATTTGCTTCGCCCAAATGAACCGAAAGGTTTACTGGAAAAAACGGTGGTGCTGTGAAAAGTATCGCCAGGAAAGTCGATAAATTGTGAACTAACCCTTTCGCGTCAGAAAAGTCAAAAGGAGAAAGACGATGCATACTAAAGCAAGATCGCAGGTGAAGAAGGTTGTATTAGCCTATTCGGGTGGATTGGATACTTCGGTGACCGTGCCATGGCTGATTGAAAACTATGGCTGCGAAGTCGTGTGTTTCTGCGCCGATGTAGGTCAGGGCGATGAAGATCTGGCAGGGCTGGAAGAAAAGGCGCGCAGGAGTGGCGCGAGCCTGTTCATTCGGCACGACATGCGGGAAGAATTCGTTAGCGAGTACCTTTTCCCTTTGCTAAAGATGGGGGCTGTCTATGAACATAAGTATTTGTTAGGGACATCGGCTGCCCGTCCCTTGATCGCAAAACATCTGGTGAATGTTGCCCGTCAGGTCGGTGCGGACGCTGTGGCACATGGCGCGACAGGCAAAGGCAACGATCAGGTCCGTTTCGAGCTCACAGTCATGGCGCTCGACCCGCGCCTCAAAATCATCGCCCCCTGGCGTGAGTGGGATATTCGTTCTCGTGAAGATGCGATTGCGTATGCCGCGAAACACAATGTCCCTGTAACCGCAACTATAAAATCCATCTATAGCCGCGATTCGAATCTCTGGCACCTCTCCCACGAAGGAGGGCCTCTCGAAGAGCCGTGGAACGAGCCGGAAGAGGCCATGTATCAAATGACCACATCGCCTGAGAACGCACCGGAACAGGCGGAATATGTGACAATCGAGTTTGAAGGCGGCGTGCCCTGCGCGGTGAACGGCGAAGAGCTCTCGCCTGCAAAGCTCGTCCAAACGCTCAACACCACTGGCGGCGCGCATGGCATCGGACGCATGGATCTGGTTGAGAATCGCCTGGTCGGGATGAAGTCGCGCGGTGTGTACGAGACTCCCGGGGGCACCATTCTTCTTTACGCGCATCGCGAGCTCGAGTCGCTGGTGCTGGATCGCGAGACCTTGCACTTCAAGGAAATGGTCGCGGTAAAGTATGCAGAGCTCATCTACAACGGTTTGTGGTTCACACCACTGCGTGAGGCGCTCGACGCGTTCGTGAATGCGATACAAGCGCCAGTCACGGGCAAAGTGCGCCTCAAGCTTTATAAAGGCAATATTATTGTCGCGGGCCGCACCTCGCCCTTTAGCCTTTATCGCGAGGACTTCGCGACCTTCGGTCAGGAAGATGTTTACGATCAGAGCCACGCGGAAGGCTTCATTCGACTTTTTGGCCTCAGTCTCAAAGTGCGCGCGTTGAATGGCTTGCCCATTTCCGGGTTGAATATGCCCCAGCCGGATTACTCACATTTCAAGAGAGATTAACGATGAAGACTCTTTGGGGCGGGCGCTTCGCCCAAAAACTCAATGTACTTGCATTTGATTTGAATGCATCTCTGCTAATCGATCAACGTTTGACGCTCCAGGATATCGAAGGGAGCTGCGCCTGGGCAGGCGCGATCCATCAGGCTGGAATCCTCACGAAGGAAGAGCATGCCTCTATCTGCCTTGGACTGGCTGCCATCCATGAAGAATTTTCTGCGGGACGGTTTTCCTTCGCACCCTCTGACGAAGACATCCACACCGCTATTGAACGGCGTCTCAACGAATTGATCGGAGAAGCTGCAGGCAAGCTCCATACAGGACGGAGTCGGAACGACCAGGTCGTGACGGATTTTCGTTTATGGATGCTGGATGCAATTCCAGCCCTCGCTGCCGTATTAAATGATTTACAGTCCTCCCTGGTCGAACAAGCAGAACTCGCTGGGGAAACGCTCATGCCCGGATACACACACTTACAGCGCGCCCAGCCGGTGTTGCTCGCCCACTGGTGGTTAAGTCACTATTGGCCCCTACGGCGGGACCAGGAGCGTTTACAGGATTTGATCAAGCGGGTTTCTGTGTTGCCGCTGGGCTCTGGGGCGCTGGCTGGCGTGCCTTTTGATATCGACCGTACTGCGCTTGCCAGGTCACTTGGCTTTGACGATGTCTCTCAAAACAGCCTGGATGCCGTATCCGACCGAGACTTCGCTGCGGAATATTTATTCTGCACCGCGATGATCGGAATTCATCTGAGCAAACTCGCCGAGCAGATTGTTTTCTACACGAGCGCCGAGTTCGGCTTCTTTGAATTATCCGACGCCTTCTCCACAGGCTCGAGCCTGATGCCGCAGAAAAAGAACCCCGATGTGTTCGAACTGACGCGGGGAAAGTCCGGCACCTTGATCGGGTTGCTGACGGGATTGCTTGCAACTCTCAAAGGATTGCCCTCCACCTACGATAAAGATCTCCAGGAGGACAAGGCGCCCGTCTTTCAAGCGACCGACACCCTGCATACGATTCTGCCTGTCCTGGCCGGAGCACTCAGGACGATCACGACCAAATCTGAGCGATTGCGTCTTGCGATCGACTCCACAATGATGGCGACCGATCTAGCGGATTATTTGGTCAATAAAGGCGTTCCATTTCGAGAAGCACATGCTCTGGCAGGGCGAGTGGTTCAGGCGGCGGAGAAGAACAGCTCATTGGAAGATATCTCCCTCGAAGCATATCAGAAGCTTGGTCCGTTTGAAGCGGATGTCTACCAGGTCTTCGATCCGCAAAGATCCGTTCAAAAGAGAAATGCGATAGGGGGAACAAGTCCCCAATCCGTTAAGGTTCAAATCCAACACATCAAAGGAGAATAAACATGGCTACCGTATCTTGTCCTGAATGTGATGCAGAACTCACTTTAGTAGAAGGCACCGAGGTGGGGGAGATCATCGTGTGCTCTGATTGCGGAGGTGACCTGGAAGTCATCTCGCTTATGCCCGCCAAGGTACAGCTGGCGCCCCGGGAAGAAGAAGATTGGGGCGAATAGAGGATGGGCAATCGACGTGGACGATAGACCATTGCAGGGTCGAGCTCCATCGTCTACCGCCTAAACCGGAGACATTATGCAACCACGAACAAAGTTTGGTGTTATTTATTCCCGAGTGCGCGTCGAAGAAAAATGGATCTTTAGCGCGCTGGAGAAGCGTGGCATTGATTACGACAGGCTTGATGATCGCGCTATCCATTTCGAATTGGATCATCCCGCGCGCTGGCAACAATACGACATAGTACTGGAGCGCAGTCTAAGCTACAACAGCGGTTTGTATGTGTTGCGCCTGTTGAACGCATTTGGAGTGCCCACGGTCAATACCGCTGCGGTGGCGGAGGTCTGTGGCGATAAGCTGATGACCAGCGCGGCACTTGCGCGTGCTGGCGTTCCGCAACCCCGTAGTGCAGCCGCCTTCAGCCCAGAGTCAGCCTTGGAGGCGATCGAGGCCTTTGGGTATCCGGTGGTGTTGAAACCCGTGGTTGGGTCGTGGGGTCGCTTGCTGGCAAAGATCAATGACCGCGACGCGGCGGAGGCGGTGCTCGAACACAAATCTACTCTGGGCTCGGCACAGCATTCCATTTTTTATATGCAGGAATATATTGAGAAGCCGGGGCGCGATATCCGCGCCGTTGTGATCGGCGATCGTGTATTGACAGCCATGTACCGCAAGTCTAAGCATTGGATTACGAATACCGCCCGAGGTGGCGAAGGAGAACTGTGTCCTATTACCCCGGACATCGAAGAATTATGTCTGCGCGCGGCGAAATCCGTGGGCGGTGGAGTGCTGGCTGTCGATCTGGTCGAGCACCCTGAAAAAGGACTGGTGGTGAACGAAATCAACCACACGATGGAATTCCATACGATGCAGCCTGTTAGCGCCATTGATATTGCAGGTGAGATCGTGGAGTATGCGGTGAGTGTCGCCAGGGAGTATGCATGAAAACAACTGTATCGATCCTTGGCGGCTCCGGGTATGGGGGCGGAGAATTGCTGCGGTTATTACTGGCTCATCCGTGTGTGGAGGTGAAACAGGTCACTTCGCGCTCGCATTTAGGCGAATACGTCTATCAAGTCCACCCAAATCTGCGCAAGCGGACCCAGCTCCAGTTCAGCGATCCTGTTGCTTTAGAGCCCGTCGATATTCTGTTCCTCGCTCAGCCGCATGGACATGCACAACATCACATTGAGGAGTATACTCAAGTCTGGCCCAAGCTCATCGATCTGTCAGCTGACTTTCGATTACGAGAGGCTGCCGCGTACGAAAGATGGTACGGCGAGAAACATGCAGCCCCGGCCTGGTTGAGTAAGTTTGTCTATGGACTCCCTGAACTTCACCGTGCCGAACTGAAAATCGCCTCCTACGTCAGCGGCGTGGGTTGTAATGCGACGGCGAGCAATCTGGCACTGCTGCCGCTCGTGAAAGCCGGCTTGTTGAACACAGCTGCGCCAATTTATATCGAGATCAAAGTAGGTTCTTCCGAATCAGGCGCGGAAGGGAACATCGGGTCCCATCATGCGGAACGCGCGAACGTCATCCGAACCTTCTCTGCCTTTGGTCACCGTCACACCGCAGAGGTGATGCAAGAGATGGGGGTACAGAATGTTTCACTCACGATGACGGCGGTCGATCTGGTACGCGGTGTCCTCGCCACAGCGCACGCCAGAGTAAAAGATGGCGTCTCAACGAAAGATTTGTGGAAAGCCTATCGCTCTGTCGCAAATGAAAATCCATTTCTGCGCGTAGTCAAAGAGCCGCGTGGAGTCTTCCGCGTGCCAGAGCCGAAGATCTTGGCTGGCACAAATTATGCAGACTTAGGATTTGAATTGGATGAGAGCAACAGACATGTCGTCGCCATCTGCGCCATCGACAACCTCATGAAAGGTGCCTCTGGTTCCGCGGTGCAGTGCATGAACCTGATGATGGGGTGGGACGAGACTCTGGGCTTGGAGTTTATAGGATTGCACCCCATCTAAGTGTAAATAGATGGTTATGGTTGATGAGAATGAAATTTCTTGACTTGGTCTCGAGATGCCCAACGAGCACAGGCTACTCGACACGAGATGAAATAGATCATGGTACCTGATTCGATCACAGTTGTTAAACTCGGGGGCACGGCGGGCGTGGATTTTTCCGCGATCTGTTCAGACGCCGCTGTGCTTTTAAAGCAAGGCAGACAGCTCGTCTTCGTGCATGGTGGCTCCGCAGAAGCCAATTCCCTGGGCGAACGATTAGGTACACCACCGAAGATGATCACCTCGCCTTCCGGATACACGTCGCGCTATACCGACCGCAAGATGCTGGAGATCTTTTTGATGGCGGTGAACGGCAAAGTCAATTCATTGTTGACGGAGCAATTGCAAATGCTCGGAGTCAATGCCTTTGGATTGTGTGGATTGGATGGAAAACTTTTGCAAGCCACGCGCAAAAACGCGATTCAAAGCATGGAGGACGGCAAGAGAAAGGTCATTCGCGATGATTACACAGGGAAAATCGATTGTGTCAATAGTCATCTCCTTCGCCTGCTGCTGAGTGCTGGTTGCCTGCCGGTGATTGCTCCCGTCGCTGTGAGTGAAAAGGGAGAAGCGCTCAACGTGGATGCAGATCGCGCCGCAGCGATGGTTGCTGCCGCGCTACAGGCAAAGAGACTGATTCTGCTGACGGCAGTGCCGGGCCTGATGAAAAACTTCCCAGATGAGTCCACGCTGATTCGGAGTCTGTCACAGAGTCAGTTGTCTGCGGCGAGCGACGTGGCACAAGGGCGTATGAAGAAGAAAATACTGGGCGCAGAGGAAGCGCTCAAAGGTGGCGTGAGCTGCGTCATCATTTCAGATGGAAGAATTAAAAATCCAATATCAAATGCTTTAAGTGAGAATGGAACGGTGATCCAATGAATAACAATTCCTTGCATACAAACGAAATTATTGAAATCGAAAACAGGCACACCTCGGGCGTGTATGCCAAACAGGCTCTATCCATCGTGCGCGGGCAGGGCGCTTCCCTGTTTGACGCAGAGGGTGTGGAATATCTCGATTGTTCATCGGGGCATGGGGTAGCTAACCTGGGCCATGCGCATCCGAAGGTTGCCGAGGCGATCTCTGCGCAGGCCTCGAGGCTGATTACGCTGTTTGAGGCTTTTCCCAACGACCAGCGCGCTCTGCTCATGCAAAAACTCGCAATGCTCGTCCCCGGCCTGGACAGGGTCTTTTTTTGCAATTCCGGGACCGAGTCGGTCGAAGCAGCACTCAAGTTTGCCCGCATCTCCACAGGGCGAAAGAACATTGTTGCTGCAATGCGCGCGTTTCACGGACGGACGTATGGCTCGCTCTCCGCGACGTTCAACAAGAAATATCGTGAGGGTTTCGAGCCGCTGGTGCCTGGGTTTAGCCACGTGCCGTACAACAATATTGAAGCCTTGGCTCAGGCCGTCACCCACGAAACCGCAGCTGTGATTCTTGAAGTCCTTCAAGGGGAAGGGGGAGTATATCCGGCGAGCACCGATTATATTCAAGCGGCGCGGCAGATTTGCGATGCGAGCGGCGCCCTCTTGATCGTGGATGAAATCCAGACAGGCTTCGGGCGAACCGGAACGATGTTCGCGATCGATCACTTTGATGTGTCGCCGGATCTGCTGACCTGTGCCAAGTCTCTGGCTGGGGGCGTGCCCATGGGCGCCGTGCTGATCGGCCCGAAGGTGCAAAACTTAACACCCGGTGTGCACGCCTCGACCTTTGGTGGTAATCCCCTATCGTGCGCAGCTGCTCTCGCCTCCTTGCAGGTGATGGAAGACGAGGATTTGCCGCGTCAGGCACTGGTCAAAGGAGCGTACTTGATCGACAAGCTCCATCAGATCCAATCGCCGTTCATTCGGGAAGTACGCGGGATGGGGTTGATGATTGGGATCGAGCTAAAGCACAAGGTCGCGCCGTATCTCAAGACGTTGCAGGAGAGGAGAATCATCGCCTTAAGTGCCGGGATGACTGTGATCCGTTTGCTTCCGCCATTAGTGATCTCCTATCATCAGATCGACAACCTGGTAGACGTTCTGACCGAAGTATTGACGGCGGAACTCATGGCAGAGGCATAGCGCCTCGGATGATGGAACCTGATTTTGAGACATTGATTGGTCTGGTCTCACACTATAGTCCCTCTGGTCAGGAACACAATGCGGTAGAGTGGCTGGTTCGGCGTATGAACTCTATTGGCTATGACAACGCCCGCATTGATGAGGCAGGGAATGCCGTGGGAATCATAGGCGATGGTCCAAAGCAAGTTGTGTTGCTAGGTCACATCGATACGGTGCCGGGTGAGATCATGGTAAGGCGGATTGTCAATCCGCCAATTAATGATAGGCGGGATGCCATCCCGCATTACGACGTTTTGTACGGGCGCGGCACGGTCGATGCAAAAGGTCCGCTGGCGTGTTTTGTGGATGCAGCGGCGCGAGTGGGGATAAGGGAAGGCTGGCAATTTGTTGTGATCGGGGCTGTGGAAGAGGAGCGCGACTCTGAAGGTGCACGCTTTGTGGCGGAACAATACAAGCCGGATTTTGCGGTCATCGGTGAGCCCAGCCAGTGGGACCGCATTACTCTAGGATACAAAGGGAGTGCCTGGTCGAATGTTACGGTCAGACGCAGCCAGGCACATAGTGCCAGTGGTGAACAGACTGCCTCCGAAGCGGCTGTGGAGTCATGGTTAGCGATCAAAGCGTATGTAGAGTCCTTCAATGCAGGAAAACGAAACACATTTGATAAGCTGCTGCTCACATTGCGCGGCATGGAATCTGGGTCAGAGGACTTCGAGCAGTGGGCGCGCTTGCACGTGGGAGTCCGCCTGCCAGTGGATGTATCTCCGAAGGATTGGTACTCAATTCTGAAGGAAATTGCACATCAGGCCGCCGTAGAAGGGGCAGGTTTTGCCATCCCTGCCTGGGCGTGTGAAAAAAATACCCTGCTTGTGAGAACGTTTCTGAAAGCCATCCGTTCGCTAGGCGGAGAGCCGCGCTTTGTTCATAAGACGGGAACTGCAGATCTCAATATTGTCGCACCGGTATGGAATTGTCCTGCTGTGGTGTATGGTCCAGGGGATTCGGCATTGGATCACACCCCGGAGGAGCACATCCCTCTGGGGGAGTATGCCAACGCTGTGAGTATCCTGAGTCATGTTTTATGTAACTTATCAGAAGGGACGCCTGCGTAAAAGCCTCTTAACTCAGGATGAGCATAGGGGACAGCTTAGGGTATTCGCTGTACAATAGGCACACGATATGATCGATTCGCGTGCCATAGCTCCTCCGAATCAACTCCTCCCCAAAGACACGATCATTGCAACACTACATGCCGGGCTTGACGGAAAGCTCACCAATCAACGCGTGCTAGTGCTAATCCCTGACCACACGCGCTCACTGCCTTTACCGTTTTTATTCCGCACGCTGATCGATGTTTTGCCTGATACGAAACGGCTTGACTTTATGATCGCGCTGGGGACACATCCACCGCTGCGCCAAGAAAACATCTATAAATTGGTTGGTATTACGTCCGAGGAGCGAACTAGCACATTCAAACAGATTGGCTTGTTCAATCACGTCTGGAATATACCGTCTGCCCTTACATCTTTAGGTCGTATCGAACAGGACGAGATCAAAGAAATTGCAGGGAGGTACTGGCATCCTTCGCTACCGGATGAAATCGACATACGGCTTAACCGAGCCGTCCTGGAATATGACCATCTCTTGATTCTTGGTCCAACCTTCCCGCATGAAGTAGTTGGATTCTCGGGGGGTGCAAAGTATCTCTTCCCGGGAATTTCCGGCCCGGACATGATCCATGCCACGCATTGGCTCGGTGCGCTGTCCGGGGTGGTCGGCACGATCGGCATCAAAGAGACTCCCGTCCGGGCGATGATTCATGCTGCCGCGGCCCGGCTAAGGACACCATTGACGCTCATCGCTCTGGTCGTACAACACGAAGGGTTGAGCGGACTGTTTGTCGGCCACCCTATATCGGCCTGGAGAGAAGCGGCGGACCTCTCCGCGCAACGTCACATCTATTGGGTAGACAAACCCTTCCGGCGCGTTCTTTCCGTGGCACCGCCCATGTACGATGAATTATGGACTGCCGCGAAAGCCATGTACAAAGTCGAGCCTGCAGTGGCTGCTAGCGGGGAAGTCGTCATTTACGCGCCTCACCTGGATGTCGTCAGCCGAGTCCATGGAACGTATATCTACGAGATTGGGTATCACATCTTGCCGTACTTCCTGGAAAACTGGGAAAAGTTCCGACATATTCCACTCGGTGTGCTGGCGCACAGTACTCACCTGCGCGGCGCCGGTGTGATGCTACATGGAAAAGAAACGCCAAACTTAAAGGTAACGCTAGCCAGCAAAATACCCGAAGAAGCTTGCAGGCGCCTTAATCTTGGTTACCTCGATCCGGCGGAAATTCGCCTCGACGAATGGAAGGAAAGAGAGGCAGAGGATATCCTGTATGTACCAAAAGCGGGCGAAATTCTGTACCGGTTGCGGCCTTAATGGCTTTTAACTGGTACTTTCTCCCCGATACCCTTCTCAAGAGGGGTACTATCCACTTGCCCATCATTTCGATTGCTCGTACAATCAGAGCGGTAAATTGGTAGGGGGGACCTGCTGAATGCACTCCAAAATAATCCCTCGTGTGGCACTTTGGCGTGAAAGGTCACCTTTACAAATCATAGTCCCGGGAAAGGAATGAGAATGACCGACCTAAAAAGTTTCGGTGAGAGTATTGTCCAAAACCTTGAGCAAGTGATCGTGGGGAAAAATCAGGCGGTAGAACTCGTTGTCATTGGCTTGTTGTGCCAGGGTCATGTTCTGATCGAGGATGTGCCTGGCGTAGGAAAGACCATGCTGGCGCGCAGTCTGGCGAAGTCGCTGGATTGTACGTTCAATCGCATCCAGTTTACACCGGATATGCTACCGAGTGACGTGACCGGTGTGTCGATTTACAATCAGGAAAAGCGGACGTTTGAATTTCGTTCGGGTCCGATCATGGGGCAGATCGTGTTAGCCGACGAAGTGAATCGCGCGACGCCGAAGACTCAGGCAGCATTGCTGGAGGCGATGGAGGAGCGCCAAGTGACGGTGGATGGCGTGACGCATCCTCTGCCGAGACCGTTTATGGTGCTGGCGACGCAAAACCCGATCGAATATGAAGGGACATTTCCGCTGCCCGAGGCGCAGCTCGACCGCTTTCTGTTACGCGTGCGCATGGGATATCCCAACCCGACCGAAGAGATGAAAGTTTTGAGTCAGCAGCAGCTGCGCCATCCGATTGAGGCGCTGCAACGTGTTGTGAAGATAAACGAATTACTTGATGCCATAGAAGAGATTCGTAAAGTCTATGTGTCGCCTGTGATCCAGAGATACATCATTGACCTGGTTGGGCGTACGCGTCAGAGCGGGGATGTATATCTCGGTGCCAGCCCACGCGGCAGTTTAGCCCTGTTTCGCGCAGGGCAGGCACGCGCGGCCTTACAGGGACGTGACCACGTGCTCCCGGATGACGTCAAAGCCCTGGCAGTGCCGGTGCTGGGTCATCGCGTGATTGTCTCACCCGCGGCGCGGTTGCGCGAGCTCAGCGCAGATCGCATCGTGCAGGAAATTGTCTACACCGCGCCGGTGCCTGGTGGAGATTACCAGGCCTCAGCCGCCGCAGAGAAGGTGAAGGTCAAAGCCCAGTGACGCCCGGTCGCATCCTTGTCTTGATTATGCTGCTGGTCGGTGGGGTGGGCACGGCTGTGACCGGCGATGTGGTGTACGTGCGTCTGCTATATCTGAGCGCGCTATTGATTTCGATCGCCTGGCTGACGAGCATATTTGCCTTACGCGGTATCAAAGTCGAACGATATGCACGTTCGCTGCGCGCCGGTGTAGGCGATATCTTTGAAGAACACTTTGAAATTTTGAATACCAGCAAAATACCGAAATTGTGGCTGGAGGTTGCCAACGAGTCGAACATTCCTCACGCCACCGGCTCCCGCATCCTGACATTTTTGCGTGCCAAACAAAAGCGCGTCTATACCGCACGGATCTGGCTTACGAACCGCGGCGGCTTTCCTCTCGGACCCACCACTGTTACCTCGGGCGATCTCTTTGGAATTTTTCGGGTTTCCAAAACCTTTCCGGCAACCTCGTCCCTGATGGTTCTGCCGATGATTTTTCCAGTGTCAGAATTTCTCTCGCCGCCCGGTTTGCTGCCCGGTGGGAAAGCGATTCGACGCAAGTCCATTGATATCACCCCTCATGCCGCAGGGATTCGAGAGTACGTGCCGGGCGACCCGATGAAACGCATCCACTGGCCCACGAGCATCCGGCGTGAACAATTGATGGTCAAGGAGTTCGAGCAGGACCCGCAGGCGGAGGTCTGGCTGTTCCTGGATACGCACAAGAACGCTCATGTTGCCAGATCGAACGAAACGTACGATGCGCCTCCAATCGACGACCTGCTTTTGTTACGTCGCCGCAAGGTGAAACTGCCTCCCTCCACGCTGGAGTATTCGATCAGCATCACTGCCTCACTGGCGCATTACTTCATCGCCCAGCGCCGCGCGGTCGGCCTGGTCAGCGCGTTGGGACATTCCTTCAAGGTCATTCCTGCAGAACGAAGCGAACGTCAGGAAGGTAAGATTCTCGAAGAGCTTGCTTTCCTGCAGGCAGAGAGCACCTATTCGCTGCCCGGTCTGGTCACCGCACAGATGGGGCAACTCCCCCAGGGCAGCAGCGCGATCCTTGTCACACCCATGATCTGGTCGGATTTGCTGCTCGGTGTGGATAGTCTCCTGCGGCGCAATCTGCGACCTGTCGTGGTCCTGTTGATGTCGCAATCCTTCGGCAGCCGCGCCAACAACGAAGATCTGGCGCAGTCCCTGAACGAGCGTAAGGTGCCGGTCTGCCGTGTCTATTGTGAAGCGGATCTCTCGGAAACGCTTTCCAGTTTTGCCGTCAATACTTTCTCACAGGAGATGTCATGGCGCAAACCCGTGTTGTCACACTTGACCTGAATTTTCAGGGACGTCCACAGGCGATTGCCTCCTATCTCATCCGGAGCGGTGATGCCATTGTGCTCGTCGAAAGTGGACCCGGATCGACGATTGCAGGTCTGGAAGCGGGTCTCACAAGCGAAGGTTTAACTCCTCGCGATGTGACTCATCTTCTATTGACGCATATCCACCTCGACCATGCCGGCGCGGCAGGATGGCTGGCGCGACAGGGCGCAGAGGTCTTTGTACATCCGGTCGGCGCGCCGCACCTGCTCAACCCTGAGAGGCTGATTGCCAGTGCGACAAGGATTTACGGCGATAGAATGGAGACTCTCTGGGGAGAGTTTTTGCCGGTGTCGGAGGATAAGTTGCATGTGGTAAGGGATAGCCAGGAAATAGTCATTGGTCATTTGAAATTTATCCCTATCAATACCCCAGGACATGCCGAGCATCATTACGCCTATATCTTTGAGGATATCTGCTTTTCTGGTGATGTTGGCGGCGTTCGAATCCCTGGTTTTCAATATCTGAGAATTCCGATGGTTCCGCCAGAATTACATCTGGAACGCTGGCATGAGAGCATCAATCGCTTACGGATGCAAAAGTTTACACACATCGCACCAACGCACTTCGGCATCTATGACGATCCAGCATGGCATTTACGCGAAGTGGAGAAGGGCTTGTATGATGCCGAGCGCTGGATCGAGAAAATGATGGCAGAGGATCCGAATCCACCCATTGATGCGCTGCGGGAAAGCTTCACCACGTGGATGGTAGAGCAGGGCGCCGCCTTCGGCTTGAGTGAAGACGTGGTGAAGGCATTCGGGCTGGCAAATCCGCCCGGTATGAGCGCCGATGGGTTGTTAAGGTATTGGAAGAAAGTAAGGATGGAAGGGCAAGTATAAGGGAAAGGCTACCAGCGGTGATGATTAAGTACACAGCGCCTGAAAAGCGCTGTTTTAGTTTTTTGGGGGAATGTTACACAGAACGAGTCATGTCAGAGACAAGCCATTTTCTCTCATTCCAGTTATACTTCGCATACAAGGAGATTGCATGAAACACTTTCTGGCTATATCCGATCTTTCTTCAGGGGAGGTGCAGGAACTGCTTGATATATCTTTCAAACTCAAAGAAGAATATTTTAAGAAAGGCAATCCACCGTATTTCAAGGGGAAGGTGCTCGCCATGATCTTCCAGAAGCCCAGTCTGCGGACGCGCGTCTCCTTCGATATGGCGATGCGTCACTGCGGCGGGGATGCGCTCTATCTCTCGCCGAATGAGATCGGCCTCGGAAAGCGCGAATCGATTGCCGATATCGCACGCGTGCTTTCGGGGTATGTCCATGCCCTGATGGCGCGCGTGTTTGATCATGATCATATTCTGCAATTCGCGCAGTGGTCGGAAATCCCCGTGATCAACGGCTTGAGCGATTACAACCATCCCTGCCAGGGACTAGCGGATGCGCTGACCATCCAGGAGAAGTTTGGCAAAGCCAGAGGCTTGAACGTCGCTTATGTGGGCGATGGGAATAACGTGGCGGTGTCGCTGATGCACGTCTGCGCCAAGCTCGGCTGGAACTTTACGATCGCCAATCCGGAGGATTATGGTCTCAGCCCAAAGGCAGTCGAGATTGCCGAAGAGATCAGCAGGGAAACGGGCTCCGCTCTGACCTTTGTGCGTGACCCACACGAAGCCGTGAAAGGTGCGCAGGTGATTTACACCGATACCTGGACCTCTATGGGGCAGGAAGAAGAGTCTGCCAGGCGCGAGCAGGTCTTCCCACCGTATCAGGTTAATGCGCAACTTGTCAGCGAGGCAGATCAGGATGTAATCGTGATGCACTGCCTGCCTGCCCATCGCAATCATGAGCTGACCGACGACGTGGCGGATGGTCCGCATTCCGTGATCTTCCCGCAAGCGCACAACCGCATCCACGCCCAGAAGGCGATCCTGGCGCGGTTGTTTGGTGTGATGTAAGAATTAAACACAAAGGACACAGAGTTCACAACGTTTTTTCTCTTCATGTTGAAAGGTGAATCTATGAATACCAAAGAATTTATCGCAATCGAAGAAGAATACGGTGCCCACAATTATCATCCGCTGGATGTGGTAATCGAGCGGGCGCAGGGTGTCTGGGTCTACGATGTGGATGGGAACAGGTATCTCGATTGTCTCTCCGCCTACTCCGCCGTGAACCAAGGGCATGTTCATCCAAAAATCTTGGAGGCACTGCTCGAACAGGCAGGGAAGGTCACGCTGACCTCGCGCGCCTTCCGCAACGACCAGCTACCGCTTCTCTATAAAGAGCTTTCCGAAATGACTGGCTACGAGATGTCGCTGCCGATGAACAGCGGCGCCGAAGCCGTGGAGACTGCCCTCAAGCTGGCGCGCAAGTGGGCATATCAAATCAAGGGTGTGCCGCGTCATGAGGCAGAGATCATCACCGCCGCAGGTAACTTCCATGGGCGGACCATCTCTATCATCACCTTCTCGACGGAACCGCTCTATCGCGATGACTTTGGCCCATTCACGCCGGGGTTTGTGAACGTGCCATTCGGGGATGCGGATGCGATCGAGAAAGCCATCACGCCAAACACTGCTGCCGTTCTGCTAGAACCCATTCAGGGTGAAGGCGGCGTGATCATCCCGCCCGAAGGCTATCTCAAAAAGGTCGCCGGAATTTGCAAGAGAAACAACGTTCTGTTAATGGCAGATGAGATTCAGACAGGCTTGGGTCGCACAGGAAAGTTGTTCGCCGCCCAGCACGAGGGTGTCCGCCCGGAGGTGACGATCATCGGCAAGGCGCTGGCAGGCGGCTTTTACCCCGTCTCAGCCGTTCTGGCAGATAAAGATTTATTGGGACTTTTCCAGCCGGGTGAGCATGGCTCCACGTTCGGCGGGAATCCTCTGGCAGCGGCAGTGGCGCGGGCGGCGTTGCTGGTCATCCGCGAGGAAAACTTGTCGGAACGTTCACTGGAGCTGGGTGAATATTTCATGGAGCAGCTGGCGGAAATACCCAGCCCGCATGTGAGAGAGGTGCGCGGCAAAGGGTTGTTGATCGGAGTCGAGCTGAAGCCGGAGGCAGGGGGTGCGCGTCGGTTCTGTGAGGCAATGCAGGAGAAGGGCATCCTCGCTAAAGAAACGCATGATAATGTCATCCGCTTTGCGCCGCCGCTCGTTATCGATAAAGAGACGATCGACTGGGCGCTGCCTTCCATTCGTGACGTGTTGAACATGCAGTGATTTCAAATTCCAGAGTTTTTAAAGTACTCCCAAAAAGAAATAAAGGGCGTAAGGAATGTCAGGAACGTGCTATGTCGCGTAAAGCAAAAATTGTCGCAACCATCGGACCCGCCTCTCAGGACGAGGACGTGATCAAAAAGTTGATTCTGGCTGGCATGGATGTCGCACGGATGAACTTTTCACACGGCACCCATGCAGAACATGCCGAACGGATTGCCTTGATTCGCAGGGTTGCAGAAACGCTTGGTGTTTCCATCGGGATCCTTCAGGACTTACAGGGACCGAAGATTCGTGTGGGAGAATTGGCGCTTCCCTTGTTGCTCACGGAGGGCGAAGATGTCACGCTCTACGCTGCCGGGACCGGTGAGCCTCAGACCGCCACAAAAACGATCCCCGTGGATTTTCGGGAACTCTTCGATTCTGTGCAGAGCGGAGACCGTCTCCTGCTTGATGACGGTCGCCTTGCGCTGGAAGTGCTCTCTGTGGAGAGCCACAGCGCATTGACTGCCAGGGTCGTGGTCGGTGGACTGCTGTCTTCGCATAAGGGAATCAACCTGCCCGGGGTGCGGCTGCACATCGCCGGGTTCACGGAGAAGGATGAAGAGGACCTGGAATTTGGAATCGCCCAGGGCGTCGATGCGGTTGCCATTTCATTTGTGCGGACTGTGGACGATGTCCTGCATGTCCGGTCTGCACTGGAGCGCTTTTCAGGCGACAAACGCCTGCCGCTCCTGATCGCCAAGCTGGAAAAGGCGGAGGCACTGGACAACCTGAACGACATCCTGGAAAACGTGGAGGGGGTGATGGTGGCGCGCGGAGATCTAGGTGTAGAGCTTCCTCCGGAGCGCGTGCCCATCGAGCAGAAGCGTATCATCCGGGCTGCCAACTTGCGCGCCAGGCTGGTGATCACTGCTACACAGATGCTCGAGTCGATGATTGAGAACCCACTGCCGACGCGCGCCGAAGCCTCCGATGTGGCGAACGCGGTCTTCGACGGCACGGATGCCGTGATGCTATCTGCAGAGACCGCGGTGGGGAAATACCCGGTAGAGTCTGTCCAGTTGATGGACCGCATCGTGCGCGAGGCAGAAACGCACTTTATGGAGTGGGGCGCTGAGCAGCACGTGCGCGGCTTCGAGCACAGTGATGCCGCCTCGATGGCGCGCGCCGCGCAGGCGCTGGCGAACGATATGAACGTCCGGGCTGTCGCCTGCTTTACCAAACAGGGGAGGACTGCCTGGCTGCTCTCCAAGATCCGGCCGCGGGTGCGGATCAGAGCTTTTACGGCGGATACGATCACCTTTCATCAGTTGGCGTTTCTATGGGGCGTAAGTCCGCACCTCGTTCCCTTTGTCAACACGCTTGAGGAGATGATCCAGCATGTGGATGAGGCTCTGATGCGCACAGAGGCGATGCAGACAGGCGATCAGGTTGTGCTGGTCTGTGGGTTTCCGGTCGACGTCGTCCGCCCCCCGAACATGGCGCTGCTGCATACGATTGGGGAATAATAGAGTGTCATGGCAAGCCCGAAGGGCGAAGCAATTTCCTCCTCGCAATGACATATGCTTACTTTAACCAGAGATATTGGTAGGGCGCTAGCTCAATTTCAATGGTATCGTTCAGCGGAAGAAATTCTTGCTCTGTCAGCAGGTCGCTCATGGATATGAGCGGCTTTTGTATTAAGTGGGAGATGGTCTGTGTGGTACTGCTAAGGTTGTGAAGGGCGAGTATCGACTCACCCTGATAGGTTCGCTGAAATGCAGCAACGCTTGCCTTTGCCATATCGATCCATTTAAACTCTCCCCAGCCAAATGCCCTATATTGTTTTCGAATGGCAATCATGTGCCGGATCGTATTCAGGAGCGAATCCGGGTCGGCACGCTGCGATTTGACGTTTACGCGAGCCGGACCGTAGACCTCATCGCCGATCACGGGCGCATACAGGGGGGTGCTGGAAGATTCTGAAAAGCCTGCTGTCGATCCCGGCTCCCACTGCATAGGAGTGCGCACGCCGTTGCGATCTTCCAGCCAGATATTATCTCCCATCCCGATTTCATCGCCATAATACAGGATCGGTGAGCCCGGCAGCGTGAACAGCAAAGAATAGGCTAAGCGAATCTTGCGTTCGTCGTTATCCAGCAGAGGCGCCAGCCGCCGACGGATACCCAGATTAAGCTTCATGCGCGGGTCCGGGGCGTATTGCTGCCACATCCACTGGCGCTCCTCCTCCGTGACCATTTCGAGGGTCAGCTCGTCGTGGTTGCGGAGAAAGATGCACCACTGGCAATTTTCAGGGATGGGAGGCGTGCGATTCAGAATCTCAATCATGTCACCCGCGCGTTCTTTTTTGAGCGCCATAAAGATGCGCGGCATGATCGGGAAGTGGAACCCCATGTGGAATTCATCCCCATCCCCAAAGTA
>DASSBC010000007.1:0-35189 GCA_035699125.1 Anaerolineales bacterium
GGGTTCGCCGCTCGTCGTATCCAGGTGGATCTTCTCCGGGCGGATGGAGAACATTTCGGGTGATCCTGTAATACGCTGAGCCACCTCGCCGCTGACCAGATTGGACGTTCCCACGAACCCCGCCACGAAGGCAGACGCGGGACGCTCATAAATATCAGAGGGCGTACCAACCTGCTGAATTTTGCCCTCATTGAAGACTGCCATACGGTCGCTCATCGTCAGGGCTTCCTCCTGATCGTGTGTGACAAAGATGAACGTAATGCCGACCCTTTTTTGGATCGTTTTGAGCTCCACCTGCATTTGCTGGCGCAGTTTTAAGTCCAGCGCGCCAAGCGGCTCATCGAGTAAAAGGACTTTGGGACGATTGATCAGGGCGCGAGCCAGCGCCACACGCTGCCGCTGCCCGCCTGAAAGCTGCGAGGGTTTCCGATATCCCAACCCGGGCAGGCGCACGAGATCGAGCATTTCATCCACCTGTTTGGATCGCTCTAGTTTGGGAACGCCTTTGACCATTAATCCATATGCGATGTTGTCCTCAATGGTCATGTGGGGGAACAATGCATAGTCTTGAAAAACGGTATTTACATCCCTCTCATAGGGTGGTGAATTGGAGACATCCTGCCCATATAAAAAAATTTTCCCAAACGTGGGTCTATCGAAGCCAGCGATCATCCGAAGGCAGGTTGTTTTCCCCGAACCAGATGGACCCAACATGGAAAAAAACTCACCATCCCGGATCTCCAAGTTGGCTTCATCGACAGCTTTGACCTCCCCAAAGTGACGACTTACGTTAACAAATTGAATGGCAGGCATTGACATGCAGCAATGATACTCCACATCCTAAAGGTTCGGGCAGGGATTGCATTGCATCCCTGCCCGAATCACAGACAATTATTGGCTGATAATCCCCACATACGCTTCCACCCACTTACTGTACGGGATACAGCCACCACTACCGTCGCTGCATTCCGCGGTTGGCGTGCGCCAGAACCAGATGTTATCGAACTGATCAAATCCATTCGTGGCGCAGCCTGCATCCGTCAGGAGTTCGTTGCCGGTGCAGGCGGCAGGGACGGAAGGCACAGAGCCGAACCAGGCTGCAAGATCACCCTGCAGCTTGGGGTTCAACGACCACTCCAGCCACTTGTAGGCACAGTTGGGATGCGGCGCATCCACGTGCATCATGGTTGTGTCAGCCCAGCCGGTGGCGCCTTCCTCCGGAAACGTGGAGGCGATGGGAGCCTCTTCGAACTGGAGCAGATTCACCTGGAAGGGCCAGGAACCGGAAGCCACGACACCTTCATTCTTGAAGTCGTCCATCTGGACATACGCATCGTGCCAGTAACGGCTGATCAGCGCACGCTGCGCCGTCAATAACTCCACAACCGCATCGAACTGTTCCTGGTTTAGATCGTAGGGATTATCAATTCCCAGTTCAGGGCGATGGGCTTTCAAATACAAGGCTGCATCCGCCATGTAAATAGGGCCATCATACGCCTGCACGCGCCCTGCATTGGACTGGCCATCCGGTAGCGTCATCTCTTCGAAGGTCACATCCCAGGATGTGGGCGCTTCGGGAAACACGTCGGTGTTGTACATCAACACGTTCGGGCCCCATTGATATGGTGTGCCATAGTGTTGCCCGTTGACCGTATGCCAGGGCGCGTCCTGCAGCCGCTCATCCACGGTGTTCCAGGAAGGGATCAACTCGATATTAATAGGCTGAACTTTTCCGGCAGCAATCAACCGATTGGAAGCATCGCCGGAGGCTGTGACGAGATCGAATCCACCTTCGTTCATCAAGGTCACCATCTCATCCGAGGTGGCGGCCACTTTATTCGTCACTTTACACTGGGTTTGGTTCTCAAATTCAGTCACCCAATCGTAAGCAGGATCGGTTTCCCCACGCTCGATGTACCCCGCCCACGAAATGATCGAAACTTCCCCCTCCCCTTCGCCCACGGAAGTCTTCATACCGCCCGTCGCGGCGGTGGCACCACATGCCGATAGCACGAGGCTGGCTAAAGCCACCAGTGATACACAAAAGAACCACTTGGTCTTCATAACTCTCTCTCTCCTTTGAATTTAATTGGACACAATACGGACCAACACCAACCGAGTTATTGCTTCGCCAGGCCACCTCCTTTATTTAATTGAAAGACGCGTTTGGATACGAACTGTCTCAATTATATGAAAATAGTATTAACTAAGCAATCAGCAATTTCCGATAATGACAAGGGTGCTCTCCCCGGAGGGGACAGTCACTTGAAGATTTAGCCCACGGCAAGCATGACCATGGCGCGGAAGCCGTTGTATGCGGAAGCCATCTCTGGGGCGGTGAGTGAGACGCGCGTCCCCTGGCGTTTTGTGAAGGGGATGCGGGTTGCGCGGTCTGCCATGTCTGATGTGAAGAATTCCACGGTCACGGTAATCGGCATATCGAGCACAAATGGCTCCGGGGCATCCCCCTGTACAAGCCGTTCCACGGCACGCTCTGCGCTTAGGCAGATCATTTTACGCGTGACCTCTGGTGCCAGACATTCCGCCGCAAACCGGCTGGAGGCTTGTTTGACGACGGCGGTTTCCATATCTCCAAGCAGTTCTGTCACCTGCGCGCAGGCGGTCTGATCGCCAGACACCATGATGACCGGCACCCCAAAGTGACCTGCAACTGCTGCATTCAAGCCATATTCGCCTGTAAGCAGATCATTGAGCCAGACGTTGGCAACGGTTTTGGAAGACCAGGTGTGATCGAGGATGGCATTCTCTGATCCATTGCGCGCATGATATCCAATGAACATCACTCCGTTAATGCTCTCGTCGATTCCCTCCATCATCGAAAAGGGAGAAGGAGAACCTGTATTCAATCGGGCGCGCGGGTCGAGTTCCTCAATCAGGATATTCGAAGAATTCCAGTGCCCGTCCGCGACGATGACCTCATTCGCGCCTCCGTCGAAGGCGCCGCGGATCGCAGCATTCACATCCTCGGTCATCTGCCTGCGAAAACGCGCGTACTCCGCGTGCCCGGGTGTGACCTGGTCCCAGGTGGTGACGCCAGTGATGCCTTCCATATCGGTTGCGATTAAGATTTTCATGCAGGTTTCTCCTCGATGAGTGAATATGTAGACATCTGTTTTTCAACCAGTTTGCCGATGATTGGATAATAGTAGTTCTCCCCTTTGAGCACGCGATATCCCGCCCATTGTCCCAGGATATGCAGAAGCGGCACGAATAAGATGAGTGCCGCCGCGAATAACAAAACCACGATCAGTAGGATGGTGCTGACGATGCCTGTGGGAGAGTTGAATTCTGGCCCTCCCATTGCTCTCAGACTGAAAACAAGCAACGAAATCCCAAATACATACAGGACTGCGCCCACAAAATAAAGGATCGTTGTGAGAGCCTGGAGCACCAGTGCCTGAATGGATTGAAACTTTAAGAAGGGACTATTCTTGCCCTGTAGTATCCACGCCGTCAGCGGGGCGAGCATCCCCCACAAAGCAATCAGGATGCTGAAATGCCCCATCGCAGCTACCCAGTGGAACTCGTCATCTCCATGCAGCCCTATCTGCTCTTCTGCGTTCTGCGTTGATCCATACCCCAAGTAACGTGCCAGTCGATCTCCCAGCATTGGATAACGAAAGTCCTTTCCCAACGCACAGGCGATGGCGGCAAGGAGGGGCAAAACAAAATAAAGAACAAATCCCCCAAAAATAACGATCAGTAAAATAATCATCCCCGGGCTCAGTGCCGCAGAAGGCGTTTGACTGTCTCCCTCTTGCTCGAGCGTCACAAGCAGAATCATGGAAACCAGAATAATGAGCACCAGGTAGGACAAGACCCAAACAGTAAACCCTACGGATTGGTATCCCAAAGCCTGCAAGCACTGAAATGAGGCGTAATTCGACTTGCGGCGCTGGTCTGACCAGCCGACCACCGGCAACAAAATTCCCATTCCGAACGAAAGCGCGGAGAGATGTGACAGCACTGCCCAGATGCGGTCTTCCGCGGTTGTTACGGTTGGTGTGGTGGTCATGAAATCTTAGATTATAGGGTGGGTTGGCTGTGTCGCGCTGCAAGCGTGATTTGCGCTATTTTATCAGAGCACTAAAAGGGAATTGCCATTTCCGCGAGAGGTATAATCTCAAAAGATCTATCATTTGGAGGATACATGCCAGACGTTGCCCTGTTTTCTTTCAGCGACGAACACAAGATGATTCGCGATGCTGCCCGAGATTTTGCGCAAAGTGAAATCGTACCGATCGCGGCAGAGTTCGACGAAAGCGGAGAATTCCCTCAGGCGACGATCCGTAAAATGGGCGAGATGGGCTTCATGGGGATCGAAGTCCCCGAAGAATACGGCGGTGCTGGGATGGATACTCTTGCCTATGTGCTGGCTCTTGAAGAGATTTGCAAAGCAGACGCCTCGCATGGCGTCATCATGTCTGTGAATAATTCGCTGTATTGTCATGGAATTATGAAGTTCGGCACGGAGGAGCAGAAGAAAAAATTTGTCACCCCGGTTGCTTCGGGAAAAGCCATCGGCGCCTATTCGCTGACGGAACCACAAAGCGGCTCAGACGCCGGGACGATGAAAAGCCGTGCTACACGCGACGGTGACTCTTATCTCCTGAACGGCCGCAAATCCTGGGTGACGAGTGGTCCCGTGGCAGATTATTACGTGGTCTTTATGATGACAGATCCCGAAAAGCAGCAAAAAGGGATTAGCGCGTTCCTGGTGGAGGCGAACACAGCCGGTCTGACGCGCGGGAAGAAGGAGCCTAAATTGGGAATCCGCGCCTCCGCCACGAGCGAGCTGATCTTCGAGAATTGTTGCATCCCGGCGGCGAATCGTCTTGGGCAGGAGGGTGAAGGCTTCAAGATCGCCATGACTGTGCTGGACGCGGGCAGAATCGGGATCGCTACGCAGGCGCTCGGGATCGCGGAAGCCGCGTACGAAGCTGCGCGCCGGTATGCAGTCGAGCGAGAGGCATTCGGGCAGCCAATCGGCGCGTTCCAGGGAACGGGATTCAAGATTGCCGACATGAAGACACGTATCGAAGCCTCCCGACTCCTCATCTATAACGCTGCGCTTGCCAAAGAAAAATCCAAAACGGATGGCGCGCGCTACTCTCTCGAAGCCTCGATAGCGAAATTATTTGCCTCCGAAACTGCAATGTATGTGACTCATCAGGCTGTGCAAATTCATGGTGGAATGGGGTACAGCAAAGAGCTGCCGCTCGAACGCTATTTCCGCGATGCCAAGATCACCGAGATCTATGAGGGCACCAGCGAGATTCAGCGATTAGTGATTTCGAGAAGTGAGTTAGATTTGAAATAAGGACGGCTCGGCGTAACAAGCACGGAACCCGGTAAGTTGATTCACCGACGATAGGGTATAGGAAACAGTATGGCATCGAAGCGAAAATCGATCAACCAAAAAGACTCTAAAACATCTGCAGAGCAGGTCAGTTTTTCCGTCGAACCTGGGACAAAGGTAAAGATCACAGTTGATGTGGGAGAAGAAGTTGTCGATGGAAAAGTACCACTAACAGTTCATATTGAGCAGGTAAACAGGATTGCCATCCCGGCCGCTGAGATCCCAGCAGTGGAGCCTGAACCCGGGCTTGAAGTTGATATACCTGTGGTGAAACCCGCCAAGCGATGGGTCGCGCTTGAAGCGTTAAAAGGCCGCTTGCGGACGTATGACTTGGCGACATGGCTCTTCATCTGTGCCATTGGTGTGTATCTCATTACACGGTTGATCGGCTTGACGCAATTCCCAGTTTACTTCTTTACCGATGAAGCCATACAGACTCAGTCCGTGATCGATCTCATCGAAAATGGATATAAAGATCCGTCGGGGGTATGGTTCCCAACCTATTTTCGGAATGGTGATTATTACAACATTGGCGTGAGTGTGTACCTGCAGTGGCTGCCAGCGATTCTTTTCGGAAAATCGGCTGTAGCGACCCGTGTCACATCGGTGTTGGTGACATTGATTGCAGCCATCTCGATTGGCTTGATCTTGCGCGATGTGTTTAAGTTGAAATACTGGTGGACAGGCATCTTGTTCCTATCCATTACGCCTGCCTGGTTCTTGCATTCGCGAACGGCATTTGAAACAGTGGAATTTGTTGCTTTCTATGCAGGGATGTTAGGTGCTTATTTGTTTTATCGTCATATATCGCCCCGTTATTTATACATCGCCGTTTTTCTGGGCGCGCTTTCTTTTTATACCTATAGCCCTGCCCAGGTCATTTTGCCGCTGACAGCTCTGGGACTGCTGATTTCGGACTGGCGCTATCACTGGGAGCAGCGCCGCACGATCCTGCTCGGGTTCGCCATGGCTGCGATTCTAGCGCTCCCGTATATCCGATTCAGCATAAATAATCCCAGTGTGCCTTTTGCTCATCTGCACACGCTCTGGTCGTACTGGTTTGAAAACATACCCGTCTCAGAGAAGGTCAGCCATTACCTCTCAGAGTTCGGTGTAGGTCTCAGCCCCTGGTACTGGTATGTCCCCAACGACCGCGATCTTTCGCGTCACCTGATGAAGGGTTATGGCAACATCATGCTCGCGACTTTACCGTTTGCTCTGCTGGGACTGGCACAAACATTGCGGAACCTTCGGCTTCCGGCATACCGCGCGATTTTGATTGCGTTAGTGATTTCCCCGGCTGCCGCAGCGCTGGTGCAGATCAGTATCACACGCACGCTGGTGTTCGTTGTACCGGCGGCGATCCTGACGGCGATCGGATTGGAGCAAGTTTTAGGCTGGATCGAGAATCCGAAGGAACGGCTCGCTGCCCTGCGCGAAGGTCCAGGACCCTCTCCTCGTCGGATTGCCGCGGCTTTGGTGATCGTAGTACTTGGTATTCTCATCGCTTCCTTCTTGGAACAAGCGATCAACAGCCTGGTGGTTTGGGCGCTGTCGATTCTCCTTGCCTTGCAAATCTCTGGCGTCTTAGAGCGAATGGCACAGTCACTTGTAGGGGAGGGTGTTTCCCGGAAGCCCAGGCTTTGGAAGTTCTCGCAATCCACCCTTGCGCTGTTCGCATTTATCATCCTGGCGGGTGTAAATTTTCGTATGCTGAATAACGCCCTCACGAATGGACCTCTCTGGTTCCGAGATTATGGTTTGGGCGGAATGCAATATGGCGCTTTCCAGATCTTCGATGTTATCGACCAATATCGAAGGGAGCATCCGGATTCCCAGATTATCTTTTCACCGGACTGGGCGAACGGGGCAAATGTACTTGCGCGCTTCTTTCTGGATGATTTTTCCTCCATCCAGGTCGGCAGTGTTCGAGGGCACCTCACGCAAAAGCTTCCGCTGGACGAGGACACCTTATTCATCATGACTCCGCAGGAATATGACATCATCAAAGAAAATCCAAAACTGACCGACATAGATGTCGAAACGACCGTCCCTTATCCGGATGGGACGCCGGGCTTCTATTTTGTCCACCTGCGCTATGCCGATAACATCGATGAAATCTTCGCGGCAGAAAAGGCAACCCGCGAGGCCTTGCGTGAATCGACGCTCATGATCGATGGACAGGAAGTTAAGCTGCGCTACTCCTACCTGGACGCCGAAATGCAGGACAAGTGGATCGCCCTGGTGTTTGATAATGATCCGTTCACGGTGGCGAAAACATTTGAAACGAATCCATTTGTTCTGGAAATGGAATTTCCCAAAGTCCGTACACTCAATGGGTTTTCGATCATCATTGGGACGGCGCATGTGCAGCTTACCGTGAAATGCTACTCTGCGTCCGGCGCTGAACCTGTGACGTATTCATTCGAAGGGCAAGGGACCAGACAGCAGCCGGAACTTTCCTTTGATTTTCCGGAACCAACGCAATCCCAAACCATACATCTGGAAGTGCTGGATCCCCAAGCCCCTGACCAGTCGAAAGTTCACATCTGGGAATTGAAGCTGCGCTAAGAGAGACACAATCCCTCCTAATCAGTTACAATCATTCCCATGAAAGCTGTCCTCTTTCGCCAGCACGGCGGACCGGAAGTGCTGGAGTATACGGATTTCCCCACCCCCGAACCAAAACCCGGCGAAGCGTTGATCCGTTTGCGGGCTGCGGCACTCAACCGCATGGACGTGATGGTGCGCAATGGCTGGCCCGGACTCAAGCTGGCGCTGCCGCATATCGACGGCGCAGACGGGGCGGGGGAGGTGGTGGCACTGAATGATCTGCAAACAGGACATACAAATGATGAAAGTGAGTTAGAGACTGGGAGACTTGAGATTGGTGATCATGTCGTGATCAATGCTAACCTTGGCTGCGGAACGTGTGAGTTTTGCCTGGATGGAAAAGATAATCTGTGCCGCAATTGGAACTTGCTGGGCGAAACCGTCCGTGGCACCTATGCCGAATATGTAGCTCTTCCTATCAAGCAGCTTTATCGACTACCGAAGGATTTTGACTTTCATCAGGCGGTCGCAGCCGCACTGGTGTTTCAGACCGCCTGGCATTCCCTTGTAAAGCGGGGAAGCCTACAGAGGGGTGAAACGGTGCTGATTGTCGGCGCGGGCGGTGGAGTCAATACGGCAAGTATTCAGATCGCCAAATGCATCGGCACGCAGGTCATCGTCGTCGGTTCGAATGCTAAGAAGCTGGAACTGTCAGGGTCGCTTGGGGCGGATATCTTGATCGACCGCTCGAAAGAAGAGGACTGGTCGAAAGCGGCATTCCTCGCCACGAACAAACGCGGCGTGGATGTCGTTGTAGATAACGTCGGCATGACGTTTATGCAGAGCCTGCGTGCCCTGCGAAAAGGCGGACGGCTGCTGACCGTCGGGAATAGCGGCGGTCCCCGGTTCGAGATCGACAACCGCTATCTCTTCGCCAAACACCTCAGCATCCTCGGCTCGACGATGAGTACCTTGCGCGAATTCAAAGAAGTGATGGACTTGATCGTGGCTGGAAGGTTGAAGCCTGTGATCGATAAGACCTATCCTCTCAAAGATGCTGCGCAGGCGCAGGAGCGGTTGTGGAGGAACGAAAACTTCGGGAAGATTACACTGGACATTCCTTGATAATGAGACGTTTCCCCTGGTTTGAAATCATCCTAATCGTTGTCGTCATGTCCATGAGCCTGTATGCGGCTCTCTCTGATGGGCAGAATTTGTCGTGGCGCTGGTTTACGCGTGATGATGCCTACTATTATTTCAAGGTGGCCCAAAATATCAGCGAGGGACACGGCAGCACGTTTGATGGCATCAACCGTACGAATGGCTATCATCCGTTATGGATGCTGATCTGCATCCCCATCTTCGCGCTGGCGCGTTTTGATTTGATCCTGCCCCTGCGCATTCTCCTGTTGGTGATGAGCGGACTCTCCGTTGCGACCGCGATTTTGCTATACCGCCTGATCGGCAGGATTTTCGCGCCAGCGATTGGAGCCATGGCTGCGTTGTTCTGGGTGTTTAGTCACGACGTGTTTGTCATGCTCTATCAGCAAGGATTGGAGTCGGGCATTGCGGCATTCTTTATTGTGTTGCTGGTGTATAAGCTTTATCAATTCGAGCTATCGTGGCGTCATGAAGAGGTTTCCTCCAAACAAATCGCCATCCTGGCTGCCATTGCTGCCCTGACCATGTTCAGCAGGCTCGATCTGGTCTTCCTGGCAGCCATGGTGGGACTTTGGATTGTCTTTCGAGGTCATCTATTGCGCTTTTTTCTGCCACTCGACATTGCTTCCATCATTATCCTGACAATCCTTGCGTTCATGGTCCGGGTTGGGCTGACCGGCTATTACGAATCCGTTGATATTGCTTTATTGATGGCTGCTCTGGCGCTGCTCGTCAAAATTCCATGTGCCTATTTGCTTGGCCTGTATCAACATTTCGGTGTATCGCGTGTGGGTGAATTACTCAAAAGAGTGATTGTATTTGCGGTAATTGGCTCAGGATTGACCGGCATCCTCGTTCTTCTCATCCAAAGACTGGGCTTGGTCGAGGGCTCTTTCTCACGCATCATAATTCTGATAGACCTCGGTTTCACATTACTGTTTTTTGGTATCAGCAGACTGATCTTTTGGGGATTACAGACAGACACGTCGAGTTCCTTTGATCCCAATGAAAAACCTCTGGTTTACTTTCGTAACCATTGGAAGCAGTGGCTTCGTGATGGCGCATTGTATTACGGGATTGTGCTTGGCGCGCTGGGGATCTACATGTTTTGGAGCAAGCTGGTGTTTGGAACCACGTCTCCCGTGAGCGGGCAGATCAAACAGTGGTGGGCGTCGCTACCGGGGCGCGCGTATGGCGGTGCCTCGAGGGAGATATTGTCGTTTTTTGGCTTGAGCTACCGCACCGAAGAGAATGCCTGGAATCCGGTTTCTCGAATTTTCGGAAGCTGGGCAGAGAACATGTACAGGATTCTGAAGATCGAGGATAGCTGGCGTTACGTGATGATCCTGACTCTGGCAGCAATCCTTTTTTATCTTATTCTGTTCATCCATCGAAAACGAGCAAAATCCGCGCTCACCCAAATGAGTATTATCCCGCTCCTCGGCGGCGCCTGGCTGCAGGTGCTTTACTATAACGCCTTGAAATATGCCGCACATAAGGAATGGTATTGGGTCAGTCAGTTGGTGATCATCGTCCTCACCGTCAGTCTTGTGATCGGTATGTTGTATACACTCATGCGCCGAGTCCCGTACCGGTCTATCTTTGCGTGGCTGGTGGCGGCATATGTGGGTGTCAGTATGGGTGCATCGTTCTGGAAAACGATTCGGATATCTATGCCCTATCATCATTGGCCCGCCGATGCAGCCTACATGGATATCGTCCCGTTGCTGGAAGAACGCACTGAGCCGGGCAGTATCATCGGCTTGACGGGAGGGGGTAATGTCGGTTACTTTATTCACGACCGTACGATTGTCAACATGGATGGCTTGATCAACAGCTACGACTATTTCCAGGCGCTGCAAGCACACACGGGCGGCGTATATCTTCAAAATATCGGTCTGGACTATGTCCTCGCCAACCCTGTCATCCTGGATCAACAGCCTTACAAAGGGCAATTCAATGAGTATTTGGAACCTCTCCAAGTCTATTACGGCGGAAAGCAGTTAATGCACTTCCGCACGCCTCCACAAGAATGAACATCCAGCTTTCCGCCAGCGTCAACTGCATCGCTGCAGGCTCTTAATTCCATGTTTCGAAGCCGTCCTTTTGGTGTAACCCTGCTCCTATGGCTGGTGTTAAGTCTATCAGCGTGGGGGGCGGTCCGGCTGATTGCCGCGCTGCGCTTTTGGAATATGCTGAACGAGTTCGATGCGCCTCTCAGCCCGCTCTATTTCTCGATCACGGGCGCAGGCTGGATATTTGTGGGGGTGCTGCTTTTGTGGGGTATATTTCGCGGGACGACGTGGACGTATTGGGCGATACCTGCATCCATCACTCTATGGATCGTTCAATACTGGATGGAGCGAATCTTCTTTCAAGCACCCAGAGCGAACGCCACCTTTGCATTCCTCTTCACCGCTCTGTTGCTCATCCTGGCGCTCCTCAGTGTATTCCACCGGAAGACCAGAGAATTTCTTATCAGAAGCGAGGAACATGAGTAACCAGACCAATATTCAAATACTGCAGGACCACAAATCCAGATCGCGCCTGGGCGGTGGACAAGAGCGTATTGATACGCAGCACAAAAAAGGTCGCCTGACCGCTCGAGAACGAATCGATCTGTTACTGGACAAAGGCTCATTTCGCGAAGTAGATGCCTTTGTTCAGCACCGCACCCACGACTTCAATCTGGATGGCCAGAAATTCATGAGCGACTCCGTCGTTACCGGTTGGGGCACGATCGAAGGCCGCCTCGTGTATGTCTTTTCCCAGGACTTCACGGTGTTCGGCGGCAGCCTGGGCGAGGTCCATGCAGAGAAGATCTGCAAGATCATGGATATGGCGATGAAAAACGGTGCCCCGGTCATTGGTCTGAACGATTCCGGCGGCGCGCGCATTCAGGAGGGGGTCGTGGCTCTCGGCGGCTACGCAGACATTTTCCTGCGCAACACCCTGGCGTCCGGCGTCATCCCACAAATCTCTGCAATCATGGGACCCTGCGCCGGCGGCGCGGTCTATTCTCCGGCGCTCACCGATTTTATTTTTATGACGCGAAACACCTCTTATATGTTCGTGACAGGACCCGATGTCGTCAAAGCCGTGACGCATGAAGAGGTATCGTTCGAAGATTTGGGCGGCGCCAGCGTTCATTCAGAAAAGTCCGGCGTCTGCCACGTGGCCGCGGACAGCGAAGCCGATACGCTTTATCTCATCCGCAAGATGCTGATGTATCTGCCCCAGAATAACATGGAAGACCCGCCCTTCATGCCGGGCGATGACCCGCTTCGCATGGATGAGCGCCTGGATGCGATCATCCCCGATGACCCGAATAAGCCGTATGACATCAAAGAAGTCATCCGCATGATCGTGGATGGCGGACAGTTCTTTGAGATCCATGAAAATTATGCGGCGAACATCGTGGTTGGGTTTGCACGCCTGGGCGGGCACTCGGTGGGGATCGTGGCAAACCAGCCGGCGGTCCTGGCGGGCGTTCTCGATATCGACGCCAGCGAGAAAGGCGCGCGGTTTGTCCGTTTCTGTGATTCGTTCAATATCCCGATTATCACCTTTGAGGATGTGCCAGGCTTTTTGCCAGGCACCAATCAGGAGCATCACGGCATTATCCGCTCCGGCGCGAAACTGCTCTACGCATACTGTGAAGCGACCGTCCCAAAGCTGACCGTCATCACGCGTAAAGCTTATGGGGGCGCATATTGTGTCATGTCCTCCAAGCACATCCGCAGCGACTTGAACCTGGCCTGGCCTTCGGCAGAGATCGCGGTGATGGGACCTGATGGTGCAGTGAACATCATCTTCCGTAAAGAGCTGGAGAAGGCAGAAGACCCCGTGCAGAAGAAAGTCGAACTGGTCAATGAATATCGCCGGAAATTTGCCAGTCCCTACGTTGCAGCAGAACGCGGTTATATCGATGATGTTATCGAGCCAAAAGAGACACGTCCGCGCTTGATTAACGCGCTGGAAATGTTGAGCAACAAGCGCGATTCCAACCCGGCAAAGAAACACGGGAATATTCCTCTTTAAGGTGTCAGGTAGTGCCTGACACCTCTTGTCGGAGGCTCTATGTTTAAAAAAGTCTTAGTTGCCAATCGCGGAGAGATCGCGGTACGTATCATCCGCGCCTGTCGCGAATTGGGGATCGAAACGGTCGCCGTCTACTCCGAAGTGGACCGCCACGCTTTACACGTCCGTTATGCAGATGAAGCTTATCTACTGGGACCAGCCCCCTCACGCGAGTCTTATCTGCGCGCGGACAAGATCATCGACGTCGCTCGGCGATGCGGCGCGGATGCCGTCCACCCTGGCTACGGATTCCTGGCGGAGCGTGAAGATTTTGCCGCGGCATGCGCGGAGGCAGGGATCGCCTTTATCGGTCCCAAACCTTCCTCGATTGCAGCAATGGGGGATAAAGCGGAAGCGCGGGCAACCGTCATCAAGGCGGGCGTGCCTGTCGTGCCGGGTACCGAAGATGTGGGCAACATGACGGACGAGGAGCTGCTTACCAAAGCATCTCAGATTGGCTTCCCGCTCCTCATCAAGGCGACGGCAGGCGGCGGTGGAAAAGGCATGCGGGAGGTCCAGAACCTGGAGGACATGCCAACTCTCCTGCAGTCTGCGCGGCGGGAGGCGGAGGCCGCGTTTGGCGATGGCAACGTCTATTTGGAGAAGCTGGTAGAGGGCGCCCGGCATATTGAAATTCAAATCCTGGCGGATACTTACGGAAATGTGATTCATCTCGGCGAGCGCGAGTGCTCCCTGCAGCGACGCCATCAAAAATTGTTGGAAGAGGCGCCTTCCTCTGCCGTGGACGACGATTTACGCGAGAAGATGGGGAGTGTGGCTGTCAAAGCTGCCAAAGCCGTGGATTACGTCAACGCGGGCACGATTGAGTTCCTGCTGGATAAAGACAAGAATTTTTACTTCCTCGAGATGAATACGCGTTTACAGGTGGAGCACCCGGTTACGGAAATGGTCACGGGTATCGACATCGTCAAGGAGCAGATCCGGGTGGCACGCGGGCGCACCTTGAGCTACAAGCAGGAGGAGGTAAATTTCAACGGACATGCCATCGAGTGCCGCATCAATGCCGAAGATCCATATAACAACTTTCTACCCTCCACCGGGCGGATCACACACAGCCTCCTGCCAACGGGTCCGGGTGTGCGTGTAGACACAGGTGTCTATCCGGGCTTTGCGATTACGCCATTTTACGATCCGATGATTGCAAAACTGATCGTGTGGGGAGAGACGCGCGCGCAGGCAATCCTGCGGATGCGCCGCGCCCTGGAGGAGTATCGCATCATCGGCGTGCGGACGAATATCCCCTTCCACCAAACCATGATGGATTCGCATCGTTTTATGGGCGGACAGTACGATACGCGCTTCGTCGAGGAGCGCTTCTCGATGGACGATGCCGGCGATGGCAAGGATGCCTACGCAGAGACCGCGGCGATCCTGGCGACGCTGGTGGCGCACCGCGAAACCGCTCTGTCCGCCAATATCGTCAATCGCAACGAGCGGGATGCCAGCAACTGGAAGTGGGTCGGTCGCTGGGAGAGAATGCATCGATAATCGTGTAGAAGGTGCTGTTCGAGCGCCGATACCCTGACGAGATGAATACATGAAATATATAGCCACTGTTGAGGACAAACAATTTCTGGTTGAGATCATTGACGAAAAGCACGTTAGCGTGGACGGCAAAGTGTATGAGGTGGATTTCGAGACGGTCAGCGGACAGCCCGTGTATTCCCTCATCGTTGACGGAAAATCACACGAGGGCTATGTCGCGCAAGGCGACGATAACTGGCAGGTGCTTTTGCGCGGGCGGTTGTATCCGATCACGGTTGAGGATGAACGTGAAAAGCGGCTGCGCAGCGCGGCAGGTGGGGGGGTAGCAGAGACTGGCGAATATCACCTGAGAGCGCCAATGCCGGGGCTGGTGGTAGCCATCCCTGTGGAAGAGGGCCAGGCGGTCAAGAAGGGTCAGGTACTGCTCATTCTTGAATCGATGAAAATGCAAAATGAGTTGAAATCCCCGCGCGATGGGACGGTCGGGCGGGTGCGCGTCAAGGCGGGGGAAACGGTCGAGCAAAAACAAACGTTGCTGAGCGTGAGCTGATGTCCGCCAATGGGCTGGAGACGGAAGCCAAGTTTTACGTTCGCGATCTGGATCGGATCAAATCGCGCCTGAAAGCATTGAACGCCCGTTTGATTCAGGAGCGTATTCTGGAAACGAATATCCGGTTTGACCTGCCGGGCGCGCCGCTCCGCGCACAAGGGAGAGTCCTTCGCCTGCGGCAGGATCGCGGCACAAAATTGACCTACAAAAGCGCCAGCACAAATGAACAGGGCGTTCTCAGCCGGGAAGAGATCGAATTTGCCGTGGAGGATTTTGAGAAAGCAAAACAATTCCTGGAAGCCCTCGGGTATGAAAAGCTGGTCTATTACGAAAAGTATCGTACTACGTATGAGCTGAACGATGACCTTATCATGCTGGACGAATTACCTTACGGGACGTTCGTCGAAATCGAAGCTGGAACGGTGGAGGCAATTCATGTCCTTGCCAACCAACTTCACTTGCAGTGGGACGCGGCGATTGGAATGAGTTATACGGCTCTACTGGAAAACGCGCAAAGAAATCTGCATCGAACGTTTCAGGACTTGTCTTTTTCAGAATTTCATGGCATTTCAGTGGACGCAGCTTATTTAGAGGTTCGTGCGGCGGATGCGTAGCGAATAAACTGCACTTATTGAATTTTCCTTAAAAACCGCGTATACTGATGAAGCTTGTTCCAAATCTGTTTCGATAAGAAAGGCTCGTTTTATGCACAAGCATTCCCCTGTTAATTGTATCGTTCCCCCCCACATGCTGAAAAACATAGCCACCAGTGGTACGCCAAGCCAGAAGCAGCTGGCGATTGAGACCCTCAAAACGACCGCCCGTATGCGCGGTCAACAACTGGCTCTGGCAGATTTCTCGACTGCGACATTTCGGGTTGCCGTGGGTGGCAAGGATCGCGTAATTTATGATGCCAAGAACGGTTCAAGCCTTCCGGGTACGGTGGTTCGCAAGGAAGGAGAAGGTCCTTCTACGGATGTAGCGGTGAACGAAGCCTATGACGGCAGCGGCGCGACGTATGATTTGTACAGCAGTGTGTATCAGCGCAACTCCATTGACGGCAATGGGATGCGCCTAGACTCCACCGTTCATTACCGCAGGGGCTACGATAACGCCTTCTGGGACGGCGAGCAAATGGTCTATGGGGATGGCGATGAGGATATGCCCGAAGATGAGCGTCTCTTTAATCGCTTTACGATTGCGGTCGACATTATCGGTCATGAGCTGACGCATGGCGTGACGCAATTCGAAGCCAAGCTGCAGTATTTCCAGCAGGCAGGCGCCTTGAACGAGTCGATGTCGGATGTGTTTGGCTCGCTCGTGAAACAGTACCAGCTGCAACAGCTCGCCAGCGAAGCGGATTGGATCATTGGATCAGGCTTACTCACTGAAAATGTAAATGGAGTCGGCATCCGTTCGATGCAAGCCCCGGGCACAGCCTATGACGACCCGGTGCTCGGTAAGGACCCGCAGCCGGCTCATATGAGGGACTACGTCTCGACCATCAGTGATAATGGCGGCGTCCACATCAATTCGGGGATTCCGAACCGTGCATTCTATATTACAGCTGTTGAATTAGGCGGGTTCGCCTGGGAACGGGCTGGGCAGATCTGGTACGTTACACTACGGGATAAGCTCACCGCAACCTCTCGATTCCAGGACTGCGCGAATCAGACATACCAAGTAGCAGCGCAGTTATTCGGGGCGGGCAGCATCGAGCAACAGGCTGTCCGAAAGGGCTGGGCGGAAGTCGGGCTGAATGTGGATGGCGGCGGGACGCCTCCCCCGGAACAGGGCGGTGGTTGCCTGGAAGCCTTATTGCGGATGATCGGCGCGGCGCCTGCTAAAGAATAGTGAGGTCATGAATGGACGTCGAACGAATCAAATTCGAGCGCACCGGTGGATTCGCCGGCATGACAATTGCGCGAGATCTTAAAAAGAATGATCTATCCGAGGCACAAGCTCATAGGTTATCGGAATTACTTGATGACCTGGACTTTGATGAATTGCCCGAGCAGCTGACTGGCACAGAATCCATGCCGGATGAGTTCACCTATGTGATTACAGTGGAAACGAAGAAAGGGGAACACACAGTGGTCACCGGAGATGCCTCCGCGCCCGAAAAGATGCATGAACTCCTGCAATTCCTCAACCGTCTGGCGAGAAAGAAGAAAAAGCAATAGGGACACATGCAGAACAAAAGGCTCTTTGGCGGTATCGAGGCAGGAGGAACGAAGTTCGTGTGCCTGATTGCCGGCGGCCCCAATCACATCGTCGACGAAATCCGACTTAACACCACCATGCCCGAAGAGACGCTGGGCAGAGCCATTCAATTCTTTAAACCGTTTGTGTCCTCCGGTCAGATTCACGCCATCGGCGTGGGTTGTTTTGGACCTCTCGACCTCAACCCCTCGTCGCCGACGTACGGTTACATTACCGCCACCCCCAAAGCGGGCTGGAGCAATACGAATGTGTTCGGAATCCTACGAGGTGCCCTGGGGATCGAAATCGTTATGGATACGGACGTGAATGCTGCGGGGTTAGGGGAATACAAGTGGGGCGCAAGCAATGGATATGATCCTTCGCTGTATCTGACAATCGGCACGGGCATCGGAGGGGGATACATCCAGGATGGAGGATCGCTAATTGGATTAGTCAGCCCCGAGATGGGGCACATCCGCATCCCGCACAACCGCGAGCTGGACCCATTCGTTGGGAATTGCCCCTTTCATGAGGACTGTTTCGAGGGCCTTGCCAGCGGACCGGCAATCGAGAAACGACTGGGGAAACCGGGAGCCATGATTCCCGAGAATGATCCGTTCTGGAATCTCGAAGCCGAATATATTGCGTCTGCCTTGATGAATTACATCCTGACCCTTTCTCCCAAGAAAATTGTGCTCGGCGGCGGCGTGATGCAGCGTGGATTCCTGTTCTCGAAGATCCGCTGGCGAGTTCGCGAGCTATTGAATGGATATGTTTCCAGTAAAAGCCTGCTCGAGCATATTGAAGATTACATCGTGCCGCCGGGGCTGGGGAATCAATCCGGCAGCCTGGGAGCGATCGCGCTAGCGATGCAGTTGGATGAGGATATCGGTGACCCTCGCCTTTGAGCGAGGGTCATTCGTTTAGGGTGCGGGCCAGGGGATAATGACAGGCTCGGAGAATCCGTGTTTTTCGACCGTATAAAGCTTGCCGGAAGAAGGCTGCGCACAACCTGCTTCGTCACGCACAGTGTAGCTTGTCGAGTTCTGGTCAGGATAGGAGTCTGTCCACCATTTGAAAATGGTATCCTGGCAGACGAACAGTTCGAGCAAGTAGCCGCGGTCGTCGTCCAGTGTCATCTCTACCTTGTTCCAGCTGATCGTCACGTTGTTGCCATCCCGGACTGCCGTCACATTTCCGGGCGGGCCGTACATATTGCTCCCGATGGACTGCAGGTTGAGTTCCTTATATGCAACTGTAGAAACGTCACCAACCACATCTACGACGGAGGGCGCGACCCAGCAGAAATAATTCAGCTTATCAAACTTGACATATAACCAGTTGCTGTAGATATATCGTCCGCGCACAGTTCCTGTATCACCCGCATATAAGTCTGCCGCGTGCAGATAGGCAACAGAGGGACCATACCGGCAATGCGCCTGCTTGTTGACGGTAACGCTGGGAAAGGCAAAGGTTGGCGTCGCCGTGACGGTTGGAGACAACGCGATGGTTGGGGTTAGCGTCAGAGTCGGTTCAGATGTGGCTGTCTGCGTCGCGGTGGATGTCAGCGTCGGTTCAGGCGTCTCCGTCGATTCTTCTGTCGCCGTGGCAGGAGGCAGTGTAGAAGTGGATTGCTGGGTGGAAGGTGCACAGGCAGAAACAAACAGCAAGATCAATAGGATGATCTTATACACTCTCATTATTAACTCTCCTAAGAAGTTGTAACGCGACACCCTGTTGTCGCGTTACGCAAACGGGGCTAAGAACTTAGAGATATTTATACCAAGCATCTCATTGTTATAACCACCCTCCATCACAATGACCGTTGGCAGATCTAGTGCAGAAATCCGCTTTCCAATTTGTTCAATCCCCTCTGTGGTGACCTTGATCGTCCCAAGCGGATCGTCCGCGTAAATATCCATTCCTGCGGAGATAACTATATACCCCGGTGCAAACTCACGGATCAGACCCAGCGCCTCTTCCAGAGCCGATAGATAGCGCTCGTCATCTGTGCCTTTTTCCAGGGGGAAGTTTTTGTGATATCCCAGCCCGGCGCCAGATCCTGTTTCATTCGCAAACCCTGCATAGTGAGGATACTCAAAGTTTGGGTCGGCGTGGATCGAGATCGTCAGCACATCCTTCCGTTCGTAGAAGATATCCTGCGTGCCGTTACCGCAATGATAGTCAATATCGAGCACGGCAACCATACCTTGGGAGGAGAGCCAGTTCGCGGCAATCGCAGCATTGTTTATGAAGCAATAGCCTCCGGCATAATCCTTGCCTGCGTGGTGACCGGGCGGGCGGCACAGGGCAAACGCCGAGCGTTCTCCGTTTGCGACCGCCTCTGCCGCGCTGAGCGCGCAGAGAGCCGACGCCAGTGCAGCGGCGTACGTTCCCTCGACAATGCAGGCGCTCAAATCCATCATGTAGTAACCGGCGCGTCCTAAAAGCGATGTCGGTTTCTGAGGCTGACGCCGCAGCGCAAATGTGGAGGGCAATAGTACAGACTTATCCTTTGCTTCGGATTCCAACCACTCGGTCCAGGAAGAGGCGAGGAAGTCCAGATACTCTTTATCGTGCACGGCGTAAATGGAGTCAAGTCCGAAATCCTTCGGTACGAGAACCTCTGCCCAATCCATGGGATGGAGAGCCTGCAAGATTCGATCCATTCGATCGGGGTTTTCCATGTAGGGCGTCCGTAACCCGCCATCGAACACTTCAAACGGCGGCTCGTGTTTACGATGTGCTTCAGAATAATAGACCTTCATTGTTTCTCCGTAAGAACTCGAACCCCAATTCTATCAATAGAACGGAGGATCCATGGACGTATTCGAAGCGATACATACCAGATATTCGCAGGGGAAGGTAAAGCCTGACCCCCTGCCGCGTGAACTGATCGAAACATTACTGGAGTCGGCTGTGCAAGCGCCAAATCATTACAAGGTAAGACCCTGGCGATTCGTCGTGTTGACCGGGGAGGGACGAGATCGATTAGGGGAGGTCATGGCTGCCTCTCAGAAGGCACGCCATCCTGAGTTCCCCATCGAGGCTTTCGATAAATGTCATGCGGTTCCACTGCGTGCACCGGTGGTCATCGCAGTCGGCGTGGACAAACCGAGTGAACCTAAAGTACTGGAGATCGAGAATGTATGTGCTGCGGCGGCCGCCACGCAGAATTTGCTGCTTGCCGCGCACGCTATGGGACTGGGCGCCAAGTGGCGCACCAGTGAATGGGCACGCGACCCTATGATCAAAGAATTCCTGGGCTTTGCACCGGACCAGCCTATTATTGCATTTGTCTACATTGGCTATCCTGAGTTCGTGGCGGAACCCGTCCCCAGACCTTCCTTTGAAGATAGAACGGTGTGGATGGAGTAGTTCCGTGTTCCAGGTGCAGGACGGAGAGAAAAAGAGCGATATACATCGCTCTTTTTCTTGATCTGGTTTGCTGACTTACCGAATCCCCAGCTCTTCGAGGGTGGCGATCATCAAGTCGGGCCGGTCCGTGATGATGCCGTCTACACCCCATTCGATATACTCTTTCATTAACACAGGGTCGTTGACGGTCCAGGGCTCGACCTGGATATTCTTGGCGTGCGCCTCCCGGATGAAGCGTTCCGTCATGATCGGAATATTCATCGACTCTTTGGGATCATAAGGCGGTTGGATGGATTGATAGTGCGGCGCGCTGAATGCACTCAGAAAGACTTTGCCCAGCAACACAAAATTCCTGACCTCGCTTCGTGAAGCGGATGTGGCAACTTCCGGACAGATCTTGCGGAAGTTTTGCATGGCTGCGTCATGGAAGGAGGCGATCAAGACCTTGTCTTGCATCTGGTGCTTGCGAATCAAATCGCACAGGGGTCGGTCGATGGGATTTTGCGTCAACTTGATCTCGATCACGTAGCGCATCTGCGGGAATTGCTGAAACAGTTCGTCCAGCGTTGGCACTCGAATACCCTGTCCGCGATAAGGAAAGGTTTTCCCTCCATCGTTCGACCAGCGATAGGCGGCATCCAGCTTTTGCAGCTCAGCAAGAGTGAGTTCTTCGATGGTGCCTGTACCGTCCGTGGTGCGGTCCACTTCTTCATCGTGCATCAGAACGATGTGATCATCCTTCGTAATGTGAGCATCCATTTCGAGGACATCGGTTCCAAGGCTCACAGCCTTTTCGAACGCGAACAGCGTATCGCCAGGCCAGACTCCGTCGCCGCCCTGGTGAGCAATGACAAGAGGTCGAGCGATATTTTCATAATACGGTTTGGATGGAGCATCCGGCAGGAACGCTGGAATTAGTAGAAGGCTGAGCACAAGCAAAAGCGCCAGAAATCCTACCTGTCGTCTTTTCATATGAATCTCACTGGGTGGAGTTTAACGGAGAAAGCCCTAACTGACTTTTGTCTCTAGTTTCCGTATCTGAAAACGATCGAAGGGATCGGTCCAAAAGCATCCAGGGTCCTGAACGCTGCCAGAGTACAGATAATGAATCCGAAGGATGGACCGAACAGGCTAAGCTGGCTGCCAATGGGGAGGGTTTGGAACGATTGCAAAACAAGCTAAAGGTAGAAGGAAAGCCTGGAAAAACGCAGGACCCGATGGTTTATTCATCGGGTCCTGTTCCTTCTCATAGATAACGGGCAATTGCCATAAAAACGGTGGCAAGGATGAGCGAGATGACGTTCACGATAGAATAGGTCCTCAGTTGACTCTGCATTCCCTGGATTCGAGTCATTTGGTCTGAGGTGGGTTTCCCCCGGAACTGAGCGCCGAACTGTGCCATGGCTTTTGTGGTGCGGCCAACGAGGATACCGAACACGAAGCCAAGGATCGCAAATCCCGCACCGATGCCGAGACCTATCGCAAAACTGGATTGCAACCAGGATTCTCCACCTCGGGCATCTAAAGCATACATGGTTGCCCCTGCCAGGATTGTCAACCCGGATGCTACAGCCATTCGCGTACTAAACTTCAAATTGTTCATCAAATGCCCGACAAATTTTTGTCCGGGCTCTCCGAGCGCGCCGACTGTGGGTCCCACAAAGAACGCCATGAATAAAGCGCCTCCCACCCAGAATACGCCAGCTACGATGTGAATAATACGAAGCAGCCAGATCAGGTAAATCATTTTCTTCTCCTTTGGTGCATTGCGTTCGGAAATAGTAACACTAAACTTTTATACATGTTGCGGTGGACGACGATAAGAATACATATGGGGAATTACGCGTTTCTCCACAGATAACGATGGATCCTTGTCTCGACCAGTTGAAAACCAATGCGGGCATAGACAAAGGCACCCATCAGGGTCGCGAAGAGCACAGCATAGTGGTAGCCCTGGCGGTCGCGCTCCTCCAAGATTGGCTGGAGCGTGATCGCCGCACCGATCCCCTGGTTACGTGCTGAGGGAACGACGGCAATCCCATAGAGACCCGCGACACCGCCGCCGTTCAAGACGATATTCGTCGCAACAGGTTTTCCGTTCAGGCGCCCCAGTACCAGCCTCCACGGCGTTTTCCCGATCCCGAACGCACGCGCAGACTGCACCCAGCCGTCTGCCATGGGCGGCGGCATTTCATAGCCCGCAACCAGCACCTGCTTGAAATCCTGCAAGTCCGTTTCATTCTGCACATCCTGGATCTCAAACCCCGGTGGTATTTTTTCCAGAACTTCTTCGTTCACCTTATACAAATCCGCCGCCATGCCGGGCGCGCCGATATCGGAGGCTTTGATGCCAGGCGCCAAATCCGTGCTCTGTCCCTCCAGGTCGATCAATCCGTGAGCAAGCAGCCTGTGCGCCAGGTCATCTGGCGCGCTGCCCGGACCGGTCCACCAAAAGAAGAAGGGAGCTTCCCGGGACTGGAACCAGTCGATCGTCTCTCGGATACAGTCGTCCGTCTGTTCCGGAGGGATGTGTGTATTCCATGCCCCTTTGTACATGGGATTGCTGGGAAATGTGAGATGGCGTGAGAGGTACGCCGTCTCTTCCAGATGGCTGTCCGGCAGCATGGTCATGGCGCGGAAGAGTGCAAACAGATTCTCCTGCACGGCAAGACCAAGTTGTTCTGTTGTAGCATTCTTGAGGATCGAATCCATTGTTATAGGTTCTCCATCGAATCAGGACCGCGAAAGTTGTGCGATGAGACTTCCTACCAGCCCCAGCCAGTATGCAATTGTGTAATAGATAAACATCGGTTGTCTGCCGCGCCGCCAGAGAAGGTAGGTGGCAGTCAATGCCAGGAGCGCAACCACATACAAGTCCAGCCCGATCTCTTCAAAACCAAGGTTGGCGAAAACACCTGCGCCGAGAAATAAGGCATTTAGTGCAAGCAAAATAAAATCTGTATTTGTAATTCGTTCACGGTGTGGAAACAGGCTTTGTAGAAACAAGATCGCTGCATTGACCATGACAAAACCCGTAAAGAAGACCCAGTGACTGAATTCATCATCGTTGAAAATCACGATGCGGCACAGGTCGCTTGTGGTATCGCTCGCGCAGAATCTCTGATGGAGATAGTTCGTCACTTCATGATCCCCGTAACTCGCTGCCAGCAAATACAGCCCAACGATAAACACCAGGTTCCAGGCAATGTGGGATCTGCTTTCGCGTTGAGGGGAATCGTATTCAATCGTCTTTTTGAGCAGGTAGGACGCCACCACGCTGATCAGCGGCAGGACCAGCATGTTATTGAAATCCACCCAGCGCAGGAATTCATTGGGCAATACGTATCCGAGGGTCCAGCTGCCGAGGCGGTTGATCGAAACCAGAATGGCAACAAGCGACTGGATCCCGAGGTAGGCGTGGATGCGTTTCATAGAGACTCCTATGAACCCTTACGAAGATGTAGTCATTTTGAATCTATAAATCGGCCGACGGCGTGTCAAAGGAACAGCCTACACGCTGGCAAAACCTTCGAGTGCTTGCTTGGCAAGGGTATGCAATTCACGGTCCGCCCGATTCGCTGCGATTTCCTGTAAGGCACGGGCGGCGCGCGGGTCTCTTAATGCCCCGAGAGATTGGATCGCCTCTTTCTTTACCTCACGCTCCGGGTCGTTCAGCCTCTCTAAAAGAACGAGTGCGACTCGGTTATCCCGGATTTTGGACAACGCGCTCATGGCATGGATGCGAATCCACATCTCGGGATGACTTAACGCCTCCACCAGAACCTCGAAGGCAGGGCTGCCGAATCGAGCCAGGGACTCGGCTGAGGCTTTTCCCACTTCGTGATGAAGATCGTAAAGCGCCATGCCGAGCGGTTCGATGGCGCGCGAGTCGCCCAGCTTCCCAAGCAGGATCGCGGCAAACTTGCGGACGGTCCCTTCTTTATCCCGTAACGCTTCGATCAGCGGATCGACTGCCGCAGACCCTACCTGTTCGATGGCAGAGAGCAGGTCCCCGGCGGCGTACTCGCGTTCGTACCACCAGTAAGAGTCATGCAGAGCTTCCATCAGATAGGGCAGGGCAGAGGGGTGACCTGTATTTCCCAAAGCTTTTGCTGCTGCCTGCCGCACTTCTATGTTCGGATCATCCAGTAACACGTTCGTAATGTCATCAAACGTGGATGGATCCTTGAAGTCCCCCAGGGCGATACAAGCCGCCATCCGGACTTCGTCTTCTGGGTCCTTTAATAATCTCAACAGCGGTGGAACGGTTTTTATATCACCGATCTTCCCCAATGCCAGGGCAGCACGCGACCGGACGGTAAAATATTCCCCGTTCAACACTTCCAATAATAGAGGGACCGCGCTGCGATCCCTGTTGATCGCAAAAATTTCAGCCACGCGTCCGCGGACGAGGGGATGCGCGTTCCCCAGAGCCTTGACAAGTAACGGCGCCGCAGACGGCATGCGCGCCAGGATTTGCTGGTAATACGGCACCAGGTTGAGATCGCGTGTCTGAAGCGCGTCGAGTAAAGGTGGCGCAGCGTCCGCCCCCATACGGATTAATTCCTGTGCCGCGCGCTCGCGCTTCGTCACATCGGCTAGCTGTGCGATCAGTCTTTTTGCTTCGCCCTGCCTGGAGCCTAGAAACCAATCCATGTTTTTATTTTACTGTGAAACAGGATTCCAAGAGGTTCAGGGACTTGGGGAAATGGATTCCGTGGTCGCCAAAATTTGCACATCGTAATATCTGCTCATGCACACATTCACCCAGAATCGGGGATTATCGTTCGGTGTGTTGAGGGATGCCCAATTTTGGGTAACAGGGATCAATACCTGGCTTGCCCCATTTTGTTTTGATGTCAAAATGCTTGCTTCTGTCTGATCCCACATCTGTGCATAGTCAATAAATTCCGTCCTCGATTGGTAGAGGCTTATCGAGTGAATGAGGGCAGCCCCTGCGATCGTAACAGTAGCGAGCACGGGCAGCAGTGTTGAAACGAGAACGTTTTGCTTCTTTCCAAGAAGATTACCAGACACTATTCCCCATATAACAATTCCTACTATAAAAAAATAGGTTGGCAGGATTAAGGTGCGGTTTGGCGGCGCCTCCGAAGTTCCATAGGCGGCGGGGGGAAAACAAATGAATGTGAACACAAGCATAAGGCTCGGAACGATCCATACCAGTCGAGCGTTCCTTCCCTGCTTAAGTTGCGACCCTGCCAGAGCCGCCAGGCTGAACAAGCCCAGGATCGCGGCTATCCTCGCAGGAAGATTTACCAGCTCCGCCAGATAGATAAGATAACTTTTCAACGAGATCGCCAACATACTGGCAAGGCCGGGCGGCGGAGGAAAGAAACTCTGACGCTCGGCATTCCCGGGAGCCAAGATCACCAGGATCAGTGCAAAGAAGGCCCCCAGAAGCCCCGTCCCCAGAAAAAGCGTTGTGCTTGAAAACTTAGGGTTCTCGAACATCAGCATCATGGTCAGCGAAATCGTCAGAGCCGCCACCTGGAATGCCGCGTAGGTTTCACTAAACCCTCCGGCGACCAAAGCCCAGGCGAAGCTGAGTATCCCCCACAGCCAAAGTTGGACGCTCGTCCATTCTCGAGATCGGATGTAATGCAGCAGAACAATCTGAACCGTACCCATCATGAGCGGCGGAACGACGGAACGCATCCCTTGCCCCCAGTATAGGGATTGCCGGATATCCGGAGTGAGCAAAAATAAACAAAACAGACTGCTGCTCGCAAGAGCAAGCGAGATCAGGATTCTGTTACTCAGGCGTGGCAAAAAACTCCGAAAAAAACCGGTGAGAGCGGCTAGCCACACTACGATTGTAAGAGGTACCACCGCGGAAAGTACGCCAGGTCCCAGTGTTCCCATCACTGCATCCAGTACACTGGCGGAGAATCTGCCGCTCCAATTCAAGTACCAGAACCAGGTAGATCGTAACACGCCAAGACGATCCGCATAGAATGCCGTACAAAAATCATCTGCCATGTAACGGCTAAAGTGACCCAAATAACCGTGCAGGATTAATGCGAGACTTGAAAATACAAATGTGAGGAGGAACGGAACAGTTTTCAGGTTGAGCTTCCTGTTGTTAATATCTCTGGGTAGCGATGAGTCCAGGATTCTATCGTATCATCTATTAACCATGAGATGTAGCCACAAAATCGGGTAGAGAATCTCTGATATAATTTCGCGGTTGCAGTGAGGAAATAACATCGTGGCGCGCATAGCGCCATGTATTTTGCCTGGGCTTTGCTATTATACTTTTAGGAGCAGAGATGAAGAAAGAGCAAATGCTTGATTTGTATCACCAGATGGTGCTGATTCGCCGCGTCGAAGAACGCGGCGCGGAACTGTACCAGGCGGGTAAGATCGGCGGTTTCATGCACCTGTATATCGGACAGGAAGCTGTTTCGACGGGTCTGATCGCGGCGCGCGAGCCGCGTGACCGGGTCATCACCGCCTACCGGGACCATGGAGTTGCGATCAACTGCGGCATCCCGGCAGAGCAAGTGATGGCGGAATTGCTCGGCAAAGAGACGGGGATGTCAAAAGGCAAGGGCGGCTCCATGCATATGGCGAGCGTGGAAAACAATATGTGGGGCGGACATGCCATCGTGGGCGGTCATTTGCCGATCGCGGCCGGACTGGCAGTGGGCGATCAGTACGCTAAAAATGATAACGTGACCATCTGTATGTTTGGCGATGGGGCGACGAACATCGGGTACTTCCATGAAGCGTTGAATCTCTCAAAAGCCTGGGGCTTGCGTGTGCTCTGGGTTTGTGAGAATAACAAGTATGGCATGGGGACCTCCGTCGAGCGCGCCTCTGCTGTGCAGGATATTCAACAGAAGGCGGAAGGCTATAACATGAAGAACAGCCAGGTGGGCGGCATGGATGTGATGAAGGTCTATGATGCCGCCAAAGAGGCGATCGAATTCGTCCGCAGTGAGAGCCAGCCGTATCTGCTCGAGGTCATCACCTATCGCTATCGCGGTCATTCCATGGGCGACCCCGAACGCTACCGCAAACAGGAAGAAGTGAAACAATGGCAGGAGAATGACCCGATCGGTATCTTCCGCAAGCATCTTCTGGAAAAGAAGACCGCCAGCGCCAAGGCTCTCGACGAGATCGAGGCGCAGGTGGAAGAAGAAGTGAACAAGGCTGTGGAGTTCGCCGAGAACTCCCCGGAGCCGGCGCTGGAAGAATTGTTTACGAACGTTTACGTAGAAGATTAAACACAAAGGACACGAAGTACACAAAGGTGTGCTTTTCTTTGGTAGCCCTTCGTGTTTAAGAGGTTTCTTATGGCAAAAATTACAATGCGAGAGGCAATCTCGCAAGCATTGATGGAAGAGATGGACCGTGATCCTGCGGTCTTTATCCTGGGCGAAGAAGTAGGCGTCTGGGGTGGAAGCTATGCAGTGACCAAAGGCTTCTACGACAAGTATGGTCCGGAACGGGTGAAAGATACGCCCATCGCCGAGAACGCCATCATCGGCGCGGCGATCGGGGCAGCCATGGTGGGGCAGCGCCCGATTGCAGAGTTGATGACGATCAACTTTGCGTTCTCCGCCATGGATTACGTGGTCAATCAGGCGCCGAAACTTCATTATATGTTCGGCGGTCAGTTCAGGGTGCCGATGGTGATCCGCGCCGTCGGGGGCGGCGGGCGTCAGCTGGGCGCGACCCATTCACAGACCCCCGATGCGATCTTTGCACACTTCCCGGGTCTCACCGTCATTTCCCCGGGAACGCCGGAGGACGCCAAGGGATTGCTCAAGTCGGCGATCCGGTCGGATAACCCTGTCTTATTCCTCGAGCACGCTACGATGTACCAGCTGCGCGGGGAGGTCCCGGATGGGGAATATCTCATCCCGATCGGCAAATCGAAAGTGCAGCGCGAGGGCAAAGATGTCACGATCGTGACCTATGCCAAAGGGCTGGAGCTGTCCATGAAAGCAGCAGACGAGCTTGCCAAAGAGGGCATCGAAGTCGAGGTCGTGGACCTGCGCACCCTGCGCCCGCTGGATATGGAACCTGTCCTGGAATCGTTCAAGAAAACGAACCGCGCTGTGGTTGTGGAAGAAGGCTGGAGATCGTATGGTGTCGGTTCTGAGATTGCAAGCCGTATTTACGAAGAGGCATTCGACTACGTCGACGCGCCGATCGTGCGCGTAGCGCAGAAAGAAGTGCCGCTTCCCTACAACCGCACGCTTGAACAGGCGGCGCTCCCGCAGGTGCCGGACATCGTCGCGGCGGTGAAGGAGGTTTTGAAATAATGGCTGAAACGATTTCCATGCCCAAGCTGGGCTTCGACATGCAGGAAGGGGTGCTCGTCCGCTGGGTGAAGAACGAGGGCGAAAACGTCAATAAAGGCGACGTGCTGGCGGAAATCGAAACGGACAAGGCAACCGTAGAAGTCGAGTCCTCTGCCAGCGGTGTGATTCGAAAATTACTGGTGGAAGCGGGCGCCGTCGTGCCCGTCGGCGACCCGATCGCCGTGGTGGGCTCCGCGGACGAAAAGATCGAGGGGACGCCTGCGCAGACAACAGAGGCGCCGGCAGAGAAAAAGACCGATGACCAAAAAGGTCCGGAACGGAAGACGGAGCCGGAGAAACCGCAGCCAGAAGACGGAAGCCAGAAGGCAGAAGCCGCGCCTCAAACGCAGCCGGCACAAGCTCCTGTTCCTCAGGCGCCTGCACCGGCGCATGAGGGTCCAATTAAGGCTTCCCCGCTGGCGAAGAAGATCGCGCGTGACAAGAACCTGGACCTGGCGCGCGTCCAGGGCACGGGTCCTGGCGGTCGCGTAGTACGCAAGGACGTGGAAGCGGCTCTTGCTGGCGGACAGCCGGCAGCGGCGCCTCGACAGCCCGCAGCGCAACCTGTGGCTGTTTCCGGCGAGGATCAAACGATCCAAATGACCAAGCTGCGCCAGGCAATTGCGCGCCGCATGACGGAATCGACCACCACCGTCCCGCACTTCTTTGTGACCCATGAGTACAAAATGGACGCGCTCATGGCGCTGCGCAAGCAGATCAATGACTATTTGCCGGAGAACGAGAAACTCTCGGTCAATGATTTCATCGTCAAGGCGGTTGCTCTCACCCTGCGCGAATTCCCGAACCTGAATTCCTCCTATGCGGGCGATAACGTCATCCGCCGGGGAGCGATCAATGTGGGCATTGCCGTTGCGGTGGAAGGCGGTTTGCTCACCGTCGTCACCCGCAACACAGACCAGCAGCCTCTGCGCAGCCTCTCTTCCGAGACGAAGCGTATGGCAGCCGGTGCGCGCGAAGGCAAGGTGCGCCCGAACGACATCGAGGGCTCGACGTTCTCTGTTTCTAACCTCGGCATGTTCGACGTGGAAAACTTCTCCGCGATCATCAATCCGCCGGAGGCAGGGATTATCGCTGTTGGCTCGGCGCGAAAGGTCCCAGTCGTGGAGGACAATGAGATCAAAATCGGCTGGCGCATGAAAGCCACCCTCTCCGTGGATCACCGCGTGAGCGATGGCGCGGAAGGGGCGCAGTTCATGCAGAAGCTGGCGGAGTTTTTGGAAAGTCCGGTGAGGATGCTGGTGTAAATGAGTAGGTCGGGTTGCCAACCCGACCTACTTTATTTTTTCAGTCGGACTGCCAGTCCGACCTACCCGACCTGCTCGGCCTACTTTTTTGTTAATGATTATGAGCCTATTCCCACTTACAATTTCTTTCCATGAAAGAATTCTATCGCCGTCATCTCCCTCACTGGCAGCCAGTGGAGGCAGTTTTCTTCGTCATATTTCGGTTGAAAAATTCACTGCCCTTCGAAGTGATCGGCGCCTTACGAGAGAAACGAGAACGAGCTGCACAAACCCAACTCGACCAAAATCTCTATTTTGAACGATGGGAAGGATTTCTCGATAAAGAAGAATTCGGTCCGCGCTGGCTCGCTCAACCTGACATTGCCGAGATCGTGAAAGAAGCAATGCATTATCGCGACAGAAACATATTTGACTTGCATGCCTTCTGTATTATGCCGAACCATGTGCACGTTGTGATTGAGCCAATAAGTAAGTCAGGTTGCCAACCTGAGCTACCTAAAATTCTGCAATCCCTGAAGCGTCACACTGCCCGCCAGGCAAATCTCATCCTTGGCAGGGAAGGCGCGTTCTGGCAGGATGAAAGCTACGATCATGTGATACGGGACAACGAAGAATATACTCGCATTATCCATTATGTTCTGGAGAATCCTGTCAAAGCAGGGCTGGTTTCTACGTGGAAGGAATGGCGTTGGACGTATCACAAGCCTGAAACTAATCTGTAGGTCGGACGGATAGTCGAACCATAAAAAAGTAAGTCGGATTGCCAATCTGACCTACGCGTCAGCGATGTGGCAGAGTTTTTGGAGAATCCGGTGAGGATGCTGGTGTAGAACGAGTAGGTCGGGTTGCCAACCCGACCTACATTATTTTTTAAGTCGGACTGCCAGTCCGACCTACCCGACCTATTTTCTTGCTGTAACCAACTCTTCCTGACGGCGTCATGAGTCAAACCTTTCAGATTTGTTAGTTTATGAACCACATCTACCCAATCGACTGTGTAGGTCGTGTACTGGAAAGAAGGTAGACATCAAACTCCAGTTCCGAATTTCTCTCCCTCCAGCCCTGTTCCTGCTCCTCGTCTTAATCGTATCGGCATGTGCCCCGGCAGCGCTGGTGGACGACGCTGTGCTCTCGGCGCCGGCAACCCCCACTGCCCGCTTAACGCCTACCCCGCTTTCACAAAACCTGCCCCTCACCCTGCAGCCGACCCAGACCGCGCCGCCACAGTTCCCGCTGCAAGCCCGCCTGGCGGTGCTGACCTCGCAGGCACGCATCCTCCGGGGCGGCAGCGCCCGGGATATCCAGCAAGCCCAGTCTGCCGATATCCAGGTCAACGACCGGATCGAAATCGTCCCGCCCAGCGGGCAGGGCGCGCAGAGTTACAGCCTCCTGCAGGTACCCGATACTCTGAATGTGGAGCTCTTCGGCGCGACCAGCGTGTCCCTCGCCGATGCAAAGCAAGGGGCAGACGGCTCGACCGAGGTGACTCTGCGCCTGGAGGCAGGTCCGCTGTTTGTGCATCTCAACCAGGCGAAACACGTCCGCGTGACCGTGCAGACCCCTCATGCGAGCATCACCAGCCTGACGAGCGGCGCGGAGTTCGACGTGTGCCGCACCCCGGCACTGACCTGCGTGATGGTCAAACGCGGGGTCGTGGAAGTCGTTGCGAAGGGGAACCGGGAAATCATCCGGGAGGGTTCTGCCGGCGTGATTTTGAACGATCAATCTCCCTCTCCGGCGATCTGTGCACCCCTCCCCCGGTTCCTTGCCTGGGAAGAAGAATACCGCCGGTCTGCGAGTGCCCCGGCTCTGCACCAGGAGATGGCTGCCTTCCCGCAGGCGCCTTGCCTGGTGGGCGCCAACGGGCTTCCGTGGAATGCACGCATTTACTATCAGGATGAATTCAGCAATGTCTCCTCCGGTTGGGGGCAGGGCACCATCGACCATTTCACGGTCGGCTATGTCCGCAGCCCGGGCATCCGAACCTACCAGGTGCAGGCACAGGGACCGGCGGAGCGCTACCTTGCGTTTGTGCCGAACGGACGCAGCTATACAGACGCGAACATCGATCTGAAAACCCGCGCCGAGGCAGCCAGCGGCGGGGACTTCCTCTACGGGCTGGTCTTTCGCCGCTCGGGCGACCAGTATTATGCCCTGGTCGTTTCGCCTGTGACCCAGGCATGGTACTTCCTCAAAAGCTCTTCGAAGGGGATGGAGCTGCGGAAGTTTGGGGAAGCCAAACGGCTGCGCGGGCTGGACGGACAGGATACCCTGCGGGTCGAGACCTACGGGTCCACCTTTTTAGTCTTCATCAACGGGCGGTTCGTCGATTGGGTCAGCGACCCGGAGTACGCCCGCGGAGAAGTGGGTTTGTTCGTGCAGACCATGGGAAACCCCGCCGCGAAGGTCAACTTCAACTCGCTCACCATCTGGGATCTCCCGGCGGCTGCTCCCATGCCCGCGCAGGGAGAAAATTGTTTCAACGCCGAGGATGACGATGGCGATGGATGGATCGACCAGGCTGATCCCAGCTGCCAGCGCGAGGTCCTGGTGGTGCATCCCTCCCGGACACCGACACCTCCCTCGCCGAGCAAAACGCCAAGGGCGACGAGAACACCCAGAGCCACCAGGACCCCGAGACCTCCTGCCACCCAGCCGCCCGCCACGCAACCGCCGATCCTGCCTACGCTTCCGCCCATCTTCACTACGCTGCCGCCGATCCTGACATCACTTCCGCCAATCCTACCTTCGCTGCCGCCCCTCCTGCCCACGCTCTCGTTCCCCTTTGGACCACCCATCGGGACTCCAACACCCAGGTGACCCGTTTAACGCCACAGTGAGGATACAGGCGTATCTTTCTCCCTCTCATTTTCGTTCTATTGAGGTGTAACCAACTGGTCACCTTAACGTCATGGAACGACCTTTCATATTTGTTAGTTCATGATATAAAATCAGCCCAATCGATTCTTTTGCGGCATCCCCCCATAGCAGTCTATCCATGCAGGTCGCGTACGGGAAAGAAGGTAGAAAATAAAACTCAATTTCCGTCTTCCTTTTTGGTCGTCCCTGCTTTTGATCTCTGTCCTGTTCTTGTCTGCCTGCGCGCCGGCTGCGCCGACAGAGCCAGAAGATGACCTGCGGGATGTTGCCTCGGCAACGCCCCGTCCGAGTGTGACGCCGGGCCCGTTCTCGCCGACCCCGCCGAACACGCCAACACAGCCTTCCCCCACGCCGACCGCGGTCCCTGTGCCGGCGCGCCTGGCTGTCCTCGCGCCGCTGGCGCGGCTCCTGCGCGGCGGCTCCTCGATCGAGATCCAGCAAGCCCAGTCGGCGGATATCCTCCCCAATGACCAGATCGAAATCGAGAATCCCGGCGGGCAGGGTCCGCAAAGTTATAGCCTGCTGCAGTTCCCCAACCTGGCGAACGTAGAGCTGGTGGGGAATACCAGCCTGTCGATCCTGGATTCCGGGCGCGGTCTGGAAGGTCCCGCCCAGGTCACGCTGGAGCTGACGAACGGTCACCTGTTCGTGCATCTCGGCGAGCAGGAGTTCAGCCACTTCCTCGTGCAGACCTCGCATGCCACCATCCGCGCTCTCACGAGCGGCGCGGAGTTTGACGTATGCCGCACCGAAGAGCTTACGTGCGTGATGGTCAAGCGCGGGGTGGTGGAGGTGGTGGGGGAGAAGGAGAAGGAGCTCGTCCATGCCGGGTCTGCCGCGGTGGTCCTGGACGACGAGTCGCCGCCTTCGGTGGTCTGCGCGCCGATCCCTACGTTCATCGTCTGGGAGGAGCGCTTCCGGATGTCTACCGTGGCGACGACTCTCCAGCAGGAGATCGACGCCTTACCCGGGCAGCCGTGTATTGTGGCAAGCAGCGGATTTCCTTTGAACGCCCGTATCTTCTACCGGGATGAGTTCAGCAGCGCCTCCACGGGATGGAGCCGGGGACAGGTCGATCCGTTCACGACCAGCTACGTGCGCGACGACAGCGGCAGGCGATTTTACCAGGTCAAGATCGGGGGCGCGGGCGAGCCGTTCCTGGCGTTCGTGCCGAACGGACGCGACTATCAGGATGTGAACATCACGCTGCAAACTCGAACCGACTCGGCAGGCAGCGGTGACTTCCGCTATGGCATTATTTTCCGCCGGTCCGGCGAGCAGTATTATGCGTTCGTGGTGTCGCCGGTGACGCAGACCTGGCAGGTTCTCAAGCACTCTTCCACGGGGTGGCAGGTGCTCCAGGAGGGCATTTCGGAGCGGCTGCGCGGGCTGGACGAGCAGGATACGCTGCAGGTCGAATTGTATGGCTCCACCTTTTTGCTCTTCATCAACAACCGTTTCATCGACGTGATCAACGATGCGGAGTACGTGACCGGGGCGGTCGGGTTGTTCGTCGAATCGATCGACAACCCGGATGCCGTGGTCAACTTCAACGCCCTGACGATCTGGGACATGCCGCCGGCGGCGTTTGCGAACGGTCGCGGCGAGAATTGTTTCAACGGCGTGGACGACGACAGCGATGGGTTCACCGACCTGGCAGACCCAAGCTGCCAGAGATCTGCGCCGACCCTTACACCAATACCTACTAGGACAGCTACACCACGGCCGACCCGTACACGCATACCTACTAGAGCACCTACAACTCAACCGATACCGACCACCCAAGTTTCTAACCCCCCGAAACCAACAGAGCCACCAACAGAGCCACCAATAGAGCCAACAATAGAGCCAACAATAGAGCCAACAGAGCCACCAACAGAGCCAACAGAGCCAACAGAGCC
>DASSBC010000008.1:0-31038 GCA_035699125.1 Anaerolineales bacterium
GCTGGGCGTCTGGCTCACCGTCAAAGGCTTCAAACCCACTGCAATCACCGCTGAACTCGATAAAGCGGAACAAACCAGCCGTTGAGCGCGGCATATCTAACTAAGGAAGGTGTTGAAATGAAAGCAATCGTAGCCACAAAATACGGCGGACCAGAAGTCCTTCAGCTCAAAGAGGTGGAGAAACCGGCGCCCAAGGACAATGAGCTATTGATCAAAGTACATGCGACCACCATCTCAGCCGGGGACTTCCGCATGCGCAGTTTTACCGTGCCGCCCCTGTTCTGGCTCCCCGCCCGCCTCACCCTGGGCATCACGAAGCCGAAGCAGCCGATCTACGGCATGGAGCTTGCCGGGGAAGTGGAAACCGTCGGTAAAGAGGTCACCCGCTTCAAGGTTGGCGACCAGGTCTTTGCCTCCGTCCTGGAACACAACTTTGGCGCCTACGCCGAATATAAATGTATGCCTGAGAAAGGGATGGTGGCGATCAAACCGGCGAATATGACGTACGTGGAAGCAGCAGCCGTCCCCATCGGTGCGACCACAGCCCTGCGCCTGCTGCGGAAAGGAAACCTCCAGAGCAGACAGAAGGTCCTGATCTACGGCGCCTCCGGGAGCGTGGGTACCTACGCGGTCCAGCTGGCAAAGTATTTCGGCGCAGACGTGACCGGCGTATGCAGTACAGCCAACCTGGACATGGTGAAATCCCTGGGCGCCGATCACGTCATCGACTACACAAAAGAAGATGTTTCCTCGAGAGCAGAGCGCTATGACGTCATCTATGATACAGTTGGAAAATTCCCGAAATCAAAAGCCTCCAAACTTCTCACGCCGAACGGGACCTACGTAACGATTGCCCGGCTCAGCACGAAAGAAAGCCTGGACAATTTGATTTCCATCAAAGAGCTCATGGAGGCGGGAGAGATCAAAGCCGTCATCGACCGCTGCTATCGGCTCGAAGAGATGGTCGAGGCGCACCGCTATGTCGATACGGGACGTAAAAAGGGGAATGTTGTCATCACGGTGGAGCATACGGATGACAGGTGAACGGCGATCGGAGCGCGCCGCGGGCGACCCGATGATCTACCAGATCAGACTCCAGGGCTATCTGAGCCAACTGTGGATGGATTGGTTCGATGGACTGACGATCACGCTGGAAGAGGATGGCAACACGCTCCTGCGTGGACCGGTCGTCGATCAGTCCGCGCTGCATGGCATCCTGAAAAAGATACGTGACCTGGGAATGCCATTACTGTCAGTACATTCCGTTCCGCCCGACGGGAACGAGACGCCGGACGTAAAAATTCAACCGCTGAGCGACTCATAAACAGTATGGTTCTCTCCCTGGTCAGCGCCATCCTGATCGGGCTTGGCGCAACGCTCCTCACGGATCTCTGGGCATGGGTTCTCAAGCGTGTCTTTAAGACGAACCCGCCCGACTACTGTCTTGTGGGGCGCTGGCTTCGAACCATGCCGGAAGGCAGATTCAGGCACTCCACGATCGGCTCGGCTCCCCGGAAGAGCGCGGAATGCAGCGTAGGGTGGATCGCCCACTACCTGATTGGCGTGATCTTCGCAATTGCTTTTGTTGGATTGGCGGGCAGCCATTGGCTTCAGCATCCGACCCCAATATCCCCCCTCCTCTTCGGTGTCGTCACAGTCCTGGCTCCCTTCCTCATTATGCAGCCTGCGTTTGGGCTCGGGGTTGCTGCAGCAAAGACGCCCAACCCGGGGCAGGCAAGGCTTCGTAGCTTGATGAATCATACGGTGTTCGGACTGGGTCTTTATCTTTTCGGATGGCTGGCTCGCTGGTTGCTCTAGTGGGACAAACAACCGCCTGCAGGGATCACCTTCCTTTCCGCCCTGGTTTTTCATGCTGCTTTTGTTTATTCTGAACAACGCTGATGTGCCCGTCGCTTTCAATATAGGCTTCTTTTACTTTTGCAAAATCATCCAGTCCCTGTTCGCGAAGCTGGCTCATCAACTCTTCTTCCGTGATCAACTCATGTCGCATATTCCGTCGTAGTAGTTTCCCTCTCTTGATTAAAGGCAGGGGAGCCGGCTCAACAAGGCGACCGAACCAGGGAACCCTGAAACCCAGCCAGTCCAGGAAATAACTCCAAAATATAATGGTGCAGACGAGCACGATACCGCTCACGATCGAGTTGTAGCCGCCCGCCATGGCATTTTGCGAGGCATCGGCGAGCAGGGTGATCAAGAGCAGGTCTGTCATGCCCAGGCTGCCTGCCTGTCGTTTCAACACAACGCGCAGCAGGACAAACAGCGTGATGTACAGCACAGATCCGCGCAGAATAATTTCAAGCAGGGGAACATCGGGTAGGAAGAGAGATTTCCAATCCATCAGAGGAGTCCTCCAAAATCAGGCATAACGATGCCGCGATGCAGTGGAAGCGACCTGGGTTTTGAGAGCGTAGGGCGGGGTACTTAAGAAGTATAGCACAGGCGTACGGGACCGCAATCATGCGCACCTCCCTGTGAAAGTACCCCAATGGTTGGCGTTTATAATATTGCGAGTAAAATAGTTCGGTTGCCTCCAGCAGCCTGGATAGGCGTTTCACACCTTCATATGGAACCATCAGTTTTCATTCACGAAAAAGCAATCGTAGAGCCAGGGGCAACGATTGGCGCGAAGACGCGTGTGTGGGCGTTCGCGCACATCCTGCCGGGGGCAATTCTGGGGGAGGATTGTAATATTTGTGATTGTGTGTTCATTGAAAACCAGGTGCGCATCGGCGACCGCGTCACGATCAAATGCGGCGTGCAGGTGTGGGATGGTATCACACTGGAAAACGATGTTTTTGTCGGTCCGAATGTGACCTTCGCCAATGACCCGTTTCCGCGCAGCAAACAATACCCCGAAACGTTCCTGCAAACCGTCGTCCACACGGGCGCGTCGATTGGCGCGAATGCGACCCTTCTGCCGGGCATCCAGGTGGGCGCTCATGCGATGATCGGCGCCGGCGCAGTCGTCACGCGGGATGTGCCTGCCTACGCGATTGTGGTGGGAAACCCCGCTCGCATCCACGGCTACATTTCGACGACGAACAAGCAGCCTGTGCAATCTCAAATTAACGCAGCCGAGCCGCAGCCGTTGACGGTCTCAAGAGCAAAACTGGTCCGGCTCCCGCAGATTGTGGATCTCCGCGGCGGCCTGAGCTTTGGCGAATACGACCGGCACTTACCTTTTATTCCGAAACGCTTTTTTGTGATTTATGATGTCCCGTCGATGGAGGTGCGAGGCGAACACGCCCATCGGGAGCAGCACCAGTTCCTGGTGTGCCTGAAAGGTTCTTGTTCGGTGGTGCTCGATGACGGGAAGAACCGCAACGAAGTGCTGCTTGCCTCCCCCCAGCTTGGTTTGTATCTCCCCCCGATGGTCTGGGGCATCCAGTATAAATACACACCCGACGCGATCCTTCTGGTGCTGGTCTCGGACGTGTATGATGCGGATGACTATATTCGGGATTACGATCTTTTTCTTAAGGACGTGAATCAGGATGATGGATAATATTCCCTTCCTCGATCTGAAGGCACCCTACCAGGAGCTCCAGGCAGAGCTGGATCAGGCGTATCAGCGGGTGATGGCTTCCGGCTGGTACATTCTGGGTAAGGAAGTGGAAGCCTTTGAGCAGGAATTTGCCGCGTATTGCGGCGTGCAGCACTGTATCGGCGTCGGTAACGGCCTGGACGCGTTACATTTGATCCTGCGTGGCTATGGGATTGGACCGGGAGACGAAGTGATCGTGCCTGCCAATACCTACATCGCGACGTGGCTGGCAGTCTCGTATGCAGGTGCGCAGCCGGTGCCGGTGGAACCGGAGGACAGCACATACAACCTGAACCCTGAGTTCATCGAGGCGGCGATCACAGCAAAGACGAAAGCGATCCTGGTTGTCCACCTGTACGGCCAACCCGCGCAGATGGAGCCCATCCATGCGCTTGCCCGCAAACACAGTCTCAAAGTAATCGAAGATGCCGCCCAGGCGCATGGCGCTGTGTATCGCGGCAAACGGGCGGGCAGCCTGGGCGACGCTGCCGGCTGGAGCTTTTACCCGGGCAAGAACCTGGGTGCCCTGGGCGACGCCGGCGCCATCACAACGAATGACGACGACCTGGCAGACAACCTCCGTATGCTGCGCAATTACGGCTCCAAGGTAAAGTATCATAACCTGGTGAAAGGGTTCAACAGCCGCCTGGATGAATTGCAGGCGTCGTTCTTACGTGTCAAGCTGAAGTATCTCGATGAATGGAACGCGCGCCGGGCGCATCTGGCTGGGCTTTATTATGAGCTGCTGAAGGATACAGGCTTGCGCCTGCCGTTTGTCCCGGCAGGAATGGAAGCGGCGTGGCATCTCTTTGTTGTCCGAACCCGAGAGCGAGACTCGTTACAGCACTATCTTCAGGCAAATGGCATTGGGACGTTGATTCATTATCCTGTGCCTCCTCATGTACAGCCCGCCTACCAGGAACTTGGCTTGCCTGCAGGCAGCTTCCCGATTTCGGAGCGGATCCATAACGAAGTGCTGAGCCTCCCCATGGGTCCGCACCTTTCCACGATGGCGCTGGAGCGCGTCGTAGACACGATCCAATCCTTTTTTACCAGGAACCCGGAGGGAGACAGGATAGCACGATGAGTCTCATTTCCATTGTCGTACCGGTGTTCAATAATGCATCCAGCCTGCCCGACCTGCTTGCAAGATTTCAGGATCTGGCAGCAAACAATGCAAAGGATCAATTCGAATTTGTCTTCGTCGACGATGGATCGGTAGACAACTCCTTCTCTGTGCTGGAGTCTCTTCTGCAAACAGACTCGCGTATCCAGGTTGTGAAATTATCCCGAAACTTCGGGTCGAACGCAGCGTTATTGGCTGGCTTGGGTCACACACGCGGCGATGCCGTCGCGGCGATTGCCGCCGATTTGCAGGACCCGCCGGAGCTGATCCACGATATGCTGCTGGACTGGCGGCAGGGGCATAAAGTTGTCCTGGCGGCGCGCCAGTCCCGTGACGACGAATTTCTCACGACTCTACTGGCAGATACTTTCTATTCGCTCTTCCGTCGATTTGCGATTAAGACCATGCCCGAGCACGGGTTTGATTTTTTTCTGATCGACCGTCAGGTCTGTGACCTGATCAATCAGATTCAGGAGAACAATGCCTACCTGATGGGCTTGATCCTGTGGCTGGGGTTTTCTCCCAAAGTGATTTACTACCACAGGCAGGCAAGAGAAAAACGCTATGGACGCTCGATGTGGACCGCAGCCAAGAAGATCAAATACTTTCTCGATTCGTTCGTGGCGTTCTCCTATTTTCCCGTCCGGGCAGCTTCGGTCATTGGGGTTGTATTCAGTGCGGCCGGGTTAGCCTATGCCGCCATCGTCATCGCCTTGCGGCTCGCCACTTCCGTCCAGCCCGAGGGCTGGGCATCTCTCATGATCGTTGTGTTGATCGTCGCCGGGGTGCAGATGTTGATGATCGGGATCCTGGGCGAATACCTGTGGCGCAATCTGGATGAAACACGACGGCGCCCGCGCTTCATCGTTGAGTCGGTGCTGGAAGCGAACAAGTAATGGCGCACCATGTTTCTTCCTGTCAGCATTCTCATTGGGCTCAATGAACGATCCGTATGCAAAATAAATTCATAGAAAAATTACTGGATCAGCCCAGTTTTTATAGCCTGGTGCAAAACCTTCTGGCATACGGCGCCAACGACCTGGTCTTGCGCTATATCGAACGGCTACGGGCGAAGCTACCAAACGTAAATCGCATCCTCGATATTGGGTGCGGACCAAAATCCTGGCTCTGGCAAGTGGGCGCACACCCTGTGGGGCTCGACCTGACCTACTCCTACTGCAAGGCATTTCATGAAACGAATGAGCCTGCCGTGATGGGATCCGCGGCGATACTGCCATTCCCGGCGGAGACTTTTGAAGAAGTGTGGAGTATCGGCATGTTCCACCATTTGCCAGACCTGCTCGTGAGACAGGCTTTCGACGAGATGTTGCGCGTGTGCAGGTCCAATGGACATGTCCTGATTCTCGATGCCGTGCTACCCGTCCGTGCATGGCAGCGACCACTCGCCTATGCCCTGCGCCGCGCGGACCGCGGGCGTTTTGTGCGTTCGCAAGCCGCGTTTGAGGAGCTGCTTCCGCAACGCTCTCGTTGGGCGGTAGAGCGAGTCGCGTACAGCCATACCGGAATGGAAATCGTGATCTGCCAGTTCATGAAACATTGAATGATGACGATGAACGCACCGCACGCACGAACGTCCTCTTTACGGTTCCTCTCGAATCCAAATACGATTCGATGGGGAAAACGACTGCTCTTTACCCTTGGCATTTTGCTGTTCACCCTGGTTCAGCTGGTGATGGTCGTTCTCCCGATCCGCAACCGAACAGTGCCGGTAGAGACGGATGATGCTTACACCTATATCCTCAAGGCGGCGCAAATGCAGGATTGTTTCTTGCAGAACTGCCCTGCTCTGAACGACCTGCGCCAGCAACTGACAGCTCCCACCGAAAAGCCAAACATGACCTGGATTCGATATCGCGAATATGTGCGGGCGTTTTCCATCTATCACCCACTGCACTCATTGATTCTGGTAGGTCTGCACGCAGCCGGTTTATCGTGGGAAGGTTCCTATCATGTGATCGAGATTGTGGGGAGCCTGTTTTTAAGCCTGGCAGTGAGTTATTGGCTGTACCATTTGTTTGGCTCGGGACCAGCGGGAATCGCCCTGCTCTTATTGGCGTTCACGCCGTTCCCGAATCAGGGTCTCCATTATGTTGTGCCGAGCAATCTGGCGTTGGGAGTCGGGATGCTGATGTGGGGAAGCCTGTTCAAGAGAGATAACCGTTCTGGATGGATTCTCGTAGCGAGCACAGTGATCCTGGTCTTGATGCACCCCATCGGCAGGTTGTATGCTCTTCTCGGCATAGTGCTGTTTGTTTTTCTAAACGTCAGACAAATGAAACGTGCGGACTGGCGAACGATTGGGCTTAGTGTTTTTATCATCGCCATGGCATTCCTGCTGCCGCTGGTCGTTACCCGTCCTGAGCTTTCCTTTCCTGCTGATCCTCCTCCCCCAGATTGGACTCGATGGTCTGGTTACACCAATAATTTCAAACAGTCCGCCTTGTTTGTCGCTTTATGGATGCGCTCCTACGGAGGATCTCTGATCGCCGTCCTTTTGATATTGGTTGGGTTGATGAGCCTTCCACCCTTAAGGCAGCGCACGCAGGTAATCGTTATGGGCGTTCTGCTGGGCGGTTTGTTGGGCGCCAGCTTGCTCCAGGTGCTGCCACGTTATCCGGCGGAGGCGTTTAGCCGTGTCTGGATTCCGTTTACGATCTTTTTGACCGGGTTGATCGCGCACGGGATCTGGCGATGGGCGGCGGCTGTGGTTTATTGGATCCGTCAGATATTGGATAAGGGAGTGCGGGATTTCCGAGACGAGCGCTTGGTTCTGTCCATATCGGGCTGGGCAGGTGTGCTTCTGCTGCTTTTTGGCATTGTGGTCGCGCGCAACACTGTAAATCATGTGATCGATGGACAGCGGATTCTTCGGGAAACACTGCCATTCACGATCGGCAGCCAGAACTCGCGTTTCGACACCAACCAACCTTCGGCATTGCTCGGAACAGGCTGTGAGGATGTCCTCTACATGTTCGAGGTTCCCATGCATGTTTACTTTGCGCATGGCGCTTTAGAATGCGGAGCGATTTACCAGCCGGGCGTGACGGGAACGCCGGAGGAAGCACACTGGATCGGGGATAATCAAAACCTGGGGTATGTGGTCACCTGGAATCCGACGATTCGAGCTTCTGTCACGACGGGTGGGAATCCACTGACTGTTGAGGCAGGCAAGTCGCTTGAATTTTATGTTCCAGCAGATTGGCCGTCCGGGCAGCTCTATCTCTATCTGGAAAATACAGGAGGCGAGACGCGGCTCAATCTTTCTCCTCTACCAACCGCAGTGGGTGAAAAGCGCAAAGTCACGGACCGCATTCAAATCCCAGCCAACTGGTCGGGCTGGCAAGCGATTGATATCCGCACGGACGAACTCGCGCAGGGATTTGTGTTGCAGGCAGCCCGGGGATCGGGTGAGATCTTTTTAAGGGGCATCCGCTCGGAAGCGGACTCGCCATGGAATTGGCCCTGGGACCAGGGGCTGGCTCTCGTGCAACGACCCTCCAACCCGGACGTCCAAGCCACCGAGATGAGCTTTGATACCACCCGTCTAATCCCCTACTCCGCCTGGTCGTTGACGGTCCTGGAGGACCAGGGCGATACAGTATTGTTAAGAATAAACCGGTGAACCGTTTCCGGGGGACTCAGAGCGTACAACATAACGGAAATGTTGCAGAACGTTACAAGTGGCGGACGGAGACTATGAACTGAGTTAGAATCGCGGCAGTTTTATCAAAGCAATCCTATCAGCTTGTCATGTGGCAATCGGACCCTGCACTGATACTTGGCGACCACACCACAATTCAGTCGTTGTATTCTCCCTGGGGTCAGAGCGAGACGTCTTTTCACAAGAAGTTGTATGGATGAATGAGTATAGGATCTTTCAATAAAGAGGGCACGGAGATTTCCTGCTTTGACCGCCGTGTCTTCAATGAGCATTCTTTTCATTATTCGATAGACCTGAGTGCTAGATATGGCGTGGTTTGTTCTGGAGGAGATCATGGCAAAAAATGTAGTCCGCTCTTTTTCGATTGTTATTATTCTTTCGATCCTGCTCGCTCAATTTGGCTTGCGTCATGCTGCAGCCGACGCGAACTTCGTTGTCAATAGCACAGTCGACATGGTGGATGCGAATCCTGGGGACGGTCTCTGCGAGACGGACATTACCGGAGATTGTACGCTGCGCGCTGCCGTGCAGGAGGCGAATGCATTTGCGGGCGCAGACACGATTACGCTTCCCGCCGGCTCCTATGTCCTCTCTCAGCCTGGCACAGGGGAAGATGAAGCGGCGAGCGGTGATTTAGACATTGCAGAAGAAGTGACCATTACCGGGGCTGGTATGGGAGCCACAATCATCGATGCCAGCAACCTGGACCGTGCCTTTCAGATCTTTGCCGCGCTCGACCTCTCAGACCTGACCATCCAGAACGGTTCGGCAAGCCCGGGCGGAGCGCTCCTGGTGAATGGCGTCGCACGAGTCACGCACGTCGAGCTTCGAAATAATCAGGCAAATGCCGAAACATCCAGCGGGACCGGCGGCGCGATCTATCTGAGCGTGGAGGCTTCCGCAGAGATTACCCAAAGCCAGTTCAGCAGTAATTACGCCTACTTTGGGGGCGGCGCGGTTGCCAGCGCCAACGCGACGACGTTCACGGTTACGGACAGCACGTTCGATTCGAATACCACGACGCTGGGGGGCGGCGCGTTATACCCAAACGGGTTCTCGGCAATCATTACCAACAGCACCTTCGTCAATAACAGTGCCGATACTGGCGGGGCGATCCACAGCAATGCGAACTCGGTCGAGGTGACCAACAGCACCTTTGTCGGGAACTCTGCGGTCAATCACGGGGCGATCGACTCACGCATGGGCACGATTACGGTCAACAACAGTACATTTTCCGGGAACACGGCGTCCAGTTTCGGGGATACGCTGGGAGATCAACCGGAGCAGGGCGGGGATGTGCAGGTGCAGAACTCCATCCTTTCAGGCGCGAGCATAGACAATTGCGGTGGCTCTGTCGTGGATCTGGGCAACAATCTCAGCTGGCCGATCGAGAATAACTGTCCCGGCACGCAGGACGATCCCCGGCTGGATTCTCTGGCAGACAACGGCGGTCCCACACAGACAGTGGCGCTGCTCACGGGAAGCCCTGCCATCGACTCAGGCAATAACGATACCTGTGAGTCCACCGACCAGCGCGGGGTGACCCGCCCGCAGGGGGAAGCCTGTGATATCGGCGCTTTCGAATCGGCGCTCATCAATATCTTCTCGGTGACGAATACTAACGACAGCGGTGCCGGATCCTTGCGCCAGGCAATTCTCTCCGCTAACAGCACACCCAATTCCCTCAACGGACCCGATGAAATTCATTTCAACATCCCAAGCGAAGGGGCAAGCACTATCTCTCCGGTTTCTGAACTACCGGCGATTACCGAGCCTGTGATCATCGACGGGTACACACAACCGGATGCCAGCCCGAACACACTGGCAACCGGGGACAACGCGGACATTCGGGTCGAGCTGAACGGCGACGCCTGTGACGGTGCCTGCGCGCAGGGGCTGTTGATCAGCTCGGGAGGCAGCACAATTCGAGGGCTTGCCATTCATGGAAACTTCAACAATGGCATTGAAGTGAATGAAACCGGGAGCACCGTCGCCGGCAACTTCTTCGGACTCCGGGCAGACGGCACAGCCAACGGGGTTATTGCTTCGGGTGTATATATTAACAACTCATCTAACAACGTGGTTGGCGGGAACGCGCCGGCGGATCGCAATGTGATCTCGAACAACCGCGACGGTGTTTTCATTGCCGCGGGCGTAAGTGACGCAACGAACAACATCGTCACGAACAACTATCTGGGAACGAACCCGGCGGGCACCCTCGCGCAGGGCAACACGCAGCGCGGGGTTTTCGTCGGCGGCTTCGGGCGGACCGCGAGCGACAACTCGATCAGTGGCAACCTGATCTCAGGCAACGGTCACTTTGGCATTCTGCTACGCGATGGGAGTGTCACGGATACGTTGATCGCGTCCAACCGCATCGGCGTGACGGCAAATGGCACCAGCGCATTGCCCAATGGCGAAGGCACGGCACCGGAGGATGGTTTGGCTGGGACGAATGCTCATGCCGGGGTGTATATTGCCGGTCCTGGCAACACGATTGGTGGACTCACAGCAGGGGCAGGCAATACCATCGCCTTCAATGCGGATGCGGGAATCGTTGTAGCGTCTGGCGCGGGCAACACCATCCTTCACAACATCATCTTCTCCAACAGCAGCCTTAGCATTGATCTGGGCGGTGACGGTGTCACGTTCAATCATGCGGGGTTGATTGCAGGTCCGAACAATTATCAGAACTATCCTGTATTAAGCCTGGCGACTTCAGATGGAGCGACAACGCGGGTCGCTGGTTCTCTGGAATCGGATGCGGGTCAAAACTTTACGATCGATGTATTCGCGAACGACGCCTGCGACCCTTCTTTCTTTGGCGAAGGAAAAACGTACCTCGGCTCCTTCACGGTCACAACCAACGCGAGCGGCGTCGCCATCTTTGACAGGGAGCTCGCGGCTGGCGTGACCGAACCGCATGGGGTCAGCGCAACGGCGACAGGCAACAACGGTACATCTGAGTTTTCCTATTGCCGCCCATCCGCCACGCCCAACCTGAACTGGGTCCAGGCACAGACGGTTTCCGATGGATCTCAAACACAGCAATTCATCACCGATATCTTTCAGGAGAAGTGGTTCAAGTTCGCGGTCCAGCCCGGTTCGACGGTCCATGTGAAACTGACGAGCCTGCCTGGCAGCGCGGTTAGTTTGCACCGCGACCCCTATCCCATCTATAACAGCCTGATCGATCCAGAGAACGCCGCCCTCTTAAGTGCGGAAGCCTCTGATGCTGCATTCCTGCCTTCCGGGTCGTTGCCGTCTGGCTCCTTGCCATCCGGCTCCCTCCCATCGGGATCGCTCCCTTCCGGGTCATTGCCGTCCGGCTCCTTACCAACCGGTTACCTGCCCTCGGGTTCCCTACCATCCGGTTCTCTTCCCTCGGGTTCTTTGCCCTCTGGCTCACTCCCGTCCGGATCGCTCCCGTCCGGGTCCCTGCCTTCGGGTTCTCTACCTTCGGGCTCGTTACCATCCGGTTCTTTGCCCTCTGGGTCATTGCCTTCCGGTTCTCTCCCCTCGGGTTCTTTGCCCTCTGGCTCGCTGCCTTCAGGTTCCCTCCCCTCCGGCTCGCTACCCTCTGGTTCCCTGGATGCATACGCCAGTGCAGCGCGGCAGAGCCTGCTGGGCATCTCGATGGATCCGTATGCAACAGTCCAGACCATGGAACGGAACACGTACGATCTGCAAGAGGATTTGTACGTCCGCATTGTAGGACCATACAACCTGGAGACGCCTTTTACACTTGAAATAGAGGTCGATGGTGGAGTCTGCGGCGATGTTCAGCCTGTTCCAGATTCTCTCCCGGTCATTTCAGGTCCCGCGCCTTCCTCTGGCTCCTTCCAGTCCTTGATCCTGACCGACTCGAGTCGCCTCGATGGAACGTCCTCAGAGGTCGCGGATGTATTGGCGGACCTCGAGACTCTTTCCGGACGATCCGACGTGAACGGACTTGTGCTTGACCTGAGCGACTCTAAATATGCCCGTGTTGCCTTCGCCAATAACGAAGCGGACCAGAATCTGGCATGCGCGGCAGCCAAAAACACGGTGGCAAAGGAAATCAAAAATGTGATCGATGCCTACCGCGCCGTAAACTCGAACCTCGAGTACATTGTTCTGGCGGGCGGCGCGGATGTCATTCCGTTCTTCCAGGTGCAGGATGTGTCGGGGCTCGCGAACGAAAAGGATTATGTCGTCCCGGTTGCGCCCTCCACCGCTTCCGAGGCGGGCCTGAAGACCAACCTGGTGCAGGAACAGGATGCTTACGGCTCACAAGTAGATATCACGCTTGCCGGGCATACCCTGGCGTTGCCAGACCTGGCTGTTGGACGCCTGGTGGATACCGCCAGCGATATCAGCGCCGCGGTCAGTGCCTATATTCAAACGGATGGCGTGATCGTACCCAATTCGTCGCTGGTGACCGGCTATGACTTTGTCGGGGATGCGGCAGTGGCGATCAAAGCAGAGCTGGACGCAGGCACAAACTCCACAGCAGACACGTTGATTCAACCTCCCGGCGAACCTCCCACTGGTCCCAATGCGTGGACGGCAGATCAGCTGCGCACGAAACTGCTCGGCGGAAATTTTGACATCGCGATGCTGTCCGGTCATTTCAGCGCCGGAAACCTGCTCGCCGCGGATTACGCCACGCAGCTTTCGGCAGCAGAAATCGCTCAGTCCTCCGCCGACCTGACCGACGTGTTGATCCTTGCGCTCGGTTGCCATAGCGGATACACCATCCCCAACGGCGATCTGTTAACAGGCGTCTCGCCAGACCCGGATTGGGCAAAGGCATTCCTGCGCAAGGGCGCGGCGGGCTATATCTCCGCCACCGGCTATGCCTACGGCGATACGGAATTCGTCGAATATGGGGAGCGGCTCTTCCTGCGTATGGCACAGCAGCTTCGCACCGGCAGCGGTCCGATCTCGGTCGGGCAGGCTGTCGTGAAAGCCAAACAGCAGTTCCTGGCAGAGACAGCGCAACTGACCGGCATCGATCAGAAAACCCTCGTCGAGATGACGCTCTATGGTCTGCCGATGATGAAAGTGGATATGCCCGGCGCGCGCCTCAACCCGCCAACGGAAACTTCCATCGTTGGTTCCACGGATCCGGCGACCACGGGTCCCGGCGCGGACTTTGGTCTGCGCAGCAGCGTTGTCGTGCTGAACCCTGTCGTGACGTTGCACACCAAGACGCTGGAAAATCTTTCGGGCGGCGGAACGGTGACAACGACATATCTCTCCGGCGCGGACGGCGTGGTCGCCAATCCCTTCGAGCCGATTTATCCGAAGGAAATCTTCAACGTCACATCAAACGGCAACGTTCTGCGCGGCGTCGCGTTGCGGGGCGGCACCTATAATGATCTGGCGGGAATCGTCCCGCTGACATCCTCCCCCACGACGGAGACGTCCACGGCGCACCTTTCCTTCAACACAGACGTGTTCTACCCGACCCAAACCTGGGCGCCGAACTTCTCGGAGGCGGTCGCAGGAGGCAAGACAAGCCTGATCGTCTTCCCGGCACAGTTCCAATCGAGTGCGCCTGCGGCAATCGACGGTATCCTGCGCAAATTCGACCAATTGGACTTAAAGCTTTATTACCTGTCCGCCAACTGGACAAATGCGGGCAGCGCTGAGACCAAAGCCGCTGCCGTCAGCGCCGGTCCGACTATCCTCGGCGCATCGGGTGTGGAAGATGGGAACGCCATCCACTTCACGGTCAACGCCGCCACCGATGGTTCCGCGGGAATACAGACAGTCTGGATACTGTATACGGGGAAACCTGGAAGCGGCTACTATGGAACGTGGGCGCCGTTGGACCTTGTCCAAAACGTGAACGATCCCACATTGTGGGAAGGCACTCTCAGCCTACCGTCTGGTGAGAATGCCGGGAACATCCTGTTCATGGTACAGGCGGTCGGCGGCGCGGGGCTGACGACCCTCGCCACCAATCTGGGTGCCTATTACAGCATCACCGACGAGAATGCGCCACAGCTTCCGCCTCCCGCTGAAACAACACTGACGCTGCAATCGCCTCCGTCGAGCGGAACCTATCTCAAAGATAGCACGTTCAACCTCCTGCTAGAGTCGGGCAGCCAGCCTCTGGCAGGTCAGCTTGTAACCATTGATATCGGCGGGCAGCAAGCTTCGGGGGTGACTGATTCTTCCGGAGAGGTGAGCCTCATCTTGAATCTGGTGGTACGCCCGGGTGACTACACCGCGCAAGCAAGTTTCCGCGGCAACACGGACTATAGGGGCTCCAACGATACAAGCGACTTTACCGTACGGAAGGACAGCACCACACTTACGGTCACACCGAGTTCGGCAAATGTGCTGGCAGGGCAACTTACACCGTTCGTCGCCGTGGTCCATGATTCTTCCGGGCGGGCTCTGGGTGGCAGGTCCGTGTTCTTCATCGTCCACAACAACACAGACTCCTTTGCCACCTCCGTCATTGCAGACTTCGCGGGCAATGCACCTCTGGGAATGGTTCCCTTGCCCCCAGGAACGTACACCGTTGATGCATATTTCAATGGCACCATCCCGGTTAACCCCAGCATTACCTTGAGCGACGATTACTACGAAAGTTCCAGTCGCCTGGGTCTGTCACTTACAATTTCAGGCGACGCCACACTGCCGATCATCACTGCGACTGCCACGAAAGCCGACAACACACCTTACACAGCAGACACGTGGACCAATCAAACAGTAACGGTACATTTCACCTGTACGGATACAGGCAGCGGAATCGCGTCCTGTCCCGCGGATCAGGTCTTCAGCACTGACGGCACATTCAACGCCACCGGCACGGCAATTGACAATAACAATAATTCAGCAACTGTTGGTTTCGGTCCGATCAAGATCGACAAGACCGCCCCGACACTATCACCCAGTGTATCGCCCAACCCGGTCTTCCTGAACGGCACAGCCACTGCATCCCCCGGCGCAACCGATGCTGGCTCCGGGATTGCCACACAAAGTTGCGGAACAGTTCTCACCAACAGTGTTGGCACAAAGACTGTCACCTGCACTGCGACGGACAACGCCGGGAATACAGGAACAGCTACCGCAACCTATCATGTTATTTTCCACTTCACAGGCTTCTTCAACCCGGTCAAGAATCCACCGATTATGAACGAGATGAATGCCGGCAGATCTGTCCCACTTAAGTTTAGTCTCAACGGAAACCAGGGATTGGCGGTGTTTGCAGCCGGATCTCCCAGCTCACTTCAGATCCAGTGCAACACCCTCAACCCGGTTGACAACGTGGAAGAGACAACCCTCGGGTCCAACTCGTTCAGCTATGATCCTGCCACGAATACCTATACGTATATCTGGAAGACAGAGAAATCCTGGGCAGGGACCTGTCGTCAAGTGAGCGTTCGGTTCATCGATGGGCAGACATATCTTCTGAATTTTGCGTTCCGGTAAAAGAAATGCAATTGGGACGCTTGTGGATGGTTCCACAAGCGTCCCTTCTAAAGACAGGCACATTCCTGGTTCCTGTTTACGACCTGCCAGGGAATCCGACTCATGGGGGTAAAATACAACCCTGGCAGCATCGTTAGTATCCAAAAACGGGCTTTCCGCTTCCATACCTTTTAGATCAACGTCATCATGGAATCCTTATACGCGTATATTCCCACCGACCGCCGTCAGGCGCTGGCGCAGGGAGCAGATCTGCCCGATCACACCACTGGCGCTGCCCTCTTCGCCGACATATCCGGGTTTACCCCGCTAACCGAAGCTCTCGCCGAGGCGCTGGGACCGCAGCGCGGCGCCGACGAAATAACGCGCTGGCTTAACCAGGTCTATGACGCGCTGGTGACGGAGATCGAAAGTTACGGCGGCAGTGTTATTAGTTTCGGTGGCGATGCGGTCACCTGCTGGTTTGACAATAGTCATGTAAGCTCCCCTGCCGCCCTTCGTGCCACTGCCAGCGCCTTGGCGATCCAGCGCGCGATGCAGCAGTTTGCCTCCGTAGATATTCCAGGTGCGGGAACGGTTGCGCTGGCGATCAAGGTCGTGGTGGCGGTCGGCTCTGCGCGGCGCTTTTTGATCGGAGATCCTGAAATCCAGCTGGTCGATGCACTGGCTGGGGAAACCCTCTATCGGCTGGCGGATGGAGAACATCTTGCCCAGCCCGGCGAAGTGCTCTTGGATGAACCCGCTGTCGCTGCGCTGGGAGATCAGGTCGAGCTCTCAGGATGGCGTGACGATGCAGAAAGTGGTGAGCGCTTTGCGGTTGTGAACAGCTTGAACACCGGCGTTGCGCCTGCTCCGTGGCAGCCATTCAAAACGGATGCGTTAGGACAGGAGCTGGTCCAGCCGTGGTTGCTCCCACCTGTGTATGAGCGTTTGATCGGTGGCTTGGGTGAATTCCTGACGGAGCTGCGCCCGACCGTGGCATTGTTCCTGCGCTTCTCCGGAATTGACTATGATAGCGACTCCCAGGCACAAGCCAAGCTCAACACCTATGTTCAGGCAGTCCAGCGTGTCCTGGCTCGCTACGATAGCTACCTGCTCCAGTTGACGATCGGCGATAAAGGCAGCCATTTTTATGTTGCGTTCGGCGCGCCACTGGCGCATGAGGACGATGCCATCCGCGCAGTTGCTGCCGCGCTGGATCTCCGCGATCTTCAGATGGATTTCATCACAGACGTGCAGATCGGGGTGAGTCAGGGACTCACGCGGGCGGGGGCTTGTGGCAGCCTATCTCGCCGTACCTACAGCGCTATGGGGGATGCCGTCAATATGGCGGCTCGCCTCATGCAGAACGCCTCGCCGGGACAGGTGCTCGTCAACCAGAATGTACGCAAAGCCACCGCCGAAGAATTTATCTGGGAAGAGTTGCCTCCTCTACTGGTAAAGGGGAAATCGCAGGCAGTGACCGTCTTTCGGATGGTAGATAGGCAGGAACGGCAGAGTATCCGTCTGCACGAGCCAAAATATGCGCTGCCGATGGTCGGGCGCACCGCCGAGCTCTCTCTTATAGAAGAGAAGCTCGATCTGGCGCTGCAGGGTCAGGGGCAGATCATAGGTATTACGGCAGAGGCTGGCATGGGGAAATCCCGCTTGATGGCAGAAGTCATACGGCTGGCAAGAAGGAAAGGTATGCTAGGGTATGGAGGAGAGTGTCAGTCGTACGGCACCAGCACCAGCTATCTGGTCTGGCGCAATATCTGGCGAGGATTCTTCCAACTCGACCCGGACCGGTCTTCTGCAGACCAGGTTCAGTCTTTGGAAAGGCAGCTAGCGGAGATCGATCCGGCGCTGCTGCCCCGTTTACCTCTGCTGGGTGCAGTCCTTAACTTGCCCATTCCCGATAATGACCTGACTGGTTCCTTCGATGCCAAACTCCGCAAAGAGTCGCTGGAGTCCCTGCTCGTGGATTGCCTGCGCAAACGGGCGCGCAGTACGCCGCTGCTTCTCGTGCTGGAAGATTGTCACTGGATGGACTCACTGTCTCATGACCTGCTGGAAGTCATCGCACGTGCGATCTTGGACCTTCCGGTGCTGATCGCGCTCGCCTACCGCCCTCTTTCCAACGATCGGTTTCGGGTGCCGCGCGTCAGCCTTTTATCCCACTTTACTGAGATCCCGCTCCATGATCTTCCGGCACTGGAAATCGAACAGCTAGTCTCCTTCAAGCTGGGGCAGATTTATGGAGAGCAAGCGAAGCTGCCCGGGGCGCTCATCGAAAAAATCAGTCAGCGGGCGGAAGGCAATCCCTTCTATATCGAAGAACTGCTTAACTATCTACACGATCGGAACATCGATCCGCAGCAGCCCGAAGCACTTGAGCAGATCGATCTGCCAGATAGTCTGTACAGCCTGATTCTAAGCCGCATCGACCAGCTCACAGAAAACCAGAAAACACTACTGAAAGTAGCCAGCGTCATCGGGCGCTTGTTCCGTGCGGCCATGTTGTGGGGCATCTACAATCAGTTCGGTGATCGGGAGCGCCTGCGAGCAGACCTGGATACTCTGAGCGCGCTGGATCTGACCCCGCTGGATACACCGGAGCCCGAACTGGCGTACCTCTTCAAGCACATTCTGACGCAGGAGGTCGCTTACGAGACGCTGTCGTTTGCCACGCGCGCCATGCTGCATGATCAGATCGGACAGTACATAGAACAAACACATCACGATGCACTGGATCGATACGTGGACCTGCTGGCATATCACTTCGAACACAGCGAGAACGAACCCAAGAAGCGCAAATACCTGCTTCAGGCTGCGGAAGCAGCCCAGGCAGATTATGCAAATACTGCCGCAATCATGTACTATCAACGGGTCTTACACTTGTTGCCAGAGGAGCAACGAGTTGTTGGTCTATTGAGGCTGGGACAGGTATTCGAATTGGTGGGCGAGTGGGAAAATGCCGAAGAGATCGATCGAGAGGCGGAGAGGCTGGCAAGCCATATCAACGACGTCCAGAGTTACGCGCATGCCCAACGCGCGCTGGGCTCCCTGTTTAGAAAACGCGGTGAGTATGGCGCGGCAGAGGAACGGCTCATGCGCGCTCTTGAGTCATACCGCAGCACGGGCGATAGCGCCGGGGTGAGTAACATATTGGCTGACATCGGTGAGATCTATCGCTTGCAAGGCAAATATAACGAGGCGCGCGGGTATTATGAGGAAAGCCTGAACCTGGCGGGCAGCATTGCGGATGCCCGGATGCGTCAGAAAGCCCGCGCCCATGCCCTCAAGGGCGCTGGTACTGTTGCCACCTGGCAGGGGGATTACAAGACTGCTCGAGAATTGAACGAGGAAAGTTTAGCTCACCGTCGCGATCTTGGCGATACGCCTGGCGTAGCCACTTTGCTCAACAACCTTGGAATCATCGCCCGCTTCCAGCGTGACCTGGAAGGCGCGCGTCAGATGAATGAAGAAAGTCTCGCCCTCTTCCGTGAAATGGGCGACCGCTGGGCAATGGGACAATTGCTCAACAACCAGGCATGTGTTGCCAGCGATCAGGGTGAATATGCCGAAGCGAGATTACTCCTTCAGGAGAGCCTGGCAATCCGCCGCCAACTGGGGGACAAAGCAGGTTTAGCCCTTTCGCTCAACACCCTGGCAGATGTGGTACTGGATGAAGGCAAATATGGCGACGCCCGCCCTCTGCTCGATGAGAGTCTGGCAATTAATCGCGAGCTAGGCGACCAGACCGCTATCGCCTACTTGATCGAAGATTACGCAGGGCTAGCTGCCGCAGAGACCAGACCGGAAAAGGCGCTGCGACTGGCTGGGTTTGCAGAAGCGCTGCGAGAATCGATTGGTGCACCACTTCCGCCTTCGGAACAGGCGCGTGTAGACCGCATGATTGCGCCCGCGCGCGACCTCTTGCCACAATCGAAGGTGGCGATAGAATGGGAAGCTGGGCGCGCCTTGAAGCCAGAACAGGCAATTGAATTGGCTCTCTCTATCTCGTAACGCAAGCAGGGCGAGGCACATAAGCTCTGGCACCTTCTCCTGTGTGTCCATTTGCGAAAACAACCCGGCACATTTGCTCTTAAAGAATTATCAGTATGCACTCATATTCCACTGCTAGCGTAAAAGGGAAACATAAGAGGAGTGAATGGAACTGACAGCCGAGAGAACGATCCCCACTGTAAACACATGCGAGGCGTTGCGAGGCCTTCGCTGCACCGGTTTTTTAGAGCACATCAGAAAACTCTAGCAGGGGCACGGGGACCTATTTCAAATTAACATTTTCAGTACTGAAGTCGCACATCCTTTTGTCGCTGTTCGGGAAAGAAAGCCCAATTCTGCATGCCTGTCAAAACTGACAGGGTGATTTTGTCGTTGGCAGGGAGGGAAGCTGTATAATCCACGAATTCTACTTCTGGAACGTGCAATGATCTCTCCCGACCATCTGGCTACACCTTCTTCTATTCTAAAAAACATTTTTGGCTTTGATACCTTTCGTCCTCTTCAAAGTGAAGTCATCGAGAACGTGCTCGCCCACCGCGACACACTTGCCGTCATGCCTACAGGCGGAGGCAAGTCTCTTTGCTATCAGATCCCGGCGCTCCTTTTGGATGGGCTCACTGTGGTTGTCTCACCGCTAATCGCTTTGATGAAAGACCAAGTCGAGCAGTTGCGCGCGTTTGGTGTTCCTTGCCTGTTTCTTAATAGCTCCCTCTCACCGCAGGAATATGCGGAGAACCTGGATTATGTAAAGCGCGGCGAAGTGAAACTGCTCTATGTGGCGCCGGAAACGCTTCTTACGCCGCGTATCCTTGCGCTTCTGGCAGAAGTAAACGTGGACCTGCTCACCATCGACGAAGCGCACTGCATCTCCGAATGGGGGCATGACTTTCGCCCCGAATATCGCCAGATTGTCGAGGTGCGAAAACGATTTCCCCACGCAGTTTGCCTGGCGCTCACAGCAACAGCCACATCTCGAGTCCGCCAGGATATTCGTAACACGCTTAAGTTCGCGACCACAAATGAGTTCATTGCCAGTTTCAACCGTGAGAACCTCTATATCGAAGTGCTTAGCAAACAAGATCCCTATTTACAAACGATCCAAATGCTCGAGCGCTATAAAGATCAGTCGGGCATCATTTACTGCTTCTCGCGCAAGCAGGTAGATGAGCTCGCCGGATATCTCGCCTCGAAAGGCTATTCGGTCCGTCCCTACCATGCCGGACTCGAAGACTCAGAGCGTCGCCGGAATCAGGAAGCCTTTACCCGCGACGACACCCAAATCGTCGTGGCTACGATTGCGTTCGGGATGGGCATCAACAAGCCCAACGTTCGTTTTGTGATTCACTTCGATCTCCCCAAAAGCATCGAGGGGTACTATCAGGAGATTGGACGCGCCGGACGGGATGGCCTGCCCGCCCACTGCCTTCTGCTCTATAGTTATTCTGATGCTGCAAAACTCAATTACTTCATCGATCAGAAGACCGGCAACGAGAAGCGCGTGGCGATCCAGCATCTGGATGCCATGGTCCGCTATGCCGAAGATGAGACGACCTGCCGCCGCAAGCCACTCCTCCACTACTTCGGTGAATCGATCTCCGCCGATACGTGTTCCAACTGCGACAACTGCACATCTTCCCCCACGCCACTGACCGATATCACGATCCTCGCTCAGAAGTTTCTTTCCTGTGTCAAACGCGCAGACGAAAAATTCGGCGCTGGTCACATCGCGGATATTTTGCTCGGCTCGAAGAACGAAAAAGTCCTGCGCTGGGAGCACGATAAACTTTCCACCTATGGCATCGGCACGGAACTAACGAAGAAACAATGGATGCACATCGCCCGCCAGCTGTTAAACAGGGGATATGTGAAGCAGGAAGGGGAATACCATACTCTCCGTCTTACGCCGAAGGCCCTGGACGCGCTCCGCAGGAGAGAGAAAATCATGGGCATTCTCCAGGAGTCGGAGGAGCGAATCAAGAAGGCGGGGAAGAAGTCTGAGTTAGAATACAACCATGCGCTCTTTGCCTTGCTCCGTCAAACGCGTAAAGAAATCGCAGACGAGGCTGGCGTGCCTCCGTATGTGATCTTCTCCGACCGAACCCTGATCGAAATGGCAGCGTATTATCCCCAGTCGATCACCAGCCTGCTGCATATTTCGGGCGTAGGGCAGGTCAAGCTGCAGCAGTATGGGGAAGCATTTGTAGAGGTCATCAAGTCATTCTGTGAAAAACATGACTTACCCGAAAGCCAAAAAGAGAAACCTCGTGAGAAAAGCGACTTGAGCAGGCGTTATAGGATTGTCGCGGAGGCGTACAACGCCGGAGAGACCATTCAAAGTTTGATGGAACGCTATCGTGTCATGGCAGGAACGATTATCGATCATCTAACCCGTTTTCTGACCGCGGGGAATCCATTACGGAAGGGCGCTGATCCGGAGTCAATGACCACTGCCTCCCCGGAACAAAGACAAGCTGCCTTTACAGCCTTCGAGGAGCTTGGTACTTTATTCCTTAAGCCAGTTTATGATAGATTGAATGGCACACTTACCTATGACGAGCTAAAAATATTGCGGCTGCTTTATCTGGTCTCGCAACAGGCTGGAGAGACCTCCCCAAGCTGAAGCGCAAAACAAAAGCTGCCCTGGATACCAGGGCAGCTTTTGTTTTCCATATCAAGACTGATGTGCCTACTCCTCATAGGAGGGGAGGCGCTCCAGCACCTGGGAGGTGACGACCAGTTGAACCTTGTCTTCGTCAACGGATTTCACCCAATGTGTAGGAATCAGTTTCCGATCCTTGAACAAGACACCCTGCGAGATCACGAAATGGGTCACCTTGTTCGAGTCACCTTCCAGGAAGAGGCGTTCCACATCGCCCACATGATCTCCATCAGAACTTATAACATTCGTACCTTCTCTTAAAGGAACCGTATCTTCTGGAATGTTCCTTTGTTTTTCTCCGACAGGCAACACATAAGGCGCCATGCCGGGCCCCTGGAAGCCAGGATTGATCCGCGCCGGATACCAGTAGTAAGCAGGTGCATAGTGAAAGACCGGGTCATCCGTCCGAGTCAGATCGCCTGGACCATCCTCCGTCGCCCGGACATAGTAGGTCTCTTCAAAAGGAGGTAGTTCGTCAAAGTCACCAACATTTTCGCTCAAAACCACCCGATCATCGTTAGCAGAGCTCACCATTTCGAATGGCACGACCTTATCTTCGGGCAATAGCCATCCCTTTTGGATCACGAGATGTGTGACTTCGTTCGTCACCGGATTTACGACGAAACGGTTTACCTTTCCCACTTCTTCACCGCCGGGAGTAAAGACACTTGTTCCTTCTGTAAGTTCCATAGCCAATCTCCTTCTCTAAAATTATAGAGAAATTAAGCACATGAGCAATGGGGAAAAGCTTCAAGAGCAGTATGGAAAACCCTGCCTCTTATAAGGGCTGGCAAAAAACCGCCGTTTCCTCGACAAATGGATTGATTCAGAACAAACCGTGGGATGACTACATTTTCTCCAGCCAGACTTGAAGTCCCACTCCTCCACTTTGATCTTGCATTCCCGGAAGGGTGTTTGAGCGACCATCGGTTTCATCTCATCCACGCGATAAGCACTTTTCCAGCGTCACCCAGGCGGAGGGAAACTCGCGATTCGCAATTCAGGTGCGGGCGAGGGTCGTTTTCCCAAACCCGGTCGGCACAATGACAAGGCTCACTTTTAACTATAATTTATTCCCTCCAGCGATAAATTTACAGGATTAATATCGCTTAATCCTGTATTAGGGAAAAACCCACTTGCGTGATGAGCAAATTCTGGATAATGTATAGCCTCCAAGGCATAAAAGGAAACCGGTTACTACTTTAGAAACTGTTAGGAGGCACAAATGAAGATTAAAACACTACTAACCACAATCGGGGTGGGAGCGGGACTCATGTATTTTCTGGACCCCCAGCATGGGACCCGCAGGCGTACTATGGTAATTGATAAGGCAAATCGGTTTGTCAATAATATGGATGAGTCGATTGACATCGCCGTGGAGGATGCCCGCAACCGGGCGCGCGGTGTTCTTTCTGAGATGACCGCCCGATTGAGTGAACAGGACGCACCAGACTGGATTCTGGAGGAGCGCGTCCGCAGTAATCTGGGACGCCTGGCGCGCCACACCCGCGCCCTCGATATCCGTGCGGATGGAGGGCGGATTTATCTGAGCGGACCTGTACTGCGCGAGGATGAGGATGCCGTGGTGAAGGCCGCTTTACGGACGCGCGGCGTACATGGTGTGGAGAACCAGCTGCAGGTGTTCGACAATCCCCAGGACATTCCTGCTCTGCAAAGCTCTTCCACTCAGCGCGCTACTCTTATGAACCAGACTCAACGAAATTGGTCACCTGCCACGCGGCTCTTAAGCGGTGTGGGTGGAAGCCTCTTGACGCTTTATGGCATGACGCGCAGAGGTGTCGCCAAACCTGTGCTTAGCACGGCAGGCTTGGTCCTGACCGCCCGCGGAGTAACGAACCTGGATACGCGCAGCCTGTTGGGACTAAGCGGCGGCGAAAATGGGATCCGTGTCAATAAGGCGATCAACATCTTTGCTCCTATCGATGAGGTCTACCAGTTCTGGCGCAACTTCGAAAACTTTCCGCTCTTCATGAACCATGTGAAGGAAATCTCGACTCAGGGCGATGTCTCGAACTGGAAGGTGGCGGGCCCGGTTGGCTCGACGGTCGAATTCCAATCCCGCGTTACACAAGATATTCCCAATGACCTGATTGCCTGGGAAACCCTCCCGGACTCACAGGTGCGCAGTGCAGGGTTTGTCCGCTTTGACGAGAACCGGGACGGCAGCACACGTGTCACGGTTCAGATGACATACATTCCTCCAGCAGGCGTCGCAGGTCATGCCGTCGCCCAGTTCTTCGGCGTGGATCCGCGCCAGGCGATGCACGAAGACTTGATACGACTCAAAACACTTCTGGAGGAAGGAAAAACCTCCACAGATGAAACGAAAGTGGAGTATTCAGGCAGGACGAATACCTACTAAGGCAAAAGAAACGCCCGAGCAACTCGGGCGTTTCTTCTAGTTATATCTTCCATTGACCTTACGCTTAACTTCCCGTAAAATCCACATCTTGTAGAAATTATATATAATCTCCAAAGGTGCCGCCAACACTTATGATGCACAAGGGCGGCGAAAGGCAGCGTATGGCTCGTTATCGAATCATGTATTGGAAGCATATCCCGCAATCTTTCACCGTGGAAGGCGATGGGCGGACGGTGAAGAAGCAGCTTTCGGAAAAAATCCAGAACAAAATCGACGCCTACGCCATGGCAGAAGGATTGACCTCGACCAGCGACTACTCCGCGCAATACAAGCGCGGAGAGTGGATCGAACGAGAAGGTTCGCCTGAGGAAGTTGCCGAGGCGCTTCTCGCGGAGCTCGAGGCGGAGTTCGCCAAAATCGAAATTCCGCGCCGTCATGAAAAATAGGCCATAGGCGATGGACCGTGATGGTCATCGCCAGAGAATCAAATGACCCAAAAACATACAGTTATCCTCCAGCCCTCCGGTCGCCGCGGACAAGTGGACGAAGGCACCTCCATCCGTGCTGCGGCGCGTGAGCTGGGTGTGGAGATCGAGTCGATCTGCGCCGAGAATGCCACCTGCGGCAAATGCATGGTCCTGGTAGAGGAAGGTCGCTTCGAGAAATACAACATTGACTCCAGGCGTGAGCACCTCTCCCCCATTGGGGGGGAAGAACGTGCCTATCTGATGCGTAGACCGAAATTATTGAAGGATAAAGGCTGGGAGATTGGGCAGGTTCGCTTATCGTGCCAATGCAAAGTCCTGGGCGACGTGTTAATCAATGTGCCCGAAGAAAGCCGCGGCAACAAACAGATCGTCCGCAAGAGCGCCCGCGAACGGGCGATCGAGATCAAGCCCTCCATTCGAAAATATTATGTGTCGCTATCCCCGCCGAATCTCGAACGCCCGATTGCCGATTGGGAACGCCTCGCAAAGGGGCTGGAAACATCCATGGCGCTCGTCCGCCGCGGTGAGGAGAACCTGCCGCGCTGGTTCGACTTGGCGATCGACTATCATTGCCTGCGAACGCTGTCATCTACATTGCGGCAAGCAAAATGGAATGTGACCGTCTCCTTGTGGCAGGATAGGGAAGTGATCCAGATCCAGCCGGGATATGTGGAAGATTCGTATGGCGCAGCGGTGGATATCGGTTCAACGACGGTGGCACTCTATCTATGTAATTTGAGAACAGGAGAAATCCTCGCTGCTGAGTCCGAGATGAATCCGCAGATCGTGTATGGCGAGGATGTGATGTCGCGGATTCAATATGCGATTGAGCATCAGGACGGCCTGGAAAAGCTGCACAAAGCCATCATTGCCACGTTGAATAAATTGTTAAAGCAGGCGGTTAAGTCGGCAAATGAAAAGCTGTTCGAGACGTTTGGTTTCGATGGGAGTGAAAATGGTGTCCACTCTATACCGACGGTCATAAAAGTCGAGGATATCTTGGAAATGGTGCTGGTGGGCAATTCCACCATGCACCACCTTCTGCTCAATTTGCATCCAAAAGACCTGGGGCTTGCGCCGTTTGTGCCATCCATCCACCGTTCGATGGATGTAAAAGCCCGTGAGCTCGGAATACAAATCAATCCCTCCGGCAACATTCATGTGCTCCCAACGATTGCATCCTTTGTTGGTGCTGATACCAGCGCTATGATTCTCGCCGAGGAACCACACAAGCAGGATGAGAACTGGCTGCTGATCGACGTGGGCACAAACGCAGAGTTAATCCTCGGCAACCGCAAACGCTTGGTCTGCACTTCTACCCCTACCGGTCCGGCACTGGAGGGGGCGCATGTGGAATACGGGATGCGCGCTGCCCCCGGTGCGATCGAACGCGTCCACATTGACGAAACCACACTGGAACCGAAGTATAAGGTGATCGGCGTGGACGGCTGGAATACGGATCATGCCGAGTTCAAAGGTTACGTCAAGGGCATCTGCGGTTCGGCAATCATTGACTCAGTGGCAGAGCTGTTCCGTGCAGGGATCGTCGACTCGCGCGGCAAATTCAAAAAGACACTCAATACAAAGCGCGTTCGCGAAGGAGAAAGCGGCTGGGAGTATGTCATCGCCTGGGCGGAGGAAACCTCCATTGGACGAGATATCCCTATGACCCAGCAGGATGTACGTCAAATCCAGTTAGCAAAGGCAGCCTTATTCACGGCAGCGCGCACACTCCTAAAACGCAGCGGGCTGCAATCCCCCGATAAGATTATCCTGGCTGGCGGTTTCGGCAGTTACATCGATAAAGAGAAAGCCATGCTGATCGGCCTGATTCCCGATTGTGAGCTGAACAAGGTATATGCGGTGGGCAACGCCGCGGGTGACGGTGCCCGGATTGCTTTGCTCAACCTCGAAAAGCGGAATGAAATCGATTCGGTCACGCGCCGCGTGGAACGCTTCGAACTGCCTGCCGATCCCGAGTTCCAGAACCAGTTTATGCTCGCTACAAGCTTCCCGCACATGAGCGAACCGTTCGAGCACATCGCCCATTTGATCCCCAATCGCCAACCCGACCCGATGGCGAAAAATTTTATGAAATAATTTTACGTACCGCAAAAAACTTTGTGACACTTCGTGCCCGTTGTGGTGAAGACGGAGAATAATGAACAAATTTCTCGAACGACTCAATACCGGTGAAACCCTCGTTGCTGATGGGGCAACAGGCTCCAACCTGCAAAAGATGGGGCTTAAACCCGGCCGCCCGCCGGAAGATCTCATCATCGACAGTCCGGACATCATTTTGAATCTTGCCCAATCCTTCGTCGAAGTCGGTTCGGATATCATTCTCACCTGCACATTTGGCGGGACGCGTATGCGGATGAAGGACTCAAAATACCAGGACCGGACTCCCGAAGTGAACATCCGCGCTGCCGAGCTGGCGCGCAAAGCCGCTTCCACGCGAGATGGAGTGCTGGTTGCCGGCTCGATGGGTCCCGTTGGGGCATTGATTAAGCCGTACGGTCCCCTGGAGGCAGAAGAGGTCAAAGCAACATTTGCCGAGCAAGCTAAAGCACTCGCCGCGGGTGGCGTGGATCTATTACTGATCGAAACGATGTTTGCGCTCGAAGAGACGACGGCGGCCTTTGAAGGCGCGCGCTCCGTGACCGATTTGCCCATCGTGGTCTCCTTTAGCTACGACCGCGGCACACGCTCGATGATGGGAGTCAAGCCAAAGGATGTGATAAGAAAATATTCTCAGATGGGCGCGGCGTTGGTCGGCGCGAATTGCGGGACCACGCTCGAGAATATGGAAGCGGTCGTGAAAGAGTATGCGGCAACCGCGCCGAACTTCCCGCTGTGGGTCAAGCCCAATGCCGGCGTCCCGCGTATGGACATCGAGACGGAGCAGGGGGTCTATGATATGAGTCCGGGGGATATGGCTTTTTATTCCTTGAAATACGTGGAACTCGGCGCAAGAGTCGTGGGTGGCTGCTGCGGGAATACGCCCGAGCATGTGGCTGCTATTGCCAAAGCAGTGAAAAAACAATCTGTGACCGGTTAATTCTTAGGCATCCGTGACAAGTCGCCAAGCCATCCTCGATCTACTCTCCGGCAAACCGATGGACTTTCAGCCCGCGTTCAGCGGGCTGATCCATATCACCACCGAAGGGTTACAAAGTGAGGGCTTGGTTTTCCACGAGGTGCACAAAGATGCACAGAAGATGGCTCGGGCGTCGGCAAGCACGTATAAGCTAAGCAGCATGCCGTCCGCGGTAGCACCACTGGATATGCTGGTGGAGGCAGAGGCATTAGGCGCCGCTGTCAATTTCGTGGCAAAGCGGGAATATATCTTTCCCCAGATAGTAAAACCTTTATTTGCATCCACCAAACACTTAAATGAAGAATATTTTGAAAGCACAGACTTTCTCCACAAAGGCAGAATTCCGCTAGTTTGCGAGGCATTTCGATTATTGAAGGAAGATATCGGTCAGGATGTAGTCATAGGCGGACTCCTCCCTGGACCCTATACATTGTTGTTGTTCTTAATGGAGCCCGGAGGCTTGTTCGCAGAAATGAAACGCGAACCAACTGCCGTGGCAGATGCTCTCTTCCATCTTTCTTCTTTTCTCTCAAAAGTTGGCACAGCCTACCGCGACGCGGGCGCCGACTTCATTACCATCCACGACATGGGTGGTTCCCCAGGGTTTATCGGACCCGCCAAATATGAGCAATTTGCGTATCCTGCGGAAAAGCTACTCATGGCCGAATTACCAGCGCCGCGCGTGTTATCGGTTTGCGGCAATACGAATACGTCCATGCACCTGCTCGCCGAAACCGGCGCAGAGGCGATCTCCGTAGATCAGTTGAATGATCTCCACGCGTCGCGTCAGCTTCTCCCGGGCAAATTGCTCTTTGGCAATATCGACCCGGTAGCGGCGTTATCGCAGGGACGGGAGAAGGAGATCAACGAAGCCGTGCTCAGGGCGAAAGATGCAGGGGCAGACGCCGTTTGGCCTGGCTGTGATCTTGTCCCGCTGACTTCCATTAGGAACTTAAGAGCCTTTACCTCTGCAAGCTAAGGAAAATATTGCTTACAAGTATCATCCTATTGACGTCAATTTGTGGGGGTTGTATGATGCAATTCATCCACCCAGGAGATAGAGGAGCGTGGGAATGGTAGAAAAAACATCCCCCGTACATAAGAGTACCAAGAAGAATTCATCGAAGGCAGAAAGGGGAGAGGTAAATAAAGTTGGCGCCAAAACCGCTTCGCGAGGACATTCCAGTAGAAAACAAAAGACAGGCAGGAAGCCTGCCGCAACGAAACGTGTTCGAAAAGGAACTTCGCAGAAGCCACTTTCCCTTAAACAACAACTTGCCCAGCGCGAAGCGGAGTTGCAGATCATCAACTCGATTCAACAGGGACTCGCCGCCGAGCTGGACTTCCAAGCCATTGTGGATCTAGTTGGCAATAAACTGCGCGAGGTCTTTAAAGCAGCCAACCTTGTTATTAATTGGTATGATCACGAAACCAACCTGAGGCATTTCCTTTATGCTTATGAAAAGGGGAAACGCATCACTGTCCCACCAGTAAAATCGAATCCAGCCTCCAGGGAAAATTTTTTCACCACAGGCAAACCGTTTGTGGTTAATTCGATTGCTGAGAGTGTAGAACGCAAAGTTCCAGGAATCGCTGGTGTGGACTTCGGGAAATCTTTGCTGTATGCACCAATCATTGGCAGTGACAAAGCACTCGGTTTAATTGGCATTGAAGACTTTGAGCATGAGAAGGCCTTCGGCGAATCAGATATCCGATTGGTCACTACTGTCGCTGCGTCATTAGGCACTGCCCTCGAAAACGCGCGCCTGTTCGACGAGACTCAACGTCTATTCAAGGCAGAGCAGGAACGCGTCGCAGAGTTACAGATTATCAACTCTATCCAGCAGGGACTTGCTTCAAAACTTGATTTCGCATCCATTATTGATCTGGTTGGAGAACAAGTTCGCACGACAACAAAAGCTGAAAGTATTTTTATTGCACTCTATGACAAGTCATCAGGATTGGTTTCCTGGCCGTATTGGGTAACAAATGGTGAGCGTGTCCCGGATTCCATAGAACCATTGAAAAAAAACATTACGCGTCGCGTATTGTTTGCCACGGCTCCTCTCAATCTTGAAACCGAACAGGAGATTTTGGCTCACGACGCCATCGCCCCTCCAGGCTATACTACGGTTGGCAAATCATTTTTAGGTGTTCCATTTAAAGTCGGGAACGCCCTGCTTGGTGCACTCAGCATCCATGCCGTTGAGCAAGAGCATGCTTTTGCGGAATCCGATGAACGTCTGCTCCAGACCATCGCCAATGCCATGAGCGTTGCGCTCGAAAACGTGCGTCTCTTCGACGAGACACAACGCCTCTTCAAAGCAGAACAGGAACGTGTCGCCGAACTGCAAATCATTAACTCCATCCAGCAGGGTCTCGCTGCCGAGTTGGACTTCCAAGCCATTGTGGATCTGGTCGGCGATAAGTTGCGGGAAGTCTTCAATACGCCTAACCTCAACATTACTTGGTACGATGAAAAAGAGAATTTAATTCATTACCTTTATATCTACGAATATGGGAAACGAAAGAGGGTAGAGCCTCAACCGCCGCGCCCAGGCGGCATATTTGAAACATTGGTCGTAACTCGACAACCCAT
>DASSBC010000009.1:0-20601 GCA_035699125.1 Anaerolineales bacterium
CCGACGCCGCCTTTGCCCGACCCGACCGCAATCGCGTTGCGGATAGGCGTTTTTACAAGACCACGCATGCGCCCGTCGTTGGGCACATCCGAGTCGAATCTGATGTTTACAGACTTCACATTCCCAACAGACAGGACCGCCTGCCTTGCTTCCTTTTCAATCTGTCCGCGCAAGGGGCAGGCAGGTGTCGTTAGCATGATCATGAATGAAACTGTATCATCGGCGATATCCAGCTCACGAATCATGTTGAGCGTGACCAGGTCCTGGTGCAATTCGGGTTCCTGGACTTTGCTGAGAGCGTTTAGTATTGCTTCCTTTGTTATGGTTGTCATTAAGTTACCTTTGGGAGGTAGACAAGTACACAGGGAGATATGTATTCATGTGTACTTGTCTACGTATTTACATTTTTAAGTACTCGGCGTGGCTGTTGCCCCAGCCGCACCTGCCGCTTTGGCTGCCTTTGCCGCTTCCTTTGCCTTGCGCTCCGCCTCATTTTTCTCGTATTGCCCGGGGCGGATGCTCTTATAGTACGATGCAGGCTTGAGGAGTTTTTCCATGTTGTAGACGCTGCGCCCATACGATGCCAGCTCGAAGTCATGGTCCATGATGATCGCGTCGAAGGGACAATACTCGGCGCAGAAGCCGCAGTTCATGCAGATGTCTACATCGATGTAGAACTCGGTCGGCTCAGGGATGGGGCGGCCCGTATTCGGGTCGTTCGAACGCACGATCCAGATGCATTGCGGCGGGCAGACCTTGGCGCATATACCGCAGGACGTGCAGCGTTGTTCCTGCGTGCCATCTGGCTTTTCATCATACACCAGAAAGGGAATGTAGCGCGCCTCTTCCGGTGTGATCAAACGTTCTTCGGGATATTGGATCGTGAAAATACCTTTTTGATCTTTACTGGAACGGTGCCTAATCCCCTCTTCAGAGTAATAGCGTTTCTTTCCGCGCAAGAGCCAGGAAATGTCATCGATATAGGTGTCCCAGAACCGCTTCCAGGTGACGCTCAGACCTTTTAATATGCCTTTTCCATACATAGTGAGGTTCTCCTTTAGCGATCCAGCTCGCCCATCACGACATCGAGTACACCGAACAGCGCGACGAAATCGGCGATCTTCTTGCCGAGGCAAATCTGTTCGAGGGGCGTAATGTTGACAAACGAGGGGGCGCGGACGTGATAGCGCCACGGATTTGGCTTGCCGTTCGAGATGACGTAAAAGCCAAGCTCACCCTTAGGCGATTCAACGCGACCATACGCTTCGCCTGCCGGGACGCGGACCTGGTACTGCGGCTTCTGCGAATTGATCGGTCCCTGTGGAATCTGTTTGATAGCTTGCTGCAAAATTCGCAGCGACTGCCAGATCTCGTCGATGCGAATCAGATAGTTATCATAGAGGTCGCCGTTGGAGCGGGTGACTACGTCAAACTCGAAGCGGTCGTAAACGCTGTAAGGGTCGGCGCGGCGGATATCGTACGGCACACCGGCAGCACGCAGGACAGGACCCGTCATAGAGTAGCGGACCGCGGTCTCCCCATCGATTACATGCACGCCTTTGAGGCGCGAGACCAAAATCTCATTATCGGTCAGGAATCGATCCATCTCCTCAGTTTTAGCGGGCAGGCGCTCATAGACCAGATCCTTGATCTTTTGCATCACATCATCCGGCACGTCGCGCACCACGCCGCCAAACCGGAAGTAATTGCACATCATGCGCGCGCCGGAGACCGCCTCAAAAATATCGAGGACCAACTCGCGCTCCTCGAAGGCATACAGCGCAGGCGTGTACATCGCGCCCAGGTCATTGAGCAGGTTGCCGATGAACACCAGGTGGTTCTGTACACGTGTCAGCTCCGCCATGATCACGCGAATGTAATCTGCCCGCTCCGCTACAGGGATGTTCATCAACTTTTCGACGGCTAGCGCATAGCCAAAATTATTTGCCATTGAGTTGAAGTAATCCAGGCGGTCGGTGAACGGCATATTTTGGATATATGTGTTGCGCTCACCGATCTTTTCGTGATTGCGATGCAGATAGCCGATCACAGGCTTTAGCCCGACAATCGTTTCGCCTTCGACGGTTAACGCGGCACGAAAGACTCCATGTGTGGACGGATGTTGTGGTCCCATGTTGAGGACAATACGATCTGTGCCGAGACCGTCTTCCTGGGGAAGGGTGTAGCGTGCCAGGGAGCCATACAACATCGCATCGCCCTCGGGAATCCACTTTTCAGGGTCGAAGTCCTGAGGGAATTTCAGGTTATCGTGATACGGATTCTTTTCCTCGGCATAGTGGAACTGACCATCGGGCCAGCGGCTCTTAAAGGGCTTGAAATCCTCTTCATGAAACGGCTCCTTCCAATCCTTACGGAGGGGATGACCTTCATATCCTTCCCACATCAGGATGCGGCGCAGGTCCGGGTGACCGGTAAATTTAATGCCGAGCAGGTCCCAGGCTTCGCGTTCCTGGAAATCTACGCCGGGCCAAATCTCGATTAACGAGGGTACTTCGACCGGGTCTTCGCGCGACATCTGCACTTTGAATTCGAGCCCGGGCCCACCGGTCGTCTTGTAGGCATGATAAACCACTTCCATTTTGTTTTCAGGGAAATAGTCCACACCGGTGACCGTAGAAAGCAGGTCATAACCCAACTCATCGCGGAGCAGCGTGGCGACTTCCAGAAGATTCTCTTTTGGAACGATCCAACCCTTAAAGCTGGGCCGCGTATCCGCGGAAACCACGCCTGGGAACCGCGTGCTCAAGTCAAGGGTTGAGGTTTGCGTCGTCTCAGTGGGAGGCAGCGTTGTCGCCATGCGATGTTCCTTCCAGTGTAGCTGCGCGAGCGGTGCTAATCTCTTTGATTTCCGGATTACGCCTCGGGTCGATCAGATCGGGTCCGAGAATGGGGATGGGAACCTCCACGCTGTCGGGTCCTTTGCGATACCATCGAACCTTCCCAATCGATTGCCTATCGATCTTTTCCTGGAGCTTGATCATGCCATGGATCAGTGCCTGAGGGGTTGGAGGGCAGCCAGGGATGTAGACGTCCACCGGCAGGAATTTGTCGATGCCGGCGACGACGTTATACCCTTCCTTGAACGGACCGCCGCTCGACGCGCAGGCGCCCATCGCCACCACATATTTCGGCTCCGGCATCTGGTTATACAGGCGAACAATCGGAGGGAGCATCTTCTTGGTCACTGTGCCAGCGACAATCATCATATCTGCTTGGCGCGGGGTAGGGCGCATCACTTCCATGCCGAAGCGCGCCATGTCGAAACGAGCAGTCTGGGCGACGATCATTTCGATGGCACAACATGCCAGGCCGAACATGAGCGGCCACACGGAGGATCGCCGTCCCCAGTTATAGAGGCGGTCCAAGGTAGTGACCGTTACTGCATTCTGGATATCCTGCGGGATGTCGTATTGAGGCAAGCTCAGTTTTTCATTGTCCATGGATGTTCTCCTCGAACCAATCCTGATAAATGGCGTAAAGGATGTCGTCGTTCGCGAGCGACGGGTCATCCTCAAATTCTGGTAGCTCCAAAGTCCATTTGTAAATTTGCTGCAGACTCACATGGTCGAGATTTACATTCTGGTGCTGCCTGCGTAACTCCAAAGCGATGGCGTAGGTCGATTCCCAGCTCAGAGTCATGCGGTTTCCAGCCTGCGTTCTCTAAAATAAAGGAACAGTGGCAAAGCAAATGAAAGACCCACCAGCACTGTTGCCAGCACATACACCCAGGGATTCTTCATTTGCAGCCGATTGGCTTCCATGAACGCATATACCCAAAATGCAATCACAGAAAGTGTCAGATCCACTGCCGCACCTTTCATGAAGTTATTGGCGAGGAAGGGTTGAAGCAATCGTGGAAGATTGAGTCCGTCATCTGCGGGCAACTGGATAAAGAAGTAGTAAGGTACGATAAAACCAACCACTGCAAGAACAAGATATACGTTTTTCATCTATACATCTTCTTCTCGGTTATCGATCTGCGCCCGTTGTAGCTTGCCAGAGTAATCCACATAAATGGATTTCCACTCCGTGAAGACTTCCAAGGCCGCCTGGCCTGCTTCGCGGTGCCCGTTGCCGGTACCGCGCACACCGCCAAAGGGGAATTGAATTTCCGCGCCGGTGGTGCCATGGTTGATGTACACCAGGCCAGTGAAAATATCGCGCATCGCAGTGAAAGCGCGGTTCACATCCTGCGTAAAGATGGATGTGGACAATCCATATTGCGAACGATTATTCACTTCGATGGCTTCCTCGAGTGAGTCGACTTCGATGATGGAAAGTACGGGACCGAAGATCTCCTCTGCTTCGAGCGTGGACCCCGGCTGGACTCCGTCGAACAGGGTGGGGCTGTAGAAGAAGCCTTTCCCGTCTACGTCTGCCACGGAGGCGCCCACCAATGCCCGTGCGCCCTCCTTTTGCCCGAGCTGAACATACTTATGGATCCGTTCCACTGCTGTCTTGTTGATCACCGGACCGACATCCACTTTTGGATCGAGTCCATCGCCGAGGCGTAATTGCTTTGTTCGTTCCACCAGCGACTCTTTGACTTTGCTTGCGATTCCCTTTTGCACAATCAGACGACTGGCAGCAGTACAGCGCTGTCCGCTCGTTCCGAATGCTGCCCAGAGGCTTGCATCCGTGACGAGTTCAAGGTTAGCATCGTCCATCACGATAATGGCATTCTTGCCGCCCATCTCTAAGGACAACTTTTTGTTGAGTCGTGCTGCGGACTCTGCAATGGCACGACCTGTGGTTGTGGAGCCTGTAAACGAAAGGACGCGCACACTCGGGTGACTTACAAGTGATTTGGCAACTTCTGCGCCCGGTGCAAGAAGTAGGTTAAAGACACCGGGTGGTAAGCCAGCCTCTTCAAACACCTTGACGAAGGCAGCGGAGATGGCGGGAGTCTCTGGCGAAGGTTTCCAAATGATCGTGTTGCCTGCAACCAAGGCTGGGAAAATCTTCCAGGATGGAACAGCAATGGGAAAATTCCATGGCGTGATCAAGCCGACCACGCCTGCCGGGTCGCGGACTGCCATACCGAACTTGTTCGGCATTTCCACGGGAGCGGTATAGCCGAGCAATCGGCGTCCTTCACCGCCCATAAAATATGCCATGTCGATGGCTTCCTGGACGTCGCCGCGCGCTTCCGCGATGACCTTGCCCATATCCTGGGTGAGCAGCTGCGCCAGTTCTTCTTTTTTCTGTTTGAGGATATCACCGACTTTAAAGAGAAGCTCGCCACGCAGGGGAGCAGGCACCAACCGCCAGGACTTGAACGCCTCTGTTGCGGCGCTCACTGCAGCATCTACATCGGAAACCTCGGCCTGGGCGATCTCAGCCAGGACTTCCTCATTTGCCGGATTAATTGTCTGGAATGTGCTTCTTCCTTTGGCCCACTCGCCGTTGATATAGTTTTGGAATTCCATGCGTTTCCTTTGAAGGGATGTCAGGCAATTCTGGTGCTATCTGTCACAATGATTATACCGCCGAACGATAGAATAAAAGCTATTTATGTAAATAAATTTGTACAAAATAGTATAATTCCATCAATAGATGGCAACTGCTCGTCAGAGACTCCTCGCTTATTTTGCTAAAACACGCACTGCCTCCACGCGGGAGATCTCGCGTGCTCTAAAAATGTCGGCAGCGACGGTGCGGCATCACCTTCGAGTTTTAGCCGCGGACGGACGCCTGGAAATGACTGCTGTGCGCGGGCGGGATTCAAGAGGCAGGCCCGAAAAAATATACTCGCTGCCTCGGAGCACACTCGGAGATAATCTTCCCGTCTTGAGCGATGCTCTGTTAACCGAGTCAGGTTCACGAGTGTCGGTGGAAGCGCTGGCAGAACGCCTTGCGGGGGGAAGTAGTTCTGTAAATCAACCCCTGGCAAAGAGATTAAATCTAACGGTCGAGAAACTTAATCAAATGAACTATCACGCGCGTTGGGAAGCTGGTCCCGATGGACCGCGCATTCTATTTGCTCACTGTCCCTACGCATCAATCCTTGAGAAGCACCCGGTGCTTTGCCGAATGGACGAGGCAATGCTCCAAAAATTGACCGGACAGCCTGCGAGGCAAATTTTCAGGACAGGGAAAGACGGGAGTACAGTCTGTGTATTTGTAATGGAAAGCCGGTAGGTTGGGTTGCCCTCATCAGGGCGCTGCGCAGCCAACCCGATGTACATCTTAACTATCAAATCCCAGTCCCAGCCAGTTCATCGCTCGCAGCCAGAGATTTTCGCGTCCCTGGTTGCGATCTGCCTGTGCCATAGACCAGCGGGAAAGCCAAATGCCCAGGGAGCGCAACGGCTCTGGCGGAAACGGGAGGGGTTTTGTCCGCACCATTTCCAGCGCTGTCCGTTCGGTTTGACAGCCGTCGAGGATATCGAGAATCACGCGCGCGCCGAAGCGCGAAGCGCCAACGCCCAATCCTGTGTATCCCATGGCGTAAGCCGTTTTTCGGTGATGTGCAGTCCCCCAGAATGGACTAAAGCGCGAACAAGTGTCGATTGCCCCGCCCCAGGCATGGGTGAAATGAATTCCTTCTAACGGGGGAAATACCTGAAAGAAATGTTCCGCCAGCCGGGCGAAGGACGCGGGGTCTTTTTCCAAATGAGAGCCAAAACCGTTATTCCAATAGTAGACGGCATCGTAGCCGCCCCAGAGGATACGCCCATCGACTGTGGTACGCGTGTAATGAAATTGCCAGCTTGCATCGCTGAGTCCCTCGCGCCTAAACCACCCGATGGACTCGCGTTGGGCTGGTGTTAGAGGTTCCGTGACAAGCACGTAATCATAGACAGGGACCACATAATATGAGAGTCTCTTGAGCAGGGGTGGAAAGGCATTGGTGGCAAGTGCCACCCGCCGGGCTTGCACACGTCCATACTTTGTGTGTGCAATGACGTGATCGGACTCTTCCTCCAGCCTTGTGACGGCGGAATGTTCGTACAAGTGCACCCCGCGTTCGAGACAAGCCTGGCGCAACCCCCAGGCAAGCTGCGCCGGGTTGACAAGCGCTGCGTGATCCGGATAGTTCAACCCAGCGATAAAGAACGGCGACTTGACGATTTCTTGCAGTTGCTCACGATCATAGAACTCTGCGCGAAGGTTGTAGCGCGCACTAATCTCCATTTCCGCTTTCAAGTCTTCGACCTGGTGTGGCTGCGATGCCACGCCGATATCGCCGGTGCGCAGGTAATCGCACGCAATGCCAAGGCGCCGAATCGTCGCTTCGATTTCATCGAGATTTGCCTTGCCCAGAGCCAGCAGCACCGGGAACTCCTGTGGCCAGCGCGCCAGTCCATTTTGCAGCCCATGCGTAATGGATGCATCCATAAACCCGCCGTTACGCCCGCTGGCGCCAGTAGCAACTTCCCCCGCCTCCAGCATCACAATCTCGCGCCCGGGGTTTTCCTCCTTTGCAAGGAACGCGGTCCATAATCCGGTAAACCCGGCGCCGATGACCAGGAGATCTGTCGAAATATCTTGAGTCAGGTTGGGTTCAGGGGTGGGACGACTCTCAGCGTCCAGCCAAAAAGGTATGTGTCGGACATCCGCGATAGACTCCAGAGTCTCTTTGCGGACGGCATTTGAATAGGGCATGCGGATATTTTACCTTGCTATAGAATCTTCCTGTTTATCATACGATCTGGTTTAATCCATGTGGTGTAATGGAGCGTATTAATATTCTGGGGAAGTGAATGTTCCTGATTTACAGACGTTAGAGGAGATCCACATGAATATTTTCCAAAAGTATCTTGCAGAGGAATTTGCTGAGGACTATACGGAAGGGCGGTTGTCACGTCGTGAAGCGCTCAAGCTGATTGCTTCTGTAACAGGAAGCCTGATCGCGGCAAATTCCATCCTAGCGGCGTGCACACCGCCTCCGGAAGAGACAGCAACAAGCATGCCTTCAGCGGTCAATTCCCCTACAGTCGAAACTCTTGCCACCCAGGAAGCATCACCCTCACCTGAATCGGCTGCCACTGAGTCGCCCGCCGCCTCAACCGCCTATGGCACCGTCATGCCTGACGATCCAGCAGTCATTGCGGGCGATGTGCAGATCCCCACTGCGGATGCCGTCATCATGGGCTATCTGGCACGTCCATCCAATGAAAACCCGGCGCCGGTGATTTTGGTGTGTCACGAAAATCGTGGGCTGACGCCACACATTCAGGATGTTACACGACGATTTGCAAAGGCTGGCTATGTGGGTCTCGCCGTAGATCTGCTTTCCCGCCAGGGAGGCAGCGCCTCGCTTGGGCAAGAGAATGTCCCAGGCGCGTTGGGGAATATTTCCCCCGATCAATTCGTAGAGGATTTCAAAAGCGGCTGGCAGTACCTTCAGGGACAGCCCTTTGTCGATGCCGCCAGGGTTGGGATGACTGGGTTCTGCTTCGGAGGCGGCGTAACGTGGAGGGTGGCGACCCAGATGCCGGAGCTACTGGCAGCCGTCCCGTTCTATGGACCGCATCCTCCTCTGGAAGATGTACCGAACATTCAGGCAGCCGTGCTTGCGATCTACGGCGAGCTGGATTTACGCATTAATTCCGGAATCCCTGCCATCGAGCAGGCGATGATCGAGAACGGTAAGATTTATGAAAAGCTGGTTTACCAGGGTGCCGATCACGCGTTTCATAATGATACAGGTCCGCGCTATCAGCCGGAAGCAGCCAGGGATGCCTGGGAGCGCACGTTAGCCTGGTTCGAGCAGTGTGTGCGAAATGTCTGAACCAGCTGTTGCGACTTTTGCAAACCTTCTGCGTACATACTATAGAAACAACCGATAACAGGAGTTTGAAAATGACTACACATCAAAAACAGGGTTTGCGCCGCTCACGCCGGAATCGGATGCTGGCGGGCGTCTGTGGGGGCCTTGCCGAGTTCTTTGGCATCAGTGCGTTTTGGTTTCGCCTTGCCATGATCCTCGCCTTCATTCCGGGCGGTGTGCCAGGTATTCTGGTCTACTTATTGTTGTGGATCATGATTCCTAGCGAATAAGTTTTCGTACGACAAACCTGACCTGCAAAAACAAACGCCGCGCCCGATAGGCGCGGTGTTTGTTTCTAGAACACAGTTATGCAAACGCGCTGAATTCTTTTTGAGTCACCTCAATATCCGCGGCTCGCAGGAAATTGATGGCATTTTGGTCCACCCGATACGCCACACTATAGACGACCCGCGAAATACCGGCGTTGATCAGCGCCTTCGTGCATTGGATGCAGGGTAGATGCGTGACATAACAGATCGCGCCTTTTGTAGAGACTCCATGCAAAGCTGCCTGGATGATGGCATTCGTCTCGGCATGGATGGTGCGGACACAGTGTCCATCCACGAGCAGGTGACCGACCTCATCGCAATGGGCTTGCCCGGCGGGCGAGCCGTTGAATCCAGTGGTTAAGATCCGTTTCTCGAGCACAAGCACGCAACCGACGGACGCCCGGTCACAGGTACTACGCTCCGAAACGGCATAGGCAATTTTCAGGAAATACGAGTCCCAATCTGGGCGCATAAAGCTGTCTCACAAACCGTTGAAGCGAACTACGGAGTGGCTGTGGCAGATGGTGCTGGAGGCAATGTGGCAGGGACAACTGTCAGACCAAGCAGACGCGCCAGCTCAAGGGTATATTCATCGTGCTGCTGGCGTGCCAGGGCGATACCCTGATCCAGTGTCTGCTGGTCGGTGCCGCCCATGAAGGCGATCAAGGTGCTGATGACCGAGTTCATATGCTGGACCTGAATCGCTTTGAGATCCGCAAGGCAGCCAGGAATATCCTCATCCTCTGCCTCCCGCCGTATGCGCTGCAGGTCTGCAATCGAACCGCTCAATTGCTCCCGCGGCATATTGGATGCCAGAATCGAAGCATCGTCAAACTCACGCATATGTTTGTGAACTTCCTGGACTTCTGTTTCGAGTTGTGGGCGAGAACAGGGGTCCAGCGTGGATGTTGGCTCGACCGGGGTAGAAGTGGCTTCTGTCGCAGTTGGCTGTACATCTTCTACATCTGTTTCTGTAGCCGCGGGCGCAGATGTAGCTGGAGGATTTCCACAGCCAGCAAGGATGAAGATCAGAATAAGAATTGCAAAAGTGCTTAAGAAGTTTTTTCTCATGGAGGATTTCCCTTTGCCGCTTCTTTTTTAATATTTAAGAAATACTTTTATACGAGCGGCATACCGTAATGAAATGAGGAACGGCTCATCGCCGTTCCTCAATTGTAGCAGAGAACACGTAGAAGCTATTGGCTGCGATTACGATCCATTCATTGCAATCTCAATCCCGGAATTGGGTGAGTACAAAACGATCAGCATAACGCCTGAGTCCAGGTGGATGTAGGCATATCTTCCAACAAATGGACCAACGTGGGAACCATTGAAAGCAGTGTCATATCCTGCCAGGAAGCTATTCAAAGACATCTTACCCGTAATCAGGCTTAAGTTCCCGCCGGAGAAATTGAGAGTGCTCGCAAATGCACTACTACCTTGACCGCCAGGTGTCAGAGCTCCAACATCACCGGGTTGGATAATGGGAGGTGTAGTGGGTGGCGTCGAAGGTGCGGGGGATGGGAAGACACAGGTTCCTGGATCCTGGAAGATGTTGCCTGCAGTGTTATTGGCAAATGTTGGCGCCAACGTCTGGTCGAGCGCGCTGTTGATCAGGCTCAGCCCAAATTGATCGTTGTTCGAATATGTGCCGCCTACCAGGATCACCGTACCGCAACTTGTTTGCACTTCGACACCATTCGTTCCATTCCCGTCGGCAGTGACTGCCTCGAGCAGCACATCGCCGCCTGCATGGATATCTGCACCAAAGGTCTGATTGTTGTTGAGTGTCACGTTTTGCAGGAGAACGTTCCCACCGCCGATAATCTCTAAACCTCGTCCGGTCCCATCTCCGGAAGTATGGTTGCTGAAGGTGCTGGTTGATACAACAACAACTCCGCCCGCTTCCAGATGAGCACCAAACAAAGTATTGTCGGAGGCGGTAACGCCTTCTAGGAAAATACCGCCATCTGTGACGACATTCAAGCCATACCCGTGGAAGGTTTCGTTTCCGCCGCTGTCCAGGGTCACACCGTTGTTGCTGGAGAAGGTGCTGTTGCTGATGGATACATCGCCAACAGCTTCGATGGTCGCGCCGATCAAACGGTTGTCATCGGCATGGGAATTGAAGATCGAGACATTCCCGCCGCTAAAAACGAGCAGACCGGTATCATCGATGAAAGTTATATCCTCTGTTGTGTTTGCATTGAAGATGCTGTTCGCAATGTTGACGTCTCCTGCCGCAGTGAGCATCGCGCCCCACAGGAAGTTGTCGTTGGCGGTCACACCATCAAGATTGATTGCGGAGTCAGATATAACCGTTAAGCCGTATCCGAGGAAGTCTGAACCCATGATGGCTTTCGTACCGGAGAAGCCACTGTTGGCAATGTTAACTTGTCCGCCTGCATCGATTGTGGCGCCTTCCTGACGGTTTTCATTGGCGAGAACGTTGAGCAGGGATACCGAGCCATCGGTGATGATATCGAGTCCCACGATTTGCTCGCGAGCTGTCTCAGGGTTGCTGAAGCTGCTATTTGCGATGGAAACGTCGCGGACAGCTCTGATGATAACGCCGGCAGTTTTATTTCTGTCGAAAGTTGAATTGTTGATATTTACATCATTACCGGAATGAAGCTCAGCGCCTGCTCCAACATTGGAGTTCGTCACATGAACATTGGATAGATTAATGTTGTTTTGAGCGTTAAGGACAATGCCGGTGTTTTGCGGATCCGTAATGGTGATGTTGCTCAAGGTCAGTGAGCCGCCCCATGGATTCGCGCTGCTACCGATGATGATGGAAACGTTATCGAACGTGCTGGTACTCGTTGTTGTTCCAGTAGATGTATTCCAGCCACCGGTAATGGTCAGGTCGGCATTGCTGATATTGCTCAGGTTATAGTTGTTGAAATCGATGGTCGATTCACTGCCTTGGTAGGCTCCCTGCTCGACATAGATTGTGCCCGCTCCTGTGTAGGTTGCGTTGCCAGCAAGGAACGTCAACAGTGCTGTGAAGCTGTTGAAGGATTGTGTACAGCCGTTCGCGCCTGGGGTTGGTGCTTGGCCTGCAGGGCACCAGATTGGGTCGCTGGTAGCGATCGCATCTGCAGCCGCCTGGGTTGCGAGAGGCTGTAACTCGCCTGACGCATTCACCACGGCGACGGTTGTATCTTCAGGGACAGAATCCAGAATGGGCGTTTCGGCAGGCTTTGTCCCCTCGGCAGGAGGCGCTTGCTCTTCGGTTGAAGCCGGGGGCGCCTCACTTTCAGCAGGTGGCGCAATTTCCTCCGTTGGTTCTGGGGTGACTTCCTCATCAACTGGGGGTGGTACTTCCGCAGTAGGAGCAGGCGTTACCTCGCCTTTCACAACGTCAGATAAATCAACGGTGTCTACAGTGCCCGGATCCGATTTTCCATTTTCCTCGGTGTGTTCCGTACCCGAATCGTCGGCACCGGTTACCCCTCCGGAGTCTTTGGGAGGCGTACCTCCATCTGCGTACACAACTGTAGTCCCCACTGCGCTAAAAGCCAAAACTGCGATGATCGTCAACGAAAGAAGAAATGCACGTACTTTATCAAACATGGATCCTCCTCGTGGAAAAACGTACAAATAAAGCTATCAACCCACTAAATTATACAGTTTTGAAAGGACCAAGTCAACGAGCAAAAGGTTACAGGTAGCCTTCGGTACTTTTTGAGGAACAATGTGATGAAATAGAGAAGCGATGAGGCATAATGAATTATTATCATGGCCTGTCATGACTCCACCCATTTCCGGCAGACCAGAGAGATAAGACGAGACCGGGCCAAATCAGCCCGGTCTCGTAATTTTTTAATTTTGTTACTTCGTCAACATGATAACGCTTGGATCGATTGGTTGGTATTGGTCATCAGGATTATAATGGATCACCAAGTTTCCATTTCCATTAAGCACTACGGTATCGCCGATGATCTGGCTGTTTAGTCCCTCGGCCGAACTGTTGCCATTGACCGTAATTTTCGATCCAACCGCCAGGATCGTACCCGTCATCTCGCAGCTTGAATTGCCGTTGATCGTGATCGACTTGTGATTGGAAGGGGGCATGTAGAACAGTAGACCTTCATAATCTCCGCCAGTTGGTGCATAGATCCTGTAGTCTGCATTAGCAGTCCAGTTTACACTTCCAGTCGAGAGGAAAAAGGTCACATTGTTGCAGAAAACATGGCTGGTCGCACCCATAGTGACGCCAGTGCCGCCGTTAACAAGTACCTGCATGTCATTACAGGTCAACGAACCACTATTGATCTTGAAATCGCCCCCAGTGAACAGGAATCTGACATTATCAGCAATGACCCTCTCCCCCGTGATAGTCAGACCGTTGCTGAAGCAATGCGTGCCCGGACTAAATATAACTTCAGCGCCAAGGGGGAATGTGAGGTTGCCATGGTTACCGGGGGAGACTGTAACACGTCGTTGGGCATCAGGAGGAGATACGGAGCCAGGCGTTGAGCCGCACGAAAAGCTCGGCATGCTGACTAGAGGTGGATAATCGATAGAGCTCACTCCTTCATTGAATGGAGGGATGGACCCCTGTGGATTGCCACCTTCGCAGAATTCGCCAACCGTTTGGATCGAAGTGTCCACTTGAATTGTTTGGTTACCACCTAAACTCATCGAACCATTGGTACCACCGTTCGTGCATTCAGCATCAGAATTGCTGAAGATACCGCTGTTGATAATGTCTAAGGTGAAGTTTCCTGTGGTCAAAACTGCATTGGATTCGTGAGGTGACATGGCCGCCAGCGCATATCCATTGACGAGAGGTTTCGGCTCCACAGGACCCGCGTAGGCAATCGCGGTCAGGATATTGGTGAACTCATTGCGCCCGACAATCCGCGCAAAAGTTGCCGGGAGGATAGATGTGACCTTAACATGCACGTAATTGGCGGGATTAATGAGTTCAAGTTCCTCCGTAGTCGGCGGATTGCTGGTCTGTGTCGGGATGCCTTGGCAGGTATCCGGACCAGAAAGAGTATTGCACATGGCAACCTCGACGTTGCTGTTTGCATCAATCGCATAGCCATTATCAGCTGCACGATCCTTTGCCGCCAGCACATAGTCTTCATTTCTGATCTTTGCCAGCGCCGCGGAAAGAGCGGCAGTATCTGCCGCATTCTGGGCGTTACGCCGATCGGAGAAAACGCGGCTCCCGTCGATCGCCAGCGCGCTAAAACCAAATAAACCAACCGCGGCAAGCGCAATAATAACAAGTGCCTGGCCCCGTTCCTTTGCTTTTGGTCTCATGTTACACTCCTTACCTTGCTAGAAGAAAGTTGACAATCAGCTATATTTTATTCATCTTACATTAATATGACGTTACAATTTTACTACTCTTAAGTACTACGCAAGCTAACAATTTTGTCTTGACCGAGCACTTGCTTAATAAAGAAAAAGCGGCGCTTCTTCAGCGCCGCTTTTTCTTTGAATGATTTTTCCTATTCCAAGAGCGAGACGTTAGGGTGGACGGTAATCTGATGATTCTCGTCTGCCTGGTAATTCACGTAAGTATCTGCTGTCCCGTTCGAACCAACAATCCAGCCAATAATTTGGGAATGGAGACCTTCTGCATGCCCATTGCCGCGGAGATCTAGGCAGGCAGTGGGCGCAAAGATCGTTCCATAGAAGCTTCCATCACCATTACCTTTCCATTCCAGCACTTGATGATGGTTGTCGCTGAATTTCGTGCAGACAGCGGCTGGCTCCACGATCATATAGAAGCCGGCGTAATATTCACTTCCTGTATAGGTCCCAGACTTTGTGGCCTTCCCAAATAGACCACCACTTCCTGAATACCTTAAGCTAAATGCATCATCGGTGACGTAAAGAGTAGCATTATCCAGGACCACATCCTTTTTGGTGAATGCATCCATATCCGAGATGCAATACACGCCATTACTGAAATTTGTTTGTCCGGAAGATGGAATAATACCAATATCACCGGGGGTGCCATCACAGGGGTCGGGGGGCATGTTGGCAAGTATATACTCGTCCCAGTCATAAGAAGAGGCTGCCTGTGGTGTGCAATTCCAATCACCACTGACTAACCCTCCTGCGGGGACAGAAATGCATAATCCCGGATCAAAAGTCACGGTATCGTCATCTTTAGAAAATCCACAACCATTTGAGAAAACCCCGCCACCCTTGACGGTCCACTTTACTGAGCTACTGTTTCCGGTGTCAAATGCGCAAGGAGATGTTTGACTTAGGCCCACAATGGCATTCCCATCAAACATAGGAACTAACTTGTACCCACAAGCACGTGATGTGGCTGTGGCTCCACTTTCAATTTGCTCTCTCCCAATGACTTTTGCGAAGGTCGTGTTCATGTAGGAAACGATGTTGACCGTAATATCCTTACCCGCCGCATCACCCGGACATTCTTCTTCGGGCACATCGGTAATTGTGACTGTCACTTCTATTGTTGTGCCATTTGTTGTATATCCATTCGAGCCGGCGCGGGCGAGTGCAACGCTTTCAACATTCGTGGTGTTGCCTTCCCGGGCATAGGAAAGTGCACCCGCCAATGCCGCAGCATCCGCGGCATTCTGCGCGTGACGCTTGTTTGAAAATGCCATCGATCCGTCGATAGCGAGGGCTGCAAATGCAAATAACCCGACCGCTGCCAGTGTGATAAGAATAAGAGCCTGTCCCTTTTCGCTTGCTTTTGTGATCATAATGGAGCCTCCTTGTTGTACAGTGTGCGACACGGACATGACGCAGGTTACTGATTTTTGGTACAGAAACACCCTATACAGTCTTGATAGGTTTGCTTCTCATCAATCTTGCATAATTGAAAGGCTTAATACGACGAATCCTAAAGATATTCAGAGTCAATAAAAACGAGTCTGGATCCTACATACCAGACTCGTCTCGACATAAAACGTTGCTTTTGTTGCGTTGCACAATCATTGTGCGAAGTTACAAATCAACCTCTACTATTCTACAGTGACTGACTTTGCCAGGTTTCTAGGTTGATCCACATCCAGGCCGCGAATTGCCGCGATGTGATACGCAAGCAATTGCAGAGGTAGGACGGTGATCACAGGTGAGAGCATCCAGGGGGCTTCCGGCACCCAGAGGACTTGGTCTGTTATACCTTCCACCAACTCATCGCCGTCGGTAGCGACCGCGATCACAACTCCGCCGCGTGCTTTTGCTTGTTGGATCTGCGAGACCATTTTCTCGCGCCAAGGGTCTTTTGGTGCAAGACACACTACCGGCATATGCTCATCGATCAGAGCGATAGGACCATGCTTCATCTCTCCCGCGGGGTATGCCTCCGCGTGAATGTAGGATATCTCCTTAAGTTTGAGTGCGCCTTCATAGGCGATCGGCATATTGATGCCGCGACCCAAATACAGGCAATCGCGGATATCTTTTAATTTTTGTGCCACGACCTCCACTTCCTCTTCGCGTTCCAGGGTGCGCCCGACCAGGTCAGGGATGAGGCGCAGGTCAGAGACCAGTGCCCGGCGCCTCGTTTCGTCAATCACACCGCGCAGGTCCGCGAGCAGGATCGCCAGCATGTACTGATCGACTAAGGGAGCGGTGAAAGCCTTCGTCGAAGCGACGCCAATTTCTGGTCCCGTTTGCATCGCGATGACTCCATCTGCCAGACGCATCGCTTGTGAGCCGATTGCGTTGACGATGCTCCACACGATCGCGCCTTTGCGCCGTCCCTCCTCCATCGCTGCCAGTGTATCGGCTGTCTCGCCGGATTGCGAAATTGCCAGCACAACTGTTTTGTCATCCAGGATTGGGTCGCTATAACGAAACTCGGAGGCGATGACTACTTCGACCGGGATGCGTGCGATCTTCTCGATAAGATATTTGCCGACCATGCCCGCGTATGCCGCCGTGCCGCAGGCTGTGATGTAAATTTTATCGATTCGTTTTGCCAGGTCCTCTGTGAGCTTGAGATCGGGCAGCCGGATACTGCCCTGCGCGAAATCGACACGTCCTGCAAGAGTATCGGTCAGCGCGCGCACTTGTTCATGGATCTCCTTCTGCATGAAGTGACGATATTCGCCTTTTTCCGCGGCAACCGGGTCCCAGGCAACGGTATGCACCTGCGGTTTAACTTTTGCGCCGTCCAATGTTTCGATGGTCATGGTGTTGGATGTCACGACCGCCATCTGCCGGGACTCCAGAAAGATTACGTTGCGCGTGTGTTCCATAATCGCCGGAGTATCGCTGCCGATAAAATTTTCGCCTTGGCCCATGCCGAGCACTACACCGCCAGCGTTGCCAATTCGCGCCGTGACGATCTTATCGGGTTCGTCGGCAGACATCAGCACGATCACATTGGCGCCCTGGATCTGGTTGAACGTTTTGCGGGCAGCTTCGACGAGCCCTACTCCTGTAGCGAGATAATGCTCCACCAGGTGAACAATGGTTTCTGTATCTGTCTCCGATTGAAATTCCACTCCTTTTGCTACAAGTTCATCTTTGAGCTCGAGGAAGTTTTCGACGATGCCGTTCTGCACGACGACGACTCGTTTTGTCTGTCCGGCATGTGGATGCGCATTGCGTGCATTCGGGGCGCCGTGTGTTGCCCAGCGCGTATGACCGATCCCCGGCGCGCCATTGATGGGCGATTTATATACAAGGTCGATTAATTGGGATAACTTTCCTGCGTCTTTGCGGACCTCGAGCTGCCCATCGTTTATGATCGCCAGCCCAGCCGAGTCGTACCCGCGGTATTCCAGCCTTTTCAGGCCATTGAGGATGATCGGTGTCGCGTCACGCGACCCGATATATCCAACGATGCCACACATAGGGGATCCTCCGAAATAATAATTTATGTCTTTGCGAGGAGCCTTCGTTGTGACGAAGCAAACTCCGGTTTCGAGGAGATTGCTTCACCCTACGGGCTCGCAACGACATGTATATGCCATCCTTTGCGTCTTTGTCCGCGTGATTGCTCGCGCGGCGTTGTCGCAACGTTTTGATTCGGAGGGAAAGAAACGGGTGATGGCGCACCCGAAGGGCTTCCGCTGATCTTTCGATTTTTCCCGGCTGAAATTCGCCGGGGGTAGCTCCATCTTCGCAATGGAGAACCCTTATCCTCGTCAACTCAGTAGTTTGATAGCTTTATAGTTACATCGTTCCATAGTGAACGATGTAACTATTCAATGAACAGGCTATTTAACTAATAAGTCCATGCGCTGTCTTTCCCGAGAATAATGCTGGCTCACCTCCTCTATATGGTAATTTTCAGAGCAGTATACCTGATTCAGTAGTAAAGAGAAAGTTACGCCAGCAGTTCAACTGCTGGCGTAACCAATCATTTACTCTGCAAGCTGGACTTCGGGCATGTTTAGGGACTGAAAGTTTTGTTCTGGCCTATAGTTGATCACCACATTGCTCGTTCCATCGGCTTCAATGGTGTAACCAATGATCTGGCTGTGAAAGCCGCGTTTGGCATCCATGCCTTTAATCAGGATGGGTGAGCCAGGCGCCAGAATTGTCCCAGTGATGTCAGAGCCGGCGCCGCCATTCAGGACCACCTTGCTTCTATTTTCAGCAGGCAGGTAGATCAGCAAGCCTGCATTCGCGCCGGCGTTGGGCGCATCAAGCATAATATCGGCACCGCTGTTGAAGCGTACCTCGCCGCCCGTCACTTTGAAGATGACGTTGTGTCCCTCGAGATGTCCGGTCACATGCATTCCATTGCTCAGACAGTAGACCCCGCTCCCGAGTTGGGTCACTCCTGGCGGTGGAAATTCCTCGCCCCAGGCGCCCGCGCGCATAGAGGTCCCATCTGGGTTGATTTCCGCATCCTGGCTACAGCCTACTTTCGGCATAAAGAATGGGGGTGGGTAATTGATGGGCGTCCCCCCCACTGTCACAGCCGGTGTGATCAATCGTGTCTTTTGAATCGAGGCGCCGCCTACGATCTCGATGTCATGTCCCTCCGACAGGCGTATACTACCATTGCCTTGTTCCACCAGTGCGCAGGTCTGATTATTGGAATTGACAAAAACACCACCTCCTGTGATATCCAGGGTTGCTTCCCCATGAACCCAGAATGCCAATTGGTTGAAGCAGTTGCTTGCCGGAGCGAGGCTGGCAATGGCAACACCATCGAGGAGCGGACCTACCTGCGGGATGGTGGTACGGGAGGTTGCTTCGACCGTATTTGTGATCTGATCCCTGCCAATCACGCGCGCAAAATACGTGTTGACATGCGATGTGATGATGACCTGGACGTACTCGATGTCACCCGCGTGTGGACCATCTTTAGGAGGCGTATATAGAGAAACAATATTGTTCACCCCATCATTGTCATATCCGTTTTGTGCTGCCGTAGCGAGCGCCGCGGCAACCAGATCCCCTCCGGTGACACGTGCGTGCGCGCTGGCGAGCGCCGCCGCGTCTACCGCATTTTGGGCTCTCTGCCGGTCCTGGAAGGCATTGCCGCCGTCGATCACCAGGCCAGCCATCCCCACAATTCCCACAAATGCCAGGGCAATGATGATCAATGCCTGGCCGCGTTCAGAAGGGTGCTTTTTCATAGCAGTTTTCTTTCCATATCTATTTACAGATTAATTCTACCCATAAATAATTCAGGGAGTGCCGAACTTTTTTAGATTCAGACACTCCCTGGATTTTGGACACTAAGAGATTTTCAAGTGGTTAAGGCGTACACTGAAGAGGTGTGAGAATTGTATCTGTCACACTGGCGCTCAAAGGGATCGTGGGACTTCCAAGTAATGCAGCCATAAAAGGCATGAAGATTTGATGATCATAACCTACAACAACCTGAATTCCATGGCCTTCACAATCTACTATAGCATAATTAGCTAGATCAGTGGATGAAATTCCATCAATGTTAATTGATACCGTTACGTCTCCGCTGGCAACTAACACTGGGAGGTCCAGAGGCGAATCAGATGAATATTTTACACGGTCTACAATCGCGAGGACGTCAAATGGCCTTGTCGAGCCATATAGCGCTCCTTCCTGGGCGGCGTCACGAAGCTGTATATACTGAAAGAAGAGAACTCCAAATTCGACAAGCCCAGCCAGCAGGTACACCAAGATCAACAGGCTGATGCCCAGTTCCACCAAACTTTGCCCGCGTTCACCTTTGATCGGTTTCATAGCTCACTCATTTCTGAATATTATTTACCCGTCGCACTATCTCTTCACATGGATGGGGAATGTTTCGCAGCCCGGTGTGGAAAGATTGATATTGATTTCTTCCGACCCATCCGACCGATTGTATTCCTGGTGGAAGGTGAAGACCAAGGTCACCGAGGAACCGGGTGGAATGGTCAGAGCCGAAGTGGGTGTGAGCGTAGTGCTGGGACCATCATTGCTGCCGGTCCAGAATGTTGTTCCGCCCAGGCTTGCACTCTGCAGGATTAAGGACTTGTCATTTCCCTGCTGGTGACCTCGGTCATGATCCCAGACTACAAATATATCCTGGATCCTGATAGGCCAGGCATTCGGGTTTTGGATGGTCAACGTCATTGTGTTATTGCCAGGTAGTGT
>DASSBC010000010.1:0-24528 GCA_035699125.1 Anaerolineales bacterium
GGGCACATGGAAGCGCGCCGCCGTGATGAGTACCTCGGTCTGCGGCATGGCTTGATCGGGCAGGAAACCACCGGCGTCGGTGGGATGGGCAAAGCCCTTCGTACAATTCCGGTCATCTTGAAGATCGCGCAGGATATCCACGAAGTCGCTAAACCTGGCACGATGCTGGTAAATTTCACAAACCCCGCGGGGCTTGTGACTCAGGCACTCAGCAAATACGCGCCCGATGTTCCAGCAGTGGGTGTGTGTAATGTCCCGATCACAACCAAGATGCATATCATCGAAAGTTTGGAAAAGGCGACCGGCAAAAAGATCGATCCCGGCCATACTGAACTAAAGACGCTCGGCTTGAATCACCTGTCGTGGCATCGCGGCTTTACGATAGACGGCGAAGACGTCTGGCCGCAAGTCATCGGCGGCTTTATTGAAGACCTCAAAGAAGAGTCGGAACCGGAATGGGAACCGCGCACCATCGAAGTCCTGCGGATGATCCCTAATTATTACCTCCAGTACTTCTATCACACAGACAGGAAGTTGAAGTCCCAGGAAAACTGGCCGCCCTCACGCGCAGAAGAAGTCATCGAAGTGGAGAAAGACCTATTACGTGAGTACGCTGACCCGAGCCTGAAAGAACCTCCCGCAGCTCTCATGAAACGTGGTGGTGCCTACTACTCGACCGTTGCGACACAATTGCTGAATGCTCATTACAACGACCTCGGTGAGACTCACGTTGTCAACATCCGGAACGGTGAGGCCGTCAGGGAGTGGCCCGCCGATTGGGTTCTGGAGATTCCGTCCACTGTGAAAAAGAGCGGCATCACTCCCATCCCTACCGAGCCATTGCCTGCGTCCTGCTTCGGTTTGATCGCAAATGTCAAAGCCTATGAGCTGCTGACCGTAGAGGCGGCTGTGCACGGAGACCGGGATGCCGCGTACCAGGCGTTGCTGGCACATCCCCTGGGGCCGAAAGCAGATAAGGTCCAGGCAGTGCTCGACGATATGCTGGAAACTCACAAAGAGCACCTGCCCCAGTTTTGGAACTAACCCATGAAAAGGGGCGACCCCACAGGCCGCCCCTTTATTCACTATTCCTATGCGCTACTACCTTGGCGCCGATCTCGGCGCAACCAAGACTCATACGCTGATTGTCGACGAAACCGGTCGTGCCCTTGGCTTCGGAGAAAGTGGACCTGCCAATCATGAATCGGTCGGGTACGAGGGCATGTTCCAATCCATGCAAGATGGTCTGGAACAAGCCAGGCGGAGCGCAGGCTTGAAAAAGGAACAGATTGCGGGAGCCGGCTTCGGCGTGGCAGGCTACGACTGGCCATCCGAGATGGAAGCCACGGCTTCTGTGATCGATCGATTAAAACTCAATGCCCCTTATAAGTTTGTCAACGACTCGGTGCCCGGGCTGATCGCGGGAGCGGAGGAAGGCTGGGGCGTTGTTGTTGTTTCCGGTACAGGATCGAATTGCCGGGGCTGGGACCGTGAGCACAAGAGCGAAGGACGCGTCACTGGGCATGGTGTGCTGATGGGAGAAGGCGCGGGGGCGTCAGAGCTCATACACCGTTGCATGCAGGTGGTGGGCTATTCCTGGACCAGACGTATCCCGAAGACAGCGCTTGCGGATGCCCTCGTTGCCTATGTAGGGGCAAAGGATTTGGAAGACCTGATGCGCGGCTACACCACCTATGAATATCACATTGGGGCGGACGCGGCTCGCATCGTCTTTCGTGTGGCAGAGGAAGGGGATGAAGCCGCGCGCAACCTGATTTGTTGGGCAGGGACGGAACTCGGTGAGATAGCTAACGCCGTGATCCGGCAGCTTGCGTTTGAGAACCTTGCCTTCGATGTAGTACTGACGGGGAGTATGTTCGAGGGCGGCACAATGCTGATCGAACCGATGCGTGAAACGATCCACAAGCTGGCACCGAAGGCGCGGTTAGTACGCCTGCAGATTCCTCCGGTTGTCGGCGCGGTCCTGCTCGGGATGGAAGCAGACGCATTTCAGTTCACTCCCAAGATCCGCAAGACCGTCAGTGACTCGATTTCCGTTGTGAGGAATGTGTCCGTCCGATGAGACCGACATTTGGATAACATGTCCAGAATTATTTCAATTCTTCTTACCGCCTTCCTTGCCTCCTGCGCCGCTCCTGCCACCCCGATTTCAAGCACCTCGGCACCTCCGAGCCCGGTGCCTACCGTGATCCCCTCCCCTGTCCCTGCGTCACAATTTATCATCCTGGCGTATGCCACGGACGCGATCATCGCGAATATTATTCCATACGACAAGCTCACACATATCAATTACTCCTTCTTGACGCCAAAAGCAGACGGCACGTTCAATCCAATCGTCAATGGTTGGAAGCTAAAGCAAATCGTCGGGACGGCTCACCAGCACGGGGTAAAAGTCAGCATTTCTGTCGGCGGCTGGGGCTGGGACTCGCAATTCGAAGAGCTGGCAGCGACGCCTGAGACACGAACCGCGTTCGTCCAAAACCTGAAAGCCTTCGTCGACGAATACCAGCTCGACGGCGTGGACATGGACTGGGAGTATCCAGACCCGGGTCCCTCTTCTCAAAATTTTCTGGCGCTAATCCAGGAGCTGCGCGCGGCGATGCCTGATACGCTCCTGACCACCGCGGTCGTCTCCTATGGCGATGAATATGGTCTGGGCGTGCCGAAGGAATCCTTTGAATATTTTGATTTCGTGAACGTCATGACCTATGATGGCACTGACCATGGAACGATGGAGCAGTTCGAGCACGGACTGGCGTACTGGAGCGAGCGCGGGTTACCCAGGGAGAAAATCGTCCTGGGCGTGCCTTTTTACGGTGACCCTGATATGCCCTACTACAAAATTGTGCAGGAAGACCCGAATGCTGCACAAGCGGACAGTTTTGATTATTACGGCACCACGTATCACTACAATGGCATCCCGACGATCCAGACCAAAACACAGGAAGCGATGGAAAAAGCCGGCGGCATCATGTTCTGGGCTCTGGACCACGACGCACAGGGCGAGCTATCGCTGGTAGAGGCAATCTATAGAGCAGCACAATCCAATCCGTAATCACGTTCTTAAGGATATCTGATACGTTCGGTTACTGAAAATCCTTATGAACAGGAGATTGAAATGACTGATTTAACCCCTGGGAATGACTTTGTTCTTGGCGTCAATTACTGGCCCCGTCGAAAAGCCATGTACTGGTGGAACAACTTCGATCCCGGCGAAGTACGTGAGGAATTCAGCGTCATCCGTGAGCTCGGGCTGAAGATCGTCCGCCTCTTTTTACTGTGGGATGACTTTCAACCAGATCCTGATTCCGTCTCGAAAGAAGCGCTGGACAACCTCGCGACCGTAGCGGATATCGCCGGAGACAATGACCTCGGTCTCAATGTGACCTTCTTTACCGGGCATATGAGCGGACCAAACTGGAGTCCGCGCTGGCTGCTGGGCGGCGAACTGCCAGGCAAAGATGACTATGGCTGGATTCGAGACCTTGTCAGTTCTGGCAAACCAACGGCGCAAGGCTATTACAACATGTTCCACCATGAGGTGGCAATTCAGGCAGAACGCCTGTTGCTTGAGACGGTTGTAGGGATGCTCAAGGACCATAAGGCGATCTGGTTGTGGAATCTTGCGAATGAGCCCGATCTCTACGCCTGGCCACTCACCTCGGATGAAGGAGCCGCCTGGGTCAAACAAATGGTGGATCTCATCAAGAGCATCGATCCCAACCACCCGGTGACGATTGGTCTGCATGCCGATGGACTACACCGCGACAATGGTCTGCGCATTGATAAAGTTTACAAGCATACCGATATTGCCGTGATGCATTCCTATCCTATGTACACGAAATGGGCGCGCAAACCGCTCGACCCCGATTTCGTACCGTTCACCTGTGCCCTGACGGCCGCTCTAGCCGGCAAGCCAATCCTGATGGAGGAATTCGGCGGCCCCACAGCGCAGCCCAGGGAACCATCCCACATTATGAAATGGACAGCGACGAATGGGCGCAAGCACGAACAATTCGTGGCAAGTGAGGAAGAGTTTGCCGAATTTTTACAGCTGACAATCCCAAAGCTGCAGGAGAGCGGAGCGACAGGCGCCATGCTCTGGTGTTACGCCGACTATATCTCTGAACTTTGGGACGTGCCGCCCTGTCTCAACTACCATCACGAGCGTTTCTTCGGGCTGGTGCGCGGGGATGGCTCGCTTAAGCCTCACGCGAAGGTCATCCGGGAGTTTGCAGCCACCAAGCCGAAGATCAAACCCATTCCCGAGTATGCGAAGTTCCAGATGGATCCGGAGGAGTTTTACAAAAACCCGACTCCGTTCCTGCTCGAGTTCTATGCAAAATATTTGGAAGGGGTTCCCTCCTCGGAACCTCCCGTGCAATTGTTTGGATAAGTGCCGTCTGTATTCTGGCGTGCAAGAATCTCACTGAAAACAAAACAGAACCTATGAAACGACTGATTATCAACTCTGATGACTATGGACGCACGCCGGAGATTTCGCGCGGGATTCGCGAAGCACACCTGTGCGGCGTAGTGACCTCCACCACCTGCATGATGAACATCCCCAGCACAGCAGGAGACATCGCTGTTGCCTTGAAGGAAGTCCCCGAGCTGGGGATGGGCGTCCATCTTGTTCTCACGATGGGCGATCCCATCTCAGCGCCGGAAACGATTTCCTCCATCACGGATAAGGATGGGCACTTTTTCAAGTACCGACCTTTGCTCGAACAACTCTCGAACATTAAAGTCTACGAGGTAAAGAGAGAATGGCGAGCGCAGATCGAAGCCTTCCTCCGCGCAGCGAGGCGCAAGCCAACTCATCTGGACTCGCACCATCACTCCTCTTACTTTTCTCCTGCACTGTTTCGCGCCATGCTGGAACTGGCAAAGGAGTTCGAATGTGCGATTCGCTTCCCCTTCACAGGAGATGCCTCTCAGGAACTAGAGGAGACAAACAAACATGTGCCAGATTTGATTCGGGAATTCAATCCGCCTCGCCCGGATTGTTTCATGGTGGACTTCTACAATGAACGCGCAACCCGGGAAGTACTACTTAACATGATCAACAATCTGCCGGAAGGGACAACCGAGATCATGTGTCATCCAGGGTATACCGACACTGCCTTCGCAAGCGAATCGGTCTATAACAAGCAGCGCGACAGAGAACTCGAAATACTGACAGATCCATTTATCAAAGAAGTTATCCATGCAAATGGCATCCAGCTCATCACATTTGCAAATCTTTAGACTTTGTACACCGGTAAACAAATAAACATACTCGACCTTTGCACCTGTCTACCTGTGTACTTTTATACTTACTCTGGGAGTAACCATGTCTCACATTGACGACCTTCTGCAGCAGATGACAATTGAAGAAAAAATTTCCATGCTTGCGGGTGCAGACCTGTGGCACAGCGTCGCTGTGCCGCGGCTGGGCATCCCGCAATTTCGGGTGACGGATGGACCAAACGGGGCACGCGGTTCGTGGGGCAACATGGGACCATCCTCCGTTGCTACGCCGGTGGGCATCGCGCTGGGCGCTACCTGGAATCCGGACCTGGTGGAAAAAGTCGGAAACGTACTCGGCGATGAGCTCAAAGCCAAAGGCGCGCACATCCTGCTTGCCCCCACGGTCAACATCCACCGCACCCCGATTGCGGGACGTAACTTCGAATGTTACTCCGAAGACCCGTTCCTCAGCGGCATGCTGGCATCCGCCTACATCAGGGGAATCCAGAGCAAAGGTGTCGGCGCATGCATCAAGCATTTCGTTGCCAACGACCAGGAATTTGAACGCTTCTCCATCAGCTCTGAAGTGGACGAACGTACCCTGCGAGAAATTTATCTGGAGCCGTTCCGCATCGCCATTCGTAATTCCAATCCGTGGGCTGTCATGTCCGCGTACAACCGCGTCAATGGAGTCTACGCCGCAGAAAACAACCATACGCTGCTCGAGATTCTCAAAGGCGAATGGAAATATGAAGGCATCGTTATGTCGGACTGGTTCGGCACCTACGACCGGGACGTGCCGAATAGCGGGCTCGATCTCGAAATGCCCGGCAAGGCACGCTGGATGTCGGAAGAGATCGTCAAGCGTGCCCTCGACGATGGTCCATTGACCGAAGAGATGCTTGACGACAAAGCGAGACGTTTGCTGGGCGTTCTCGAAAAAGCTGCCATCTTTGCCAACCCCGACCTACAGACCGAACGTGCGGAGAACAAGCCTCATCATCGCAGGATCATTCGTGAGGCGGCACGCGAAGCGATTGTCCTGCTTAAGAACGATAGCATACTGCCTCTCAAGAAAGTCAAATCGATCGCGGTGATCGGCCCGAATGCGCAGACTGCACAAATCCTGGGTGGCGGTAGTTCCTCGGTTACTCCCCATTACGCGGTCTCGCCTTTCGAGGGGATCAAGAACCGCGCCGGGAGCAAAATCAAAGTGCAGGCAGCAACGGGCTGCTTTATTTATAAGACCCTGCCTTCTCCAGCGCCGGAAACTTTATCCACAGCGGACGGGCGGCGCGGACTCCATCTCAGTCTGTTCAATGGAACAGAATTTTTGGGTGATCCTACATACACCGATATTACGACTCGTGTCCAATACGGCTGGTTTGAAACTACGGTCCCCAATGTGAACCAGGAATCCTTCTCACTCCGCATGGAAGGATTCTTCACCCCGCAGGAAAGCGGAACACACAGGCTTGCCTTGTCCGCGGTAGGCTGGGGCAAGCTCTATCTGGATGGCAAACTCGTCATCGATCACAGTTCCGACTCAGATATGGCAAAACAGCTTATCGTGGATGTCAAGCTTGAAGGCGGAAGGGCTTACCCCATCAAGATCGAATATTACTGGAAAGGCAATCCGCGCTGGCGCTCGCTCGCCTTCGGGCACCAGCCGCCTCATGCAAAGGATATGATTGCCGAAGCCGTCAAGCTTGCCAGGAACTCGGATGTCGTGGTGCTGGTCGCTGGTCTCACCGGCGAATGGGAATCGGAAGGCTTCGACCGCGTCGATATGAAACTGCCCGGGGCACAGAATGAACTCATCGAACGCGTCTCCAAGGCAAATAAGAACACCATCGTCGTCCTGAACGCTGGCTCGCCCGTAGAAATGCCGTGGATCGACAAAGTCCCGGCAGTGTTGCAGCTCTGGTACAACAGTCAGGAACAGGGCAACGCACTGGCGGACGTGCTGTTCGGCGATGTGAATCCATCCGGTAAGCTACCCACCACCTTCCCCGTCCGCCTCGAGGATAATCCTGCATACATCAATTATCCGGGGGAAAATGGCAAGGTCCGTTACGGGGAAGGCATCTTTGTCGGGTATCGCTACTACGACAAGAAGGACATTGAACCGCTCTTCCCGTTTGGTCATGGTCTCTCTTATACAAGCTTCAAATACAGCAATCTGCGCCTGAGTGCGAAGTCTCTTACGCCCAATGAGTTGCTCAAGGTCCGCGTGGATGTGACCAATACAGGCAAGGTCGCGGGCAAAGAAGTTGTTCAACTTTACGTACGTGACATTCAGGCATCGGTGGCGCGGCCCGAGAAAGAGCTGAAAGCCTTTACCAAAGTAGAGCTGGCTCCCAAACAAACCAAGACTGTTACCTTAACATTGGATCGCGAAGCCTTCTGGTTTTTTGATGTGAACCGGAACACATGGACAACCGAGCCAGGTGATTTTGAGATTTTGGTCGGTTCTTCCAGTCGCGACATCCGCTTGAAGGAGTCCTTCACCCTTGTCCCGGCACCGCGTGCTTCGCGCTTGCATACAGGCTTGACCGTCCAAAAACTGCTCGATGACCCCGATGGACGCGCCGTGCTCTCCAGATATATCGGCGGCTTCCTGCTCATGGCAGATATGAGCATGGCAAAGGATATGACCCTCGAGCAGATTGCAGCCAACCACCCAACCTTTGTCTCCCCGTCGCTGTTGGCGCAAATTGGGGATGATCTGGCAAAAGTGTAGGCGCTCTACAGAAACGGAATCCTTCATGAAATTTGGCTACTTCGATGATGCGCAGCGAGAATATGTCATCACCCGACCGGACACACCATTGCCGTGGATCAACTATCTGGGCTGTGAAGCGTACTTCGGTCTGATCTCGAACACGGCAGGCGGTTACTCCTTCTACAAGGATGCGCGTCTGCGCCGCCTGACGCGTTATCGTTACAACAATGCCCCGCTGGATATGGGCGGACGGTATCTCTATTTGCGTGATAATGCAACTGGAATGTACTGGTCCCCTTCATGGATGCCCACTCGTGTCAACCTTGATGAATACGAGTGCCGCCACGGGCAGGGGTATACAATCATCACATCCAAACTGAATGGAATCAGATCTTCCACTCGTTATTTCGTCCCGCTTGGAGAGTCTCTTGAAATCTGGCAAGTGATACTCTCTAACGAGCGCGACTCCGATGCCGAGCTAAGCCTATTTTCTGGGATCGAATTTTGCCTATGGGACGCAAACGACGATGCGACTAACTTTCAGCGTAATTACTCCATTGGGCAAGTAGAGATTGTCGATGAGGTGATCTACCACAAGACAGAATATCGAGAACGCCGCGATCACTTCGCCTATTTTGCCTGCTCGGAACCACTCGCTGGCTTTGACACAAAGCGTGATGATTTTCTCGGACCCTATCGTGGCTGGAACGAACCCGCGGTGGTCGAACAAGGCGAGTCCTGCAACTCTGTCGCCCATGGATGGCAGCCGATTGGGTCACATCACGTCAACGTCAACTTGAAACCAGGGGAGCAGAAAGAGATACTCTTTATCCTCGGCTATCAGGAGAATCCCAAGGAGGAGAAGTTCGACCCGCCCGGTTCGCAGACAATCAACAAAAATTTAGCAAAGAAGGCGCTTGAAAAATACCTGCAGCCTGCCCATGCGAACCAAGCCTTTGAAGAACTGCGTGAATACTGGACGATGCTTCTGGGCAAATTCCAAGTGACCACGCCCGACCAGGACACGAACCGGATGGTCAACATCTGGAACGCATATCAGTGTATGGTGACGTTCAATATGAGCCGCTCGGCTTCGTACTTCGAGAGCGGCATCGGGCGCGGCATGGGCTTTCGCGACTCCAACCAGGATCTGCTTGGTTTCGTGCACATGATCCCGGAGCGTGCCCGCGAACGCATCCTGGATATAGCAGCGACGCAATTAAGGAACGGCGGCGCGTTTCACCAATACCAACCACTGACCAAGCGCGGCAACAATGACGTTGGTTCCGGCTTCAACGATGATCCGGCGTGGCTTGTGCTTGGTGTCGCAGCGTATGTAAAAGAAAGCGGTGATTGGTCCATCCTGGACGAGCCAGTGCAATACGAAAATGAGCCTGGCACAGAGACGCCGCTGTATGAACATCTGCAGCGATCCATTCAATACACCCTCGACCGTCTCGGGCCGAACAACCTCCCTCTCATCGGGCGAGCCGATTGGAACGATTGTCTGAATCTAAATTGTTTTTCCGACACACCCGGGCAATCTTTCCAAACAACAACGAACAAAGACGGCAAGGTGGCGGAGAGCGTATTCATCGCAGGATTATTTGTGCTGGCATGTCAGGAGATGATGGGGATTGCACAGCACTGTAACGATCAGGCAGAACTAGGTAAAGTTCAAAAAGCAGCTGCAGAAATGGAAAGAACCGTCTGGGCGGCCGGTTGGGATGGCGATTGGTTCCGCCGTGCCTATGATGACAACGGTTGCGTAGTAGGCTCCAAGGAAAACACTGAAGGAAAGATTTTCATCGAGCCACAGGGGATCTGTGTGATGGCTGGCTTGGGCGTGGAAAACGGCAACGCAGTCAAAGCGCTGGATTCCGTGGGAGAGCGCCTTGCCACGCCGCACGGCATTGTCTTACAGCAGCCGGCCTTCAGCCAATACTATTTACACCTGGGTGAGATCTCTTCGTATCCGCCTGGCTACAAGGAGAATGCCGGAATCTTCTGTCATGCCAACCCCTGGATCATGATCGCCGAATCGATTGCCGGACGAGGAGACAAAGCATTCGACTACTATAAACGGATCAACCCGTCGGCACGCGAAGCGATCAGTGAGCTACACAAATGCGAGCCATATGTCTACGCGCAGATGATCGCAGGCAAGGACGCTGTCAATCACGGCGAAGCAAAGAACTCATGGCTTACCGGCACGGCTGCCTGGAATTACGTCGCAATCACACAATACCTCCTGGGCATCCGTCCCACATTCGATGGCTTGGAAGTGAACCCCGTGATCCCTTCAGACTGGGATGGCTTCGAAGCGACGCGTCTCTTCCAGGGAGTGCGCTATGAAATCTCCGTCAAACGGGAAGGACCGGGAAATGACGTCTCGCTCAAAGTGAACGACAAGCCCATGGCGGGAACGGTGATCCCATTACCTCAGGAAGAACTTCATACAGTAAACGTCAAGGCTGTCATTCGATAATGAAAAGAAGATTGTCATCTTTGTTGCTCGCTTGTGTAGTATTCCTCTCTGCCTGCGGAAGTGGACAGGTCGCCGGCGAAGTCACACCTACTCCCTTCCCCACACCGGTGCGTCCTACGTTCACGGTGCAGCGCGGCGATATTGTCGTCGAGGCAAAGCTGAATGGACGAGTCGTGCCACTGGCATTGGAAACGGTGTACTTCCAGATCCCAGGGCAAGTGCGGGAAGTGTATGTACATGTCAACGATGAGGTGACGGAAGGAGAACTGCTCGGCGAGCTGGCAGAAGCACAGGAGTTGCGAGCCCAGGCAGACGAAACACGTCGCACCATTCGCCGCGCCCAGATCGACCTTGAAATCGCGCAGTTAACCCTGGAACAGTTCAAATCGCAGGGACGCTCTGCAAACGAGATCAAGATCCAGGAATTGCAAGTGGAACTGGCACAGATGGACCTGGAGGAAGTCCTTCAAAGTCTGGGGATCGATCCAGAGTCCTCCGTGCTCGATGAGCTGGATGCTCAGGTGGCACAAGCCAGAGCTTTCGCCCCGGCAGATGGCACGATTATCGCCGCCGTTAACGTAGGACGCAATGTCACACCGGACACGCCTGCGTTTGTCCTTGGCGACCCGAATCAACTCGAGGTCGTTGCGGATTTAGATGCCAGCAAAGGCGATACGGAAGTGAGGGAGATGTTCGATGGCATGCCAGTGACGGTCACACTGGATGCAGATGCTGATGTAAAACTGACCGGCACAATACGCCAACTCCCCTCTCCTTATGGTACGGGCGCGAGCGATGAGCGAGTCATCCACGTGGTTTTGGATTCAGCGCCCTCTACCAGCACCTACCAAACCGGCGACAATGTCACCGTGACGGTCTTGCTCGCCAGTAAGGAAGGTGTGCTCTGGCTACCGCCCGATGCGATTCGCTCTGCAGGCGGACGTACATTTGTGATCATCAATAGCGACAGCGGACCCCAGCGCGTCGATGTAGAGATCGGCTTGCAGACCCGCGATCGAGTGGAGATCGTCTCGGGTCTTGAGGAAAATCAGGTGGTCGTTGGGCCATGAACTGTACTGCTCCAGCTGCCGTCCACGACGGTGTTTCACCTGGTAAGAGCAAAATTCATGACATTCCTCTCTAACCTGATTTCCTTTGCACTCCAAATCTGGGCAACCGCAGGCATTGCATTTAAACGCCTGTTGACTCAACGCTTCCTCAGTCTGGCTTCTATTGCTGGGCTGATGATCGCCTCGGGATTTATCTTGAGTGTGCCTCTGTACGCCGATGCGACTTATTTTCGCTTGCTACGGGAAGAACTCTTGGTGGGACACGAAGCCGAACTGACTCAAAAGCCTGTTGATTACGCGCCCCTATCCTTTGTATTTGAGCAAAAAGCGGCAGGGAGAAACAGCCCACAATGGCAAAATGCAGAAGAGCTGAATGCCTATCTCTCCGGCGAGGCATTGCGTGCCATCGATCTCCCCATTTTGCAACTTGTACGACGCTTCCGCACGGACGGGTATCCCATGTTGCCGCCGCGCGATCCTAATAACGCGGGCACACAATACCCGTTGACCTCTGCCAACCTCGCCTTCATCACACCCATGGAGGAGACCCTCATTGTTGTGAATGGTTCCCTGCCACAGCCATTTGTCTCGTTATTACGGGAAGGCGATGCAATCGAAGCCATGGCACATGAGAGCCTGGCAAGCGAGTTTGGTGTGCAGGTGGGCGATACCTACTCGCTCCGCACTGAGAATGGTCAGATCCCCGTCGCCATTGTCGGGCTCTGGCGAGCGGTGGATCCTACTGCTTCCTATTGGGATGTGAGGGGTGAAAGCCTTCTTCTGGTGCACGAAGAAAGTTATACCGGAATCATCAGCGACAGGGTCGACGATGAACTGCGTAATGCGACCTGGGTGATCACTACGAGTGGGTCCTCGCTCCATGCAGATGATGTCGCGCCGCTGCAGAGGCGAATTCAATCGGTCGAGAGTCGGGTCGACGCACTGCTTCCCCAAACAGCCCTGATCGCTTCCCCGCTGGAGGCGCTGTCACGCTACCAGGATAATGCCCCGACGCTCACCTATCTTTTGTTCGCGTTCAGTGCTCCCATCCTGAGCTTAATTCTTGCCTTTATCGGGCTGGTAGCAGGATTGTTCGTCAACGAGCAGCGCGGTGAAATGGCAATCCTGCGCAGTCGCGGCGCCAGCACCTTGCAGGTTGTTGGTATCTCTCTTCTACAGGGAATCATTCTCGGTGCAATCGCTTTGGCAGGCGGCGTCGGGCTCGCTTATCTCATCACACATTTCATCGGTAAGGCACGCAGTTTTCTGGATTTCAGCGCAACGGGCGGCTTGCGGGTCAGTATGACGCCACAGATTCTTGGCTATGGTTTGCTTGGCATCGCCATGATCCTGATGGTTCAAGTTTTGCTTCCCTCTTTGAGCGCCGCACAAAACACCATTGTGACCTATAAACAGGAACGGGCGCGTTCCTTTCGGGCGGGATGGTGGCAGCGTTACTGGCTGGACATCTTCTTACTCTTGCCTGCCGGCTACGGGTTATGGCAACTCACACAGCAGTCCCAAAAAGTCCTGGAAGGAGCAGAAGGGATTCCCGATCCGCTTCAAAATCCTCTTTTGCTCCTCGCTCCAGCACTTGGAATTTTCTCGGTCGCTCTTTTCACCCTTCGGATCGTCCCCCGTTTCATGGACATTCTGTCCCGATTTCTTAAGCGATCAAAGAGCGTCGGGATGTTGATGGCTGCCCGTTACCTGGCACGTACCCCTGCCCTCTACAGCGCGCCGCTCGTCTTGCTGGTGCTGACGCTCGGTTTATCGGCATTCACCGCCTCCCTGGCGCGCACGCTTGACTCCCAGTTGGGCAAGCAGATTCATTATCAGGTGGGCGCAGACATGAACATTTTTGAGCTTGGCACCACGTTCAATCAGGATAATCCAAATCCTGTGTACACCTTTGGACCAGTGGAGGATCACCTGAGTATTCCCGGCGTGCAGTCCGCAACCCGTGTGGGGCGCTATAAGTTTTCAGGCACAGCGCAGACGGGACCTCTACAGGGCACGTTTTTGGCGATAGACCGCTTGACCTTCCCTTCCGCCGCCTACTGGCAAAGAGACTTTGCTTCGGAGCAACTTGGTGTATTGATGAATGAATTAGCTGCCAACCCGACCGGTGTTCTGGTTCCGAATAATCTGCTCGCAGCGCAAAAACTCAAAGTCGGAGATACCCTCCGGATTGCAATCACGACCGGTGTGGCAGGGCAATCTATCCCGATGGAGTCGCCCATCGTGGGCTCGTTTGAATTGTTTCCAACCTGGTATCCGGAAGACGGCATCATGATCGTTGGCAATCTCGAGGAGCTATCCCTGCGGGCGGGCGCGGAATATCCGCATGAAGTCTGGCTGGGAACGATGAGCGATGCTGACCCGGACTACATCGCCTACGCCGTGCGTGGGTTTAGCATCCTGCTCGATCAGCAGGCTGACCAATCGAAGCTGGTACAGAACGGATTGAACACGATCGTCCAAGACTGGTCATCGGCAGAGTTGAATATTCGTGCAGAACAACGCCGGCCGGAGCGGCAGGGATTGTTTGGGTTACTTTCTGTTGGCTTTGTTTCATCCGCCCTCCTGACTGTCTTGGGATTCCTTCTATATGCGCTGTTCTCGTTCCGCCGCCGCTTCATCGAGATGGGGATGCTGCGCGCGATTGGACTATCGATCCGACAAATGACATCGCTACTCGCCGCGGAGCTTGCCTTTCTGGTCTTGCTCGGCATCGGCGTTGGGACGGCACTGGGCGTTTTTGCCAGCCGGTTATTTGTACCTTTCCTCCAGATTGGAGCCAGCGCACAATCCCAGTATCCGCCCTTCCAGATTGAAATCGCGTGGCTTTCCATCGCGCAAATTTATGTCTTATTTGCGCTGCTCTTTGTGGGGGCGCTTGCGGTTCTGTCCAGCTTGCTGGTCCGGATGAAAATCTTCCAGGCGATTAAATTAGGAGAGACCACGTAAGGCGGGATGGCATCCCGCCCCACGGAATCATGGCTACTGAACCTTTCATCCTCTGTGAAAACCTCGTCAAGATCTACCGCCTGAATCAGGAAGGCGGTGGAACTGTCGAAGTGCAGGCATTACAGGGAATGGACATCACGGTTGCCGAAGGTGAGATGCTGGGCATAGTGGGCGCGAGCGGGAGTGGTAAATCGACACTCCTCAACGTCCTGGGCGGGCTGGACCGTCCCACTGGCGGGCGGGCTCTGGTCGGTAAGCAGGATCTGGGACGATTAAGCCCGCAGGCACTGGACGAGTACCGCCGTAAAACGGTTGGGTTCGTCTGGCAGCAGGGCGCACGCAACCTCATTCCGTATCTGACCGCGCTGGAAAATATTGAATTGCCACTGACGCTATCCGGGCGGGTTAGTAAGTCCACGCCTGAGCGTGCCATGGAACTCCTCGATCGAGTTGGTTTGCGCGACCGTAGGGACCACCGTCTCGAAGAGCTTTCCGGCGGCGAGCAGCAACGTATTGCCGTAGCGATTGCTCTGGCAAACCATCCAAGATTGTTACTGGCAGACGAACCAACGGGCGAGCTCGATACAGCGACAGCCCAGACCATCTACGATCTGCTGCGGAAGTTGAACAAGCAATTAGGTCTAACGATGATCATCGTCAGCCATGACCCGGGCATCGCGCGGCATGTGGATCGCGTCGTCGCCGTGCGCGATGGCAAGCTGGCGAGCGAAACGGTGCGCGTACAGAAATCCGATAGCGACGAGCATCATCTCGTGGAGCTGGCTGTAGTCGATGCCGCCGGTCGCTTGCAAATCCCACGGGAATATCTGGAGCAGTTCAACATTCATCGGCGCGTGCAGGTGGAGCTTACAGAAGCGGGAATCCTCATCCGACCGCCGGAGAAAGAGCATCATACGCACGATCGAGTAGTATCGCCAGGCGAGCCAGGAAATCGCGAGCCCAACGCGCTAGAGACTTCATCGGGTTTGTTAAGAGTCTGGCAAAATATTAAGTCTCACCTTTCACGTTCGACGAAAAATACTAACGGGGGTGAGAAATGACTCTCGTCATTGAAATCAAAGATCTCTGGCGCATTTATCCACTAAAAAGGAGCGCCGAGGGAATCCCTGCACTGCGCGGCGTGAACTTGAATGTGCCATCAGGTATGTTCATCGCGTTGAAGGGCCGCTCCGGCAGCGGCAAGACGACCCTGTTGAATTGTCTCGCCGGGCTTGACCGGCCGACTTCGGGAAGCGTGCAGGTGCTCGGACAGGATCTGATGCAGATGAACGACCAGGAATTGACCGAGTGGCGGCGCGAAAAAATCGGGCTTGTGTTCCAGTCGTTTGGACTGCTTCCCACACTCTCTGCGTATGAAAACATTGAGCTGTTGCTGCGAATCAAAGGAGATGACTATGATGCCCGTCATACACGCGCGCTCGAATGTCTCGAGACCGTTGGCTTGAGTCGCTGGCGTGACCATCGCCCGTATGAAATGTCCGGCGGGCAGCAACAGCGAGTGGCAATCGCCCGCGCCCTGGCAAATCATGCAGAACTGATTCTTGCCGATGAACCCACCGGTGAGTTGGACAGCAAGACCACGCGTGAACTGCTGACCTTTTTTCGCGAGCTTGTGGAGAACCAGCATATCACTATGCTCATGGTCTCGCATGATCCGCTGGTCGATCAGTATGTGCATGATGTGTTGACGTTGAAAGATGGTGTTATAGAAAATCACTCACGGTGATTGCGGCGTCATAAACCATGAAACGCCTTTTATCTTTCCTTTTTCTTCTCTCTTTCCTTTTTGCTGCCTGTGCCGCCTCGCCTGCTGCCACAGCTACGTTTACAGAACCACCCGTGAATGCGACCAAACCCCTCGGAGCTGTTCTTTACACCGACCCGTCCCAGCCCACTGAAGCGCGCATCGAAGATCTGTTGAAGCGTATGACTCTCGACGAAAAGATCGGCCAGATGACTCAGGTAGAGAAGGATAGCATCCAGCCCGGCGATATTACCAAATACTATATCGGCTCGATCTTGAGCGGAGGGGGCGGGTATCCGGCAGTAGAGAATACGCCACAAGCTTGGTATGCGATGGTGGAGGGTTTCCAGAACGAAGCTCTCGCCACGCGGCTACAGATCCCTATCCTTTATGGTGTGGATGCCGTGCATGGTCATGGTAATTTGCGCAACGCAACTATCTTTCCCCATAACATTGGGCTGGGTGCAGCCAACAACCCAGAATTGGTTGAAAAAATTGGGCGTGCCACAGCAGAGGAAATGCTCGCCACCGGCATTCCCTGGAACTTTGCGCCGGTCGTTGCGGTGGTGGAGGATGTGCGCTGGGGACGCACGTACGAAGGCTATGGAGAGGAAACGGAACTGGTCAGCTCCCTGGGAACCGCCTATCTTAAGGGTTTACAACGTCTGGCAGCAGAGGACAATCCGGTTGCGGGGCAATCTCTCTTTGTGCTGGGAACGCCCAAGCATTTTATCGGGGACGGGGCGACGGTGTGGGGTTCCTCCCGTACGGAAAATTATCAGCTTGACCAGGGAAATATGCAGGTTCCTGAATCGGTCTTGCGCGATGTATTTTTACCTCCTTACGAACGCGCGGTGGACTCCGGCGCCATGAATATTATGGCATCCTTTAGCAGTTGGAAGGGCACAAAGATGCACGCCCAGCAATACCTGCTGACGGAAGTATTGAAAGAGGAACTGGGCTTCGAAGGTTTTATTGTCTCCGACTGGCAAGCGATGGATCAAATCTACCCTGATGACTATTATGCCTCCATTGTGACTTCAGTTAACGCAGGTGTGGATATGAACATGGTGCCGTATGATTACGTCATATTCATACAAACGATGAAGGATGCTGTAAATAACGGGGATATCCCCGAATCGCGCGTCGACGAGGCCGTACGCCGCATCCTGCGCGCCAAGTTCGCTCTTGGTTTGTTCGAACGTCCTATGCCAGACACGAAATATCAAGCGACGATCCGCTCACGAGAACATCTTGAACTCGCACGACAGGCTGTGCGTGAATCGCTGGTATTGCTCAAGAATGAAAAAGAGGTTCTTCCGCTTAGTAAAGAGTTATCGCTTATCCTTGTATCAGGCGCGGGGGCGAACGATATCGGGCTGCAATCCGGCGGCTGGACTCTCGAATGGCAGGGCAAACCCGGCAGCGATAACGAAGGCACAACCATTCTCAGCGGTCTCCGCGCTTTGGCTGGCTCAGACACACAAATTGAATACAGCCGCGGCGGCGATTTTAGCGAATTTACAGACTCCAATGGAAATCCCCTCATTGGGGATGTGGGCATTGTTGTCATTGCAGAACAGCCCTATGCCGAAGGTGTAGGTGACGAGGCGGATCTCTCGCTCAGCCAGGCAGAAACGAATCTTATTAGCGCGATGCGTGAGCAAAGTGAGACGGTGATTGTGATTCTCCTGTCCGGTCGCCCACGCGTCATCACCGGGCAGTTACCTCTTGCCGAGGCATGGGTCGCTGCCTGGCTGCCCGGCACAGAAGGCGCTGGCATCGCCGACGTGCTCTTCGGAGATTTTCCATTCACCGGCAAGCTATCTTACTCCTGGCCACGATCGAATGAACAGCTGCCCATTAATATATACAACGCAAAAGATAAAACCGGCTGCGAGGCGCCGCTCTTTCCGTTTGGCTATGGATTGGAGTATGGCAAATTGTCATCAGAACGGAGGCCTTGCGAAGGTTGAGCCGTTGAACCGGCTTCACTCTGAAACAACCTTCGCAAGGCGAAACACGTTTTTATCTCAAAACGAATGGAGTGAATCATGGCAAACAAAATTATATTTCCTGAAAATTTTCTGTGGGGCGCCGCGACGGCTTCGTACCAGATCGAGGGTGCGTGGGATAAACACGGCAAAGGCGAATCCACCTGGGATCGCTTTTCACACACGCCCGGCAAGATCAAGAATAACGACACAGGCGATATCGCAAACGATCACTATCGTCTCTGGAAAAAAGACATTGGCTTGATGAAGAAGATTAGTTTGGAAGCTTATCGGTTTTCTATTTCGTGGCCGCGCGTTCTTCCGGCTGGGCGCGGTAAGGTCAATCAAAAGGGACTGGATTTCTACAACAAGCTCGTAGATGAGTTGCTAAAAGCAAATATCACACCCTTTGTCACGCTCTTTCACTGGGACCTGCCACAGAAGCTTGAAGACGAAGGCGGCTGGCCCGTCCGCTCTACGGCTGAAGCGTTTGTGGAATACACGGATGTGGTTACCCGCTCTCTTGGTGACCGAGTCAAGAATTGGATCACACACAACGAACCTGCCGTGGTTGCCTGGCTGGGATACGCGATGGGCATTCACGCACCCGGTCTAACCGATCACACCCTTGGCATACGTGCGGCACATCACCTCATGCTCTCACACGGGCAGGCGGTCCCCGTCGTGCGCAGGAATAGTCCGGGCTCAGAAGTGGGGATTACGCTGGACATCAGCTGGAGATACCCCGCATCCAACAGCCGCGCGGATCGCGAGCTCGTTCGGCAGGACGACGGCAAGTGGTTCCGCTGGTTTGCCGATCCACTATACGGGCGCGGGTATCCTGCAGATAAGGTCGAGGATTTCAAGAAGGCGGGCACGCTGCCCAACGGACTGGATTTCGTGCAACCAGGCGATCTGGAGACGATTGCCACACCGACAAATTTTCTCGGGATGAATTACTACAACAGGAATATCTATCGCGCCGATAGTGCAGATAATGATCCCCAAACGGTCTTCCCTCATCCCAAAATGCCTGAGCATTGGACCGAAATGGGCTGGGAGATTTACCCGGAAGGGCTGACGAATATCTTAGGGCGCGTCTATTTCAATTACCAGCCTCCCAAAATCTACGTCACAGAGAACGGCGCAAGCTACTCCACGCCACCCGACGAAAAAGGAAACGTAGCGGACGAGCTCCGTATCCATTATCTGCAGACGCATTTTGCCGCCGCCCATCGAGCTATGCAAATGGGAGTTCCACTGGCGGGCTATTTCGTGTGGTCGCTCATGGACAACTTCGAGTGGTCGTGGGGGTATGCCCAACGCTTTGGACTCATCTGGGTGGATTATGAAACGCAGAAGCGCATCCTGAAAGACAGCGCCAAATGGTACAAGCGGGTGATCAGGAAGAACGGTTTTTAGTAACGATGCAGGGATGGGCAGCCGCTCATCCCTGTGTGTTTAACCAGATACAAAGGGATTGCTCTGTTTCTCCTCCCCCACCGTCGTCTCAGGACCGTGCCCGGGAAGCAGGCGGGTTTCGTCCGGTAATGGATATACCTGGGTTCGAATACTCTTCTCCAGCTGCTCCCAGCTTCCGCCGGGAAGGTCGGTGCGACCGACGGAGCCCGCAAAGATGACGTCGCCGCAAAAGCAGACGTGGTAGGAGGGGACATACAAAATACAATGACCCGGTGTATGCCCCGGCGTGAAGCGGACCTCGAATTCCACACTGCCTAGTTGGAGAACCTGTCCCTGATAAAAATCGATCGTCGGTTCGGGACCGGGGTCGATGTCGAAGCCGAAAAGCGCGCCGCCCCCGCCCGCCCGCCATAACACATGATCGTTCGGGTGCAACGCCACCAGGGGTAGCGGATTGAGCGCATCCGCAATTGCCCCGGCACCGCCGATGTGATCGAAGTGGGCGTGTGTGTACCACAGGTGCCCAATCCGCCAGCCTCTTTTTTGCGCAGCCTCAAGGATAATCTGCCCATCCCAGGCGGGGTCGATCACGGCAGCTTCCTTCGTTGCCGAGTCTGCAACGAGATAGGCGTTCGTCTGTACGGGACCAAGCGTGAAGGAAACAATTTCAAGCATCGTTCACCTTTTCAAAACATTCGAGACACCTGGAGAGGAGGGTCGCGGCGAGAAGAAATAACTGACTGCAATCGAGAGGGCAATCAAACCGATTGAGAGAGGATAGACAATCATCGAGTCGTATTCAAAGAGAATGCCAGCGAGCGGCGGCGTGAGAATAAAGATGACCGAGCTGATGGTCTCCATAATCCCGTAGGTAATGCCCATTTGCGAGTCATGGACAAGTTCGCGCGCCTGCGCCAGTGCCATCGGGCGTCCGGCGCGGAACCCGCCCAGTAGAAAATATCCCAGCACATAGAACGGCAGGCTGGTCCCCTTCCAAATGAACAGCGAGAACAGAATGACCAGGGCTTGTGCGATGAGAAAACCGCGGCGTGGCGGGACGCGGCTGAGAAGGATTGCCATGATCGAATTTCCAAAGGCGCCAGCGGTGAAGATGATTCCCGTTTCGCTCAGCGAAAGCCCGCGCACACCTTCCAGAAAGTTCGGCGTGAGTGGCTGCGCCAGATACATGGCAAAAATGGCAAGTGCGAGCACGCCCATAAAAACAAGGAAGCGTTGATTACTTCTCAAATTCGGCGCCGGCGCCTCAGGGTCATCCTGATCGAGCGGCTGTCGTTCGATCAATAAGATAAAAATCGTGGACAGAATAAATATGGCCGCGGCAATGAAAAAGCTCACCCGCATGCCGTAAGTATCACCGATCCAGCCACCGGTGACTGGACCCAGCACCATCCCCAGCGCGAACGTGGCGGTCGTGAGCGAGAGGACCGTTCCGATAGGCAGGTTGCCGCGTGCGGCAGTCACGTAGCTGCTCAAGGGAGAAGAGACAAACGCTGTCAATCCATAAATAAACAAACCAATCAGGAAAAGCGGGAGTGTCAAAGCGAGCCCCATAATTAATGCGGACAGCAGTCCCATGATCCAGGCAAGGACTAACAACGGCCGCCGTCCGAATCGATCTGCGATACGACCGGCGGGAATATGCGTGATCGCCATCGAAAAGCCGAACGCGCCAAGCACCAATCCGATTTCATATTCGCTCAACGCGAACTGACGGTCCAGATAGATGGGCACGAAATTAATAAACATCCCTTCCCCGAACCCCCAAAGCAAAAGGGCTGCCGCGACAAATAGAAGGCTGCGATTCAAATGAATCCTCTAAACACCTCTGTCATTGCGAGGAGGATGCAATTCCCGACGAGGCAATGACACGACTGTGACTGATTTATTTTTGGATACTTACTCTTTGGAGAAACGCACCTGCGGTTTCAAATACCTGTTCTCGGCTGGCGTCACGCGTCAGGTTGTGCCCCGAGCCTGTGATGTAGAGCTTTGTTTTATCCGGGGTATTGACAAGCCGATCATAGATGTACTCGATATTATCTGGCAGAATATACGTTTCATCCCTGGAATGCATGAGCAAAACAGGGACCTTCACCTTTGGCAGTGCCGCACGCATCTCGAGGATCAATCTCTTCAGCTCTGCCGCCGAACGAACGGGGTTCTTCTCATAGGTAATATTGTCTCTGTAGGCGGCTTTATCGAACCATCCGCTTCCGGGAGGTCCGCTCGTCTTGGGGCGATACGGGATGACCAGGCTGACCAGCTTCATAAGCCAGATCGGGTAATCGCTCGGCATGCGGGCTGGCGTAGACATGGCAATTACGCCCTTCACCCTTAAGCGCGTGGACATCAGCAGCGAAAGGATGCCTCCCATCGAAAGCCCGATGAGAAAAATGTCGTCGGTCAAGCCGCAGAGTAGGTTGTATCCATCCTCCACCGAAGCTGTCCAATCCGTCCAGCGGGAGCGGATCATATCTTCAGGCAGTGTGGCATGACCAGCAAGGCGAATGCCCAGGCAAGTGTAGCCCTGCCGGTGGAGATACTCCCCCATCCCGCGCATTTCCTTTGGGGTGCCGGTGAACCCGTGGATCAATAAACAGGCTGGCTTCGAGGGCTCTCCCGGGAAAAAAAAGGGTTCGGCTGTGGGGATAATCTGTGACATGTCCCAGATTATATAATGCCTTGGTCACAAATTGCGCATCACACAGTAAAAAGATGCAATTTGTGACCAGTAAGGGCATAGACTATCTGCTCTGCATCCATGCGGGGCGCAAGGAAGCCACTTTTTTATAAATCGGGCAGCTTTTATCATGCGCACCTGGCAAATATCCTGTGGACATCAGGAACTCGTTGACGATCTCGCCCCCTGTAAAGACAAATGTCTTTTTGAACAGCCGCACCCATTCCTCTTTGGTGAGTTTGCGATTTGCATCCAGCCAGGCTTTGAAGGAGCCATGTTCCTTTTGCAACTCCCTGATCCGCTGTGCGTTGACCACCGCCGCGTTGACCTTCAGCCGATTACGGATGATCCCTGCGTCTGCCAGAAGACGGGCAACATCCCTCTCACCGTACGTTGCGACCGTATCGATATTAAAGTGATGGTAAGCCTCACGGAAGTTTTCGGCTTTCTTCAGGATCGTGATCCACGAAAGCCCCGCCTGGTTGATCTCCAGAATAAGGCGCTCGAATAGCAGGTCGTCATCCTTGAGCGGAAAGCCATACTGGGTATCGTGATAGGTTTTGTTGAATGTGTCTTCGGGGTGGGAGTTGCAGTAATCACAGTAGGTGGTCATAGAGGTATTTTACTATGACCACCTACAGCAAAACGATGCAGAGAGAACGCCTAAATATCCGGGCGATTGAATGTGTGCTAAAGGCTGGCATTACCCGTCTCGCACGCCGTCTCTACGGGCGGCAGTCCCACTTGTTGGGCGCACTCATGGAGCGCAAGACACGATAGTGAATGACAACTGGTTTGCTCAAACTGCTGAAACGGCAACTCTGTCAATTGTTTATTTTCTTGGCTTAAATACCTTGCTCTGCTTAGGTTTCCCAGACTTGTCGTAAGCTTTCCACTCACCAACTTTTTTGCCGTCTACGTATGTTCCCTCATCCCAAAGTTGACCATTGTCGAAATGCCGCTTCCAATGACCAACTTGTTTGCCATTCTCAAACGAGCCCGCTTGAAAAAGTTGTCCGTTATCGCGCCACCATTCCCAATATCCATACAATGTATTGTCCTGGTATTCCCCCGTGGCTTTGACAACACCATTCCGATAATAGAACGTCCATTTTCCATGTCGCTTTCCATTTTTGTAGAAGCCTTCAGCGGAAAGCTTTCCATCGGCGAATAATTCCTGTTGTAAACCATCGGCTCTTTTCGCATTTTCCTGTTTCATAACCGCTCCGAGTCTTTTGTTTTATATTCTATTCAACCTGTACGGGTGCACCCAACGGCTGGCGTTATGCCCCGCAGGGGTATTGCGCACGCCGCGTAGCGGCAGCCCTGATGAGGGCTGGTGGGCGGGATTGGACACCATCCCGGTGCTCTCCCGGGAGAGACAACGCCGCTTTGACGGAACCAACTTCAAGCCACGTTAAGCGCTTGAAAACGCATAGACTTCCACCGGTCGGGCTGCACGCTGTGTTGGCTGGTTTCATTGGTAAGCATTTATCACCGTTTCATGGGGCAAAACTACATCAACATCTACTATGTATTTTTTACCATCTTGAATGAATACACCTTGGCTGTGCGAGTCTGTTATGAAAGTATAGATTTCTTTAGCCATGTCTCCTTCAATATACATGATTGATGGAAGAGTATCGTCGACATATGTTCTTGGAGGAGAAAAATCTAAGGATGGAAAACGATTATCCCAAGGAGTTGCAGTTACAGACAAATCATCGCCCCTAGGATCTGCTGGTCGAGTTGATAATAAAATACGGTCTGGGTAATACGGGGTCAAGCCAGTTGGCTTATAATCGTCTAAGTATTTGAGGATGGACTTCATCTGTGGTATCAAATATGGCATGTAATCTTCTTGAGCACAAAGCTTTCTTTCTCTTTCGGAATTCACCAAAATGCAATACCTGAGCCCGTCATTTACTTCTTGATAATTATTTCCGAAATCATAGAGCTTGTCTGTTGGGTCATACTGTTGATTCGATTCAATTGAAAAGAAGCCCAATGTATCCAGCTTTGACAGAAACCTTTGGATTTCATCTGCGGATAAAACTTTTTGTCCTTTACCAACAAGCATTTGCCCATCTTCATATAGAACAATATTTGGTAAGACACCACTATAATCATCGTAGAAGAT
>DASSBC010000011.1:0-23790 GCA_035699125.1 Anaerolineales bacterium
TTACGTTATATAAGTGATGCACGGTAATATTATCACCCGTGATCGCGCCCCCAACCCCTCCAGACCCCAGCGTCATGGAAGGCATCACGCCTGTGGTATAGCCCGTCGTCCCAAGTGTGCCAAGCGTATTAACCACAATCCGGAAGACCGGCTTCTCCAGTCCAAAACGCATGATCACATTTTCATCCTGGGCGTGAATGACCAGCGAATGACCGCGCCCACCGTAATTAATGAGCTCAATGCTGCGGTCACAACCTGCTTCCCAACCGTCTACTTCGTACCAGCCGAGGACTGTTGTGAGTTTCTCCCCGGAAAGCGGTTCTTCTCTTCCGACGCCGTTCAACCTCACGACGAGGATGCGCGCCCAATCTGGCACACTGAAGCCATACATCTGCGCCAGTTGCTGCGGACTTCGCCCCACGGCTTTGGGGTTTGGCAAATGACCAACGAATAGATTCGTGCCGAGAATCTGCTTGACCTTATCGTCGACAAAATATGCACCTTCCGCTTTCATCAACTCTTCCAGCCGCGCCGCGATTGGACGATCTGCGACCACGGCTTGTTCGGTCGCGCAAATCACCGAATGATCGAACGCCTTCGACGCAACGATATATTTCGCGGCGCGCTGGATATCTGCCGAACGATCGACATACACTGGCACGTTACCCGGACCCACACCGTAGGCAGGCTTGCCAACCGAATGCGCGGCGCGCACCATATCCGAGCCGCCTGTGGCAAGGATCAATGCCACATATTTATGCTTCATCAATTCCTGCGTCCCCTGCAAAGAGACATTCGTCATGCAGGAGATCAAGCCCTTTGGCATCCCGGCGCGCTCGCCTGCCTCTGCCATGATACGAATGGTCTCCGCGCAACAGTTCTTTGCGAACGGATGCGGTGCGATGATAATGGCGTTCTTTGCCTTGACCGCGATCAACGTCTTGAACATCGTGGTCGATGTGGGGTTTGTGCTGGGTGTGAGAGCCGCGACGACGCCCATCGGCCAGGCAATATCATACGTATGCTTTTGCGGATCGCTGCGAATCACACCAACGGTTGGAATACTTTTGATAGCTTCCCACAGTAATTGCGATGACAATAAATTCTTCAGCGTCTTGTGTTCGGGAACGCCATAGCCTGTTTCATCTGTTGCCAGTTTCCCGAGTGTGACCGCGGCATCTGCCGCTGCCTGTGCCATCGCCGCGCAGATGCGGTCTACTTCAGCTTGCGTGGCGCTAAGGAATTTACGCTGTGCATCACGTGCCTGTACCGCTAAGGTACGTGCTTCCTGGATGGAGAGAAGGTCTTTGTCAAATTCAGCCATAGTCATTCCTTATGTCATTGCGAGGAGCGAACGCAGTGAGTGACGAAGCAATCTCATCTAACATCTTTAATATGAGTCACAGGAGATTGCCACGGCGGAAAAACACCGCCTCGCAATGACATGCTAATAATGGATCGGATTGTTCGCAACGTCTAACACCTTATTTCGAAAGGCGGCGGCAGCAGCGGCGCAGGCAGGCTGGTCACCGGTGAGCATGACACCCATGTAATTGGTTTCGGAAGGTGGCATGGTTAAGGAGACAATCGTCACATCCGCAGCTTTGAGGGCGGCATCGAGCGCAACCAAGCCTTCATTCGGCGTGGCAACCAGGTAGGCGATCGGCGAGCCTACGGGAAGGTTGCAGACATTGGCAAGATAAGTTCCTGTACGTGATATGACGTGAGGAAAGAAGGCGATCGAATCATCGTCGTTCGCAGAATACCAGACCGCCCGAGTCCTGATGTACTCCACTGCCGCGTTGAGTCCGGATCGCACTTCCGCAGGGTCGGGACCCGCCAGGATTGCCATGATCTCGCCTGACCATTTGCCCGAGGTATGCCTGGCGCCTGCGTAAAACGACCGTGCATAGACCACTTCCACATTCGCCATTTTGGTGGCTTCATCGATGGCAACGTAGGTGGCATCGTCGTTGTCCACACTGAGCAGCCCAATGGAACGCTGGTCGTCGCGCAGCTTGAGGTGCTCCGCAAAGTTACGGTCCACCTGCGGGATAAGCTGCACTGCTAATGGGGTGCCGTAAATGGGATCGAGGATTGCCATGTTTTTATGACTTTGCCAATTTCAACTTCACGCCAGACGCCTGGCTCTTACGCATGTTTTGCGCAAACTGGACAACGAACGCGCCTGCCTCCAGGGGATTCGTGCCGCCGTTTTCAAAGATATTGCAAACCACATCGCGGTCCGCATCCGTATCGCCGTATTTCGGTTTGTAGCCCATATACGCACTCATCGATTCGGCGCGACCCAGACCCGGGCGCTCGCCGATAAGCAGGATGACCACATCCGGCTGGATCAATTCACCGACGTCGTTCATCACACCGACACGCGCGTACTTAATGAAGAACGGCGTGCCAAAGGTGAGACCGGCATTCTGTACGCCCTGCTTGATCACCGGGAAAATCTGGCGCAAATTCGCCTCGATCGCCGCGGCGGAAAGCCCGTCGCCAATACAAAGCTGGATGTTGACATTCTTCTGGCACTTTTCATTGATTATACGTTTGGCTTCGTCATTCAGCAAACGCCCCAGGTCGGGACGAAGGAGATATTCCTGCTTGCCGCCGGTGACCTTGGTTTGGACGGTGAAGAGATTGAATTGATTCAGCAAGTTTTGATCCACGTCGCGGTAAAGCGCGTCTTGGGTCACTGCATGGTCGCCCTGGAAGAGCAATGAAGAAGCAGTACTATAACGCGGACCTGCACGCCCGACGCCGATTCGTGCAGTCGTGGAATCCATCAAGGCACGCAAGCCATTTGGATCTTTGGGATTCTTTACACGAGGTTTGTATCGGTTCTCTGCAAGTGTTGGATCGGGGAGGTCAATTTGGAGAGTAGAGACTTGCGACTGTGTACGAGGTTTTATGGGAACCGCAGAAGGCGCAGCTAAAGATGACGAAGCGGAAGCCGATTCGACTGAGGCGGAACCGTTTGTCTTCACCGCTCCTGAAGCCTGCAATTCACGGACAATTGCATCTACAATCGCGGTAAGTTTGGCGTCATCCATAATATCTCATCTCTTGAGGAAGAAAGACGGATCGCCGGCTCTCTCCGTAAGCACGCCATCTTTCATCAATCCCAGATCAACCATCCATGTTTCAAACTCGGGCGCGGGGCGCAGCTTGAAAAGCTGGCGCAGCGTAGGCGCATCATGGAACGAAGTGGATTGGTACGAGAGCATGGAGTCATCTCCCATCGGCAAGCCCATGAAGTAATTACAACCGGCAGCGGTCAGCATAACGGCGAGATTCTCGATTGCATTCTGGTCGGCACGAGCGTGGTTAGTGTAGCACGCATCGCAGCCCATTGGGATGCCCGTCAGCTTGCCCATGAAATGATCTTCCAATCCTGCTCGTTGAATCTGGCGGGCATCGTAAAGATACTCGGGACCAATGAACCCAACGACCGTGTTGACCTGAAAGGGATGGTAGCGTTTCGCGAACCCATAACAGCGCGCTTCGAGCACGAGCTGGTCCCAACCGTTGTGCGCATCGGCAGAAAGCTCGGACCCCTGACCTGTTTCAAAATACATGAAATTTGGTCCCTCGGGGAAACAATACTTTTTCGCCATCTCGTAGGCTTCGTCGATCATACCCACCGAGATACCAAAGGAATCATTCCCCTTCTGCGACCCTGCCAGAGACTGAAACACAAGCCCCACCGGCGAACCGGATTGCATACACTTCATCTGCGTTGTGACATGTGCCAGCAGACAGTTTTGTGTGGGGATATTCCAGGCCTGGATGACATCATAGGTCATATCGAGCAGGCGCGCAACGGAACCATACGAGTCGTCAACAGGATTGATGCCAATCACGGAATCTCCCGACCCATACGACAGACCTTCATAGATTTCGGCACGGATGCCTTCGGGCGAGTCCGTAGGATGGTTGGGTTGGTTGCGAGAGGAAAGAGTTCCGGGGGCGCCAATCGTGTTATTGCAATGTGCGCTAACGGGGATCTTCTTCGCCGCGTACATCAGATCGAGATTCGACATCAGCTTGGTGACGCCGGCGATCATCTCGGCGGTCAGTCCATTCGAGACACGGCGGATCATGTCGGCGGTGGTCGTGTCGGCAAGAATCCACTCGCGGAAGTCACCCACCGTCCAGCCTTTGATCTCGTCGTAGACCGTTTCATCGACGGCGTCCATGATGAGACGGGTAATCTCATCCTGCTCATACGGCACGGCAGGGTTATCGTGCAGAACCCACAACGGCACTTCCGCAAGGACGAGTTTCGCGGCGACGCGCTCCGCCGCGGTCTCTGCGCCGACCCTAGCGAGACGATCGCCAGATTTCTCCTCGTTCGCTTTCCCCATCAGGAGGCGTATATCCGGAAATTCGTAGGTTTTGCCGTGCAGTTTGGTTCGTAGAAGCATAGAGTCTTTTTTAACCACGAAGGTGCACAAAGGATAAAGTTAAACTTTCACCACTTCAATCTCGCGCAAAGTAACTGGTATTCCAGTTCTCAAAGTATTTTGGATTTCCGCAACCGTATCAACAAACTCCATCATCTCACGTATTTCGTTTTCATTGGCTTGTGCAAAGACTTTGGCGCTATACGCAACATTCTTAGCATATTCGCCTTCTGCGCCAAAGTCGCCATCTACTTGCACTTCAACGCGTTCGACTTTGATATTCCGTTTGGCTGCTTCGCGGTAGATGTCATTGCAGTAGCAGGTAGCCAGCGCCAGGAATAATAATTCGCCTCCATTCGCGCTCGAGCCGTAACCCGTTGATTTGGGAGGGATGACAATCGAATGGGCGTTGTCGTTCGTTTGCAATGTCACTTGATGGTTGTCTTTGCTATTTTCAATGCTGGCCGTGATTTTCATGATAATACCTAATAACAAAATCAAGGTACGACAGAATTCATTTCCAATAATGCTGTAACTTTGCCATCACTGCTGATATCTTGTTCAATAAAGCCCAGCGATGCATACAGATTTCTTGCAGCTTGATTCGCATCCTGATAGCAAATTAAAATTTCGTTACCGTCAGGCTTTTCAGAAATGGTTTTGATGATTTCTTTCAACGCGGCTTTACCATAGCCTTTTTGCTGATGGGATCGATCAATCATGATTCTGAAAACTTTCCATTTCCGAGTAAAGATATCACGCCCAAAGAGGGTATATCCAACGATTTGGTTCTCCTCATTGTAAATAGCTCTAGAGCTTGCATCAGGAAAAAACTGAGCCTCCGCGATCTAGTAAAGATTGCTGGGAACAAAGTTCTGCTGATCCTGTGAAAGTTCCAATGCTATACATGCCTTCCAGTTATCAACCGTGATTGGTCTTAAGATGATAGTTACTGCCATACCTGATCAATGATAAAAAATCAAGGTCTTCACACTCAGCGGCACGACGCGCCCATCCATAAGCGGAGTGCCGATGTCGATGTAATCGCCTTCGGATAAGCCGACCTGGTCGATGACAAGTAAGGAACGCGCAGGGTCAAGTCCCTTCACGGTTTGCCCGAGAGCCTGGGCATAATCGCGTTCGACGATGGCAATCAGCGGGCGATCGCTTGGCATAGTATCGGCGAACTCCTTCAGACCGGTGGCAAGCTGTGTGAGCGATTCGTAGTCCAGGGAATGGTCAAGTTCGATAGCAACGGCGAATGGGTCAGTGGCGAGATTCACATCCCAGCGTCTGACAGCTTCTGCAATGCTCTTCGAAATGGAGCCAGGCTCGAGGGATGAGGGCAGAATAGGTCGAGTGACCGGCACATTCTTCAACGGGAGGATTTCGCGCTCTGCCCAGATCGTGGAGCCGGAGAGAGTCACGGTCTGTGTGCTGGCTCCCAGGACAGTCGCACGGACTGTTTGCGCTGGCGGGACGATTCTATAAGTGTTCAGCGCCGAATGATTTCGGAGGGATTCTGCCAGCAGCGGACCGACATCGTCGTAGCGAGTCACGTCGCTAACCGAGTCGATGGAAATCGGATTGTAATAATAATGCCCAATTCCGCCCGAGAACATCAAGACCGAACCTTTGCCCGAAGCACCAACGGGCGGTGTGAGATAGATCTTCTGGGCAAGAGGCGAGGATGTGCCTTCGATCAATTCTACGGTCATATCTGCCATACGGTCGGTGAAACACCGCAGATCCTCGAGCGTCGGTACGTCTCCGATCTCCAGTCTTAAGCCAATATTCTCCAGGATATGCCTGGCAGGTTCTGCGATATACCTCACCTGACCCGTGGAATGTTCGATCTCCAGAATCCGCCCGCCATAGTTCATCGCCGCGGCGCCGATCAGGTTCCCGGTTCGAAATGTCGCGCTGTTGGCGCTGCCGCCGCCGATATCCACATTGGTCACGACGGCGTAATTCTTCTGCGAATACTCCGCCGCGCCTGCGCCCTTGCCTGCAATCAAACTCTCCACATTCGGTCCTGCCACGCTGACCACAAACTCGCCCGCAAACCCGGAGAGCGCCCGCAGGATTTCATCTGCATTCTTTTTCTTGGCAGTTTCGCCTGTGATGATCACAGCGCCGGTTTCCACCTGGTTGGGGTTGATCCCTGCCGCTGCATACTCTCGACGAACGACTTCCTTTAGCCGGTCGGCATCGATAGTTTCGGAGTCGATCAAGGGCGTGAACATGATCGGGCTCTGGTAGATGACATTCCGATCGGTGATATCAATGCGCGGGATCTGCCCGGGACGCGAGACATCTTGTAAGCTGATGCGTGAAAAGATGATTTGCGTAGTGGTCGTTCCCACATCTACACCGACGGAGAGGAGGTCGCGAGAATCGCTCATGAGGAAAAAGAATTCCTATTTACCAATTACCCAGCGGATAACAAGGGATTCGTAAATAGGAATTGGTAATTATTTCCTGTATGTGACCTCACCACTCAATTCCAGCGAGTCGATGACGCCCACGATGACTGCGTCCACAGCGACAAAGGGCTCGCCGGTCATATTCCCCGTTGTGTCCGTCTTACGGACAATAAGCAACTTGCGCCCGCGGATAGATTCATCTTTGATGGTGGAAATGGTCGAACCGATGACAAGCGCGATTTGCATGTTTGCTCCAACAATGGGATTGGACTGTCTCGGTAAACGGGTTTACTTTACCATAACTCACGAATGTATGACAAGTTTTACGGGTTCAGCCGTAAAATCTACGTTCCCAATCCACTCACTGTTCAAGCCCAAGGACGTATTGGCAAGGAGACGACGCAAATGTTTTTGATACAGCACACGCTCGCCCTGTCGGAACTCCACAGTTACGTTTTGCCGGAACTCATCCGACCGGAACCAGAATCGATCGACGGGAGCATCCGGGCTTAGCACGTTCGGATAAATCCAGGCGACAGGCGCTTCGGGCTGGACGGCGAGACGGGTCTCGTTCCACTGAGGGTTTTCCAGGAACCGGGCGATGGACCGTGCCGCTCCGCGTCCCTCGTGCGCCGCCCAATCCGCTGTTTCCACGCCGCGCAGGAGATTCCCCGCGGCATATACCCCGGGCTGCGACGTGCGGAAGAGCGAATCAACCTGGGGACCCAGGGCTGGTCTGCTCGTATCCACTCCTCCCTTTCTGGCAAGCTCATTTTCGGGGATCCAATTGCCGGTGAAGACAACCGTGTCACATTCGATGGTCTGTGTTTTGCCAGACTCGAGATCCGTGATTTCAATGCCTTCCAAACGCGGGCGACCGAAGATATTCGATATTTGAGTGTTCGTAAGGATGGATGTACGTGCGTAAAGATCTGCAAAAAGAATTTTTGCCGGGAGGAATACGGGCAGGTACAGTTGATGTTGCGGCAGCTCGGTGATCATACGCAGGACTTTCACACCTGCGTGCATCAACGTCAGCACCACGGAGAGGCTCACCCGTTCCGCGCCGACGATCACGGCACGCTTGCCAACAGGCAAATGCTGCTCATACACAAATCGCTGTAGTGAGCCGGTCGTATAGACTCCCTGCGGGCGAGATCCCGGGACGAGCCGGGCTGAACGCGGGCGTTCACGCACGCCCGTCGCCAGCAGAATGGATTTGGCTTCGATCGTTCCGAGCCCATCGGGACTTGTGTACGAAACCTTGTGCTCATCTTCCCAGCCTGTGATTGTGGTGTTGGTATGAACCTGGATGCCTGCTTCCTCCGCCATCTCACGATATTTCCGTGCGTAACGGGGTCCGGTCATGACGCGGCGTAAATCGGTCACGCCAAAACCGAAATGTCCGCACATGCGTGGAATGCCGCCTGCTTCTCCTTCCCGCTCGGCGACGATTACATCATGCACACCAAGTTTTTTCAATTCCAACGCGGCGGCAAGCCCGGCAGGTCCTGCACCAACAATCAACACATCCGCACTGTGCAGAGCCGATGGTCGAGTAGGTCGGCGTTCTTCCGACTGGACACTGGCACCGGCACCCAGTGCAGGTGTCGAGATCGAGCGCAGTTGAAGCCCAGGCCGTAGAGTAGTTACTGATTCAACAGGAGATTGCTTCGGTCGTGTCGCATCGGCGTCGCTTCCTCGCAACGACATAATGAGCGCGGCATAACAATTGAACCCCTGGCATCGCCCCTGGATGACACGGGTACGCCGGCGGAGCGCATCCAGGGTGGTGGCGGGAATCTCGGAGCAGATCGCGTCTTTTACCTCACCCAGCGACACGCGTTCGCAGTGGCAGATGATCCGTCCATAATCGGGATTTGTTCGGATCAGCGCATCGTTTTGATAAGGACGCTGGAATGCTTCTCCAATGGTAGGCATTTTGATGGGTTTGAATTCATGTTTGGGGCTTAACGTCAGGCCGCCTTGCTTTAATAAATCGGCTACATACTCGGCAATACCCAGACATCCTGAGATCCCCGTGGACCGAATGCCGCCTACACAAATGTACTTCTGGTCTGCATGAAGGGCGATTTGATAATCACTGTGCTCCGTGGCAGACCGCAAGCCTGCATACGTAGCTGTCACTTCTTCTTCCACCAGTTCGGGCAAAATGCGTTTGCCTTTTTCGACCAGAGAATGTAATCCATGCTCGCTGGTATTGGTCGCTGTCTTATCAGGTAAATCTTCGGCGGTCGGTCCCAATAATACATTGCCGTAGATGGTCGGGCTGATCAATACGCCCTTCGTCGTCTCGGTGGGCACAGGGAGCAACACATGGTTGACGAGAGAACGCGCCAGCTTATCGTAGACGATCAACTCGCCGCGCCGGGGGGTGACTTTGAAATCCGTATGCCCGAAGTGGCCGTTGATCTCGTCCGAAAATAATCCCCCGGCGTTGATCACCCAGCGCGCCTGAACCGTCTCGGTCTCACTTGCGAGAATATGAACATCCTCTTCTGTCCTGATGCTTTCCACGCGGAAGTTTAATTTCAATGTCACAGCGTTGACGACTGCCTGGGTTGCGCAAGCCAGCGGGATGGTAAACGTGCAAAGAATTCCCTCTCCCGGAACAAACATTCCCCCGAGAGCGCCCGCACCTAAGTGCGGCTCGCGCTGGTAGACTTCTGCCTTGCTGATCAGATATACATCGGTATCCCCATTTTGATGTGCCTTCTCCAGCAATTTGGGTAAAGCCTGGAGTTGCTCCTCATTCCAGGCAATCAACAAACCGCCGACCAGCTCAAAGGGGCTGCCTACCTCTTTCATGAATTCACGCATCAGCGGATAACTGCGCTTCAACAAAACCGATTCCAGCGAGCCGGGAGTCGCATCATAGCCCGTATGCCAGATCGCCGTGCTAGCTTTGGATGTCCCCATCCCGACATCTGAATTGGCTTCGAGGAGGACAATGTCCAGCTCGTAACGAGAGAGTTCACGCGCAATGGCAGACCCGACTGCGCCTGCGCCGATGATGGCGATGTCATAGATTTTATTCATGGTTGATCTAATGCAGGAAAAGATGTACAGATAGATAGGCACACACGTAGACAAGTATATACATGTGTACCTGTTACCTGTCTACATTCCGTGATACACCTTCACGGCCTCCAGTGCTTTATTCCATTGAGACAGTTTCCTTCTTCTTTCGTCTTCGTTCATTCTCGGTGAATAAATCGCTTCCGCCTTCCAGTTTTTAGATAGTTCTTCCAGAGATGTTCCTAACGCGGAAACACCAGCGAGATTTGCAATGCCAATTGCAGTAGCTTCTATCGCGGCGGAGACACGTACCTCGAGATTCAACAGATCCGCAATCATTTGCATAAGATAGGGATTACCCGACGGTCCTCCATCCACCTTAAGATGAGGCGGCGCCTGACCGGCATCTTGCGACATGGCTATAACTACCTCATAGACGCGGCAGGCGATTCCATCCAGCATAGCACGCACGATATCGTCCGATACCGTGCTGCGGTTCAAGCCAAACATCGCGCCGCGGACATCTGTGCGCCAGTGAGGGGCGGCAAGTCCCTGTAGCGCGGGGACGGCTACCACACCCAAATCTGTAGATCGATCCGCAGCATCGTGGCTCGAGGCGGCATCAGGAATAACGTTCAAATTATCGCGCAGCCATTGGACCGCCGAACCGGTTACGAAGATTCCGCCATCAAAGGCGTAGGCGGTATGACCATTAAAGCTCCAGCCTACCGTAGTCAGGAGCCCGTTGTTGGATAACCGAGGCTGGTCGCCAAGGTTCATCAGCAGGAAACTGCCAGTGCCGAACGAGCATTTCATCTCGCCCGCATTAAAACACGCTTGCCCGAACAAGGCAGCTTGCTGGTCTACCAGCAGGGCATGGAGAGGCAAGGGCTTTCCATTGCCAAAATCCACATCGCCGACCCAGCCCGCGGAAGGCTTCACGCCGGGCAGCATACTTCGGGGGACATCGAATAGAGCCAGTAATTCATCGTCCCAACCGAAACGATTCATATCGAACAGTAACGTGCGTGAAGCGGTGGAGGGATCGGTCACGTGCAGTCTGCCCTCGGTCAGGGACCAGATCACCCAGGTTTCTGTCGTGCCGAATTTGAGCTTGCCTGCATGGGCTTGTTCGCGGATCTCAGGATGGCGTTCAAAGACCCACTTCAGCTTGGGCGCAGAGAAATAACTGTCGAGGAGCAAGCCTGTCTTTTGACGGAGCCAGTCCTGATCCACGCGAGGAGCAAGTGCATTGCATACTGATTCTCCACGGGTGTCCTGCCAGACGATCGCGGGAGTCACCGGCTCGCCGGTCTCCGTGTCCCAGACGAGGAACGTCTCTCCCTGGTTGTCAAACCCAACGGCCGCGATTTCATACGTATCAAGCAGAGGTGCACATGCCTCTTTTACCGTTCGGACGATATCCAGCGGATTCTGCTCGACCCACCCTGCCTGCGGAAATCGCGCGGGCAGCTGCGCGGAATTCTTAGCCACCATCTCGCCGCGTTCGTTGACGACCACTGCCGTCGTCTGCGTTGTGCCTTGATCAATGCCGAGAATATATTTCATCGTTAATATGGAGATTGGAGCTTAGGCTGGTCTTTGGTGTGGAAACACAGAAATCTAAGAAAGGGTACGAGATGCGCCAGACGCAGGGAACCCCCAATGGATGGGTATCCTCCTCTGGTTATGAGACTTGGGAAAGCTGCGAGGAAATTTCACTCTCGTTCACCATTTCTCCTGCGGGGTACGCAAATTGTGCTTGTGCATTGCAAGCATCCGCTCTGCCATCTATTGGATGATAGCAGGCACAGGCATGGATAATTTTATCCGATTCCCTGCACATCTATGTTGATATCTGTGTACAAACAATGGTACAGCCTATTCCAATTAACCGCCTCGCCATCTGGGGAACGGTGTTTGACTGCAAAAGGCACAGACAAGATGGAGGTGCTCATCGACCCATACCAGGATTCTCATTGTATTTCTACCAACACAGTTATAATACCGTGAGAGAGCACATGGCTCTCGCAACCCCTTCTAGAAGGAGAAGAGAATGAAGACCAGAAAGCTGTTGTTCAACCTTGCATCAGTGCTTGTGTTTGCTTCTCTGCTGGCTGCGTGTGGAGGCGCAGCCCCCACCGAAGCACCCCCGGCGGCAACAGACGCTGCTACAGAGGCGCCGGCCGGCGGCGCTGCCAACATGGATGAGCTGATCGCCGCAGCCAAGGCTGAAGGCATGCTGACCACGATCGCGCTTCCACATGACTGGTGTAACTACGGCGCAGTGATCGAAGGCTTTAAAGCCAAGTATGGGCTGGAGGTCAACGAACTTGACCCCGGCGCCGGATCTGGCGAGGAGCTGGAAGCCATCCGTGCCAACAAGGATAACCCGGGTCCACAAGCCCCGGATGTGGTCGACGTCGGTCTCGCTTTTGGGCCCACAGCCAAGGAAGAGGGTCTCATCCAGCCCTATAAGGTAGCGACCTGGGATGAAATCCCGGAGGACGCCAAAGATCCCGATGGCTACTGGTACGGCGACTACTATGGCGTGCTTTCCTTTGAAGTGAATACTACAGAAGTGGCAAACCCGCCTGCTGAATTTGCCGATCTTCTAAAGGAAGAGTACAACGGGCAGGTGGCGCTTTCAGGTGACCCCCTGACCTCCAATGCCGCCATTCTTTCCGTATGGGCGGCTGGTCTCGCAACCGGCGCCACCGGGGAAGAAGCAGCACAGGCGGGGCTGGATTACTTCCGACAGCTGAACGAGGCTGGCAATTTCGTACCGATTGACGGCGACTCCCGCACTGTCGGTATTGGCGAGACGCCCATTTTGATCGATTGGTCATACAACTCGATCCTCAACGATGTGAATCTTGCTGGGAACCCCGATCTGGAGACAGTCGTGCCGACACAGGGACGCCTTGCCGGTGTGTACGTGCAAGCCATCAGTGCCTACGCGCCTCATCCCAACGCGGCTAAGCTTTGGATGGAATACCTTTATTCGGATGAAGGACAGCTTGGCTGGGCTTCTGGTTTCTGTCATCCCATCCGGTTCGAGGCGATGTCTGCCGCGGGCACAATCCCGGAAGATGTCCTGGCGCAGCTGCCCAACACAGAAGGGTCTTACTTCCCGACAATCGAGGAGATCGAAGCCGCCCGGACCGTTATCACCGAAGGCTGGCCCGAGGTTGTGGGCGTCACCGTCCAACCTTCCCAGTAACCTCCGATGAAGTCCTCGATTAGCTCTACTCCACAACTGGCTAATCCTGCCGTGAGGGGCGTTAAACGCCCCTCACGGTTCCCTATCGGACACTGGGTGGGTGTCCTTCCCTTCTTTGTGTTCTCAACTCTGTTCCTGATTGCGCCGACAGTGATCCTTGGCTACCGCAGCCTGGAAGGAACAAATGGGGGGCTGACTCTCGATAACTACCGCCAACTGACAAGTGAAGCCGTGCTCAGCGCCTACGGGATGTCCATCCGAATCAGTCTTACGAGCGCCATCCTCGGAGGCATCATTGGGTTTCTCGTCGCCTGGGCGATCTCGATCGGCGGGCTTCCCCGCCCGCTCCGGTCGCTGACCACAACGTTCTCCGGGGTTGCCTCAAACTTTGCCGGCGTTCCTCTGGCGGCGGCGTACATCTTTACCCTGGGCCGCGTCGGTGTGATCACGGCTCTGTTCGAACTCCTCGGGATTGACCTGTATCGAAATGGATTTAGCCTGTACTCTTTTACGGGGCTCACGATGGTTTATCTCTACTTCCAGATTCCTCTGATGGTCCTTGTCATTCTGCCCGCCATTGATGGGCTTAAGCGTGAATGGCGCGAGGCGGCTGAGAATCTGGGAGCTACCTCGTTTCAGTACTGGCGCAATATCGCGCTGCCCGTGCTAACCCCCTCGATCCTAGGCACGATGATCCTGCTCTTCGGCAACGCGTTTGGCGCCCACGCAACTGCCTATGCCCTGACAGGTGGTCTTTTCAATCTGGCAACGTTGCTCATTGGTCAACAAATCTCGGGCGATGTGTTGCATAACCCCGGGCTTGGGTATGCGGTGGCAATGGGAATGATCCTCATCATGGCAGTATCTATCCTTATCTATTCCCTGCTCCAGCGCCGCTCGGAAAGGTGGCTCCGATGACAGTTTCTACGGCTCCCGCGCCGATTGTAGCGAATTCACCCGCTGCTGCCAATGCTGCCCCCCGGAGAAACCGGTTCTGGTCCTGGGTGATTTATATTGCAGCAGGGTTGTACTTTTTAATTCCGCTGGCAGCCACCTTCTATTGGTCCCTGCGCGCTGAGAGAGGTAAGTTCGGCTTGGAGGCATATCGCAGGCTGTTCGCGGATGCCAACTTTCTGCCGTCTTTCAGTGAATCGCTCGTGAATGCGGTCGCCGCCATTCTGATCAGCCTGCTCATCATCGTTCCCACAGCCTACTGGGTAACCCTGCGCTTACCGAGGCTGCGACCGGTCATTGAATTCATCACGCTCCTGCCGTTCGTGATTCCGGCGGTTGTACTGGTGTTTGGATTGATTCGGCTCTATAGCCGGCCGCCGCTCCTATGGACTTCCACGTATGAAAGCTCACGAATTATTCTCATCTGCGTCTACGCTGCACTGTCGTTCCCTTATATGTTCCGCGCCGTGGATAATGGTCTGCGTGCCATAGACGTTCGTACCCTGACCGAAGCCGCACAGAGTCTAGGAGCAAGCTGGCCCACCATCCTCCTCCGAGTCATCTTCCCGAACCTGCGAGTGGCTTTGCTCTCAGGAGCACTCCTGACCTTTGCCATCGTCATCGGTGAGCTGACCATTGCACTCTTCATGGCGCAGCATACGCTGGGACCCTATATGGCAAACCTGACACGCAGCAAAGTCTATGAGCCTTCTGCGATGGCAATTGTCGCCTTTGCGATTACCTGGGCGGCGATGGGAATTATTCAACTGGTGGGGCGAGGGCAACAGGGACAAATCGCAGGTGGTCACTAAACCAACCACAAAGCGAGTAACGCTATGGCATACTTAACTCTCTCAAACATCTCAAAGCAATTCGGGGACGCCTACGCCGTGCAGGATTTCAATCTCGATGTGGAAAAGGGCGAATTTGTTTCTTTCCTGGGTCCGTCCGGTTGTGGAAAGACGACAACACTGCGGATGATTGCAGGCTTTGAAACGCCAACGACTGGAACCATCACTCTCGACACTGCAGATATCACATACAAGGCGCCCAACCAGCGGAATGTGGGCATGGTATTCCAATCATACGCCCTCTTCCCGAATATGACCGTGGCGCAGAACATCGGGTTCGGGCTGCGAGTCCGCGGGGAAAAGGAAGCGGCGATCAAAGACCGGGTCAGGGAGATGCTTGCGATCATCAATCTCGAGAATCGAGGGGGTAGTTACCCGTATCAGCTTTCGGGAGGGCAGCAGCAACGCGTCGCGCTGGCGCGGGCGCTGGCGATCCGACCGCTCGTGCTGCTGCTCGATGAGCCGCTCTCGGCACTGGATGCAAAAATCCGCGTGTCGTTGCGAGCCGAGATTCGCAGCATCCAACAGCGGCTTGGGATTACCACGATTTACGTGACGCATGACCAGGAAGAGGCGCTCTCCCTCTCCGATCGGATTGTTGTGATGAATGTGGGCGTGGTCGAGCAGGTAGGTACTCCGTTCCGGATCTATAATTTCCCCGAGACCGCTTTTGTGGCTGGGTTTGTCGGGACGCTAAATACAACCACAGCAGAAGTCGTTGACCCGCTGAATGGAATACTGAGCCTCAACGGTGTGCAGCTGGTTACGGCGGCAGATCTGAGGGAGCAGCAAAAGGGGGAACAGGTCCGCATCGCCATCCGCCCCGAACGCTTTAGCTTCGCTTCAGATGGGGCGAAGGCGAATGTTATCGATTGCAGAATCGAAAACATAACCTTTCTCGGCGCGATTGTCCGCATCCAGGTAGTGATCGGTGATGCAAAATTTCACATGGATACGTTCAACAATCCCTTCCTTGAATTGCCAAAGATCGGAGAGCAGGTCCAGATTACCTGTTCGAAAGAGGCAGTGCTAGTGCTGGGATTGCCCGCCATCCTGGAAACACTGCTCACGGCACAAAAAACCAACTAACTCCCTGAACGAAACACAAGGAATAGCGAACGTTTGGAACGTTCGCTATTCTTAAATTATATTGAAAGGCATTCCACATACATCATGAGCAAAGTCATTCTAATCATGTCCGATGCACTACGTTATGACGTCGCCAGGTCTCACATGGGGTTTCTCGGGCATCTCGTCGAAACCAAACAGGCAACGCTGTATAAGATCGTTGGCGAGCTGCCAAGCATGTCGCGTCCCATGTATGAGACCATTCACACGGGTGTTCCGACCAGTGAGCACGGGATCATCGCCAACACCATTCTACGGCGCTCGACCAAACCAAACATCTTCCAATCGGTAGTGGAAGCGAATCGGGTGACCGCAGCGGTGGCATACTATTGGGTCTCCGAGCTGTACAACCGCGCCCCCTTCGATTGGATCGACGATAAGGAAGTAGACGACGAGAATTTATTGGTCCAACACGGGCGTTTTCATCGAACCGATGATTATCCGGACGAAGAATCATTTGCCTCAGCAGCGCACCTGATACGGAAGTTTTCCCCCGATTATTTGCTCCTCCACCCCGTCATGATGGATTACACTGGCGAAACCTATGGCTCCGATTCGAAACAGTATCGCAGGCAGGCGATTCGGCAGGATGTTCTGCTCGGCACGGTGTTTACAGAGTGGCAGGAGCGTGGGTACACCATCCTCATCACGGGCGATCATGGGATTAACAGCGACGGGCATCATGGTGGGCCCGCCCTGGAACAGCGTGAAGTACCTCTGTTCATCATTCCGCCAGATGGGCAGGGCAAAGGCGATACGGAAGAGACGGTCACACATCTACACATTGCCCCCACGATCCTGAAGCTGCTGGACATCTCCATTCCTGAAACGATGAAGATGAAGCCTCTATAAGATTAGGCATGGAAAATCAAAGAGCTGGTCTGGTGATCCAGACCAGTTCTTGCCTTTAGCTTCATGGCTCCGTCTACATCGAGCAGGTGTACTTAGCTTGCGACCACCTGTAGTCCCTCCGGCACTTCCATCTCTGCCGTGATCAGATCGGTAAAGTGGGCACGGATTCGTTCCTCCACGTCCGGCGAGAACAGGGTGGCGCTTGGTTTTGCGAGGATCTCGCGCACCTTTCCCATCGCGCGTGCATGGATATCCTGCGCGCCCTTCTTCGTCCATTGCGAGCGTGTATCACGATCCGAAAGCTTGGTGAGCAATCCGGCGGTCTTCATGCGCTTGATTGTGTGCGGCTCGACAATAAACGAACCGCCCGGACCGATCTTTTTGATGACATCCACAGCCAGGTTTTCTTCGTTGAACTCGAGACCGCGCTTCATGCGTTTGAGCATCTGGGCGATCTCGTCGTCGATCACCGCTTTGGCGAAATCGAACGTCTTCAACGCCTCGACCAATCCACCCATATTCATCATATCCATCCCCGCCAGCAGACCCGCCATCGTAGACAGACCCGTCTCATAACCGGACTGGGCATCGTTGATCTTGGAGTTAGTGAGGCCGATATATCCGCCATACGGCACGTTATAGAAGTGCGCCATCTGGGCGTGCGCCATGTGCAGCATCCCGCACTCGATGCCGCCAGAGGCATACGCACCTGTACGCATATCCGCGACGGTGGGAAGTGTGGCATAGATCAGCTGCGTGCCCTCGCGCACCATCTGCATGAGACAGGCTGCCGCCAGGAATTCGGCATTGCCCTGCGCCAGCGTCCCCAACAGTGACATGGGCGACGTGAGCCCGGCATTCGGCACGATCGTCGGATAGACTGGCAACTTCTGTTCGGCAAAGAACATCACCGCTTCGGTCGAGAGATGATCCATCGTCAGCGGTGACACCACAGGGCAATAGTGATGTGTGATGAACGGATGTTCGCGATAGGCGTCTTCGCTCCCCGCCACCAGATACCCTAACTGAAGGATATCTCTCGCATCCGGCAAATCCTTGGAAGTGATACGGATCGGCTTCGAGCAGTACTTCATCGCCGGGTACAGACGGGCAAGCGTGAACTGGTTTGCTGGCGCGTCATCGGCAAGCACAGACACGGAGAACATGTCGTACGCCGGCAATTCCTGGATGAGGTGGGCGATGTGCACAATATCGGCAATGACTGCCCGTCTCTCCACGCCTGTGACCGGATCCAAAATATCCGGCGCGGAGCTCCCCGTCACAATGACCGGGCTGTCATCCGGGATGGTCTTATCGTACTTTGGGTCACGCGCATGAAACGTAAATTTGGGCGGCAGAACCTTAATATATCTCTCGACGACTGCGCGCGGGAATTTCACCCGGTTCGTGTCCGAGTCCACCTCACAGCCGTGCGCACGGAAGAGATCACGCGCCGGCGCGTAGCGCACCATTAGACCGACCTCTTCCAATATTTCCAACGAGGCCTCATGCACGCGTTGGACTTGTTCCTGAGTAAGAAGCTCTGCAAATGACATGATTTATATCCTCATCATGTCATTGCGAGGAGCGGCGCTGTAAGCGCCACGCCGAAGCAATCTCCTTGACTACAATGTCTTCTGCATTAACGGGAGATTGCTTCGCCTGCGACTCGCAATGACACTAGGTTAGTTTCCGCTTCACACGTGCTTCATGCACGGATTTCACCGCTTTCTCTTTCGGTTTGCGCTTGGGCAGCAAGCGGTCTGTGGCGATCTTCGCCAGTTTCTGCCCCTCATTGACAAGCTTTCGCTGCCGGGCGCTGATGATGCCGGTGATTTTGTGGAACTGATTGTCCTTAAACCTTAAGTGCTGTACGCGCAGCCGGGAAGCCAATGCCTGGATTTCATCTACTGGAAACATTTGCAAGCCAGCGCGCGTGACTTTTAGAGAGGCTGCGGCGGTGGCAAACCTTGCCGATTGTTCCATGTCCCAGCCGTTCAAATAGCCATAGATGAAGCCAGCGGAAAACGTCGCGCCAGCTCCACATCCATCTACGGCTTTGACCTTGGGCGCGTATACGTTCACGGCATGATGATCCTGCGCCACCAGACAGCCTGCCTTTGCCATGGTCACGAGTGCGGTCTTGATCCCGCTCCGCAAAATCTTGCGTGCGGTATCCAGCATGGCCCGGGTGGTACCCAATTGTGCCGCATCCGTCACAGCCTGACAGATGCTGACGCGGCTGGCATACTTCTTGAGCAGGTTGGGATTCTTATGACCGTGCTCGAGATTGAGGAACACCGGCACATGCAGTCGGTTTGCTTCGTTCATCGCGCGCACGATGTGCTCGCCGTCGTACCAGTCTGCGTACATCAGTTGTGCACCGTCCAGCAATGACAAATCGGCGGTATCCAGAGTCGCCAGCATCTCGGGCGGACGATGCCAGAAGTAGGTGCGCGCGCCGGTTTTATCCGAGACATTGACCTCCATTGGGGTCCTGATGTCTTTCGAGAAGCGCACCGTTCCCTGCACTCCCCATTCCGCTAATTGGTCTGCGAGTGCGTGCCCGCGCGGGTCATCGCCAACCGTGGTACCGATCATGCCCGTCGGCACGCCCCACTGACGCAGCACACAGGCAATGATCGCCGCGTCGTCAAACACAAATTCGCTGAACTCACGCACGAGCGCACCGGTATTGTGCTTTGGCAATTTGTCCAGCACCATGATCGTGACCGGGGTCAACATACCAAAACCGACATAAGCAGGAGGAATTTTCTTTGTAGTAGGCATAGATAATCAGGATGTCGTTGCGAGCCGCAGGCGAAGCAATCTCCCGTGAAGTAGAGAAATTTCATCGAAAAAGTTGATCCGTTTAAGAGCAGGTTGCTTCGGGGAGAACTCCCTTCTCACAACGACATGTAAAGTTATGCTCTCAGTCTCTCACCTTTCGGGTCATATAACACTGTTGCCGTCACCTCGCCAAATTGCCGACCCTCGATCAGGTCGAGTTCAAAGCGATTACCGGCCTTCGCCAAATCGATGGGGAGATACGCATACAAAATATTTTTCTTCACAGTATACCCGTATCCGCCGCTTCGTACGCGCGAGATCACTTCTCCATCGCAATAGACCGCTTCACCGCCATAGATCTGTGTGAATTCAGCACCTTCCAAAACCAGCGTGCAAAGTTTGCGCTTGAGTCCTTCCTGTTTTCGCCGGATCAGGGCGTCTCTTCCGATGAACTCGCCTTTACCCAACTGCACACAAAACCCTTGCGCACTCTCATAGGGCGTATCCAGAGGCGTGAGGTCGGTGGTGAAATAGCGATAGCCCTTTTCCAGGCGCAGCGAATCCAGCACTTTGTAGCCGCCAACTTCGATATCAAACTCTTTTCCGGCTTCCATCAGCTTATCCCAGACCATCACAGCACGATACGGCCGGATGTAAAGCTCCCAGCCCAGCTCACCGACGTAGCTGACACGCTGCGCCCAGACCTTCACGCCGTTGATGTCAATGGTCCTTCCCGAAAGATAGGGGAAGCCCTCATTCGAAACGTCGTCATCCGTGATCTTTTCCAGGACTGCCCGCGCCTGTGGACCCCACAACGCGAGACACGCCCATTCTGTCGTAATGTCGCGAATGTTCACATCGTCTTCGCCAATCTGAGCCTGAATCTGAATCCAGGCAAGGTCGTTTGCGATAAAGCCAGAGCCTGTAATCACCCAGAAGAGATCTTCTGCCTTGCGAACGACTGTCAGATCGGCTTCGATGCCGCCGCGTGAATTGAGGAATTGTGTATAGATGGTGCTGCCAATTGGCTTGTCGACGTCATTATCCGTAACGCGCTGCAGGAGCTTTAACGCGTCCATGCCGCTGACTTCGATCTTGCCAAACGAAGTGAGATCGTATAACGCAACGCGCTCTCTTGTGGCTTTGTGTTCTTCTCCTACGCGCTCGAAGAAAGGCGGCTTTGTCCAGCCCCATTGACGCTGGTCCTCCCCTGCCCGGCGCCACTGCTCCCCCGGCTGGAAGTAGTTGGCGCGCTCCCAGCCAAACTTCTCGCCGAAGACTGCGCCTTTTTCCTGCAAGCGATAATGCAGCGGGCTGACGCGGTGCGGGCGCGCCCACTCGTGTTCGTCGTGCGGAAACTTCAAGCGATAATAATACTTCACCCCTTCACGCGTCCGCTGGGCAGCATATTTGGGGTTGTTGTAGTAATCCCCGAAGCGTGTGGCGCGATAGGCATACACATCCTTCGACGGTTCGCCTTCGATGATCCACTCCGCCATCAGCTTGCCCATGCCGCCCGCGCCGCCATAGCCGTTGAGCGACATCCCCGCCGCGAGCCAGAAGCCGCGCGCGCCGGGGACGGGTCCGAGCACGGGCTGGCAGTCCGGTGTGTACGCGCCGGGATGACAAACAATGGTGATTATGCCAGCTCGTTCGAGGAATGGGATGCGCCGGATCGCGCCCTCTAAAAGAATCTCGAAGCGCTTGTAATCCGGCGGCAGGGACTTGCTGCCATGCTCCCACGGCACACCGTCGATCCAGCGCGCAAACGGGTTCGGCTCATAACCACCAACCACAAGCCCGCCCTGCTCCTCGCGCATATAGACTAAATTGTCCGGGTCGCGGAGACAGGGCGTATCGTGCGTGAATTCGTGACCCTCCACTGCTTTGAGCGCCACGTGCTGGTGATCCACTGGCGTGGTCGGGTAACGCACCCCGGCGAAGGCGGCAACCTGCGGACCCCACATCCCGGCTGCGTTGACCACGATCGAAGTCTTGATCGCACCCTTGTCCGTGAACACTTTGGTCACTTCGCCCTTTGGTGAAAGTTCTATGCCTATCACACGAGTGTGAGTATAGATTGTCACGCCCAATTCTCTCGCAAAGCGCGCCATCGAGGTGGTGGTCGTGTACGGATCGAGATGCCCGTCACGCGGCAGATACATCGCGCCATACAGGTCCTTCTTCGTGATCTGCGGCATGATCTTCACCGCTTCATCCGGCGAGATGACCTCTGCATCCATGCCGATCCCCTTGGCACGGCTGACGCTTCGTTCCAACTCTTTTAGCTGTTCCGGGCTCGACGCCACGCGCAGGCTGCCCACGTGGTTGAACAACCCCAGGCTGCTATATAATTCGATGCTGTACTTGCGGAATTCCATCATCGCTTTGGATGTGGCGAACTGCGTCACCACGCCCGCCGCGTGCGAGGACTCGCCGCTGGCGATCTCGCCTTTTTCCAGTAAGACGATGTCTTTCTTGCCAAACTTTGCCAGATGGTACGCAATGTTTGCTCCGTAAATCCCCCCGCCGATCACGACGATTTCAGCCTGATCCTTCATTCATTCACCTTGTTTATGAAACAACGGTGGTCGAGTAATCGCGCGTTGTATCGAGACCACTTCAGTTTCAAGATATATTTTTGTTTCTAAATGGATAATAACTCTCAACGATTATATAAGAATGTGAGAAAATAGGATAGAGATTATCTCCAAGTAGGCGAAACAATACGATATGAATACGCTCGTTGAACAAGTCATCGCCCGCGTACCCATGTGGCAAGGTCCTGGCGAGATCAAGATCTCTCCTCTCGAAGGCGGGATCACGAATCGCAATTACCGCGTGGATGTTGGAAACGAGTCCTTTCATTTGCGCCTGGCAGGGGAAAATACTTCCATGCTCGGCATCGATCGGGAATGCGAATATCAAGCGGCTTTCATCGCCGGGCAGTCGGGCATCGGACCGGAGGTGGTGCACTTCATCGAGCCGGAAGGCTATCTCGTCACCCGATTTGTTCATGGGCGCCCCATCCTGCCCGAAGAGTTACGCCAGCCGGAAAATATTCAGCAAGTGGCAGCAAGGCTGCACAACATCCATTCCCTGCCAGCGATCCCCGGCACCTTCGATGTGTTTCAGGTCGTTCGCGAGTATGCCCAGATCGCGCGGCGCTACAAGGTGCAATTCCCTGAAAACTTCGACTGGCTGATCCAGCAAATGTCCCAGGCGGAAGCGGCTTTGATGAGCGGGATCCAATCCCTTCACCCCTGCCACAACGATCTGGTCAACGCCAATTTCCTGCTGGGAGAAAAACTGTATATCCTAGACTGGGAGTACGCCGGGATGGGAGACATCTTCTTCGACCTGGCAAATATTTCCAGCAATCATGAGCTATCCATCGAGGAAGACTGTTTACTGCTTGATTGTTACTTTGGAGAATTGACATCCCGAAACTTCGCACACTTCAACATCATGAAGATCATGTCCGACTTCCGCGAGGCAATGTGGGGGCTGGTCCAGGTCGGCATCTCAGACCTCGACTTCGATTTCCGCGAATACGCAAACAAACACTTTGACCGGTTGACACAGAAAATTCAGGATCCGAATTGGAACCAATGGCTTGAGGATGTTCGAGATTAGAAAACCTTATGAAGGTTGTGTCTGCGCGGTCGTTTCATTTGACATAATACCTGGCGGATTATCAATCCGCCCTACAGGACAGGAGACCTAACATTCATGGCTGATCTACCAACACAGGCGCGGGTTGTCATTATCGGGGGCGGTGTGGGCGGGTGCAGTATTGCTTATCACCTCACACAGATGGGCTGGAAAGACGTGGTCATCCTAGAACGACATGAGCTCACCAGCGGCTCCACGTGGCACTCCGCCGGGCTCGTGGGGCAGATGCGCTCGGATGCCAACCTGACCCGCATGATGAACTACAGCACCCGCCTCTATAGCCGCCTGAAAGAAGAGACCGGGCAGGATACCTCCTGGCGCGAAGTGGGAGGTATACGGCTTGCCTCCTCTGCCGAACGGATGCAGGAGATTAAGCGGCTGGTGGGTCTGGCACGCTCCTTCAACGTGGAGATGGAACTGATCTCGCCGAAGGA
>DASSBC010000012.1:0-294581 GCA_035699125.1 Anaerolineales bacterium
TCTGCCATCGAAGCTGACCGTGAGAGTTTGCTCAATGACGTCCATCGATTGGACAAACCCAATATCCCCGTTGTACACATCCTTATCGTAATTGTTCTGGGTCTGCATCACCTTGTCGCCCAGGCGAAAGACGGTTCCAAATAAGCGCCTCTCGGGCTTGCTGTTCGCCGGAGGGTTGAGCTTCTCCTGCAGGCGGTCGTTCAGGACCGTGACCCCTGCCGGACCGCGATAGATCGGCGCCATCACCTGGATATCGTGGATGGGGTCCAAGCCGAATTTCTGAGGGATGCGCTCCGTGACGATCTGCAGGATCCAGTCCGCGGCGCTGGCTGCATCGTCCGCCGGGAAGAGGAAGAAATCGCCTTCGCCCTTCGGGAACTCCGGGAACTTGCCCTGGTTGATCAGGTGGGCATTCGTGATGATCTTCGAATGCGCCGCCTGGCGGAAAATAGTGCTCAGGCGCCTCACCGGCACGACGTTGCTGTCGATCAGGTCGCGCAGGACATCCCCGGCGCCCACCGAAGGGAGCTGGTCCACGTCCCCCACAAACAAGACGCGCGTCCCTGGGCGGACGGCTTTGAGCAGGTTGTTGGTCAAGAGCAGGTCGAGCATGGAGGTTTCATCCACCACGAGGAACTCCAGGTCGAGCGGGTTCTCTTCGTTGTGCTTGAACCCTTCCACCGGCGAAAATTCCAACAGGCGGTGAATGGTCCTCGCCTGCCGCCCGGTCGCTTCGGAAAGCCGTTTGGCAGCGCGCCCGGTGGGGGAAGCAAGCGCATAGGGTATGCCTTGCGCCTCGAGCGCGGTGATCAAGGCTTTCAGGCAGGTGGTCTTCCCGGTGCCCGGACCTCCCGTGAGGATACTGACCGGATGGGTCAGCGCCATGTGGAGAGCCGATCGCTGTTCCTCAGAGAGCTGCTCCCCGGAGGGAAGCGCTTGGTTCGTCGCCCCGTCTGGTGAGTAAGCGCTCACTAACGTTTTTAGCCGTCCCGCCACGCCCTTTTCCCCGAAATACAGCGGCGTCAGGTAGATCACGGAGGAATGATACGCCTCGGCGGCTTCCCCCACGGCGGACCTGCCTGTTTCTGCCGGTGTACCGTTCAGAGGAACCATGTCCGCCCGGATGCGGTCCTCCTGCGCCAGGCGGTCCAGGGCGGGAGGGATGAGCTCCGCCGGTACTTCCAACAGCTCGATGGCTCGTTCCCCGAGGGACGCCTGCGGGACGAAGACATGCCCTTCTTCGATCATCTCGTTCAGGGCAAACACGATCCCCGCTTCGACGCGCGACGGATGGTCGACAGGCAAACCCAGCGCCCGGGCGATCCGGTCGGCGGTCTTGAAACCCACCCCGTAGATATCCCGCTCCAGCTGGTAGGGATTCTTCTGCACAGTCTCCAGAGACTGGTCCCCATACGTTTTATAGATCTTGACCGCCAGGTTGGTGCTCACCCCGTGGCTGTGCAGGAACACCATAATTTCCTTGACGTGCTTTTGTTCCTGCCAGGCTTTCGTGATCTTGCCGGTTCGGTCCATGCCAATGCCGGGAACATCCAGAAGTCGCCGGGGCGTGTTCTCGATCACGTCGAAGGTATCTTCCTTGAACTTCGCCACGATCCGCTCCGCCAGCTTCGGACCGATGCCTTTGATCATCCCCGACCCCAGGTAGCCCTGGATCCCGGCAAGCGTTGCCGGCAGGGTCTGCTCACAGACTTCGGCTTTGAACTGCGAGCCGTGGGTGGGGTGTCTGCTCCATTGTCCCTGTAAGTGAAGAAACTCTCCCGGCGAAACTTCCGGTAGATTTCCCACCACAGTCGTGAGTCCCTCGGCGCTCAGGCTGGACTTCGGCACCGCCTGCATCCCGTTCTGGTGCTCCGGGCGCAGGCGCAGCACCGTATACCCGTTTTCCGGATTGTAAAACGTGATCCGCTCCACCGAGCCAGAGAGGGCATCCATGTCCCAAGTATACTAGCCCATCGGGATACCCCAAACATAGAAGGGGGCATACTAAAAAGGATCAACCAACGAGGAGCGAAGGATCAGCGAAGGACGCCTCATCGAAAAACGGCGTTTCTAATAAAAATGTTTGCCAGATATGGGGGTTCAGCTTACAGGAACGCAAGCCCCATCATAGTCCGCCTAACTCGAATATAACTCCCTCAATCGAGGAGAGTCAAGTAAAATCACCACAGGTATACAGAATTGATAAGAGAGCACTATGAAATCCTATCGTAAAGAACTCCTGTTTAACATTCCCAACCGCCGCGGCTTTGTCAACATCACGCCTGAAGTGGAAGTGGCGCTGCGGGAGAGCGGCATCCGGGAGGGGTTCGTCCTGGTCAACGCCATGCATATCACCGCCTCGGTCTTCATCAACGACGACGAGCACGGTCTACATCAGGATTATGACAGGTGGCTGGAGAAGCTCGCGCCGCACGAGCCGGTGGACGGGTACCGTCATAATGACACGGGGGAAGACAATGCCGACGCGCACATGAAGCGCCAGATCATGGGACGCGAAGTCCTGGTCGCGGTGACGGATGGCAAGCTGGATTTCGGTCCGTGGGAACAGATCTTCTACGGCGAGTTCGACGGGCGCCGCAGGAAGCGTGCCCTGATCAAGATCATCGGTGAGTAGGGCGGGTTGTCAACCCGCCAAACTAGAATAGGCGGGCTACCAGCCTGCCCTACTGGAAGGAGCCAAAATGGAGACTCGACGGTTCGGACGTACAGGCCACATGAGCACGATTGCGATCTTTGGGGCAGCGGCGTTTTACGAGATCTCGCAGGAAGAGGCAGATACGGTGATGGAGCAGGTCATCGAGACGGGCATCAACCACATCGACGTCGCTCCGTCCTACGGGCAGGCGGAGCTGCGCATCGGTCCGTGGATGAGGCGTGAGCGGGAGCGGTTCTTCCTCGGCTGCAAGACGATGGAGCGCACAAAAGAGGGCGCCTGGAAGGAAATGCAGGAGTCGCTCAAGCGGCTGCAAACCGATAGCTTCGATCTGTATCAATGTCACGCGATCACGACCATGGAAGAGCTGGATGCCATCACGAGGCAAGGCGGCGCCCTCGAAGCCTTTTTGGATGCCAAGCGGGAAGGGCTCATTCGGCATATTGGCATCACCGGTCACGGGGTGGATGCGCCGCAGATCTACCTGGAAGCACTGCGGCGGTTCGACTTCGACTCGGTGCTGTTCCCGCTGAACTTCGTCCAGATGGGGAACCCTGAATACCGCGGGTACGCCGAAGAGCTGATCGCCGAGTGCAGAGCAAAAGATGTTGGCACGATGATCATCAAGTCGATCACCAAGGCACCCTGGGGTGAGCGAGAGCACACCGCCACCACCTGGTATGAGCCGTTCGACCAGATGGAGGAGATCCAGAAGGGCGTGAACTTTGCCCTCTCGTACGACGTGACCGGCATTTGCACCGTCGGTGATACGCGCATCCTGCCGATGGTGCTGCGAGCCTGTGAGAACTTCAGGCGCCTGAGCAAGGAGGAATTGGAAGCGATGATAGAATCGGGCAGGCAGTATGAGCCGTTGTTTACGTAGTGAACCTAAACGCACATCGGTATCCAGCCTTTGTGCTCTCACCTGCACTCCCCGGCACTTGCGCCCGGGGCAAGTATGCGCCAGGTGCAAGTGTCGTGTCCTTCGTGTTTAACAAACTTCCCAGGAGAATCCATGGCTGACCCCCGTATCCATAGGACTGCTTCGCTGGTTGAGAAACTTGCCAGCGTGATGGTGAACTACTCCCTGGAGCTAAAACCCGGGCAGACGTTCTGGCTGCGCACCACCCCGCTGGCAGAGGAGTTGAACCTGGCTGTCTATGAAGAGGCGGTGAAGGCAGGCGCGCACGTCTTTGTGGACCAGCGCATGCCCGGCGCGGAGGAGATTTTCTACAAGTATGCCTCCGACGACCAGCTGGACTACGTCTCCCCCATCCGCGAGCTGATCGCCGAGACGTTCGACGCCTCGCTTTACATTGAGGCGGAACACAACAGCCGCAGCCTCTCCGGCATCGACGGCTCTCGGATGGCGCGTACCCGCAAGGCAGTTGCGGGACTCTTCAAGAAGGTCATGCAGCGCTCGGCAGATGGCACCTATCGCTGGTGTATCACGGTCTACCCCACGCACGCCATGGCGCAGGAGGCGGATATGAGCCTCGCCGATTACCGCGAGTTCGTCTACGGGGCAGGGATGCTGAACGAGGACGACCCGGTCGCCTTCTGGAGGGAGGAGGGGCGCAAACAGGAGGAGCTGGCAGGCTGGCTGAAGGGACATGACCGTGTGGTGCTCAAGGGCTCCAATGTAGATATCTCCCTTTCGATCAAAGACCGCCGCTTTGAGATCTCCGACGGGCGATACAACTTCCCCGATGGGGAGATCTTTACCAGCCCGGTGGAAGGTTCGGTGAACGGCTGGATCCGTTTCAAATACCCCGCCCTCTATGATGGTCATGAAGTAACCGACATCGAGCTCTGGTTCGAAGACGGCAGGGTGGTGAAGGAAAAAGCCGCCAAAAACCAGGAGCTGCTCACCTCCCTGCTGGATACGGATGCCGGCGCACGCGTCCTGGGCGAGTGGGGCATCGGCACCAATTACGGCATCCAGCGCTTCAGCAAGAATATGCTCTTCGACGAGAAGATCGGCGGCACGATCCACTTTGCCGTAGGGCAGAGCTTCCCGGAGTGCGGCGGCAGGAATGAATCGGGGCTGCACTGGGACATGCTATGTGACATGGCAGAGTCGGCGATCACGGTGGATGGGGACCTGTTTTACAAGGATGGCAAGACTGTAATTGTATGAACGCCGAGTTTTTGGATGCGATCAAAGCGGGCAGGCGGGAGGAGGTCGAACGTCAGCTCGATACGGACCCGAGCCTGATCCACGTGCGAGAGGAGGGATTGAGCCCGATCATGGTTGCTGCGTACCATGGGCATCCCGCCATTGCCTCCTACCTTGCCGACAAAACGGTCGCCCTGACGATCTTCGAAGCCGCGACGACCGGCAAGATCAACAACATCCTGCGCATGCTGGCGCGTGACCCGCAGCTTGTCAACGCCTACAACGAAGATGGGTTCCAGGCGCTGGGGCTGGCGTGTTACTTCGGTCATTACGATGTGGCGGAATATCTGATCAAGGCGGGCGCAGCGGTCAACGCCCCCTCCCGCAATGACCTGAAAGCAGCGCCGATCCAGTCTGCGGCGGCAGCCGGGAATACGAAGATTGTGGAACTGCTGCTCAAGCACAAAGCGGACCCCAACATTCGCGAGCAGGGCGGCTACACCCCTCTACACGCCGCAGCGCAAAACGGGGACCGCGAAACGATCCGTGCCCTGCTGTATGGCGGCGCGGACCTGGGCATCCGCAGCGACGATGGAAAGCTGCCCCTCGACCTCGCCCTGGACGAGGGACATACCGAGGCGGCAAAACTATTGCAGGAAGGGATTACCAAACAGTTCAAGCCCAGGCGGGAATAACACCAGACCACTCTTCTAATTTGTCAGTGCGATGTAATGTCAGAAATGGCATACACAGCATATAATTAAATCAAATCACAACACTTGTGCCAGCATGATGGTTAGCCATGCCTCTAGCCATCCTTATCATTAGACGTCATTGCTGCGAAACAAAACAAATCTTTAAACCCACAAGGAGGAGCACATGCTGCGCAAATCGTCCGTTTTATTGACTGCACTTATTGTATTCAGTCTGATCGTCTCGCCAGCCGGAACCGCACAGGCAGCTACCGCGGCAAGCACGAACAATTATGAGCCCGATAACACGCCCGGGCAGGCTAAATTGATCGCGAGCGGCGTACCCCAGACCCACAGCATCGTTCCCAGCACAGACCTAGACTGGGTCAAGTTCCAGCTGACCACGACCTCGGGCGTTCTGCTGGAAACCTCGGGGACTCTCAACTCAGATACCCGGATCTCCCTGTACACAAGCAATCTAACACCCATCGAATATCATGACGATACGGCGACCAGTTTCTGGTCTTATATTGACAGAACCTGCGGCGTCGATCCACTGCCAGCCGGGACGTACTACGTCAAGGTCGAAGAGTACTTGAACAACGCTCAAATTCCATCCTATAACATAGCGTTCGATGCCAGTCCCTGCCCGGCAGAATTCCTGAATATCTATATGGGGAGCGACAGGCAGGGCAGCAGCCTTCTCGCTCCTCATACGAGCATCCGGCGCAGCCTTCCGGGTGTGAGCAGCGGTCCGGTCCAGGTCGTCAATACAGGGAGCTCTCCCATGATGCTTTCGGAGCGCACGATCTACACGGTTAACGGCGTCCAGACCAGCTTTGCCGAGATGATGGCGCTGCCCGACAGCAACCTGGACGACACGTACTGGCTGCCCTGGTACAACAACACGGGCCTGGATACCCAATTACGCATTGCGAACGTGAGCGGCGCGACGGCAACCGTGCAAGTCTTTATTGGCGGCGTGCCGATGGGTGCTCCCTTCAGCCTCACAGCCGGCGCCAGCGTCCGCAAGAGTTATAGAGGCGTCAATAACGGTCCGGTGCGCATCGCGAGCAGCCAGAAGATCGTGGCAGCCGAGCGGGTGATTTATACCGTCAATGGCGTGCAGACCAGCTTTACCGAGATGATGGCGTTACCTGCTACGCAGCTGGATACCATCTACTGGCTGCCGTGGTACAACCAGGTCGGTCTCGATACAGAGTTGAGAATTGCCAATATTACAACCACACAGGCAACGATACATGTGTATATTGGCGGCGTGGAGATGCAGGGCAGTCCCTTCAACCTGGCAGGCGGCGCGACCGCACGCAGGAGCTATGCCGGCGTCAATAATGGTCCCGTGAAGATCGTCAGCGATCAGCTCATCGTAGCAGCTGAGCGTGTGATTTATAAGGTCAACGGCATACAAACCAGCTTTACAGAGATGATGGCGCTTCCGAATAATCAATTGAGAAAGACCTACTGGATGCCCTGGTACAACTATAACGGAACTCTCGATACACAGCTCCGCATCGCCAACGTCAGCGAGGCGCTGGCGACAGTTCGAGTGTACATCGGCGGCGTACAAATGGTCGACAGTCCCTTTACCCTCGGGGTGGGAGCAAGCACGCGGCGGAGCTATTTCGGCATCAACAACGGTCCCGTGCAGATCGTGAGCGATCAACCAATTGTCGCCGCCGAGCGTTTTATCTACAAAGTAAACAATGTGCCCACCAGTTTCTCCGAGATGATGGGCCTGCCAGACCAGCAGCTGGGACTCACCTACTGGCTGCCCTGGTATAACAGTTTGGGACTGGATACCCAACTGCGGATCGGGCTTCCCTAGGGAGTGGAAAACGGACAAGCGCAGGCTTGTCCGTTTTGCTTATGTATCCTGGGCAATCCACACTGGAAATCAGTTGCCGCTTGAGATTTCGCTCCGTCTCATCATGCAGTTCCCTGAATCCCAATCTCGGTTATAATTTTTTCTTATGTTTACTCCTGAGCAGATCGAGTCTGAGCTGGACCGGGTTCTCTTAAAGGTACAAAAGCCCGGGCGATATGTGGGCGGGGAGCTCAACAGTATCGTCAAGGACTGGAATCAGGTCGCCACCCGGGTTGCCCTGGTCTTCCCGGATATTTATGACATCGGTGTTTCGAACGTCGGGTTGAAAATCCTGTATGACCAGGTCAACCAACGAGAGGACGCTCTGGCGGAACGCGCCTATGCGCCCTGGCTGGATATGGAAGCCCTGATGCGCGAGCACAGGATTCCGCTCTACACACTCGAGTCCAAGCGACCCTTAGCGGAATTCGACATGATCGGCATTTCCCTCCCCTACGAGACGCTCTACACCAACACGCTCAACGTACTGGACCTGGCAGGGATACCCGTCCGCTCGGAAGAGCGTGATGAAACGCATCCCATTATCATCGCAGGCGGGCATTCCACCATGAACCCTGAGCCGATGCACGCCTTTATGGATGCGTTTGTGATCGGTGAGGGGGAAGAAGTCCTTCACGATATTATCAATACGGTTCAAAGGGTTAAAGGTTTACATGGTGAAGGTTCGGAACCGTCTAACCTGCAAACCTTCAAACGTGAAACCATTTTGAAAGAACTCGCCAAGATCCAGGGTGTCTACGTCCCGCGGTTTTACGAAGCCTATTACCTGGAGGACGGTACAGTCTCACGCACTGAGCCCATTGTTGCCGATGTCCCCAAGATCATCACGAAGCGGATCGTACCCGTCCTGCCTCCCCCGCCGACAAGGTTCATCGTCCCGAATATAGAGATTGTCCACAACCGCGTCTCGGTGGAGATCATGCGTGGGTGTACGCGCGGTTGCCGCTTCTGTCATGCCGGCATGATCACGCGTCCGGTCCGCGAGCGCAGCGTGGAGGAAGTGCTGCAAGCCGCGGAAGAGGCGATCAGGAATTCGGGCTTTGAGGAGCTGGCATTGCTCTCTCTTTCTTCCTCCGACTATACACATGTCCTGGAACTGGTCACGAAAGTGGGAGAGAAATTCGGCGGCAAGCATCTCAAGATTGGGCTGCCTTCTTTGCGGATCGAATCCGTTTCGATTGACCTGATGGAAAAGCTCAAGGACAGCCGCTCCGGTGGGTTTACCCTGGCGCCCGAAGCCGCCACCGAACGGATGCGCCGTATCATCAACAAGTTCATCCCCGACGAAGACATCCTCAACACGACGCGCGAAATCTACCGCCGCGGCTGGACGACGATCAAGCTGTATTTCATGATTGGTCATCCCAGCGAAACGCTCGAAGATGTGCAGGCAATTGCCGACCTGTGCAGGCGCGTACTGGCAGAAGGTCGCAAGGTGATCGGCATGAAGGCGAAGCTCAACGTGGGCGTCAGCACCTTTGTGCCAAAATCACAGACGCCCTTCCAGTGGGTGTCGTGCGACACGCCAGAACAGATCCGAGCCAAGCAGTCCCTGCTGCGCCGGGAGCTGATGCGCGATCGCAATATCAAACTCAGCCTCACAAAGGCAGAAGACTCCTTCCTCGAGGCATGGCTGTCTCGCGGCGACCGGCGCATGGCGGACGTGGTCTATTCTGCCTGGAAAAACGGCTCCAAGTTCGATGCCTGGCAGGAGGGACAAAAATATGATGCCTGGATGCAGGCATTTGAAGAGCACGGACTCGACCCGCTCTTTTACACCCACCGCCAGCGCCGCACCGATGAAGTTTTCCCATGGGAGCACATTACAGCGGCCGTCCGCAAGAACTTCCTGTTCCAGGACTTTCGCGCCTCGCTCGAAGGCGAAATCCGCGTAGACTGCCGTTTGAATTGCTTCGCCTGCGGCATCCTACCCACATTTGCCAACATGCGCCGCAAGAATCCGGGCGATGTGTGGAAATGCCCGGATGTGAAATCGCCTGCTTCCACGAACCCGACTGCTATGTCCAGCCTGAAACTTCCCATCGTGGGAGATTGAGGACTCATGCTAAAAACACACAAAGAGATCTTTCTAGCGCGCCTCATGCATGAGCGCGATAAATTTGAGCTTTTGCTCAATCGTGTCGGCTACACACACCGGATGACACTGAAAGGCGTATCCGGGAAGTGGTCCATCAAGGACATCCTTGCCCATGTCCTTGCGTACGAGCTATACATTGCCGACCGAATGCACGAGATCCTGCACGGGGAGGAGTACATTCCCTGCCGGACGCAGAACGCACTGGATGCCTTCCTGGACGAATTTGGTTATCCTGACTTCGGCTCTCCCCTGCTCGACGATGACAGTCCCAACGAATGGATCGTTGAGAAGTATAAAAATGCTTCTTTAGACGATGTGGTCGCCCAGGAAATCCAGGCGTTTGCTGCCGTTATCTCTTCTCTGGAGAACATTCCCGAAGCTCTGATGACCCAACACAACCTGTATGATCGAATTGCGAACAACACATTTCTGCATTACCGCGAACATACGGCGGATATCAAACGCTGGTTAAGATCGAATACCACATATAACCGAAGGTGAGTAATCACTGCCTGGCGTCAGTCGTCCCCGTAAATGACTGACCCACAGGACGCGTCGCAGAGTCGTCGTTACATTTATCCTCATGCGCATCCGGATTACATTTATAAAACAGGGCGCGCTGCGCTACACCGGTCACCTCGACCTGCACAAGCTCTGGGAACGCGCCGCGCGCCGCGCCGAACTGCCGCTTGCGTACTCACAGGGTTTCCATCCACAACCGAAGATGAATCTGGCAGCGGCTTTGCCCCTGGGTTTTTCCTCCCGCTGTGAGGTGCTGGATATGAAGCTCGAGCATGATATCCCCATTGACGGACTGGCTACACGCTTAAATCAGACTCTTCCCTCTGGGATTCAGGTGTTGGAGGTGGAACAGGTCGATGAGCGCGCGCCCGCTCTACAGACACAGGTTGTGTCATCGGAGTATGAGGTTCAGCTATCAGAAGCCTTTGATGCAGCAGAGCTACGGCAGAACATCGAGTCTGTTATTGAATCGGAAGCTATTTCTCGCGAACGTCGCGGTAAAATGTATGACCTGCGTCCCTTGATCGAAGATTTGCAGCTGCGACCGGAGGGCAAACTCTTCATGCGCCTGGCTGCCCGTGAAGGCGCAACAGGCCGTCCCGAAGAAGTGTTAGATGTGTTAGGCATCGCGTTCGAGGGCACGCGTATAGAAAGAACTCGTTTAATTTTTTTATAGGAGCCTTGCCAGCAAGAACCTGCCCAAGGCTTCTCGTGGAGGAACTATGGCTTTGCTTGGGGCATTATTCTTTGGGTTCATACCGATGTTCCTGTTTGCGGCGTTTGTCAACTGGCTGGACCGCTATGAGAAGGAGCCAAAGCTTCTGCTCGGTGCGGCGTTCTTATGGGGTGTAATTATTGCAGGAGGTGGTGCGTATATTCTCAATACAGCCTTCGGCATTGGGATTTATGTAGTTACTGGCTCGGAGGGAGCGGCGGAATTTGGCACGACTTCCATTGTTGCCCCGATTATCGAAGAGTCCCTCAAAGGACTCGCTGTCCTGGCTGTCTTCCTGATGTTCCGCAACGAATTCGATTCAGTCCTCGACGGAGTCGTGTACGGAGCTGTCACGGCGATGGGTTTTGCCGCCATTGAAAATGTGTTGTACATTTACCGAAATGGATATCAGGATGGAGGCTGGGAAGGCTTTTGGGTACTGGTCGTGATCCGCGTGATTCTCGTGGGATGGATGCATCCTTTCTTCACCGCCTTTACCGGCATTGGGCTTGCCATTGCGCGGATGACTCGAAACGTACTTGTGAAGATCATCGCCGTGCCGACGGGATTTGCCATTGCCGTCACCGCCCATGCCTTCCATAACACGTTTAGCGGGCTGATCGGCGGTTTCGAAGGCTTGCTCGCAGGCACACTTGTGGATTATGTAGGATATGCCGTGATGCTGCTATTCGTCATCTGGATGGTTCTCTATGAGCGCAACGTGCTCAAAAAGCATCTGCACGAGGAGGTAACCAGCGGACGCATCTCCCCCAAACAATATGCCACGGCCACGTCCTTTTTCCAGACGAATGCGCGTCTTACTGCCCTGACCTCGGGCACGTTCCGTTCCACGTCTCGTTTTTATCAGGTTTGCGGCGAACTCGCGCATAAAAAGGAACAACTCGCCAAAATGGGAGATGAAGGCGGGAATGTCAAGATCATCGAGAGTCTGCGGGCTGAGTTGGCACAGCTGGCGGCAGTGGCAAAGACTTAATAAGATGTAGCAGATAGCAGGGGCAAGCCTTCAAACTTAATAACTATCAGCATTTGATCCTTTTGGCGGCCCGCCCTGACATTATGATAAAATCACGTCGCCCGCCCCTGTAGCTCAGTGGACAGAGCGTCGGCCTCCGGAGCCGAAGAGCACAGTTCGAGTCTGTGCAGGGGTACGTAATCGGACTCATCCCGAACTACACACCTTAGTTGAAGAGCAATTCACATCGATGCTCGATTTGAGCACTGAGAAAAATCAGCGAAATTGCTGTCCAACAGAAAGTGATTAGTTTGGGATGTTGGCTTTAACTGGACACAACAGTGACAAAGAGGTGCGAACTTATATTCCCGTAAAAGCTGCTTGTAAACTTTCCGGATATGACCAGCAGTACTTGAGACGATTACTACGTCAAGAAAAACTTGGAGGAATTAAGGTGGGCCAAGTGTGGTTAATCGAAACCCTGTCCCTGGAAAACCATCTATCGTTGGGCAATCAGGGACAAGATAGGAGATACGGACCTCAAATTTGGAAAAAACGCAGGGCGATCAGGGGATAGAGCAAAGCCTTTTCATATCACTTTCTATCGAACGGGTGGGCAATAACCTACCGCCTTGTGGATAATTGGTTCACACGACAGAGATAGGGCTACTTTTTGCAGCGGCAGCTAGAACCGAAGTGTGCATGACAAGCTGACCCACAAAAATGGGAACAACAACCTTCCCGTTGACCAGAGATGCACTTCTCTCTCGTTCAGCATAAATATAAAGAGATGTATTGTCATCTGTGAACGCGATCTTCACAACCAAATCCCGGCGCGTCAGAACGTGATAGATACCAAAGTTCTGCAGTGAAGCGAGCATATCCATTGTGTCAGGCCTTTGTGCGTTTGCCAAACCCATAACCACAAAGAGGGCGACGAAAAACACGGCAACTGAGATAAGGGTCTGACCGAGATTTATCCAAGTGCCTTCGAGTCTTTGAATGTTCATTGTAAGTTCCTCTGAGGATTAATTTGGCTTCCAGTCGGGACGACTCAGCTGCATTGCCTTGGTGAAGGAGGGATTTCGTACAATGATTTGTGCTATCTCATCAAGTTTCTGCTCGAACAAGGTGTATAGGGCCGTGATGATGAAATCTGATTTGGCTTCTTTAAGCGCGAGCCTGGTTGCGACCACAACCCGCAGAGATGGTGCCAGCACATTGGAGTTAACAAGAGCGTCAACAGTGGACTGCGGCATATCCGGATAACACTTGATCAACAAGCTCGCCAGATAATTCAGATCAACGCCTTCAATCGTCTGACCAAGAGCTTCATCACTCGATGAATCCGTAGCGGCCTCTGCTCTAAGAGGTTCAGCTAAATCAAGTAGAGCGATCAGGTCGGTGTCGCTTTGGATAGACCCATCAGAGTTTTTTAGGGCTGCAAGATACTTGGGGATATTGGACATACTCGTCTGAGCGATTGCCTTTGCGAGAATCACCCTTATGGTTCCATCCAGCGATTGTATCGTATCAACATGTCTTATGGCAACTTGGTCGAGGGGTGCGGGAAAAGTCTGCCTCAGCCTCCTTCTCCGCCTTGCTTTGTTGTCGGGTGAATCAGCCATACTAAAAATCATACATGCAGTTTAAGCTGGGTAGCCTTCCGACCGACGAGAAAACGTGGTGTCCACGTGGTGACCTGCATGTTCATAAAGGTCGTTTGTGCGAGGTAATGTTTGGAGTGTGGTGTCTTTTCATTGAGAAGCGTGGGGTCCGTGGTGACTTTTATTTTTATACAAGTTGTCGATGCAGAGATACTGTTCTGGGTGTGGTGTCTGCGTGGTGGCTTACTTTTGTAAACACCTGGGCCAGCCAGAACATACATCACAGAGATAAGCAAAGTTGGTCAAAGGAGATCCTGCTTAAGAGGACGGGACGGCGAAGGGCCATAACTCACAGAAGGCACAACAAGGCCGCTCACCTAAGATGATGCTGACATGGCGTCCTGCAACGCTGTTTTCTTGTCCTATTTGTTTTTTGTGCCTGTGACTGGGTTTCCTATCAAATATTTAGGTGATACCACGGTGCTATCATAACAGCGCCGTGATATCAATTATTTACTTGTACCTCAATTTAATCTGGAAATAAAACACCACGCTTTCCCATGCGCCTACAATTGCATTTTCACAGGCAGTTTGCCCATTTTTCAGGTCCATTTTTAGTTTACACTGTAAATACGCTAGAGGAACACGCCACCATTCCTAGTCTGTGAACCACTACTTCGGTGGATAGTTCTGCACAAAGGAACCTTCTTGAGCAGTTGAGCTGTTCTTTTTCCTGATGCTCCTTCAAACAAGCAAATTCTGGAATAAAGCAATTAATATTGGTTTTCTGGTTTACGACTGACTTATTAATCCAAGTACATGTATATTTATTTCCTTGCAGATATACAGATGGGTGCTTACCAAGGCAAACAAAATCAGGAATCGACCGCCGGGGAATAAACGGCAGATTGTTAAGGTCCGCATTGAACCGAAGGAATTGAGCAGCGCACTTGCAAAGTGTAGGAGAGAAGAGCGAGCCAAATGCGACCCTCCACGCAACGTGGATCCGTATGATTGGGCCGGTAAAGCATCATCAGCTTGTGCGCGCTGAGACCTTACGCGAGTGTAAAGTGTCTTTGTCCTTGACAAGCCATACGTAATTGCTATAATACGGGCAATTCTTTTTTGAACGATTCTGTCCAGTTTTTTTCTGCCTAAAACGCCTGACGCAAGTCAGGTGTTATTGTTTGCTGCTATACTCGGCGATTCTATAAACGGCTTTAAACAATCTTGTCTATTCCGCATCAATAAAGGCTTTTTCTACTTTGGCTGAAGTCACTCGTTAATCTTCACCAAGTCGGCTAATTCCTCCCACGCCTACATGTGGCATCTGTGGAAACATTCTTGATCAAGTGATCAAACGTAATACGGCGCAACCGGGCTTATGCCTAGCTGGGCCGTATTTGCGACCCAGTGAAAAGAACAAATGATCTTTGAGTATCCCCACAGCTTCGGATGTGCTAGAAGCAGCGAATTAATGTTGTTGAATCGGTATGTTCGCATGATAAAAAAGGTCGGCTAATCCATCGTGTCGCAAAACGCATCTGGCAAGTTGCACTTGGTATTATGATAGATGGCTCGCAATCCGGAACTGCCCAGACAGGAAGGATGGTAACCACGGCTGCGTGATTGTTTTCAAGCGATTAAACGCCCTAATAACCTCTGATTTTGCGATGCACAGTCCACCGGACACCCTTGCTGATGAAAAACTAGAATAAAAGAAGGAAAGACGTACGTTTTTCTATCTTGAAAATACGACAAAAGTTAGAAGGTCATATGACCCTCTATCTTTTCAACACTTAAAACAAGGAGCACATTATGGCAGAAATCACTAACAGCTTTCCCTTTCAATTTTATGGCACCTCGATTGAAGTCCACATGGCCGATGATGTCCATTGGTATATTCGTCTGGACCACATGTGTGAGCATCTAGAACTTGATTCGCGCAGTCAAAGGCGTAGATTGCAGGAGCATCCAGCCATAGGAGATCGCTGCGTACCGATGATGATAGACATCCCTCATCGCGGAAGTACAAGAAAAAAAGAAGTTTGGTTTTTGGATATCCACGTTCTGCATCTCTGGCTTGGAATGATTGGGGTGCCCAAAGTACGAGAAGAAATGCAGGAAAGGCTTGTTTTCTACCAACGCGATCTTGCACAGTCGCTTTGGCTGCTGTACCGCTCTGAAACGTTCCCAAAGGAAATTCTGGATGAGATCAATGCGTCCATGTCTCCCGCCGACAGGTAGGTTGCGGAGATTTTGAGGCAGCCAGGAACTGAGCCGCCTTGGGTTCGTCATCCGCGTTTGATAACGCGCGTAATTTCCTCGTCAGCTGGTGGCAAAAGATGTCGAAACGCGGCACTCCACTCCCATCCTTCTTTGAAGGACCTCAGGACTCCCTATTATAGGATCATGAGGTAATTACTAGCTGCGAGCGTTGCTTGGTGGATGTAAAGTCTGGATGCCGCTGAAGACCTCACCAAATTCACAGATCTCAGAAAACTTCCTCAATCTTTCGCCTACGGGCCCGGCATTCTGCTTGCAAACTTAGGAGCTGCCGATTTATTCAAAATTATGATCAGGATTGTTTAATCCCACAAGCACGGCCAGTAAGGACAGGAGGGCTGCTTATCCATTCAGTTCTTCCAAAGATAACATACGTTTGTTACGCCCACTTCCAATAAAAATATCATCATGCAAGCTATAATCTCGGATGTAGCAGCTACTCTAGTTCAGCATCATGTTCCATCAAGCAAAATTCAAGAGTAAGTTATTGAAGGCAGTAAATTGGACATCGATAGTGTGATAGTGCTCACATGACTGTGAATTCCCAAAAGCTTGGAAGAAGATCTAAGAGCTTTAAGCACTCTTCGTGTCTTTGTACCATCTGCACCTAGAGATGGTCGATCAAGCAGGAATTTGTTCATCTCGCCTCCAGTCCCAACTTAGCACTTCCTAGCATACAAAAATGCTGGTAAACCCAAGAGCTTCACTACTCTTGTGTCTATGTGGGTTATGTACAACTTTTCCCGTATTCCCAGGGGAATTTGAAGGTCTTAAAGAGGATCGCAGTCCATTCGAAATTGAAAGCAATGAGGCTCCTTAATTCTTTGACTCCGATATTTAGATTGTAGACCATACTCTATAGGGTGTTTTGCAAGGATATCGTTGCTCACCAGTCCACTTTAACATGGCACCATCACCAATTTCACCAAGCAGCGAGAGATGACTAGGTTTGCACAGAAAAATGACAAACTTCAAAACAAAAACTTGCGACGTTGAAATCACCTCGAGGTTACATAAATACACAATAGTCCGTTTTCAAATCTGTAGGCAAGGCTTGCAATATCGTTTGTGCACGAATTCACAATTAAATTAGAATGGATTGGATGAATAGTCGGATTTCATTTATCAAATTTTCCAAGTCATGGAATGCCGGGGAATAAGATAGACACTTCAAATTAGCCTACTTAAACTAAATTAGAACTCTTTGTTCTGAAGTAACACAAAGTGGAGACATTATGATCACATTGAAGCCTAGGATAAAAATTGCGTATCGTGCTTTTTTGGTGGCGGTGATCTTATTCAACGCGGTAGCACCAACGTTTGCTTCGGCGAAATCATCACTCCCAAATGAACCAGGTGACTCTTTCGGAAACCCAATTGCGGGGAGAAGCGATAAAGTATCTTTAGCTGCGAATCATGATCGGCAAACATTTGCTCGCCCAACGACCAACGTAGGTGCAAAGACAGAACAGCCTGAAACTAAATCGCTCCAGGTGCACGATGCCACTATCACTTGTGTAGAAGGTATTTGTTCTGATCCAGGGCCAGCCGTTGTTTTGACTGAGTTTGTTGGAAATACCAGTGATATGGGATGGCATGTTTTCAGGATCCAGTGCCCAGCTGCGCCATGTGCCTCCAGAGACATATATTGGCGAGTGTCGATGGATTTTGAGTTTGCTAATACGAATCCCACTATTAACCCAGTCTCATTTTATGGGACTATCTACGCAGGTAGTCAGAGCATTGCATTTGGGAACAAAGGCACAGGCGGAGTATACAACGTATTTTGTGATGATGCTTTCTTCGATAATCCTCCACCTGTAGCAGGTTGCCACATGGAAGCATCGGGAGTAGTTCCAAAAGAGATTATTGCTGGCGATCCAAATCTGCTCTGGTATGATCATTTTTTTGTTCAAGCATTTGTATCGTCCGGCACATCATTAACCTGGGCAAAGAGAACAGGAACCATACAAGTTTCTTATGATGAAAGCCTTTTGGATTTGGATGTGCCAGTAGAATCTGTAAATTGCAAGGGGTGTGGATATAGTGGTTCACAGGGATTTGCAGCGGATCCTATCAATACCCGTACAGGGGCACTGAGTTACTCTGTCGACGACTTGGAAATTCCGACTGGTGCTGCTCCTCTCGGCTTCCGCCGAACGTATATTTCATCATTGACAAACAAGTTCACATCTCCGCTTGGTTATGGTTGGATTCATAACCAGGATATTCGGTTGATCTTTCCAGCAGCGAATGAGTCTGGATTTGTGCATTTCAAAGATCCAAGTGGCAATCTTTACCGGTTTTGGTATAGAAAAGATTCTACAACAGGAGCAGAAAGGTTTACTGCCTATGCAGGCTATCCCGCTACGCTAACGAAGAATGCGACGACGCCAGTTACCTACACTCTGCGTGATCAATCCCAAAACGTATATATCTTCGACCAGAATGGAAAGGTCACATCCTTAACCAATGCGGCTGGTCTAGTCTTTACATATACCTACGATTCGGATGGGCGCTTAGACCGGGTAAGCGCAGATAGTGGAACGCGCTATCTCGATCTTGCCTACAATGCCCTGGGGCAGCTCGATACTGTTACCGACCATGCGAATCGCTCCATAGCTTTTGACTATGATGTCACAAGCGGTGATCTGGTCAGTTATACAGATGTGTTGGGGCAAACCTGGCATTATGAATACCAGGATCATCTATTGACCTACGTTCGTGACAACAATCTGGATCTTGTGGTACACAATGAATATTACCCTGACGGAAAAGCCTGGAAGCAGTTCGACGGAGAAGATCACCTGGTCGCGGAATTGCAATATACACCAACCGATTTCACACCGGCGCCGCTTTATAAATTCGATTTTGAAACGGGTGACCTTGCCGGCTGGACCGTCGTAAGTGGCAGTGCTTTCAGCTCCTCAGACGTCACAAGTCAAACTGGGTATGCCAATCAGGGGATCTATCACCTTTTTAGTAACATAAGCGGTAGCAATAGCCAGACGGGCGCGTTGCGTTCTGATACATTTACTCTTCCTGAAAATGCTTCCATCCGCTTTTTAATATCGGGAGGCAATTACATCAATACTGCGTATGTTGCCCTGGTACGCGCCTCCGACGCCGAGGAGTTGTTCAAAGAAACAGGATTAGGCACGGAAGCGTATAATCGAATTATCTGGGATGCCTCCGCCTACGCAGGTTTGGAGGTTTATATGCAGCTTGTGGATGTGGAAACAGGGGGGCATATCAACCTCGATGATGTACAGGTCATCTCCATGCCATCCGATCCGATGGCAACGCAGAGAACCACAGTGACCGATGCGCGAGGTAACATCACCATCCATGAATATGATTCCAAGGGGACATTAATTAACGAGATCGATCCGCTGGATGCTCCGACTCGGAAGAACTATGATGGCAATTTTCGGACCGATAGCATTCAGGATGCACTGGGGAATCCACCTACAACTTTAGCCTGGAGCGAGAATGGCGCCAATCTTGAATATATCAAGGATGCCTTAAATAACGAAACATTCATTACCTATAATTCATCCAACAACCCTACGAGTATCCTTGATCCCTTGAATCATGAGACGAAGTATTTCTACGCCGACAGCAATTTCTCCACCTTGCTGACCCGGATCGAATATCCACTTTCCTTTGACAATGGTGTGACGTATATCGGCACAGACTATACATATTATCCGCCTTCCAGTGGTGCTTCTGCCGGGAAGGTCGAACTGATCACAGATGCAGGCGGAAATAAGACACATTACACATATACCTCTGCCGGACAGCCTGATGTAGTGATCACGGCTTATCAAACACCCAACGCACAAACCACTGATTATGACTATGATGAGTTAGGGCGTCTGGTGAAAGTGACCGACCCGGCAGGTGTGATCACGCGCAACAAATACGACACGGCTGGAAGGCTTACGCTAACCATTCAGAACGTCGACCCAAACAACCCGGATGCAGAGAACCCTACCCAGAATCTGGTCTCTGGCGAGGATATCCATAATATTTATACTCGTTACGCCTATGATGTGCGTGGCAACCAGATTGCTGTGACCGATACCAATGGCGTGATCACGCGTACCTACTATGACTTGGCGAACCGCCCGGTCACGGTCGTGCAGAACCTCATAGGACAAAACATCGAAGCGGAATCTCCTCCCGTGCGAGACACTGGCATTTCAGGGGAAAACATCCGCACGGACACGATCTACGATGAGGCTGGGAATGTGATTGCGACCATCGACCCAGCGGGAGTCATCACCCGCACGTGGTACGATGGCGCCAATCGGCCGGTGACGGTGGTCCAAAACCTGACTGGGCAGGAGATCAGCGAACCCACGCCTCCTGCTTACAGCTCTGCTGGTCCCGATCAGAACCTCCGCACCGATACGGTGTATGATTCGAACGGTAGTGTAATTGCCACCATCGATCCGGATGGGGTCATTACACGGACCTATTATGATGAACTGAATCGCCCGAAGACCGTGGTTCAGAATTTATTGGGTCAGGAGATCTCGACCGCGACCCCACCGGCGCGTGGAACCAGCTCGAACATCCGCACAGATACCTATTACGATAAGAATGGAAATGTGATCGCGACCATGGATCCGAAAGGCGTGATCACCCGCACGTATTACGATGCCCTCAATCGCCCGATCACGGTCGTTCAACATCTCCTGGGTCAGGGTATCAGCGAACCCATACCACCGGCAGCCGGTGTGGAAGCCAATCTCCGGAGCGATACTTATTATGATGAGGCAGGCAATGTCATTGCCACGGTTGACCCGCGCGGGGTTGTTACACGTACATATTATGACGGGTCCAACCGGCCTGTGACCACAGTCCAAAACCTGTCGGGGCAAGACATTTATGTCGATACCCCTCCAGCTCGTGGCAGCACGGATCAAAATATACGCACAGATATTGCTTATGACCAGGATGGGCGGCGGGACACAACGACGGACCCGCTCGGGCGCGTGAATAAGTATGAATACAATACCGTAGGACAGTTGCTCAAGACCATTACGAATTATGCCAATGGGGGGACGCCACAAAATGAACAAGACCAGCGCAATATTGTCACCACGTATGCTTATGACGCGCTTGGCAGGCAGATCCAAACAACAGATACCCTGGGGCGTGTGACGCTCCAGACCTATGATGATCTGGGGCGCATCAGGAGCGTGACCCAGAACTACCTGCAGGGACAACCACAGAATCATGAGGACACGTCTGGGGATAGATTCAACCTGATTGCGACCTATTCGTATGATGTGCGCGGCAACCAAATCGCCGTGACCGATACAGCGAATGTCATCACCCGCACGTACTACGATGCATTGGCGCGCCCTGTCACCGTGGTGCGTAACCTCGTTGGGCAGGATCTATCTATTGCTACCCCGCCCGGACGTACAGACCCGCCAAGTCCATCAGAAAATCTGCGCACAGACACGGTCTATTCGAGCACGGGCAGTGCAGACTATGTGATCGACGAGATGGGAAAGATCACGGATTACAGCTACGATTCCCTTGGACGACTGATCACCTCCCTCGACCCGCTTTTGAAGGTGACCGATTTCGAGTATGATGCCAACGGCAACCGAATATTGATGACAGACGGGGAAGGGGTGTCGACGAAATACGAATACGATCCTCTCAATCGCCTTCAGGCAGTCATTGAGAATCACTCGACGACTCAGCAATCAAACTTCGAAACGAACGTCCACACAAGTTATACATACGATGCCAACGGCAACCGTTTAAGTATTCGTGATGGGAACAGTCATCTGGAAGAGGTGGATTACAGGACAACCTTTACCTATGATGCGCTTGGGCGTTTGAAAACGGAAACAGATCCATTAGAGAATACGACAACCTACGGCTATGATGCCATGGGCAACCGTCTCTCGATCCTAGATGCCAATGGACGGACGACAACGTACACCTACGACGAATTGAACCGCCTGACGTTGATCAATTACCCCGATCCGGATGCAGATGTTACGTTCGATTACGATGCGCTGGGCCGCCGCGAGTCTATGGAGGATGGCGTCGGTAGGACCGCCTGGGACTACAACAATCTCGATCTGCCCAGTTCCATCACCGATCCATTTGCAGCGAGCGTATCCTACGGCTACGATGAGGTCGGGAATCGCACCAGCCTAAAATATCCTGACAACACTGTAGTGAATTACCAATTCAACAATGTGAATCGCTTAACCACAGTCACCAGGAATCAGTCTTCTGTAGCCAGTTACCAGTATGACGCCGCGGGTCACATCAAGACGGTGGAGCGACCCAACGGGGTAAACACCCTCTACAAGTACTATGACAATGGCTGGCTGCAGGATATCACGCATTCCTCGGGAGCGGAGATATTAGCTTCCTACGGCTACCAGTACGACAATGTCGGCAACCGGACGCGCGCCGTTGAAAATATATTCTTCCCCTCCTTGCCTTCGATATCCACACCAACAGTCACTGCTACGCAAATATCGACGGAAACCGCCACGTTCACGCCTACAGTTTCAGAGACTACCACTCCGACAGACAACGTTTCGGCAACACCCAGCCTAAGCGCGACGCCAACCGATACACCTATGACCCCGCTAGGTCAGGCGCCATCGAATCGTTTTACGTTTGCAAACTTCTTGGCACCTCAGGCTCAGATTAGGGCCAAGGCGCCTCTTGCACCCGCCTATCAGGAAGAACCAACAGCGACCTTTACGGAAACGCCGACTGCTTCGCAAACACTCACACCTAGCGCTACGGATACACCTGCTCAAACAGAGACAGGCACAGAAACCTCAACCGACACACTGACGCCCACCCAAACGGAGACGGGTACAGCAACCTCAACCGAGACACCGACTGCTACATCTTCGCTAACTCCAAGTTCAACCTCCAGCCCAACAGCGGCTGCCACATTTACCCCTACGCCCAGAGTCGACGATGCTTTCAGCGTCTCACTACTCCACATGAACGGAGCAGATGGGTCAACCGCGTTCCTCGACGAAAATGGCAGAGTCTGGACAGCCATGGGCAATGCCCAGGTGGACACCGTCCAATCCAAATTTAGTGGGGCCTCTGGATTGTTCGATGGCAGCGGTGATTACATTGAGACACCTGATAGTCCTAATTTCGATGTTGGCGCCGAGAATTTCACCGTTGATTTTTGGATGTACATTAATGCCTTAACGGGTAGCCATCACATTATCGGACAAAGTAACAGTTCCGGTTCGAATGCGACCCGCAGTATCCAAATTATGGTGAGCCCGGTTTCGTCAACCTATAGAATCGCTAGTAATATGTATTATGGCTCTGGTTCGAGCAAGAGCATTGTGGGTATCACGAATCTTCAAACGGGCGCCTGGTATCATGTGGCATTGGTTCGGAATGGAAATGCAGCCACCCTGTACCTCAATGGCATGTCTGAGGGCTCGGTGGACATGACAGGCATTACCCTTATCAACTCTACTAACAAGATGTCGATCGGCAGGCTGGGAGAGTGGAATAATTACTATTTCAATGGCTGGTTGGACGAAGTGCGCTTCAGCAAAGGTATCGCCCGCTGGGCGAGCCACTTCATGCCACCGACCGCTGAGTATGCGTTCACGACGGCAACGCCTACTCTGACACCCACACTTGGGATTGATGATTCCTATACCAAAGCACTGCTCCACATGAATGGCACGGACACCTCGCGGATATTCACAGACGAAAGCGGCAAGGTGTGGACATCTCTAGGCAATACCCAAATCGATACGGGTCACTCCAAGTTTGGCGGCGCCTCCGGGTTATTCGATGGTAGTGGGGATTACATCGAAGCTGCCGACAACGCTGACTTTGATATTGGTTCGGAAGATTTCACGATCGACTGGTGGGGCAGGCAAAATGCAGCCACAACTACAGATATTATTGGTCAGCGCGTGGCGACCGGCGTCTCGCCGTTCATGATCTATAGCAACGGAGGCGTATACCAGCTATACATGTCGTCCAATGGCACCTCGTGGAACGAGGTAAACGCTGGCACGCTCTACACACCGCCCAATGGCGAGTGGCATCATTATGCCATTGTTCGAGCAGAGACAACGATCTATAAATTCGTGGATGGCAACCTGGTCGGAACACATGCGATCACAGCCGGACCGCTCTATAACTCCACTACACCCTTCCGAATTGGCGGAACAGGAGCCTACAACGGATGGATCGAGGAGTTTCGTTTCTCGAAAGGTATCGCCCGCTGGAAGTCCAACTTCACGCCGCCTGCATCGGAATATGCAATCGATACTTCGACACCCACGCCCATGCCTACACCTCTGCCGACCAGCGTGCCTGGCACCGACGATCCCTATACTGTCTCCCTACTCCACGCGAACGGCACGGATAAGTCGACGATCTTCACCGATGAGTCCGGAAGGACGTGGACAGCCGCAGGCAACGCTCAAATTGATGCAGCATACTCGAAGTTTGGCGGCGCCTCCGCGATGTTCGATGGCAGCGGAGATTACATCGAGACCGCAGATAGTGAAGACTTTAATGTTGGTTCGGAAGATTTCACGATCGACTGGTGGGGCAGACAAAACGCCGCTAATTCAGCGGATATCATTGGACAGCGCACAGCTAATGGATACAACACTCCGTTCCTGATCACCAGCAACGGAGGCGCCTACCGGCTTTGCATGTCCTCCAATGGCACTTCGTGGGACCAGGTGAATGACGCTACGATTTACACGCCTGCAAATGGCGAATGGCATCATTATGCCATTGTTCGAGCAGAGACAACGATCTATAAATTCGTGGACGGCAACCTGGTCGGAACACATGCGATCACAGCCGGACCGCTCTATAACTCAGCCAACCCCTTTAGGATTGGTGGCACAGCAGGTGCCGGAGCCCATTACAAGGGGTGGATCGAGGAATTCCGCTTTTCCAAGGGTATCGCTCGCTGGACCTCGAATTTCACCCCGCCTGCCTCGGAATATGTACTGGACACTTCCACACCTACGCCCACGCCATCGCCGCTACCTACGAGCGCGCCCGGCACCGACGATGGCTATACCGTCTCCTTGCTCCATACGAACGGTACGGACAAGTCTGGTACGTTCACAGACGAAAGCAGCAAAGTATGGATCGCCGCAGGCAACGCTCAGATCGATACGGCATACTCCAAGTTTGGCGGTGCCTCCGCGATGTTCGATGGCAGCGGCGATTACATCGAGACTGCAGACGGTGAAGACTTGGATATTGGTTCTAGTGATTTCACGGTCGATTGGTGGGGCAGGCAAAACGCCGCTACAACCACAGATATCATCGGACAGCGCACGGCGAATACATATGCTCCCCTGCTAATCTACAGCGCTGGAGGTGCCTACCGGCTTTACATGTCATCCAATGGCACGTCTTGGGACCAGGTGAATAACGCTGCGATTTACACGCCTGCCAATGGCGGGTGGCACCATTATGCCATCGTCAGAGCAGAAGGAACGATCTATAAATTCGTGGATGGCAAGCTGGTCGGAACGCATGCGATCACAGCCGGGCCGCTCTATAATTCCACCACACCCTTCCGCATCGGCGGGACCGGAGCCACCGGGACTACCTATTACAAAGGCTGGATCGATGAGTTCCGCTTCTCCAAAGGGATTGCCCGCTGGACGTCCAACTTTGCCCCACCCGCCTCCGAATATGCCCATCCATCGGTGACCCCAACACCAACCGGCACACCCGCTGTGTGTACAGGTTGGGATGTGGCGGATGGCTTCCGCGTTGCGCCAGATCAGCAGAATCCAAACCCGGATTCGTGTAATAACCCCGGTGTCTGGGAATTCATGGGGAGCACGGGATTGACCCGTGATCCTCAAACCTACTACACGATGACGCGCTTCTCAGCCAGCAGTCATGGGATTCAGGGTCTCAACGCCTGGCGAGGCAACCGAACCGCTAGAGAACCTTATGTTGCCTACAATGCGACAGGTTCCACACAGACCTCCAGCGGTACAACATTCCCCGCCGATGCGATCAGTGTTCATCCTGCTTCTGATCAACTGGCTGTGATCGCCTGGCATAGTCCGGTGTCCGGTTATGTCTCGATTACCGGCGGCTTGAGCGATAACAATTCCTCTGGCGGCAATGGGATTCGCTGGCATCTGGACAGGAACAGGATCAATCTGGCTTCTGGCATTTACACCAATGGCGGCTCGCAAACATTTGCCGATGGTATCAACGGTATGAACTTAGGTTCGGTGCCTGTCACCGCCGGCGATGTGATCTACCTTACGGTCAACCCCAATGGGGACGTGAACAACGACGGCACGCGTGTAAACTTTGCCATCAGTATTGCAGATCCCGCTACACCCACCTCCACCCGGACAGCCACCCCCACCCAGACGCTCACCCCGACTGTCGCCAATCTTACTCTTGGGAAAACGGCTGCCCAATCCAGTGTATACAATTCGAATAGCGCCTCCTTAGCTGTCGATGGCAATACCAATGGCAGTCTTGGGAGCGGTTCCGTTACCCATACAAATAATGATCTTCATGCCTGGTGGCAAGTGGACCTAGGCGTGGCCGTATACATTGCAAACATCGAGCTTTGGAACCGGACGGATTGCTGCGGCGATCGCCTCAAAAATTACTATGTCTTCGTCTCTGACGATCCCTTTGCCTCGACCGATCTGGATACCACGCTCAACCAACAAGGAGTATCCAACTATTATCAGACGGCGCAGGCGGGCAGTCCAACGACACTTGGGATCAATCGCACAGGACGCTATGTCCGTGTGCAGTTGGCGGGCACGAATTATCTCTCGCTGGCGGAAGTAAAGGTCATGGGACCAGCGTTGACGGCGGCCCCAACGTTGACCCCCACCCCGAGCAAGACCGCCACGCCCACGAAAACCGCGACCCCCACCCGCACGCCGACGGGTTCCCCACCGCCGTTGATTTCCCCTACACCAGTGACGGGCCTTGTCCAGACGGTGATCACCTATGACTACGACCCGCTCTACCGCCTCACCGCCGCGGACTATGCTTCGATAGGCTTAGCACAGGGCTCCAACGGCGCTTCGTACAATTATACCTACGATGCCGTTGGGAACCGTCTCACACAAACAAGCATGGTCAATAGTCTACCGTCCACGGTCGAGTACATCTACGACGATGCCAATCGCTTGAGCACCGTCAACGGCGTGACTTACACCTGGGACAACAACGGCAACCTGCTCAACGATGGTGCCAACACGTACACGTACAATACCGCCAACCAGTTGAAGACCATGACCGGCGCCTCAGTCGCTGCCAGCTACAGCTATAATGGGTTGGGCGACCGTTTGCAGGAAATTGCCAATGGTCAGACGACCACCTTTGCTATGGATTACAACACGGGCTTGACCCAGGTCCTCAATGATGGGACGAATAACTACATTTACGGCAATGATCGTATCGCGCAGGTAAACACCAATACCGAATATTTCCTCGGTGATGCCCTGGGAAGTGTGCGGCAGCTCACGAACAACAGCGGTACGGTCACGTATGCACGTGCCTATGATCCGTATGGCGTAGTGACCAACACTCTTGGCACTTCGCAATCGGTGTATGGATACACTGGCGAATATTCTGGGGATTACAATGAGTTGGTGTACCTGCGGGCAAGATTCTACGCTCCTGGCATGGGACGATTCCTTTCAAGGGATAGCTGGAGTGGAGATATGAGTAGCCCAATTACGCTAAACAAATGGGCATATGGAAACTCAAATCCAATAAACAGAACAGATCCGACAGGACTTTGTGCAGAAAATGGAGATGAAAGCTGTTGGGGAGTATATGAACAGATAGTATCACTGTGTCCAGAATGCGCGTTAATGTCGAGAGCCACGGGACTTGGCGACTTGCAACTACATCAGGAGAATATCTATTACTTACAGACCATCTTGGGCTCCGTACAAGCAGGTTGGCGTCCTCATTTTTCAGTTGATAATGATGTTAATATTAAGCAGGAAGCAATTAATTTTGGAGTTCCTTGGCAAGTAGTCGCAGGTGTATTAGAAGCAGAGATTGAACTAGATACGCAATGGTGGGATTACATGGAAACAGGTGTGTACAGACTCTATCCACGACTTGCCAGTTTACGACCAGATCCAGGACCAGGTATCGGCAATATCCATGTTTCCACAGCACGTAACGTCGCAAGTTATTTTTCAGAATATTCGTGTCTTGACATGCGTCTGTACATCTTACCAAATGATAGTGTTCCCGGAATAGCATCCAAATTAACACTCGATGCTTTCAATATACGCGTCATCGCTGCCATCGTTAGACAGCTCGCAGACTATCGTTTTGGGTCCAATAGACAACCAAACATGTCGAGTCATAGTGATCTCTCACAATGGAAAATTACTGACGGAGTAGCTATTTGGCATGGATACAGGTATGGGGTTCCCGACGTTAGTCCCAACGCTCAAGGTTTCCTATCCTTAGAAGATTTCCAAAATAGAAGCTTCACATTGGAAGAACTTGTACAGAATGTGGTTCGCGGTCCTGGGGCAGAAAAGAGCGCAAGCGATTCCATTCCGATTTTTGAGAAGTATTTTTCTCAACAATAGACTTGGAGGACATTCAATGAAATCTTTGTTGTTAATAATTAATATTGCCGTACTAATAGCTTCATGTTCTCTAATGAATAATTCGGACAGCGAATTAAAAAAAGTAAGTGATGGTCTAGAAACGCTGCTTGATGAGTTACCGCAAGTCGAGGGCTTCGACACGATCAAGACAGTTCAACAAGAGTTTTCTCATAGGGAGTATAACTTGACTTGCTATTACGCTCGGGCAAATGTTGCTCTAGGCGCACCAATATCTGCGCCTGAAGCATTAGATTCATATACTGGAGCACTAGCGGCACAGGGATGGGTTTTGGAAAAAAATCAGTACCGGTCCACCCGCGTGTTATCTAAAGGATCAAATGCTTTGATTGTCATCAACTTGGGCGAACCGGGCGTGGAGTTGAAAAACGAGGTTGATATTGAAAAGCTAGGGCAGATGTATAAAGGATTAATCTTTATACGCTTAGATTATATGCTCCCTACGAGAGATGAATGTTAATCTTAGGGTTAATGATCCACGTATAAAGCGAACTTAGTTTCGATTACTCTAGGCGCACTTTGCGCGGCGGGGTCAGGATATCTCGCCGAGTTTGCTTTATTGCTCATGATAGCCTCCTTGCAAAAAGGAGACTATCATGTACCCAGAGCTTACCCAATTCAAAAATTGGCTGAAATGCCAGTATTCAAACTCAAGCGCCAGCGTTCACTACAGCAGTGACCTGGCGCTCTTCTTTTCATTTGTAAAGAAACCACCATCAAAGATCACTCCACAAGATGTGGACCGATATATTTCTCGCAGTTTACGGCAGGGACACCGCTCGTCAACCATCAATCGCAGACTTTCAGCGCTTCGTACTTTCTACTATTTTCTCTCTATTATTTGCGACTCACCGCTGACGTGTCCAGCTTTGCCCAGGCACAGACTGCGCAAAGCGCATCCACTTCCGCACGTTATCAGTGACGCCGATATTCAAACACTGTTTGCCTATATTGACAGCCCGCGCGATACAGCAATGTTCCTCTTGATGCTCGAATGCGGCTTGAGGGTAGGTGAAGTCCATCATCTTTCAATGGATGATATCTTCCTTGAAAATCCGTCGCACCTTATAGTGCATGGAAAAGGCGGCAAGCAGAGAATTGTGTATCTTTCTCCTCCTACACAGGAGGCATTACAAGGTTGGCTCAACAACCGCCCGGTCAGCAATGATCGGGCGGTTTTCATTTCCGAGCATGGCAAGCGTCTAACCGTCGCAGGGATCCAATATCTTTTGCGAGGCCATTGCGAAAAGGCAGGAGTCAAGCTCACTGCTCACCAACTCCGCCACACTTTTGGAAGTCGCATGGCGGAGGCACACCTGCCGCTGACTTCTCTGCAATCCTTGCTTGGTCATAAGGATATCCGGACGACACAAATATATATCCATCTTTCAGGTGGATATTTGCAGGCCGAATATGATCACGCAATTTCGAGAATAGGTACACCTCGTCCAGCAGGGAACTCAAACAATAACACAAAGTCACAATACTTCCCCGAGGCGAAAGCTGTTGATTTCATCGGTTATCTTGACAAGTTGCCTGGGTGGCTGGCGGAACCCATTGGTGCCTACTGTTCGCGTTACTCCCTGGTTAAGGATCCCATTCAACAGACTAGAAACCGGCTTTCGCAACTCACCTCTGTGTTGCGATTTTTGGTTTCCTATTATGCCATTACCTGTTCGACCGATATAACACCGAAACTTTGGTTTGCCTTTGCCGAGACACGACTGAAATCAGGTATCAAACCAGCAAGTTTGAATACCACTCTCCGTATCTTGCAAACCTTTCTCAAATTTGTGAGTGACTCTGGTCATCCCGTTTGCGAACGGATGTTGGAGGTTCGCCCGCTCAAAACCAGTGAGCCTCTTCCTCGCGCGATCACGGAAGCCCAACTGAATCGATTGCTCAAATTGGCTAACCCATTTGATTATGCCTGGATTCTGCTCATGGCGCACAGCGGACTGCGCACCTGCGAGATTCGGAACCTGCGCTGGCAAGATGTTGATCTGCGACGCCGCACCGTCCATATTGAAGAATCCAAGGGCCTGCGTAGCCGCATTGTTTTCCTAAGTACACCGACACTAAATGCGCTTGGGCAACTGCCGAAAACATCCGAATGGATCTTTACTTATAACAAGCAGCCGCTGAGTAGCCGCTATTGTCAATCTAGATTGAAAACAATTGGCAAGAAATGTGATTTGCAAGTGACTCCACATCAACTTCGCCGCACTTGCGCGACCATGTTGCTCAATGCAGGGATGTCGATCTTTGGCGTGCAAGCGATTTTGGGTCATAAATATGTAGATACAACCTTGAGATACGCAAGAGTTCATGACTCAGTTGTCGCGAAGGATTACCAACAGGCAATCAAGGCAGTAACTCAAAAGAAGAGCGCCAGGTCACTGCTGTAGTGGACACTGGCGCTTGAGTTTGGGTACTGGCATCTCAGCCAGTTTCGAAATTGGGTAAGTTCGGGGTACATGATAGTCTCCTTTTTGAGAGGAGGCTATCATTGAACAATAAACATAACTCGGCGGGGTCAAAGACCGCCGCCGAGCTGAGCTACTTTATTCTACTCACCCATCCTGTTAGCCTGGGAGCGTTACAGTTGGCAAAACATTTATATTAGGGTCCAACCCAATTAATCCAGTTGATACTTTCATTGCTATAAGGAGAAACTCTTTTCACCTTTGTTCCATCCCTATCCATTATAAACACAGCGTTTGAGTATATTCCCTCATTAACATTAATAATAGGTCTTCCAAGATCTTCTGCTCGGTCTGATATAAATGCGATTTTTGTTCCATCTGGGGACCATGTCGGCATAAGATCTTCGCTTTCGCTGTTCGTAATATTCCTAAAATTGCTCCCATCAGGCTTCACTAAAAAAATGTTTTTACCTTGAAAGGGAACAAAGCACCTAATCGCAATTTCATCTCCGGTTGGAGACCATTCTGGATCAAGACACACCGTGTCTTCAGGTGTTACCCTTTTTGGCTCGCCGGGATTATCTATCGAAATAACAAAAATCTGATTAGCATTCCAAAATGCAAGCTGTTTTCCATCAGGAGACCACGAAGGGAAGCCACCACCCTTGATAATAAAATGATAATCTAACGCGCAATCTTCTGCCTCAAAAATGCATGAAACATTGACTTTATACAGGCCATATTCGCCATCATTTTTCTCAAGATATGCAGCTATATATTTGCCGTCAGGAGACCAAGTTGGTTCACCGCCCCTTAGGTATGTATCATTAGTCAACTTGAATTGTTTGGTACCATCCAACTTGACAATCATGATTTGGGGAACTTGATCTGTTGTTTCATATGCTACCCACTGACGATTAGGGGACCAATGAGCATTAGTAGCATCTGAGAAAGGAACTGAAATTGGTATCTCGGTGCCTCTTTCATCAACAGCATATATTTTAGTTGTGTTCAACATAAACCCGTCTCGTAACGAGCTGACAATGATGCTATTGCTTACGCTAGCTATCCTGCTATTGCAGGCCGTCACCATTGTTGCCATAAGGATGGCAAGGAGGACGTTTCTCATGATATACACCTCAGGGTAAAAGATTTATTGTCAACCATTCTCCTGCCCTGCCTGGATTACTATTTCTGTTTGCCTCTACCCATTTGGCAAATCTAACTGATCTCAAACTCAATCGCATGTCTTGCAAACTGTTTCCTTGTCTTTCTGGGTCAACTTGACCGAGCTCAATTCTAGAGTCAAATGCAAGAATAGTCCATAATTCATTATCACGTTCAGCATACATGCCATTTGTGTCATAATGTTCAGCTCGATACCAGTGGTATAGATCGGCAGATGTAACTTCATTATTGAGATTCTGCCACTGATCCTGTAATTTTTCCCACGGCGTCGCATTTCGCCTTTTATCCTGAGACTTTTCGTGCGCAATGATAGTCCGCAAATCCTTCCCATAATAGTACTCGGCTACGCCACTTAGGAAATGGTTTATCTGATTGGTAACTTGAGGCCGACGGTCCCAGACTTCAACATAAAATTGAGCATCCTCCAATTCGCTTGCAATGCCACAGCCACACTGAGGGTTTGTTGGATCTTCAATGCAAGTGCTTGGAAACATGTATCCAGTTTGCAGATTTACATTCGCAAGCGTTTTTAGGACGTGCGCTCCGAAGTTTGTATTTAAGTCAGTGCTTCCAAAAGTCAGGAAGAGAATCCATTCAAGACGTTGTGCACTCGTTGTTCCAGCGTATTTTCCCCACAGATTTTGTAGTTCACTATCAGTAAACAAGGCTACCAAAGCTCTAGCGCCGTTACTTACATTTTCTTTTAGAATTTCATCAAACCTTACAAAAGCACAAAACGATTCCCCGGCATATGGCGAAACACAGTTGGGATTCAGTCCAGTTGGATCTATAAGGTTTACTGGATTAGCATATACATACAGCCAAGAATTGTATGACATTGGCAAGTTCTCATCCCCTTTCCATGTATCCTTATTGATGAATCTCCCCATGCCCGGCGCGTAGTGTCTTGCCCTCAGATAGAGCAACTCATTGTAATCCCCAGAATATTCATTCCGGTAAGAAGTTAGTCCCGATCCTTAAGTAATCTTACCATTTTCTGTTAGGTACTGCTCTGAATAGTATTGCATCGGCCTTACACAGTAGTTCGGAATGAAAGTCGCGGGAATGGGTCGAGCATTCCTGCAGACAATCTTTGGAGGTTGTGAAACAATGAATCGACTTAACAAGTTATGGATGCTGTTATAATATATGAGATATCAAGAAATCAGAATATCAGAAAGCGAGAAACCATGGCTGAATATTTACAGATTCGTAGCAATGGGCAAATTACTTTACCTGCGCCGACACGGCGAAAAGCAAAATTGAATGAAGGAGATCTCCTGGAAATCCAGGTTGAAGAGGATGGTTCCATCCGGCTGATTCCTAAATTGCCAGTCGATCGCGCCTTGGCAGAGAAGTATCAACGTGATGATATTAACTGGGCAGTCAAGCAAAAAGGCAAGAAGAAGTGAATCGGATCATTGTCTGCGACACCGGCCCGCTGTTACATCTCAGTGAAGCGGGAGCGACACATCTATTGTCACTGGCAGGCAATGTTCTGATCCCTCCTGGTGTTGCTAATGAGTTTGAAGCAAACGCCCAAGGGTGGAGTCCACCGCAGTGGGTACAAGTGGTGTCTCTGGAAAAATCTGGCCAGCGAAAAGCCGAGCAATGGATGGAAACAGAGCATATTCATTCCGGAGAAGCAGAAGCAATCGGACTGGCTTTGCAAGAACATGCTGACTGGCTGTTGACAGATGATGCAAGCGCGCGTCAGTTCGCTGAATCACTTGGATTAGAGGTCCATGGTTCCATCGCGATCATCTTGTGGAGCATAGCAACAGGGATCGTGCAGGAGAAGGAGCTTGCCATTCAATTGATGGATCGGCTCGCCAAATCATCCCTATGGATTTCAGATCGAGTATTGCAGGAAGCTTACAAAGCAATCGATACTCTGTTTGAATAGAGGTAGCTGGCAAGCATCCTGTCGAATTTATGGCTGCTCATAAGAATAACAAATTTTTGGATGTTAAGGCTATCCCGATGAGCTTTTCCTAGTAGACAGGCGATTAGTGCATATTCTGGGGATTACAATGAGTTAGTCTATTTGCGGGCAAGGTATTATGCTCCTGATATGGGGCGATTCTTGACACGGGATACTTGGGAAGGTGATTTCAATAGACCATCTTCCCTAAATAAGTGGGGCTACGTGGAAGGGAATCCTATCAACGCAACAGATCCCAGCGGATATATCACGGAGAAGGAATCGGAAAGAGCCGGACTGATTCTTGAAAAATTATCTACCATCTACGGTGTAAGAATTGAGAGGGATTGGGGCTGGGGCTGGTACCACAGACAGGACTTCAATCCATTCAATCAGACGCCGTTTTCAACAGTAGTCCTCACCTGTTGGACGGAGGGAAACTGGCGCGATTTGGATGAACTTGAATGGACCTTTGAAGGCGTCAAAAAAATGGCTAATAAGTTAGGCGGTGCAGATAAATTTAGATCTGCACTAGCAGAAAGGCCAATTACATTTAGACGCATGTCAGAAGATCTTCACCAGGGTACATATGTAGCATGGACAGTGTTGGACATAAAATTTTACAACGAGACATTCAATCACGGTGACTTGTTTGCCAGCGGAACTGTTGTGCATGAGCTTGCCCATGTGTGGGATACTCGGCAAGGGATATTTCAACTAAGCTCTGGAATGAACTCTCAAACAAAATCTTTTAAGACGGTATGTGAACAGGGCCCCACGCGAGGCGTACATCCTTGCTATTGGGTTTATGACAAAAATAATCAAGAACCGCCACCCAATAGTTACGCAACAAGCCCTGAGGCTGTAAGTGGTCCAAGAGAGGATTTCGCTGATACCTTTGCAATCTGTGTGTATCCAAACTATAAAGGCATGTCATCTCTAAACAATTATCCGATTCGCAAAAATTATATTCAGGGACTAATCAATGGAAACAAGTGTTCCTAATAGGTATGTGGAGAATATATGACAATAAAACATTGGACAACGGATCAATTATTACTCATGAGCATAATAGGAACTCTGCTTTTTGGATGTATGAATTCTACGCCTGCCACTATGGACGCTCCTATATTCAGTTCTTCACCCGAGCAAATAGACAAAAGCCCTTTTACGGGTACTCCTTGCGCTCCGCCATGTTGGCATGGACTGGAAGTGGGAAAATCAAGCGAAGCCGAAGTGATCTCGGTATTATCAACCCTGACTTTTATTAATCAAGATTCAATACAAATATTTCGAAGACCATCAATGCCTGACTATTACGTTAAGGATTTTGGACCTGGGATAGAAATCAATGCAAATTGTATCAACCCGGGAACAGAGTGCTTAGTGATGACTACTTCAAACGATGTTCTTCAAAAAATCATTGTGAGGTTGAATTATGAAATCAAACCAGATCAAGTAATTGAATACCTAGGGGACCCCGACATCATTGGGGTCGCCCCAATAGGGGGGGAAACTTTTGTTTGTGAAGTCTATTTGATATGGAAGAATAGCAGACTTGTTCTAGCGTCAACCCTTAGAGCTGATAAAGATCTTGACGGGGTTGAAAAATACTGCAACATTGTTCGCAAGACTGCTAAAGTTCCATCCAGTCTGTTAATTACCGAAGTAAGATATTTGTCAGATGCAGAATTAAGAAGTCTATTGTTATCCACGAACAATTTTTTTGAGTTTTCGGGAACAATACCAGAATAATAACCCTACACAGGCGAGTCAGTCTATTAACATATGGCTCGCCTAACAACATAAATTTAGCTCGGCGTGGGTCTCTGCGTAGCGCCCCGCCGAGTTTTGTTTACTGCTCATGATAGCCTCCTTGCCAAAAGGAGCTATCAATCTGGTTGCGCGTTCTTCAGTGCTAATGCTTTAGCAAGAAGTTGTTTTGTGGCTTGATCTGGTACACGTTCCAGCAACGCGCGGCAGATCTCAATTGCATCATCAATTTTTCCTTGTTCGATCAAGATTTCTGCCAAATCATAGTGAGGAGGTGTTCCCACATGATATTGTTTCCAGAGATCATATGCTTGCTCGAAAGCAGCCTTTGCATTTGCTAAATCACCCAATTTCCGATAAATCGTTCCAAGATGCCAGTATGAATTCTGTGCTATTTCTGCATCTATATTCGATTTAATTGGACGAGAATTTTCCTTTGCAAATTCATCTATTGCTTCATGCAAGAACCCCTGCCCTTGAAGTTCTATTCCTTTGCGTAGGTGAGATGCCATCAATGATCGAATGTCATCTTTTGCCTCTGCTTCATTGTTTGGGTTATCTAGAAATTTCTTTACAAAGTCATCTAATGACATGATTGTGACCTTTCCTCAGTAGACTGATGATGATTAACCTCAGTGTGTTACGGAATTATAAAAACTGGCACTGGCAAAGGAGGTGGGACTATTACAGGTGGATAAGCAGGATTAGGCGCAGGAATTGGCGGTAAATATCTAGGTAATTCTCTAAGCGACCGCTGTAATGCTTCTATCATTCTTTCATACGTCGAGAGGCAAAGAAGTGTGGTAAGCACAAGAGCTCTGGTCTTGTTTACCTTTGCCTTATATACAATCAAACCGGGAGCCTCCGACCACGCACTTACATCATAAGCGCCACTAGTAAAATCCAATGGTCTTAGCAATCTGCCCGGCATCCATTTGTCCGTATCTATTTTTAGTAAGCCAAGATATTTATCAACCTGAGATGGTCCATGACCTTTCGGATAGTTACCACTAGGACTGTATTCTTCAACTTCCCAGATTTGGAAATTCACTAAATCTGCTAAATCAACACGCTTTCCCCGTCTTTGTCCGGGCCAAAGCGGTGGCGAGTTCGGAATAGTGGATGGGATGATGTACTCAGGCATAAGATTATCTCTGAAAGCATATCTTGCTATAACCTGCATATGGATCGAGATATGACCTGATGGATCAACGTACAGAATTGGGTTTGCATTTGCGTATGCCCACTTATTATAAGTTATGGGCCGGTCAGTATCCCCTTCCCACGCATCCTTTGTAAGGAAGCGACCCATGCCAGGCGCATAAAATCTTGCCCGCAAATAGAGCAACTCATTGTAATCCCCAGAATATTCACTCGTACAGATATACCCAGAATTCGTCTGGATAATGGCCCGAATCGATCTCTCAGAGAGAGCAAAGCTGGTCAAAGGAAAAGCCTATCAATTTCGCATCATATCCACTATGAACTATATGATGCCATGCTCGCCGCAATGATCGTCAGGTTTTAGAGCGATCACCTCGAGAGCGGGCCCAACAGTGAGCACGATCTGGCTGAGCTATACATGAACAGGCTTGGAGTCACATACGAGTTCACTACAAAGCTCTAGGATGCATGCACCTCTTTTGTACATAAAGTGAAAATGAATTCCACGATGTTATTTATGAAGACAGAGGCATACTGATTGGCACCACAGATTTTTGCTTACACGCGTACACCTATCAATAGACAACATTCATTTTCTACACGATTGACAAGTACGCAAATTTGCTGGTTGGCATGTCAATACTCTGCTTGATACGTTTCTATTTGCGGGACCAATCATATTGTGTGGCCGTAGTTCCGTAGCTTGGAGATCACAAGGGAGAAGCTGTGCTCATACTGGCTACATAGATAGATGTCATCGTCATTCCCACCTCGGAAAATAATACTGAATGAATATACCACATGAAGATTATGTTAATTTAGTTAGAATAGCACGGCTAGAAAGAGAAACAAATCATTGATAAACCCAGCGAGCCATAAAGTATTCGATATGTAAATTGTTATAACTACATCAATCACCAATCTACTCCGGTCATGGAGCCGCGGTGTCTCTGGTTAATTCCATCTACCATAAGGAAACTTATGACAACTTTCAATCCACATCTTCCCGCATATCCACTTTCTACAGTCGCGTCAAGCCCAAGCGCCTGTCTATGTTGCAACTTAGAACCTAGCTGCCGTCCGCCACGTGAGTGCTGACGACAGTTGTGAAAAGATAACCGCCAGATGATTGCTTACAGTTTGAGCTTGCCGATGAATGGGAAATCGAACTGTTTGATCAGGCGACCATGAGAATGGATCTTGATGAGCATTGTACGAGTGTACAGAATCGCTGAGACATACTGATGAGCCAAACGTTTGCCGACCTTGAATTTCACACCCAGGATCGTGATGCGACCCGAGGGACGAACGCGTCGAAGAAATGTTATACGCCAATGGCGACAGGCAAGGGTTCCAGATGTCGACCAAAGTTGTGAGGCAATGTGCGTGGCGACATGTGTTTTCGAATCTGAGCGGTGGTTTGAAAATTCAGATTGGGATAAATGTGTTCGTGGAAACAGGTGTCCATCATCGCACTCAGTTCGCGCCGGACCTGAGAAGGAGAATGCAAGGGAATGGCCAGGATGCGTTCCTGCAGTCAACCGTTGAAGTGTTCGATGGAACCGTTGCGCCAGGGTTCGTGCTCGGGGATAAAGGTGAGGTTGACCCCGACCAGCAATGCCAGGCGGACGAAGCGGTTGAGCGAACCGGGATGAGAGGTCAAGCCAAAGAGGTCGCTGTTGTCGACCTGCAAGGTGTCGGGCAGTCCCAGCCGGTGCCAGACCCGGACGACAAACGCCAGGACATCTGTCATGCGGGGTTTTGGCTGAAATTCGACAAAAACAGCCCCGTCGTAGACGTCCCGGTAGACCAGGAAGAACCATTGCCGTCGCGACCCTTTCAAGTAGCGCGGTCCGATCAAATCCACCTGATGGCGCTGGTTGCTGTGCGTCACCCGGATCACTGGATAGCTGCTCGAACTGGCACTCGGCTCGGGTCGAAACGCTGGCGAGGTGCGGTCGCCTTGCTGCAACACGCGTTCGATAGTTCGGATCGATGGCAAAGGCTCGTAGCCCAGGCATGCCAATTCGTGACGAATTGTCGCTGCACCCGCCAACCGATAGCGCGCCCGCGGACCCCGACGTCGCATCAATCGGTCGCGGATATCGAGGATCGCTTGACGCGTCTCGCCCGACCAATGGCCAGGGTTGCTTTTCGGCGCATGCGAGCGGTCGCGCAGCCCGCTGGCTCCTTCCAATTGATAGCGGTTCCACCATTTGTAAAACCATTCTCGACTTCGTTCCAATCACTGACAGATCCAGCTCACCGCTCGACCCGCCTGTTTCCAACGAATCGCTTTTTGTCGCAAGTTCAGTTCCTGAGACATCCCAGCACCTCCCGAAAGACTCCTGATATCTTTCGGAGGATACTGTCAGCGATCTCGTGGCGGTTATCTTTTTCATCTGTCAGCACTCATCTGGCGCTTACGTGTCAGCACTCACGTGGCGGTTAGCACCTAGCCGCTTGTAATCTTACTGAGCTACACGCAGCTCTATTGTGATTAACAACAATCGAACCCACGACTCAAGATGTGGCTTCCGCTATCACTTCCACTCACAATGACCCTTCTACAAACAATAATGTCTCGCCGGATTATGTGGCTGAGCCATGCGCCAGTGTAAACCCCAGGAAAATCATTGATGCTGAGGTTCTTGAACACCAAATGGTGTCCTCGCGCGGCTTTGTGTCCCTCCTTGAGGGACACGATCCAGTTAGGAATCCTATCTTAATGCAACTGAACGGGTGGTATTGTATTGCATGATCCACTGGCTGCCTCTGCTATAGAAAATCCGAACGACCGGCCTATCCAGCTGTCTTCCGGAGGGTTCGCAAGACAGTTGTTGATATGGAGTTCTTTTTTTATTTAAGACCTTGGACGCGAGGCAATTATTAAGTCACCAGTGTACTCGCAGCCAGAGTTTAGAAGTCTTGAATCGTGTTTGGTATCGGGAAAGCTTTAATACGCTAAAACAGAGTTTGATGAGTTCCATTACCAAAATGCGGGGGCAATTGTGCACTATGCTCGAAATGTCCATAATCCTAAGTGAGGTAATTGATTGCCTCTTCCATTTGTCTTCAGGCAACATGGCGTCATCAGGGAGAGATGGACTTATACGAAAGCCCTTGGGCATGTGATCAGTTTGATGAGAGTCGAATTTTCATGTACTATGTAACACTCAAACGCGTCGGTCGAGCACCCTCCTCCCTATAAGTACTTGTATGATGTTGACATCAATCATGCGAATTCTGTTGTAGTTTCCATCGCTGACTATTCGAAGGAATACTGGATATTGCATCCTGCTTACATTAAAACCGTCTGACAAGAGTTTAAGGCCAATATGTTGGGATAAAGGAAATTATCCCTACACCCAAGGGTAATTACGGTTTTGGATCCACAGTGGAAGGAATTCCGCCATTTAGCTTACAGCCGTCCCGACGCCGTTCATTTAGACCGAAAAAGACACAGCACGTTGCGTTTGAGTTCTCTCCCATTGATGGCAATTAGCTCAATGATCAATCTTATGTTTACGAGCTTCGAGGCAGACACAAATCAAGTATTAGATCGGACTGTGGATCTCCAGGATGTGAAGCGTCTATTAGAACTGGGAAAAATATTGATTTCAATCCTGACTAAGGAAGAACTCAAAATACTTGAGGAAACAATCATGTCTGGACCTTCTCAGGTGTCTTCAACTCCTCAAAATAGGTAACACTGGCGTTTCTTGACGCCCAATCCACTCCCCTTTACGATTTACAAAACTTTTTGGGAGCGATAACCTTGACTGGTAAACATCTTACACCCGGTTGGGCAACATACCTACGAGTCAGCGACGAAGACAAACAATCGCCAGAACGCTCGTTTTCCTTTCAACGCAAGAGTATTCGGGATAACTTGCTTATTCCTTCTGACATACCATTCAAAAAAGAATATTGCGACATGCTTACCGGCACCAGCCCAAACCGGAAGGATTATCAACAGATGCTGGCGGACGCCGAAGCCGGCCGGTTTTCCCACCTGGGACTTTATCGAGCAGATCGCTTCGGCCGAAATGCAGCCGAAGGGCTCCAGGCTGCAACAAAACTGATCAGTCTCGGGATAAAGCTAAGAGTTGGCAACATGCCGACTCTCATGCCGGAAACGCCAGATGGCTTTTTTATGTTCTTGCTGCAAATGGGCTTGGCACAGCGAGAAGTTGATGTCTTGCGTGAGCGTACCCGAGACGGCATGGAAGCCAAACTCCGCGCAGGCGGCTGGCCGCAGCAGGCCCCTGAAGGCTACATCAATAGAGAACGGCTAATTAGCAGCAACAAATATGAACGGTGGGTTGAACCGGATCTAGAGTTCCAAAAGGCACTGGCGGAAGGCTGGGAGTTATTACTGACCGGACGATATACCCTCCGACAGATATGTGATGAGTTGACGAAAAAAGGATATACGCGTTCGACGGGTCGTCCCTGGGCGTGGGATAGTCCTAAGAGAGGGAACCGTAATTGGGCTCACAATCGCCTGTTTGAAATCTTTCATAATCCTTTTTATGCAGGTTGGGTCGTCTCGAAACGCTTTGGCATCAAGATGGGGGAGGTGCGGGGAAACTGGGAACCGATTGTCACTACTGAGCAATTTCTACAAGGATTAGAAATCCTTCATAGACATAATGAAGAAAAATCCCGACCCAGGAAACAAATCTACTTGTTGCGCGGGCTTTTATGGATGCAGGTGGGAGAGCAACAATTCAAAATGTATGGCTCAACGCCCACAGGATACTCACAGAGTTACGCTTATTACATTACTCACGAAAAACCAAACGGCGCGAAAGTTCATATCCCTTGTGGGATCGTAGATAATCAGATTCCAGGATGGTTGTGCTCCATAGCTGTGGGCCCTGACCTCATCCCTGCTATCCGCGCAATCTACGAAGCGGAAGTGAAGCAGGTGTCCGAAAACGATAAAGAGACCAGAGTTTCGGACCTGAACCGTCAACGTTCGCAAGTGAAAGAAGAGGAAGCCAAATTAGGTCGGCTTTTTATCACGGGAAAAATCACTGAGGAAACTTATAACCAGCTTCGTCGGGAATGGCAGGAGAAACTCCGTCATCTTGAATTGACCATTGCCGAGCTGGAACGGGAAGTAGCTTTTCATATGGACGATCTCGATGCAGCATTGGCTTTGATGTCCAAAATGGCCGATCTTTATCCACGTCTTGAAGAGAAGCAGCAGGGCACACTCTTGCAGATTTTGGCAAAGCAGATCATCGTGGATACGGAGGGTAAGATCGTGGGACACGAGCTAAACTCTCCGTTTGTGTACCTTGGCTCTCTTGTACAGAGTGTATCTATCCCTGCGAAGGGTAGGCCTGAACGACCTGGTCTTATGACATACAAATCGGATGAATCTAATCGAAATGCGGAAAGCATAGATGAGTTTGTGGCTAGTTTGCGATTTGAACAGAGGGGAAAGCTAGATTTAGTGCCAATCAACAATATAAAGCAGCACAATTAAAACGAACAGTCAATTTTATTGCTCCAATTCAATATTGCTGCTTAATTAATACGTGTTTATCACCAGTCTGGCCCGGGTACCGGACCAGGATGCCTCCAGGTCGAGCGAATATTGAAAAAAGCAACTTCTTTGGGGGAAGGTTAACGAATACAAAATCGCTATAAATTATAGTTTGGAGTATCAAATTATCGACTTTAAGAATCAACTAATTGTTGACTAATCGTCCATTTTATTTGAGAGATAGTCTAAGCAGAAAGTCGGTGATTCTCTTGCAGATTTTGGCTAAGCGAATTATAGTTAACAGTGATAGCGAGATGGTCAACGCGAACTTAGCTTACCTTTGGCGTGCCTTGGCTCTCGCCTGCAAAATTTAGTTACCCCCGGAAGCGGGGATGGTAGTTCGGAACATGTCCGCTTAGGGGTACTCTTGCGCAAACTATATTTCCCCTCTCCTATTCCCTCGGCGCATCAACTGAAGAACCGGATCAGACTTTTTATGAGTAGTTACGTTTTCTATGACCGGGCTTGAAGCAACACCATCAGCTTTGGATCAACAACCTCGGTCGCATCCCCTTTGGCGTAGTCTCGAACATCTCTTCCTGCCAGAAAAAGATCGTCTGCACATTTATCTGATCCTCGGGGGGATAACACTGATTGGACTGACTCTCCGAATCATTGATATCAACAAGCCAATCGCCTACGATGAGGCGTATACCTTTATTCATTTTGCCTCGAGGCCATTCAAGCACATTCTGGCAGACTACAGCGCGCCAAACAATCATATCTTCCACACCATCCTGGTTGGGGTCAGCTACCGGTTATTCGGCGGGCAGCCCTGGGCACTACGATTGCCTGCGTTTATCGCCGGCGTGCTCCTCATCCCTGCCATGTACATGGCTGCACGCCGGTTTTTTTCTGAGCATCAGGCGTTGGCAGCGGCAGGATTGATTGCAATCATTCCTCTCTTCATTAACTATTCCGTCAATGGGCGCGGGTATACGATGCTGGTGCTGTTTTCGTTACTGCTCGTTAACTTTGCGGGAATGCTTGTGCGAAATCAAAGTAAACCCGCCTTGATTGCTTTTATCCTTACGGCAGTGCTTGGTTTTTATACCATTCCAATCTTCCTTTACCCCATGGCTGGAATTTCCCTGTGGGTCGTCATGACCTATCTGTTCACACGAGAGTCCTGGTCAGACAGACTCCGCAAGGTAGGCATATTCCTTGGCGCTTGTCTTATAGCAGGTCTCTTTACTGTGATCCTATATTCGCCCGTGATCCTTTTTGGCAGCGGACTCTCCTCTATCATCGACAATGAGATCGTGAGATCCCTGACCTGGTCCACATTTTTAGAAAACCTGGATCCTCGCCTTCTGAAAGCCTGGAATAAGTGGATGATCGGTATCGGGCCCACAGTTGAGCTTGTCTTTTTAGGCGGATTTTTGGTCTCTGTGCTGTTTTATCGGCAAGTCTCACATCGAACATTACTTTTGCCTCTTCAGGTCTTCTTAGCCCTGGGAGTCGCGATGCTGTTGGTACTGCAACGCGTTAGCCCCCTGCCCCGAATATGGATTTTCCTGGAGGCATTTTATCTGATGTTTGCAGCCGCCGGGTTGGTCTGGCTGGTGAGCTTCGTGTTGCGCACAATTGCCGGGCAGGCTTTTACGGCATGGGCGTTGTCCCTTGCCATCCCTTTGGTATTCATCGCTGCTTGTACAAACATGCTCATTGTACGAGCACAAAACCCAGTGTTTCAGGATCGTGACCTCCTTCCTGAAGCATACGCAGCAGATTACCTTGCCACTCACCTGCACCCGGCAGATACCATCGTCGCGACCGGTCCCGTGGATATCCAAACCGCATATTATCTCAGCTTGCATGGGGTCTCCTTTGACCGATTTTATAAGCGAGATCATCCCGTCGAAATTCAGAATGCACTAGTCATGGTGCGGAAAAACTCTAAGTATAAAACGCCTGAAAGCGTAGCGAAGTTCTTCAAATTGGATCAGACGCTGGACTTGAGCGCAGCGAAGCTGGTGTTTGAATACGCAAGCGTCCAAATTTATTCCATACCCGCCAGGCAAACTTCGCTCCTCCAGCCTCGATTGCTTTTCGGTTAGAATTCTGCTGTGCTCCTTCGATTCATAACGGCGCTTGTCGCTCTGGTCTCGGCGCTTCTTAGCACAGGCTGCGGTTCCAGCAGGCAAAAAGAAATGACGGAGATTTCCACTTCCTTAACTGTTCCTGCTGCGACGGTCTCTGCCTCCATAACGCCTGCCTCTGCAGAAGATCCTCTCTCCGCGACTCTTGCACCGACGATTGTTCCTCTGGATGGCGTGACGACGACTCAGGTCAATGTCCGCCTCGAACCGTCCACCGCCAGCAACGTGCTGGGCATGATTCCCGCCGAGATGAGAGTCGAGATCACCGGGAAGGATCCGGGCGGACTCTGGTGGCAGATCAATTACCTGCATCCAGACGCGATCGAGGGAAAGGGTTGGGTTACGGCGCAGTACATCACCACGGGAGATACATCTCAGGTCCCTGTGATTGGAGGGACGGAGGCAGACCGAACCAGCGGAAATATTGCCATTATCCAGCAGCAGATCAACGTTCGCAGCGGACCAGGAACCGAGTTCAACTCACTTGGAACGGTGAATCCACAGGATGTGCTGCCGCTGACGGGCAAGGACCGGAACGGCACCTGGCTGCAGATTGAGTTTGCAGCGGGCCCGGAAGGCAAAGGCTGGATCACCGCCGCGTTCGTGCAGGCACAGGGCGTGGAGAATCTGCCGATCATTGGAGAGTCGGGCTTGGTCATTGGAACCGGGACCCCGACGGGCATCCCACCCACTCCAACGCCGACGCTGGTCCCTGCCTGGGAGGACGGCGACTCCCCAGACAGCCCGATCGCCCGCGTGATCTTTGAGCCAGATGGTACTCAATCCTTTCTATACAATGGAGACCTTTCCGCTCCGCAGGGTGACCTGGAAGATTGGATCGCGTTCGAGCACTATGGCGAATCCGTCTTCGCAAGCCTGGAGTGCGATGGAAGCAATGCACTTGAGATCCAACTGTTGGAAAACGGTTTGCCTTTGGAGACGCATATGGAGTGTGACGCTCCCATGCAGGAATTTGACATAAATGCCGGCTCCAAATATTTACTCCATTTGAAGGCGGCTTCGTCTGCCACAGGGCTCCAGTACACGAACTACATCCTGACCCTCAAAACGAGACTCTAAATGTATTCGTTTGAAACCTCGTCCGCGATTCGTCCCGAAATCCTACACTCCAGGCACATCTTTGGAATCTGGTTTGGTGCCTCGCTGGGGATTGCCTTTGCGATCTTCGCCTGGGGGATTGATGCTTTTCTGCTTAACCAGATGAACGGTCTGTACCCCTGGCTCAAATTTCTGGGAGGCGTTTTCCCATGTGTCATCGTCGGCGGCTTGACGGGCTGGCTTTCTGCCCGGTTCGACAGGCCCTTTTTCGCAGTCCTGTTTTGGGGAGCGGCTGCCGCTGTCTTCGCCTGGGTCACCGTCAGCTTGCCTCTGCAGATCATGCCGCGTATTTTGGGCATGGCAGAGCCGGAGATTCAGAATTTACTGCATTACACATCTTACGAAGCGTTTTCGGCACGCTTTGGTATCGCTTATGTGTGGATCGCCATCTTCGTATGCCTCGCCGGTCTGCTCCAGATCCCATTAAGCGAGTCGGCGATATTCTCTACATCGCTTTTCGGGAAACTCTCGCCGCTCCTGATCACCCTGGTCTTGATGGCAATATGCGGCACAATTGTGGATGATTTGAACAATAAATTGCTCCGTTCCCCGGTCGAGGCGCTCAATACGTCCATTCAGTTTGCTCTCGATAACCGTGGAAGGGAAATTCCCCCTGCCGAATCCCGTCGGATGCGTTTGAGCGCGCTGCGGAGCGTGAGGGATCTCATTACGCCGCAGCGTAGGTTCATCGTGAGCGGCTATGACCAGTTGATGGAGCAGGTGTATGTGCTGGCGCGATTTGATGGCGCCTGGGTGGAATGTGAGCTCATCGTCAACCAGATCCTAAACTGCGAGCAGGTGGGAACCCCTCGTTGATTTGACGTTTACGCCTGGCACGTGTCTATTTGTGCAAAATTTCCTTTTATGGTAGAGTTAATGCAGAATTTCACATGAGTGAGGGCGAATGTCCATGAATACGAACAGAATTCCAGACATTATTATTGGGCGCCTGCCGGTTTATCTACGCGCGTTACAGCAGCTATCTGAAAGAGGAATCCTCACCACGTCTTCGCAGGAGTTGGGGGAAATCATTGGAATTTCTGCAGCCCAGATCCGTAAAGATATTTCTCAATTTGGAGAGTTTGGCAAACAAGGCACCGGATATTCCATCCCCTTTCTGATCGAACGCCTGCGCGACATCCTGAAGGTAGATCGCGTTTGGGAGGTGGTCATTGTTGGTATGGGCGATATCGGGCATGCCCTCGCCCGCTACAATGGATTTGCCAACCGTGGTTTTCACATCAGTATGTTGTTCGACAATGATCCGCAAAAAATTGGGAAAAGGGTGGGAGAGTATGAGGTCTTCGATACCGCCACGCTGCCAGAGAAGGTAAAGCAGAACAAAATCAAGATTGCTATGCTCGCGGCGCCTGCGTCTTCTGCACAGGAGATCACCGACCTGCTCGTCAAGGCGGGCATCAAGGCCATTGTGAACTACGCGCCGACGAGTTTGAACGTGCCCAGCGGCGTACGCGTGCAGTATATCGATCCTGTGACCCACTTGCAGCGTATGACGTATTATCTCGATTAATGACAATCAAAGGGCGCCCGAGAGGGGGCGCCTTTTTCTCTTCCTATACCTGCGGCAGGCTGCGACGCAGGATGTTGTACATCGGGATCGCTTTCACTGCGCCTTCCACAACACAAGTAGAGGGGTTATCCACCAGGTATGCGGGAATTCCCAGCGATTTGGTGAGCAATTTATCCACACCGCGTAATAGCGCCCCGCCGCCGCACAAAGCCACGCCGCGGTCGATAATATCTGCCACAAGCTCGGGAGGCGTTTTCTCCAGGACACGGCGGCCCGTTTCCACAATGGATTTGAGCGGATCCTGCAGCGCTTCGACAATCTCGCCGGTTGTCAGCGTGACCGGACGCGGCAGACCTGTGACCTGGTCTTGCCCCTGCACTTCCATACTGTTTTCCGTATCCTGGGGAACCGCGGCGCCGATCCGCACTTTGAGCTGTTCCGCCGTGACCTGACCAATCACAATCCCATACTTCCGGCGCACATAGTTAACGATGGCTTCATCCAGGTCCATGCCACCCGAGCGCAGGGTTTCTGCCGAGACGATGCCGTACATCGCCATGACCGCGGCTTCCGTGCAGCCGCCGCCGAGGCAAATGACCATGTTCCCAGAGGGCGAATTGATGGGCAAATCTACGCCGAGAGCTGCCGCGAGGGGTTGTTGAATCAAATATGCTTCTCGGCTGCCCGCTTCCAATACAGCCTCGTAGACCGCGCGGCGCTCCACACTTGTTACCCCATAAGGGACAGTGATCATGACGCGCGGCCGGAAGATGCGCATCGATCCGCTGACACGCTGGAGTAAGTAAGATAACAGTGTTTCTGTGATCTCATAATCTGCAATTACCCCGTTCTTGAGAGGACGCGCCACTTCGATGCTATCAGGCACGCGACCGTACATATCGCGCGCCTCCTGTCCCACTGCAACCATCTTTTGATCTGCAACTTCAATGGCAACAATGGTCGGCTCCTCCGAAAGGACCTGCGTGCCATCGGCGAGACGGGTAAACATAGTGCCCAGGTCAATACCTAGGTCTTTCGAAAACATTGCCACGGTGCCTGCAATTCTTAGAATTGAATTCTATTTTTGGAAAGCCAACCAGCTACATTTCCCGGAAAGATGGTTTGAGCATACGAAATGATCGTATAGGGATCGGTCATAGAACATTCTCCGGCGTCACGGTCGTTGCTGTAGAGTGTAGCATCAAATCCATCATCCACGCCTCCGCGAAAATTCTGGCTATGTGCAAGAACCCGGATAAGGGGTTTATCCGGGCGGATGTGTTATTTTTCATTCTAATTCTCTGCTTCGTGAGGAGCAGCACAATCGAACTAATCATACCTGAAACAACCTTCATTGTCTAGCTACAGAGTGCTGTGCAACTCCCCTAGCAAGCATTTGATTTGCCCAAACACTTCAAAACATTTCGGGAACGCGGAAAAGCGATGAAAGGTCTTTTGACTAAAAACCTTGTCAATCACGCAGGTTCGACTATACTAGCCACGAAAATTTTGCTGACCTAAGGAGAGAAACATGCTTTCTCGCGGAGAAGAACAGCCCCCCAGTAAGCGCCGGAAACGGTTTTGGAAAATTGGCGTCCTTGCCAATATCAAAGACGAGTCACTTCCCAAGCCTGAGGGGGTCCCACCAGACGCTTTCGCGGACTTCGACCACATCGAGACAATCGACTCGATTCGTGCCGCCCTCGAAACGGATGGACACCAAACCGTCTTCCTCCAGGCTGACCGGGACCTCCCTTTCGCGTTGCGGGAGGAAAAACCGGATATCTGCTTCAACATTGCCGAGGGACTCGGCGGCGACGCCCGCGAGGCACAGGTGCCGGCATTGTTGGAAATGATGCAAATTCCCTATACTGGCTCACGCGTGCTGACCAATGGCATCTCGCTCGACAAAACGCTGACCAAACGCATCTGGCGTGATCGGCGCTTGCCGGTTGCCCCCTTCCAGGAATTCAGCGCAGGGGATGAGCCTATACGACCAGAGCTTAAGTTTCCACTGTTTGTGAAGCCATCGCGCGAGGGCACGGGCATGGGTGTAGATATGAAAGCCATTGTCAACAACGAGAAGGAGCTGCGCGAGCGCGCCATGTATATCATTGAGACCTATCAGCAGCCCGCGCTTGTGGAAACATTCCTGCCGGGCCGTGAGTTTACTGTAGGAATTCTTGGGCGCGCCGATGCAAAGTTGTATTCACGCCATCCAGAATGGTACGAGAAAGATGGTTTCCATCGCTTCCCCATCCTGGAGCTGGACATGACCCGATCGGTCACTCCTCAGGTGTACAGCCAGGCGTCAAAGTCTAAAGATGTCGGAGAGGAAGGCGCGCCCGGCTACATCTGTCCCGCCAACATCGAACCTGAGCTGGAAAGGAAGCTCAAATACTTTGCTCTTCGAGCCCACCAGTTACTTTATGCGCTGGATATCTCCAGGACCGATATCCGCCTGGATGAAGATGGCAACCCGCGGCTTCTGGAAATTAATACGTTACCTGGTCTCACTCCAAATTACAGTGACCTCTGCCTGCAAGCGGCGGCGGAAGGCATTCGCTACGAAGATTTGATCCTGGATATTCTCTATCTCGGCGCCTCGCGCTGGGGCATGGTCGCCCCGCGGGAGCTTCCCGTAGAGATGAAGAAGAAGTAAAGGTTGTGCGGGCTATCATCCCGCTCTACGAAATAATAAAACCGCCAGGAGCTGAAGCGTTCTGGCGGTTTTATTGAAAAACCTGATCGCTTATCGCGCTTCTACCAGCGCTTCCTCTTCCTTGTTCTCCATCTTTGTCTTGAGCCACTTGAGACGGAAGGTTTCTTCGCGCTCGCGTTCTTCCAGCGAGCTGACGATGAAGTCGATCTGGTCTTTATACTGCGGAATGAAAATATGCTGGAGAGCGTTCACACGGCGCTGAGTCTTGCGCAGCTCATTAGCCAGGCGCCAAACGGTTGCGGTGAGCATGGCAAGCTGCGGGATTCGTAGCAGCACATCCCGGAAGGCAGTGCTGGCTTCATCTAAGGAGGCGGCGGTGTCGCCAGGGCTGTACAGCAACTTCGGAGGTTCGCCTTGCGCTTCAATGGAGGGAATCGCCACGCCCATGATCCCGCGCAATTTGAGTTTAACATCCACGGTCTTATTGACCGCCAAAGACGCCCATTCCACATGGTCACTACCCATAAGCAACCGCGCGGTTTCCATGGCATCGTATGCCCGTTGCAGCAGCGCCCAGACTTCCTTCTGCACGGCATCCGCTTCCTTTGCCACGCTGACCAGCTCGGTCGTCAGCGCCTCACGCTTGCGGTCGAGAATTTCGTAGCCCTCCTTCGCGAAGCGCAGTTCCTTCTTCAGGCGGATCAGGTTCGTTCGGGTGGGAGCAATGCTAATTTGCGGCATCTTCGCCTTTGTAGTATTGGGCGATCTCGTCCAGGGTGACGCGGGTGAGCTCCTGCTTCGGCAGCATGGAGAGCAGTTTCCAGCCAATCTCAAGCGTCCGTTCGATGGTACGGTTTTCGGTGAAGCCCTGGTTGACGAACTCACGCTCGAAGGCGCGCCCAAACTTCAGGTACCTCTGGTCGGTCTCGCTCAATTCTTCTTCACCGATGACGGATGCAAGGGCACGTACGTCCTGGGTTCTGGCATACGCAGCATATAACTGCGCGCCCCAGCGTGGATGGTCATCGCGCGTCCGTCCCTTACCGATACCGTCTTTCATCAAGCGGGAAAGGCTCGGCAGAACGGCAACAGGTGGATAAACGCCAGCAAAGTTAAGCTCGCGTCCCAACACGATCTGACCCTCTGTGATGTAACCGGTCAGGTCCGGCATCGGGTGAGTGATGTCATCGTTCGGCATGGTTAGGATAGGGATCTGCGTGATCGAACCCTTGCTTGTGCGGATACGACCCGTGCGTTCGTACATGGACGCCAGGTCGCTATATAAATAACCCGGATACCCCTTGCGGCTCGGCACTTCGCCGCGCACGTTCGAGATCTGGCGCAGGGCCTCGCCGTAGTTTGTCATATCGGTCAGCACCACCAGCACGTGCTTTTCAAGCTCATACGCGAGATATTCCGCCAGCGTCAGCGCGGCACGCGGGGTAACGATACGCTCCACCGGGGGGTCGTCTGCCAGGTTGAGGAACATTGCCACACGAGTCAACGCACCGCTTTCCGTGAACGAACGCCGGAAGTAATCCGCGACGTCGTTCTTTACGCCCATCGCCGCAAATACAATGGCGAATTCTTCAGTTTCACTCTGGGGCGCACCTGCGACCCTACCCAGAGTCGCCTGGCGCACGATTTGCGCCGCCAGCTGGTCATGCGGCATACCTGCGCCGGAGAACAGCGGAAGCTTTTGTCCACGCAGGAGCGTGTTCACACCGTCAATCGTCGAAATACCGGTCTGAATGTAATCGCGCGGATAAATACGTGCAGTCGGGTTAATTGGCTGCCCGTTGACATCGCGATAGGTGTCGGTGAGAGGTTCAGGACCACCGTCGATCGGCGTACCGAGACCGTCGAAAATACGACCAAGCATTTCTTCGGCAACGGGCATATGCAGGGTACTGCCCAGGAAGCGGACGCGCGTCCCATCAATGGACAAGCCTGTCGACCCCGCGAACACCTGTACCACCGCGAAGCCATCACCAACTTCCAGCACGCGCCCACGTCGGAACTGGCCGCGCGCATCCTGGATCTCCACCACCTCATCGTAGCTGATGTTGGCGCCGCCCTCCACGAGCATGATCGGTCCATCGATTCGACCGACGCCGACGACTTCCTGACCACCTTGTACTGTTACTTCATTCATGAGCTGTACTCCGCATCCAATTGACTCATTTGCTCGTCAATTTGCTTTTGAATATCGTCCAGCTTTCCAAGTTCCTCGCTCGTTACAGTGGACTTTGCGCGAATGATCGTGTCTACCACAGGCAGATCGTGAATCACAGATATGGGGGCGCCGCGCCGGATAATGTTCATACCACGCTCGTGAAAGTTGAGGACGAGTTCGAGCAGGCGAATCTGCTTTTCAACCGAGGAATAGGCATCCACGGGGTCCGTCGCGTTCTGCTGCAGAATGCCCTCACGGATGAGGCGTGTGGTTTCGAGAACCATACGCTCTGCATAGGGCAACGCATCGGGGCCCACAAGTTTGACGATCTGCTGCAATCGGCTTTCTTCGCTCAACAACTCCATGGCACGGTTGCGCATGGCCAGCCAATCTTTGCCTGTTGTTTCGCGCCACCAATTTGCCACATCCTCGATATATTCGCTGTAACTATCCAGCCAGTTGATAGCGGGGAAGTGACGGGCGGAGGCGAGTGATTTGTCCAGCGCCCAGAAGCAGCGGATGAAGCGCTTCGTATGCTGCGTGACCGGCTCCGAGAAGTCGCCGCCGGGAGGTGATACCGCACCGACAATGCTGACAGATCCCTGCGTGCCGTTCAGGTTGTTCACGTAACCAGCTCGCTCGTAAAACTCTGCCAGACGTCCCGCCAGATACGCAGGATAACCTTCCTCTGCAGGCATTTCCTCAAGACGACCGGAAACTTCGCGCAGTGCCTCTGCCCAGCGGGAGGTCGAATCCGCCATCAATGCGACGTGGTACCCCATATCGCGGTAATACTCTGCGATCGTAATACCGGTGTAAATACTGGCTTCGCGTGCTGCCACCGGCATGTTGGAGGTGTTTGCAATCAGAACCGTGCGCTCCATCAGGGGACGACCGGACCTCGGATCAACGAGGTGCGGGAATTCCTGTAACACCTCGGTCATTTCGTTGCCGCGTTCGCCGCAGCCGATGTAAACGATGATGTCAGCATCTGCCCATTTGGCGATACTGTGCTGTGTAACAGTCTTGCCCGAACCGAACGGACCCGGGATTCCCGCTGCTCCACCCTTGGCAACCGGGAAGAATGTATCCAGGATGCGCTGCCCGGTGATCAACGGAACGTCTACACCGCGGCGGTTGATGAATGGGCGAGGCCGGCGAACCGGCCAGCGCTGCAACATACCTACTTCTTTTTCCTCGCGGCCTCTCTTGACTCGGGCAATCGGTTCTTCAACTGTGTATTCGCCCTCTGCCGCGATCCACGTGACTTCTCCCTCTTCGTCGGGATGGAGCATCACGCGATGCTCAAAGGTGTCTGTTTCCATGACGATGCCGAGCACCATGCCGCCCTTGACCTGATCGCCGACACTAACTTTCGGCGTGAATTTCCACTTCTTTGAGCGGTCAATCGGGTCGAAGCGTGCGCCGCGATTGATGAACGAACCAACGGCCTCCTCAATTAATGGGAGCGGGCGCTGTACACCGTCGTAGATACTTTGAAGCAGACCGGGCCCCAGTTGAACTGAGAGGGGCAAGCCGGTGCCGAAGATCGGCGCACCCGTTTGCATGCCGGAGGTCTCTTCATACACCTGCACCGTCATCTGATCGCCCTTGAGACCGATCACCTCACCAACCAGACGCTCCTCCCCGACCTCGACAAGCTCCAGCATACCTACATGACGGGACCCGCGTGCCCGTACAACGGGACCGCTGATCCAGGTAATTGTTCCGACTTGATCACTCATACTTTTTCTCCAGTCAACACCTGATACACTGAAGAGCGCAGCGTGCCTTGCAAACGGCGCAAACGCGTCTCCAGAGTGTTATCATAGTGCAATTTTCCGTCTGCCGCATTCACCACAAGGCCTGTCCCTTCTTGCAATGCATCGCCATCCTTGAATTCTCCATTCAGTTCCTTGGAAACATCTCGCAAGGTGCCCTTTCTGAGAATCTTATTCGTGGCTTCATCGGCTCTCACCTCAGCCTTATTGACTTGCAGCTGAGTCAGGGCTTCACGAAGCAGCATGGCAACGATCTCCTCGTAATCCGGACGGTTCTGAACCTCGGGCAATTTCTCTCTGACAGCCTTGAAGACGCGCTCCAGCAATTGCTCACGATGCGTCAGCTGAGTGGAACGCGCTTTCAACTGGGCAGTTGCCACTGCCTGCCCGCGCAGACGTTCTGCCTCCTCACGGGCACGGTCCAGGATGGCTTTGCGCTCGGCTTCCGCCTGCTCCTGTGCCCGCTTTCGGATCGCTTCCGCCTTTTCTTTTGCATCCGCTTTAAGTTGATCTGCTTCGTCGCGTGCTTCGGTCAGAATGGCACGCGCCAGCATCTCAATGTCTTGTGTTTCCGTTTTCATAACTTACTATCCAATCTACCGCTTGTCAATTTAGGATCTTGTGCGGCACTCTGTGTTTTTGCGATCAACGAGTAGGCAAAACAACTTACAACTTGATCCCAATGGCGCGCAGGACAATCTCACCGAGAGACGCCTGCCCCTCCGGCACACCCTGGGGAGAGGGGATCTCAACCACCAACGGAATGGTGCTGCGCAGTTTAAGATGTTCCATGCGGGCCGGAATGAGCTCCGCCACATCTTGAGTTACAAGGACGATCCCGACATCCTTCGCCGCCTGCACGTCATCCAATGCCTGGTTGACCTCGGCTGCGGTCGTGGCAGCTCGCCCGCTTACACCCGCGAGCGAAAAACCCAACACTGCTTCCGGATGACCAATAACCAATACTTTCATAGAACCTCGTATCGGTAGGGCATACTTCCTACCCCTACGGGAGTACGAGGAAGGAAATGATCAAGCCGTAAATGGCGATCCCTTCCGAAAGACCCACGAAGATCAGGGCACGACCAAACGACTCGGGCTTTTCCGCTGTGGCTCCCACGGCGGCAGCACCGGAACCGCCCACCGCGATGCCTGCACCAATGCACGCCAGACCTGTGGAAAGGGCTGCAGCCAGCGTAGCGTATTGATCCACAGCGCCTTCCTGGGCAGCACCGGCTGCGAGAACCGAGGAAGGGGAGGCGAGCCAGACCACAGCGAGCCCCGCAGCCATGATGCCGACTAAAAGGTTGAAGGCGTTGAACCCGGTCACCATTCTGGAAACCGCTTGTGCAGGGCTAGCCTTTCCATTCTGGATCACATAGATGACCGCAGGAATGACAGGGATTAACCCGACCAATACAGCAAAGACTAAAAACATTGTTTATCTCCTTATACTTTCGATTTTAAATATTTTTGATGTTGCTTATTCGACCCATGATAAACATAAAGTCAATTTTGTAGTAACGACTTTAGTCGCCGAACGGCTAAAGTCGTTATTACGTTCTTCACTACGCATCCTCTTTCCTGGGTGTCAACGTCAGAGGCTCAAAGCGCATGCCTCCGCCGTGGAAGAACTTGCCCAAAATCTCGTAATAGTGCAAACGCATCGTCTGGATACCAACAATCAGACCTTCGAACCCGATGATAAACAGGTTACCAATAAGGATGGTGATCCAAAAACCCAGATCTGCTTCCTCGCCCGCCAAAGAAAAGATGGCAAGACTCAACCCACCGTGCGCCACCGCAAACGCCCCAACGCGCACGAAGGAAAGGGTGTTACTGAGCAAGCTGATCAGGGATTCGAACAGGTCCATGAAAGATTGAACGATGAACATCAGGAAGCCGCCGACACCACTTCCTTCAATCGGCCGGTGCCCTTCCATCCAATTACGGAGAGCACCCGAGAACATCACCAGCAAGCCGAAGATCAGTGCAATGAGAGTCCATGGCAGCGGCAGAGAAGCGATCGCAACCGCGACCTTGGGGGCAATCGCCGTCGTTCCGAGGAACGATCCCAGCAGGGCAAGGAAGGCGATATAAAATATAAAATACACGATTCCTGTATGCCCAAATACCAGATGCGGCCAGTCGCGGGCGCGTATGTTATTGAACATGCCAAGCAGGAAACTGAGAAGCAGGATCACGATCCCTGCGTCGATTGCGAGGCTCAAGACCGGCAGGATTTCATTAATAGGGCTGAGCCAGGGAGCTTCGAAGTGGAAGCCCAGATACTCTTCGATAAGATGGCCTTCGAAGCCAAAGATACTGCCATATAGAAAACCGAAGATGGCTGCCGAGGCACCACAATACGCAATCAGCAATCCCAGGCTGGACATCGCTTTCAGTATGACCCCTCGATCGATCAGGAGACCAAGTACGAGCAACACCAATCCCTGACCGAGATCACCAAACATGGCGCCGAAGAGGAGCGGGAAGGTAATCGCCATGAGCCAGGTCGGGTCTAGTTCTCCATAACTGGGGCGACCATATTGCGTGACCAGCATCTGGATCGGGCGCAGCCACCTGTTTGTGGTCAACGCGACAGGCACGTTCGTATGATGCCCGGAGCGCTCGGTGGGGATGGCTTCGATGAGAATTTCCGGGGAAGCCTGTTTGAGGCGCTGTGTGAGCAACTCTAAATCGGCTGTAGGCACCCACCCCACCACAACATAGGTGTGGCGCAACTGTCCAAAACGCACAATCGCGTCCGCCATGCTGCGGCTGACATGGACATCCCACAGCAGCTGATTCAACTCCTGCCTGTACTTGCCAGACAAGTTCGTCAGATTTGCTTCCAGCTCAGAAATTTTCTGCTTTGAAGTGTCAATCGCTTTGCGAATCGATCCTGTAATCTCTGCCGGCGTGCCTTCGAATTCCTCCGGCAGGCTCAACGGATTCAGATAGGCGCTCTTAACAGCGCGATCGATAATATCAGAGTTGCTGCGCGGGCCAAGCAGCCAAACAACGGGCTTTTGGGTATCTTGCCTCAAGGTAAAGAACACATGGGGAACCCGGGAAAGGCTGGTCTGCAACCGACTTACATTCGCTGCCGGCAGAACGCCCAGTACCGAATGTAAAAAGTTAGACTTGCGCAGGGCGCTCACTTCGACGTCGACATCTGCGATCGGCTCCAGTTGATGCAATTGGCTTTCGAGCTGCTCCAGGCGCTTCCGTTCATTGTTCAACTGGTCGCTGGTGCTCTTCACTTCATTCTCTATTCGCTCCACAGCCGGACGCACCGCGTCTGAGTCCACCATATTGTCAAACTCGTAAGACCCGGTATAGTTCTCTGTCAGATTCAGGGTTTGCATAGTGGTCTGGATGCGGCGTTCCAATGCAGAATAGTTGGCAGCTCTTTCTTGCCAGACATTGGGTCCTAGATGCTCCAGCCCCAGATACGTGCTATCGACCTGATGGAAAACCCCATGACCGCTCAACACCTTGGTGATCGGCACCAAATCCTTGGAGGGGATGATTAGCTCAACTTCAGTCATTTCTCTCGGAAAGAACATAGTATCTCCATGTAGAGGACAAAAAATTCCCTTACTCGATTTTGAATGCTTTCAAGTCGTGAATTAACTCGGCGGGTTAATCTTTAATAAGAACGGACGATACTCGTCGTCCGGGATATTGGATGACTTTGCCTCGATTAATACAATCAGGTCCTGCACCTCAAGATCGCTCAGTACCAGGAACGCCAGAGGGATCCCGATATGAAAGGGATTCCCTACAAACGCAGCCAGACATTGTTTCATAAGCTGGCGCTTGAACAGATGCTCCAGCCTGGGTAGGCCAGTCTGTGGGTTCTCAAGCAGAGCACTGACATCCATAATATTGGGGTAAATACGCGTAATGATGGAAGCAATATCTGCCCCCGCGGCAATCGCCCGGATATCTGTGTCGTGCACCCGGAATCCAAACGGAAGAGTGTAGTTTATGATCTCTTCCTCAGACAGTTTGTGATACACCTTGTAACGGATCGCCCACAACAGATTGTTCATATCCAGGAGTGAGCCGATAATCTTCGTGCCTTGCTCGCGATCCTGCCCGCTTAATTTCTTCGTTTCCGCCCATAATCGGCGCCAATATCCCAGGTCCAGGGCGACTTCGAGGGGAAAGAGATTCTGCTCGGCAGAGTATCGCCGCATGGCAAAGGCAAGAGTTTCCTCATAGGGGGTGCCGCGCAGCAAATCCACTGCCGTCGCCACGCCGCCCGATTCGACCATTGCCTGCGCAGGCAGCGCTGCGGCAGAGCCCATCGGAAAAAGCACATCACGCACGCGATCCCAGACTGTCGTCTCTGTGGCAGTCCAGGAGGGAACCGTCACCAACGCGCGCAATACAGCTTTCAAGTTACCGATTTCATAATAACGATATAACTGCTTGACGAGCGGGCGCGTATTCTCTGGCGCCATTTGGGTCACGCTGTAAAAGGCGTCTCCTAATTTCCGCTTGACCTGGCTGATCACCCGCCTGGGGTTGATCTCTTTATCCTTGAGAGTATCCAGATAGGGCCCGTACGAAGTGGTCTTGAGCGTACTAAATAAAGTTTGGAAATCGGGGGAATCGCTTAACCGCATCATATCCTGCGGCGTGAGCAACTCGGAATACATTGCCCGGACGCGCGCACTGATTGCTGCGTAGCCTGTCACACCGCCACTAGCCATGAATTACGCCCTGCCAATGACGCGTTCTAACACGTACGCCACAGCCTTGTCGAAGTTGGCGTTGGCGTTGGATTCGATCTCGCTGTTCTTCCGCTCCACCTCAGCCAGCACTGCGTTTGCCTGATCCTCTGACTGCGCCTCTGCGATAATCCGGCGTGCCTCTTCCTGCGCCTCTGCCTTTGCCTTCGCAATCAATGCCTGCGCCTCCTGCTCGGCGGCTCGCGGTAGTTCCTGCGCCTCACGCTGTGCTTTTTCTTGAACTTCCTGGGCTTGTTTCTCTATCTCGAGCACCTGCTGGATATATTTGTCATTCATTTGAAGTTACCTCTCTAGAATGCGTAATTGTAAAGTAAAAAGAGTTCATCATCAAGGCTTGTTGCCGCATTGCGTAAAAAAATCTGGTCTGCGGCTGCAAATCAGATCTTTCTCGGCATTGATTGTGTTATTATGCACAATTATAATGAAGAACCTCACAAATGTCAATTAGAAATAAAGAATTGCTCCTTAAAGAGACAATCCTAAATTACACAATTTCTTCACATTTCTCCGACCTTCTCTTGACATTCCTTCACTATACTTGCCTGCAACAGATACCAAATTAGTCATGATATAGTACTCAAAGGTTTTTTTAGATGTCAAAAACAATCCTGGTCGTAGATGATGAAAAACGATTGGTCTCTCTGGTCGAGAGTTATCTCGCACAGGAAGGCTATCGCGTGGTCACTGCGCACAACGGGAAAGATGCCTTGGAGGTTGCGCACCACGAAAAACCGGACCTTATCGTCCTCGACGTGATGATGCCGGAGATGGACGGCTACGAGTTTATGCGCCAGCACCGCGCAGAGAACAATACACCAATCATCCTGCTCACAGCGCGCGTGGATGATGAGGAAAAAGTCATCGGGCTCGAGATCGGCGCAGACGATTACATGACCAAGCCCTTCCGCCCGCGTGAGCTGGTGGCGCGGGTGCGTGCCGTCCTGCGCCGTGCGGGAAATTCACAGCCATCAGGAAAAGTGCTGAAAGCAGCAGATGTCGTATTAGACCGGGACAGCCGCACGGTTCGAGTTGCCGAACAGTTCGTGGATCTCACCCCCTCCGAATTCGACATCCTGACCGCTTTGATGACTTCCCCAGGGCGAGTCTATTCCCGCCTCGACCTGCTGGACATCATCCAAGGCGTACGCTACGAAGGCTACGAACGCACGATTGATACGCATATCAAAAACCTGCGCGGCAAGATTGAGACCAATCCGCGTGATCCGCGCTATGTGGAAACGGTCTATGGGGTTGGTTACCGCTTCAAAAGAGCTTAACTTCCATGCGCTCCATCTCCTCAAAACTCATCCTTGCCTTTCTGAGCATCGGCGTTATCAGCGTCCTGATCATTGCAGTCACTGCTGTTTGGAGCACCCGGACAGAGTTCATTCGGTTCCTAACGGATCAGACTCAGACAGACATCGTCACACGGCTTTCCGATTACCATCGCACGTATGGTTCATGGGAACGTGTGGAATCCATTTTTGTTGAGCATAATGATGGGCAGCCGGGACCCGGTCCACACACGATGCGGCAGCCCTTTGCTCTTGCCAACGCTAACGGGCGCATCGTCATTCCCAATGGTCCCTATCACAGGGGGGAGAAACTTTCTCCCGCCGCGCTGAAAGATGGTATACCGATCATAGAAGAGGGAGACGTCATCGGCTTTCTGATTCCGTTGCGCTCCCAGTTCGAAGGCGCTCCTCGCGAATTAGAATTTATCCGGCGCATTAACCGCCTGTTACTCTATGGTGCTCTGATCGGAGCCGTCATCGCGTTGCTGCTGGGAATCTTTCTCTCGCGTACCCTGACGCGTCCCATTCGGGAGCTGACGCAAGCCACGCATGCCATCTCGGACGGGGATCTCTCCCAGCAGGTTCCGGTCCGCTCGGACGATGAGCTTGGGGAACTGGCGAAAGCCTTTAACAAAATGAGCAGTGAGCTTTCGCGCTCTGTCAGTGCCCGCAAGCAAATGACAGCCGATATCGCCCATGAACTGCGCACCCCCCTGAGCCTGATCCTCGGGCATACCGAAGCCGTGCATGATGGCGTATTACCGCCGACCCGTGAGAACTTTGAGATCATCCGCGAAGAGGCAGCACGCCTTGAACACCTGGTCAATGACCTGCGCCTTTTGTCCCTTGCCGATGCTGGCGAGTTATCGATACATCCTCAAACGGTAGAGCCTGAGCGGCTTCTTCAGGATATTGCTTCCTCCTATCAATACCAGGCACAGCGAAAGAATTTGAGGCTGGAAGTGGAGATTGCTTCATCGCTCTCCCCCATCGAAGTGGATCCTGGGCGGCTGACGCAGGTCCTCACAAACATCCTGGATAATGCTCTGCGTTATACCCCTGAGGGCGGCAGGATCATCCTGTCCGCAAAAGAAACGCAAGGGCAGGTACAGTTCGCTATCCAAGATAGCGGGCCGGGTCTGAACGCAGAAGACCTCGCTCGTGTGTTCGACCGCTTCTATCGGACCGATGTCTCCCGTCAGCGCGACGGTGGTTCAGGGCTGGGGCTAGCGATCGCGAAATCTATTGTTCAGGCACACGGCGGACAGATCTCAGCGACATCGGAACCGGGACAGGGGTTGAACGTCCTGATCTCCTTGCCGAAAAAGAGTAAGTAACCCTGCGAGGACTTCTCTTCGAGGGTCATAATTCTTCCAACAAACCTTCGCCAACATCACAATTTCCACATAATGTTTTCATCGGTTCTTTATACATCCAGACTACACTTGCAGCGACTCAGTGTATAGGGATGAAGCCCTGACTATTTTGTAACAACTTGAAAGGAACGAATCATGCGAAGAATATTGCTCTCTGGTATTGCTATCGTTGTGCTTACAGGCTTATTCGCCGCTACAGGTTATGCCGGATATCGTTTGGGATTTGCGCAAGGCGCGCAGTCCACACCGAATGGGGATGAAATTCCGCGCCCAGGCTTGCGCCCGTTTGATGAGTTTGGTCCACGTGAAATGCCCAGGCACGACTTCGGCTTCCATCGCGAATTCCGCCGCGGGTTTGGGATGCGCGGTTTCCCGATGATGAGATTTGGATTCTTCTCTCCGTTCCTATTCGTTGCACAAATTCTGGTGTTCGCTCTGCTTGCCGCGCTGGTCTACTGGCTGTTCACACGCAGTGGCTGGCGATTGACAAGGACTGCGCAAACACCCGAAACCCCCGCGCGCGCTGTCGGGAGCGAAGAAAATAATCAAAATCACCCACCTCAAGATTAATAATTTCTTATGCAGGCGGAGGTAATAGTCAGCATTTTCTATACATCTGGTCATCAAATTAGCACGTATATGTAGAATACAAGACCCTGGCAAGCCAGGGTCTTATCAAAACGGAACAATACTTACAAGAGGAGAGAAGATGGAATTCATCAACCGGGTGATCCATGCACTGACGGAAGTACATCCCACACACCCAATGTTCGTTCACTTTCCCATTGCTCTCACCGGCGCAGCCTTCCTTTTGGTCCTGCTGGCAGCGTGGAGGAACAGTTCATCGCTGGAACAGGCGGCCTTCGCGAACATCGTTCTGGCTTTTCTAGGAACGATTGTGGCAGGCGTCACTGGTATGCGAGACAACATAAATAACTACGAAGGGGCAGCGCCGAATGCGGGGACGAAGATCATTCTAGCCACCCTTCTAGCTCTTCTTACCGCAGGAATCAGTATCATCCGTTACCGCAACCCGGATCTGTTCCAGAAAGGCAACCGCTTCTTATATGTGGCTGCCTATGGGGTGAGCTTTGCGATTGCTCTGGTCCTTGCATTCCTGGGCGGCGTCATCTTATATGGTTTTTAGCTGGTTTATCACAAGGCTGTACTAGCGTCATTACAGTGAGGCGCAAAGGAAGCTTAAAAGCTTCCTTTGTGCATCTTCCCAGCACCGCGCCGCCATGGTAGGCGTGTGCACTTAGTGGTCAAATCTTTCCTTAGGAGTAAACAAAAATATGAAGTCCACGTACGTAAAGATCGTGCTGTTCGTTTTGATGGTGGGGTTGTTCTCCGCCTGTGGCGCTCCGCAAACGGAGGCACCTGCCGCTCCTGCTACGGAAACAGCATCCCCAGCAGCCGAAGCTCCAACCGATGTTCCGCCTGTCACTGACACATCCGCAGCGACGGAACTCCCGGCTGCTACCGATCCTGTGGCAGCCACGCAACCACCTGTTCAGGGTGCGATTGTGAGCTTTGCCAATGACATCCTTCCCATCATCCAAAGCCGCTGTATCGGCTGCCATGGCGGTGACCGTACCGAAGAAGGCTTAGATCTGAAAACCCATGCAAGTATTCTAGCTGGTTCAGAAGATGGTCCGGTGGTCATCCCGGGTGATGCTGTGAACAGCCTTCTCGTGGAAATGGTTGCCACGCAGAAAATGCCCAAACGTGGACCTAAGCTCACGCCGCCGCAAGTCCAATTGATCACCGACTGGGTCAACCAAGGCGCGCTGGATAACTAGAGCAAGTATAATAATTTCGTAAAACATGGCTCGTCCGCGGACGAGCCATGTTTTAAATTCTGGTATAATTTTGTCTCTCAATCCTGGAGAGGTCGCGTAGTCTGGCTTAGCGCGCACGCTTGGAAAGCGTGTAACCCACAAAGGTTCGCGGGTTCGAATCCCGCCCTCTCCGCTAGAACGTCTCACGCAAAGTGAGGCGTTTTGGTTTGGGAATGCGCATCCCAATTGACGGAATGATAGATGGGGGTATATTGTGATCGACAATCACTTCTCTGTCTGTTTCGGTTTGGTCGGAGTCAAATAGCCTAGTCCACTTTGACCGTCCATGATGATTTCCAGATGATGGTCGGGGCGTTCTGTGGGAATATGAATCACTTTGATACAATGGCTCGGCTTATTCTGCTCGGAGATGAATTTCGAGATCTGGTTCTCAGACTGCCGGATGAAATCCAGATTCACCCGATCCCCTGCTTCCGGATGAATCGCCAGCGGGTAAATTTGTGATTCCACCAAATCCTGAAAGAAGTGCGTCCCATAGGAAGGCTCGGAATGAAAGCCACCTTTGTTACTCGTCACTTCCACCAGTGCGCGGGTATTGAAGATATCCGCATAAGTGACGGGCACTCCTTGCATCGGGTCAGACGACCCCCACCTGCCAGGACCGACCAAGATAAAGGTCTGCCCCTCTAATGCACTATTCAGCCGCCCGATATACCGCGCGACTTCGGCGTGGCCGTTCTGCGTATCCAACTGGTAATACGCTTCCGGGTCCACATAGACAAGATATTCGACCGAGCTCACGCGCCCTTGAGGCACCATCTGTGTACAGAGCAAAATCTTATCCTCTGACGTCACGTCGGTAGGGATAGAGAGGGATTCTCGACTCTCCGCGCTTAACTGGTTTTGCGGGCGACACTGCAGCAGATGGAAATCAATGTTCAGTTTTTCATTTCCGGGAGTTAGGGAAAGGGCAAATTCTATGTCTACTGGCTGCTCATATTCCTGCGCCAGGCGGCTCAGAACTGTTTTCATCAGCGGCACAAACTCGCTACGCTGCAAGAGACCGTCAAAGGTCAAAATCAGCCGCGTTGGATCCATGCCGCGCGTGAGATAAACGGGCAAATGAAGCGTTTCTCCATCGTCGATCGAAATCAACCAGCGCAAGGGAGGATAATCGAACCCCAACACCGACTCAACCGGTATAGTAGTCAGGATGTTCTGCTCAAGATCCAACGCATCTATAAAATGTTGTGAATAGTAACGGATGGCTTCTGGCATCACTTCAGGACGTAGTTGCGGATGGCTGAGATTGACCATGCGCGGATAATCGCCTGCAATCCGATCCACAGCGCGCGTTCCCAGACCCATCACCAGACGCATAAAGCCCTCTTCACGTTTTAGGCGCGTATTCCAGACAATGGGACTATAACTATATGCCACCCCGGCAAGCGCCGGAAAATAATAGTTGCGGTGATGTTCTCCCTGCACCTCCTGCAGGAGGATTGCCATACGTTCATCGTAATCCAACAAGCCTACGCGACGCCGATACATGAGGGCATCCGGGCTGAAGACACTGGCGTAGATTTGACGGATGGCTAATGTGAGGTCGCGCAGATTTTCCTTGGGCGTTCCCTGATTCGGGCAGAAGATGCTCAGGTATTTCCCTGCGAAGGACATGCCAAAATTATCTTCCAACAAACTAGAGGACCTGACGATCAATGGCTTTTTTCCTACCCGGTGCAGGATCTCACGCAATTGATGAGCAACTTTTTCTGGGAAGCGCCCGTGGACATATTTTTCCTGGATCTTTGGGTAATCGGCGCGAATCTGTTCTGCAGTCTTGTATTTCTGATTAAGAAATTCCAGTTCATTCGCTGCCAGGAAATCATAGAAAACATCTGCCCCGATAAAGTAGGATTGCGGCAATTTGATTTGCCCAAAAATTTCAGGTGCAGTGTTTTGCAGGATCTTGTAAGCTAAAAGCAGGCCAGCCGCCTTGCCTCCTATTTTTCCCGTGCCGATGCGGCGTTGCAGAATCATGTTGAAATCTGCCGTACTGAACCAACGTCGGGCAATATGAATAAACGATAACTGGTCGCTCACCAGGCTTTTGAGCAGCACGACACGCAATTCCTGCAGATGATGATCTACAGTGTTGCGTTCCGCCGCCGGCAGTGCTTCATACTGCTCTGCCTGTCGTAAGACCATTTCCAGGGGCGCGAGCTCCGGATTGAATGGCAGACTGTGGTCAGGGGAAATACTCCCGCCATCTGCTTGGGGTGTCTGCAGTTCTTCCAGGATTTGGTGGAGGATCTCGATGGGTAGGTTATACGCGAAGTAAAAATCGGTCAGGGTTCTGCGCACGCGGTGCCAGCGAAGCTTCCAGCGTTGCTCATTCTCTTCCGAAGGACCATTGTATATGCCCTCACGCTGCTGAGATTGCACAGCTTTATCGTTGATCTCCGCCTCAAATCTCTCTCGCGTGATAATACCCCGCCGGAAGAGTTCTTCCCGCATGCGTTGCCGAATTGGCGATGCCAGCATCGGATACTGGGCGATCAGTAGATAAATCTCCAGGATTTTGGAGGATTCGGGCGGAGTATGCATCGTCATATTTCTTTCCGCTCAACATGCAGAATCAGGTCACGAAAGGGCTATATGATTATAGTCTATACGGAATCAAAACTCCCGGGATTTCCAGGAGTTTTGCTTTAGGATGTCGCTGTGCCTTCCCCTTTGCCAACAACTTGAGCTACATATTGGATGAACTAGTGTCCGCTATCGCCGGTTGATGTGCCATGATAAATTTCGTCGTTTTCAGGGCCTTCGACAATCAGGTAGCCTGCCAGTCCTCGTTGCAGTCGCGCCAGTGCATGGTCCACGAGAATGTATCTGCCTGGTACTTCAAGGCTGAACTCCACCATCGTAGCTCCACCTGGAGGGACCATCGTGGTTTGAACATTGGTCAGGGCAGGAGAAGTCAGGGAAGCCTGATCGTACACCCGATCGAAGATCTCGCCAATCACGTGGAAGGATGAGGTGAAGTTCGAACCACCGACGCCGAAGAAGATACGCACGGTTTCGCCAACTTTCGCCTGGAGGGGTTTCTGAGCGGTCAAGCCATCCGCCGCCCCGTTGAAGACCAGGTACTCAGGATCCTCATTCAACAAGGCTTGCAGATTCTCTGTAAGCAGACCCGTCGAGTCAAAGGCTTCGTTAGTATAAAGTTCACCTTGCATCACATAGAACTCACGGTCAACCGGCGGCAGTCCTTCTTCAGGCTCTACGAGGATCAGTCCGTACATGCCATTGGCAATGTGCTGAGCGACCATCGGTGTAGCACAGTGGTCCACATACAGACCGGGATTCAACGCCTTGGCGATGAACATTGTCTCTTCGCCGGGAGGGGTCTGGCTTATTGTCGCGCCGCCGCCAGGACCGGTCACCGCGTGGAAGTCCACGGAGTGCGCCATGGTGCTATTGGTCAGATTCCTGAGGTGCACTTCAATCGTATCACCGACACGGACCCGGTAGAACGGACCGGGAACTTTGCCATTGAACGTCCAGTATTTATAGGTCGTGCCATCTGCGAGTTGGCCTTCGATTTCCACGGTCTCCAGATCGATCCTCACGGTTTTCGGTTCGCGCACAGGGATGGTCACGGGAATCTCGGTCGGATCACGCACAATGTCGCCGCCTCTCGTGGGTGGATTATTGACAACGAGGGGTCCACTCATGGTCATGGGACCACTTGAATGTTCCAAGTCGGAGGTGTGATTCATAGCAGTGCCAGTGACTTCAAACATTCCGATCATGCCAGCCTCTTTATGCCCCGCCACCACACAGTTGTACGAGAAGCTGCCAGGTCGATCCGGCACAAATTCGAGCGTGGTCGTTGACCCCTTTCCAGAAATATGGTCTGATTGCACGTTGAAATCTGGAAAAGCAACATCGTGTTCGACGCCGTCCGCGCTCGTCAGTGTCACCTTTACAAGATCACCAACCTTCGCGCTCAGCGTCGGGTTTTTCACACCGTCAATTTCACCGCCCACACCGAAGAATGCCATTTGCCCATCGACCATATTGGTGAGAAGCGAGTACTCTACTACTTTACCCGTGGCTGTGTCATCAGAAGCCGATGTTGTCTCGTTCCTGGTGCTGCTGCACGCAGAGATCAGCACAGAGATTGTGATCAGTACACTGAGCAACTTAAGCATTTTTTATAAGATACTCCTTTCGTTCTTTGCCCTCATCGGACACATTTTCGAGTTCATTAATTGTCAAGTAGAAATCAATCCTTCTTGGGTCCATGCTTTCAAAGATAATTAGGTTGCATTACTCTGTCTCTGCGCCAGCGCAAGTAAGTAGAAAGGATTCAGACCCGAACACCTGCGCCTCCTGTCGACGCCAGGAGGTGCAGGTGTTACTTGCGTACAAGTTTTAGAATTGATTGGTCTAGAGCAGGTCACAAGCATGAAAAAAGCCGATCTCGTGTGAGATCGGCTCGTTTCTGGGGAGATCTGTGAAACACCGCGCTGGTTTGCACAGACAAATCATGCGCGTGTCAGTCTTCGTGGCTGGAACATGCAAAGAGTAAACTCGGGGTGTGTCACGTTACGGTGTTGGCGTTACAGTCACTTCGCCTTCCCCGGCAACGACTTGACCCACATATAAAATCGGGTTGCTTGGCTCAACATCTGGCGAGTGACCTTGTGGGGTCAATCCCTGATTGACCAGGAATTCATGCAACAGCGATTCTTCCCATTCCCCACCCCCGAAGATGTCAGTGCCAGGGGAGGTCATCTCAGGCACGCGGCGTGAGCCCTGTGAAAGTGCCTCGTAAGTGGATAAATCCAACCCCGCGCTACGCTCGGTCAGGTCCGCGTTGTGGCAGGAAATACAACCGAGCGAGCCGGGGAACCAGATGCTGTTTTCTCTAAGGAGAAGCTGGATATCTTCGTACGTCGCTTCACAGTTTTGTCCGTTCCGGTCTGTGAATGGAAACGCCTCCGTATCGGAATGCTCCGCCTCAACCCAGGCGCCAATCAACTCGATCGCCCCGACTTGACATTTCTTGAAATCAACCTCCGCCGTCACTGGCTGTTGCTTCACTTCTCCAAGAGGAATTAAGGTCGGGACTGGTGTGCGCACCACTAGTGGCGCGCCCTGAATACAACTGAGCGTGAAACTACAAGCGGAAATATAGACAAAACTCAGCCAGGCTACAAGTCCCAGCAGAAACAGTGCAATCGTCCCATAGATCAAGCCACGAGTATCGTCATTCATATTGCCATCCTCCCCTAGTCTTCTACCGTCAACGTGCGGATAAAGTTGACTAAGTCCCAGCGATCCGGGACAAGAAGGTTTTCGTTCATAGGCGGCATCTTTCCTTCCACCCCATTCGTAATGGTGAGAAAGATCGAGCCATCACTTTTCGATTGGACGATAGGCGATGTAAGGTTCGCGGGCTTGTTAGCAAGGAACGGAGCGATCGGGCCATTTCCTTCTGCCGTCTGTCCATGGCACATCTTACAGTGGATTTCAAAAAGCTCCGAGCCACGCGCAATCGAAGCTTCATTCGCCTCGATTGGGTTTTCAGGCGGAAGCATTCCCGGGATAGACACTGGGCCTTCGATCGGAATAGAGCGCGCCGGTACGGGGAGCGGATCTTCCATCTGTCGGTGAGAAGGCTGGATCTCCATGAAGGAAATCCACTCGATCTTGATAATGTCATAGGTGAAGAGCAGGAGCACGGCGAGGAGAACTCCCAACACTGTGAAAACCCAGACCAACTGTCTTAAAAGTCTCATAGTTGACGCGCCTCGGTGGGTTGGACAGATTCGGCGCCCATCTCATTCAGGGCGTCAGTGAATTTTTGCTGCTCCTCCTGCGGGACTTTGAAAAAGATCCCGATCTTGCCATCGCTGATCTGCGGGACGTACTGCAAGGAGCCGTAATTCGGGAAGTAGCTTTCAAGGAATACGCCCAGAAAGGTGGCAAGCAGCGCGAAGAGCATCGTCATTTCAAAGAAAATGATCAAACCTGGTGGTACTGGCGTAAGCGCCTGCCCGCCCACGCGCAGTGAGTATAGTTGCGGCGTTCCAAAGTTTAGAAAGAGTCCAAAGAGAGCACCGACGATTGCGCCGCCCAGTGCCAGCCGTGGAACATTCGTCCCGGGGTGCGGGCGTCCCAGCATCCTGGGATTGATAGGCACGCCAGACATCACATCGATGCGATCGTTGGGCAATCCCATCTCATGTAATTTTTCAACTGCGTTCGCCGCAGGGTCAATATCCTCAAAGAGAGCCAAAAGTGTTGTATCAGCCATCTGTCACTTCCGTTACTCGAACTCGGTAATCGTCGGCAGATGCGCTTTGCCCACCTTGCGCAGGGAATGCGTCATTTGCCCTTCCTGCACTTCCCAGACCGGAATCAACGGAATCAGCCGCGAAGCGATCATGTAGAATAAGAGGAACATCGAGAACGTTCCGATGGTCAGGAAAATCTCAATGCGCGGTTCGTACAATCTCCAGGTGAACGGCATGCGGTTGATCGCGAGCATGGTCGGGATAATGACATAACGCTCCCAATACATACCGATATTGATCAGCAGACCGATCAGGGCGAGCAGCCACGGCGTGGTGCGCACCCGCTTATCCCATAACGTAAGAAACGGCAGTACGATATTAAAACCGATCATCTGATAGAACATCCATGCCATGGGTCCTTCTTCCAACCAGTGTAGAAGGCTGTCCGTGGCAAAATCGCCACCATACCACTGCACAATGTAATCGTTGAAGAAGAAATAGGCATAGGCAAAAGAAACGATCAGCATCAATTTGCCCAGGGCATCGAAGTGTTCCTTGCGAATGAAGTAATCCATGTGTTTCATGGTGTAGCGCATAATGAACAGCACTACAGCCACCGCGCCCATACCAGAGTGCAATGCCCCCAGCACGAAGTACGGACCAAACACAGTAGAGGACCAGCCGGGGCGCATCGCCATGGCAAAGTCCCAGGACACGATCGTATGAACGGAGAACATGACCGGGATGATGGCAAAGGCAAAGATGTTCATGGCGGTCGTCAGGTGCCGCCATTCTCCTTCGGTGCCGCGGAAGCCCAGAGCCAGGACGCGGTAAAAAGTCTTGCGCCAGCCTGTGGAACGGTCACGCGCCATTGCCAGGTCCGGAATAAGTGGCAAGAACAGATACATGGTGCTGCCGAGTACATAGGTCGTGATCGCCAGCAGGTCCCACATCAACGGTGAGTGAAAGTTTGGCCATAACTGTCGCTCATTCGGGATGGGAAAAAGCCAATATGCCAGCCAGACGCGACCCAGGTGCATGAAGATGCTTGCACCTGCCTGGATCAAGCCAAAGGTGGTCATAAGCTCTGCCGCGCGTGTAAATGGACGGCGGAACTCTGCTTTCATCACCCGCAAAATCGCCGAAATAAAGGTGCCGGCATGGCTGATTCCGATCCAGAACACCGTATTGACCAGGAAGATTCCCCAGAAGGCTGGGCGCATCACACCGGCTACACCGAGTCCGTGGGCGATCATGTAGCCCCAGGCATAGAAGAAGCAGGTTGCCACTAAGAATACCAGAATGCCCAGGACCAGCCAGAAGCGCCAGGAGGTGACATGCATTGACTCCATCACCATATCATTCATTACACCACGCGGCAACGGGTCGAACATCAGAGATTCACGCGGGTCGTGTTCTTCTTCGTGATGCTCTTCGTGCGCCCGTTCAGAACCAGAAAAATACTTAGACGTGACAGCCATTTTATTCTGCCCTTTCTGCCTTTAGATAGGTGATGCGCGGCAGGGTATTGAGCTCTACAAGATGATGGTACCCACGTTCTTTTTGCGCCAGCTGGCTCACCAGACTCTCCTTGTCCTCCAGACGCCCGAATTTTATGGCATCAGTTGGGCAGGCTTGTGCACAGGCGGTGGTGAACTCGCCGTCCTCGATCTCACGACCTTCTGACTTTGCTTTATCCTCCGCCTTGTGGATGCGCTGGATGCAGAATGTGCATTTCTCCATAACGCCGCGCTGGCGCACGGTGACATCCGGATTTAGCTGGTTATGCAAGGGGAAAACCAGTTGCCCATCACCGTCATTTGCGTGGAACGGCATGAAGTGATAATCTCTCCAGTTGAACTGGCGCACCTGATAGGGGCAGTTGTTTGCGCAGTACCGTGTACCCACGCAACGGTTGTACACCTGGAGGTTGAGATCTTCCGACTGGCTATGGACCGAAGCAAACACCGGGCAAACCGGCTCACAAGGAGCGCTGCCGCAATGCTGGCATAACATCGGCTGAAAGGACGTCGCCTTCACTTCCGGGTATTCGCCCTCCCAAAAACGTTCAATCCGGATCCAGTGCATCGTGCGTCCATAGTCGGCATCTTCCTCCATCACGAAGGGCACGTTGTTTTCCATGGCGCAGGCAGCCACACATGCCTGGCAGCCTGTGCAGATATCCTGATCGATAACCATGCCCCACTTGCCACCGCTTTCTTCCTGTATGAGCGAGCCTTTCGCCCCCACTTTGTTCAAATCAACCATCAAACTCATATCTCTTCTCCTCTAACGATGTGTCTCACCGCCAAGCCCTTCCCCATACACACCAATCCGACTCTCCAGCCGTGAAAGGATTTGCTTCCGGCTGGTCTTCTCCAGGCGCACCCGCATGCCTGCGATGGCGAGATCGCCAGCTTCATTGAAGCGCGCGCCCAGAAGATCTATCGGATTCACTCCGCGTCCCTGCGCATAGCGTCCATAGGCTGTGTGACCCTGCCCGAACGGCATGGCGATCACTTCAGGATGGATAGCCGGATAAATATATACAGGTGCCTCCACTTCTCCGGCTTCACTAATGATCTTCACGACGTCGTCGTTTTCAAGTCCGAGCTCGTGTGCGGTTTCCGGGTTGATCTCCACCCACGTATTCCACATCACCGTCGTTGTGGAATCTGCCAGTTCTTGCAGCCAGGGTTTGTTCGCACCATCTTCCCCTAATGTGGGTGAAACAAACGGCAGGAAGAAAAATTCACCTTCGCCTCCAAATTCCGCCTCGCCAGGCCCTGCAGTGCTTTCGCCAGCGGCGGCTGGCGCTATCGTACCGGGATCGGTGGCGTCTGTCCACCATCCACCATGCTGCTGGAAATAGGCGCTGAAGGAATTAATTTCCGGGGCTGCAAAGGAACCGCCTGCCTGCCCCACCAGGTTTGTCAGCTTGCTCTGGATGTATTCCACTTCGTCGTTGAACGGCATCGCCTGTGCCGCCCCTTCACCCGCCAGCTTCGCAGCAGCAAGGAATACATCGGCGGTGGAACGTGTATTGTACAGAGGCGAAACGACAGGTTGCGCACCTGAAAGTACAGACTGCGCAGCGCCCGTTACAGGACGCTGGTATCCCCACGCTTCCAGCCCATGATGATCCGGAAAGACATAGTCTGCAGCAACGGCGGTTTCATCAGGGAAGGTGGCAAACGAAATAACTGTGCCAACCTTCGCCAGCGCTTCGGCAAAACCAAGCGATTTTGGCAGTTCAAACACCGGGTTTACCCCATGGATGAACAGCTTTGCGATTCCACCGTTATTCATTGAGTCAATGAAATCCGCCATTTCCTGTGCGCTGGCAGGACGATGATAGACATCCTGGTTCGGCGCAAGCGGCGAGAGAAGCACGCCGCCCGCCTTGCCAATATTTTCAGAGATAGCATTGAGCGCCATCACAGCCTGCGCTGTCTGGAGACCATTGCTCATACTCAAGACCGCGCCGCCAGGGATGGCAACAGGATTTGCCGAATCAAGGATGTGCTGAACGACGTTCTCGAGGATCTCCATGCTGACCCCCGAAGCGGACGCGACAGCCTCCAGATCGACGTTTTCAAACGTTCCCGGCACTTCGCCGCCTTTTGCCTCCGCTACGAGTCTGCCAATCGCCTGTGCCACCATACCCTCGCTCCCGGGGTGGATTGGAATCCACCGATCGGCACTCGCAGCCGTTTGCGAGAGGCGCGGCTCGAACTGGATAAAGTAACCACGTCGCTTGGGGTTGCCGCGGCGGAATTTTCCATATTCGCGGTTGTATGCCACAGGAGAAAGCCAGGTTTCAAGGAAGTTCGCGCCGAAGGAAAGGATCAGGTCGGAATTCCCGATATCGAAGAACGGCAGAGCTGGCTGGCCGAACACAACCTCCGACGCCCTGCTGAGGGTCGCCTGTCCATCGAACATGCTTCCTGCGCTAAACCGTACGGGAGCCGGCGCGCCGATGGCAGTTGCCAGATCCGAAACCAGGTCGAAGAGGTGATCGGACCCCGCACCTAACAGGAATGCCGTGCCTGTGGGGCTGACGAGGGCGTCGGCAACGACCTGGATGGCTTCCTCCCAGGACAGATTCGACTGTACCGGTTGGAAACGATCGTTATAAAGCGCTTCGCCTCGCGTGTGTTGGATCGGTCCTTGTACGCGGTCCGGGTTATACAACCCCTGAAGTGTAACCTGTCCACGCGGGCAGGTCTTACCGCGGTTAACGGGATGGTTGGGATTTCCCTCCACTTTGAGCGCACGTCCTTGGAATGTGCGGACGATCAGTCCGCAGCCCGCCGCGCATTCGCGGCACGTCGTAGCGTAATAGGTGCTCAAGCCATTATAGGTGTACTCGGGCATCCTTGAATACGGCTCACGCTTCACATAGCGTGAAGCAGGACCACAACCGGTAAGTACAGCCGTAGTCGCCGCCCCTGCGCTGGCAAGCTTGAGAAAATCACGCCGGGAAATTTTTTCACTCATAGTCAGTCTGTTCCTTTTCGCTTTGCGCCCGGTTTAATAATGACAGGTGCCGCAATCCGTGAGCTTGGTCAGTTTTTCCGGATCCTCTGCAGCTCTCTCGCGATGGCAAGTTAAACACCAGCCCATGTTCATGACCTGTGGGTTCTCAGCAATTTCGACATTAGACATATTGCCATGACAGCGCTCGCAATTCAAGCCTGCCGCAATATGCGGCCGGTGAACGAAGTGCACGAAATCGGGAACTTGCGCCACAGGCACCCATTGGATGGGTTTATTTTGTTCGACATAATCTACCAAGACAGCCAGCTTTTCGCTCGTAAATGTTTTTTCCATTTGCTGATGACACCCCCAGCATTTCGTCAGGGTCGGCAAGCCGGGCGATGGTCCGCGCAACGCGCCCGGATGGCAGTAAAGACACTGTACCCCCAGATTGACATGAATCTGATGCGTAAACTCTATAGGTTGTGGAGGCGATTGTTGCGTGGAATAGATTCCAAACGCGGCTACACTGAATAAAGATAGCCCTGCAATTAAGACCCCAATCCGCCCCAGTGGCTCGTTAAGCCATCTTAAGAAATTCCGTATCATGCATGCTCCTGTGACAAGATTTGTTCTTGCCCAGCCACGAACACGCTGGACCGTAGTATTGCGCTAAGAGTACCACGAAAGGATGCTGGAAAAGGTTTTGATGCTGGCAATAACCATTAATGTGAAATATGCATCCAGGTAAACGTACAACAGGAACGTACCACTTCCGTGTAATACAAGACTCGCCCCAATCAATAATACATGATGGGACGAGTACTAGCAATGACAAGTATTGAGTCGGGGATTTGAACTCATTCTCCTCATGAGTAACCGTACCCGTTGGGCAACGCGGGCATTATACTGCAAAAGCAACGTCAAGTACATATGAAAACACAGGATTCAAATGAATCAGCGCATGATATACTTTATGTATGCTCATGGAAAAGATGAGCATCCAAACGTGTATGAAGACATGGATCCACAGGCTTGCTTTGCGGATGCGTCCGCTCCTCACAGTCGCCCTTGGGTTGCTTCTTGCCCTGTTGAGCGCAGCGCTAACGTATTCCACGCCGCCCGCCATGGATGGGACGTTCAGCGCCGCAGCGTTGTATGTTCAAGCCACCTCGACCCCTCGCCAAAAGAATCTTTCGGAAATCGGTTCCACAGATGGAATTGTCGTAATGGGATTCGTGATCGCGTTGATCGTCGTCGTCCCCATCCTATTGCGCAGGAAATTCTGGATGGAGACGCGTTAAGGAAACCCTTGCGAAGGTTCCACCCACGATCATCTTTCGTTTGAACTCAACCCCTGCAAAGCTGCTTTTTATTTCCAGCGATTTGCTTTTTCAATCCGTTCGCCGAGGGGGGGATGTGAATAAAACAGGAAAACCACCCATTTTTCAGGATCTACTTCGCCCAGGTTCTGATTCGCCAGTCGTGTAAAGGCGGATGCAAACGCTTCCTTCTTCCCCGTCGACTGTAACGCATAGTCGTCTGCCATTCTCTCCCGCCAGCGGGATACAGCATTGTCAATCGGCATGGTGATCAGTCCATAGGCGCCAAAGATCAGCCCGAGCGCAGGGAATGCGGCGACATCTGCAGGACCGGTGAACCCGAAGTAACCAATTGCCCAATCCAACGCCAGCGAAGCAAGATACAGACTTAGTGTGGTGGAAAGCGTCCCAAAGGCAATTAGGAAGGGGATATCTTTATGAACGTGATGCCCCAATTCATGAGCCAGCACAGTCTCGATCTCGTCGGTGGAAAATTCGTTGATGAGCGTATCGCCCAGTACAATGCGGCGTGTATTCCCGATGCCTGTCAGTGCCGCGTTCGCCGCCTTCGTCCGCCTGGACATGTCAAACTTGAACACGCCTTTGACCTTGGTGTTGGCACGCCTTGCCAGGTCAAGCAAGCGCTCGGCAAGCTCCTTATGCTCATCGCCGAGCGGGACGTACTTATTGAACAGAGGCATGATCAGGATCGGCGCGAGGTTGGAGAGCAAGACCGTAAAAACCAACATCCCAGCCGCCGCCCACAGCCACCACAGATCGCCGGTCACACGCAGCGCAAGATAAAGCAGCTCGAGCAGGATCAAACCCAGGGGCGCGCCGATCGCCAGTCCTTTGAGCTGATCGATCACCCAATCCTGGAGGCTCTGGTTGGATTGCCCAAAGCGGTGCGGCAGGACAAACCCGCTGTAATAGCTGAGCGGAAGATTTAGGAGTGAATAGACTCCGCCAAAGATCGCCACGAACAAGGCAACCAACAGCCATGGATTCGTCGTGAATGTCATCAGCCAGTCCCGAAGCAAGGTCGCCCACCCCAGGAACAACCAGACGAGAGCGTATATGGCGCTGAAGATCGTATCCACCAGCCACAACCGGCGGTGGAGGCGGGCATATTGTTTTGCTTGCTTTTGTCGTTCCGGGTCAAGGGTTGTCATTTTGGGTTCCAAATTACGAATTACTATTCCGATTATTTCACTATCTCTGCGGCAAGAAGCGCCAGGATCTCTTCCGTCTTCATCACTTTGCCAAAGGATTTCCATACCTTGAGAATCCTTCTCTGAACTTCTTCGGCAGGGATAATGGTTTCGCCCTCTCGAAGATCGCGCGTCGCACAGGCATCTTCGGCGATGATCACTTGAAAGCCGAGTTGAGCCGCGGCACGTGCAGTGGCATCTACATCCAGATGAGTCATCATCCCGCAAATCACAAGTCGCTCGATCTGCCAGCTTTTCAAGAGATCCGGCAACTCTGTATCCAAGAAGGCATCTGGCTCATGCTTGTAAACGATCGGCTCGCCTTCAAAGTGCGCTGCGGAGTCGTGAATATCTGTCCCATGGTCGCCAGAAATAAAATAGCCAGCCTCATGGTTCTTGGAGATATGCTGAATGTGAATATGCTTACCACCCTGTTCTCGAAAGCACTGCAACAGCATGTACGCCTTCTGCGCGGCTTCTAACGGTTTGACCAGTGGCATCTTCCCACCGGGGAAATGGTCTTTCTGGATATCGATAATGAGCAGGGCAGTCTTCATGCGCTCAAGTATACAGGTAAACAAGGAAAGAGGGAGTCATCAGGCTGTGTGCATGGTTGCTCGGTTAATGTATCTGGTGTGGGATAAAAGAGAGTCCAATGCATAACCAGGACATTGGACTCTCTTCGATTTTGTTCGAGTAGCTCAGATTACATCGCCGGGAACACGCTCTGCGTCTTTCCTCGCCGATGCTCCATCCCGGATTGCCTTTTTGACGAAATCGATTGCCACTGAAGATGCGATCGAAACACTCTGGTCACCGCCGACGATCATGGCGTTGATTCCTACGACTTCGCCTTTCGCATTGACCAGGGGTCCACCAGAGTTACCGGGAGCCAGAGGCACATCCGAGCGGACGACGGGCAATTTCTCGCCGCGTCGGTTTTGCGCCGTGACCAGTGCGCTGACAATGCCGCGCGTGACCGTATTGCGCTGTCCCCACGGATGCCCGAAGGCAAAGACCATCTCACCGACACGCGGCGAAGCGGGAGCAGTCGACAGCGGAGTCAGACCTGTGGCGTCGATGGATAGCAATGCCAGATCCACGTCCGGGTCACGCGCCAGGAGACGGGACTCATATTCCCGGTTATCCTGCAAAATCACAACCGGGTTGCGCCGTCCGACCACGTGATTGTTCGTGAGGATTAACCCTGCCGCCTCCCAGACAATCCCTGAGCCCGCGCCAAAGCGATGACCGCGCACAACGACCAGCGACGGCATCACCCGCTGGACGAATTCATCGATCACCTGTGTAAAAGTGCCATTGAAGTTCATTTTATTTCTCACCGATCACAACGTTCAACGTTTGCGGCTGCCCGCCGCGTATCAAATCAATTGGCAAGGATTTTCCCACCACGTCGCCATTGAGCCGGGTAAACAACTCGTCATGGTGCAGGACAGGCTCACCCGACACGCCGATCAGAATGTCGCCGACCATGAATCCACCTTTGGCTGCCGGGCTGCCGTTTTCGACCCCGACGATCAAGAGTCCCTTCCCCTGCTCACGTTGGAGCGCCCTTTGGGAAACTTCCGAAATATCAACCGTCTGGCTGCGAATGCCCAGATAGCCGCGCTTGATTCGCCCATGCTGGACCAAAGTATCCGCAATCCGCCAAGCAATATCCGCCGGGACGGTGACCGCCGCGCCGTTTGCGAGACCCGATGTATTCAAACCGAGGACGGTTCCATCTGCCGCCACAAGCGGACCGCCCGAGAAACCGGGATACGAAATGCTATCGGTGCGAAGGTAACGCTCGAGCATTCCCCCGCGCCCCGTCCGGATCGGTCCCCCGATCGCGCTGACAGTCCCCAGGCTGGCTTCGATTCCATCGGGGGAAGGGCGGCCCAACGCAAGCGCGATCTGCCCCAGACGCGCGGCACTTTTCGTCGCTTCTGCAATTGCACCGGCGCTGCGGTCCAATCTGAGCACAGCAAGGTCGGAGCCTGCATCCCTTCCGGCGACACGCGCAGAGACTTCTTCACCATCTGCGAGGAGCACCTTAATCCCCTCTTCCTGTTCCACTACATGATCTGCTGTAAGAATTAAGTCTGACGCATAGGCGATCCCACTCGCAGGCATGCGGCGACGCGCGTTCACCAAGACTGTCGCTTTGCCTGCTTTTTCGGCAGCATCCGCCAGGGCATCTGAAAGTTCCACCAGTACATTTTGGCTCATTGAAGTTCTCCTTTCACTTCAATGAGCAGTATAGCGTTTCGCCTCTTGGAGCGTATCGCCGGAATGACTGGTTTTTATCCCGGAAGAATGTATAGGTACACAAGTAAACAGGTACACATTACGTGTGTACTTGTTTACCTATTTACCTGTCTACCTCCTCACTTGCGCCCAAAATCCGCCGGGTTCTCCCCCCACAATTCCGTATCCCATTTCAAAACGGCCTCATCGCGCAGTTCATTTTCCGCCAGCCAGTTTTCTGCGCTGTGGATCAGTACAAAAATTGGCGCGTTGCGCGCCGTACGTTTGAGCTGAGTTTTACATTTACCTGTATACACCCAGGAGATCGCATTTCGTGAGTCGGAATAAATCGGTAAATGGATTCCCTGCTTCTCCAGCCAGGTGAGCGCGTGGACGATTGCCAGAAACTCGCCAACGTTATTCGTTCCATCCGGAAACGGACCGATACGGAAGATCTCTTCCTGCGACTCGGTATAGACGCCGCGATATTCCATCTTCCCCGGGGATCCACTGCAAGCCGCATCCACAGCAATCGAAGGAAGGATAGGCTTGACGCTTGCCTCTCTCCATTTTCCCTGCGACGAGGGCTTGCCTTTGAAGGTTTCATATTCCGCCTGGTACGCTGCTTCGGCTTCTTGGATAGAATGAAACGCTTTGTATTGCGCCGCGGCATATCCCTTCACCTGTTTTTCGGTCTCCTCCCAGGAGGTGAAGATCCCAGGCTTGCGTCCCTTCCAGACAACATAGTACTTCTGCTTTGGCATCGTGTATGAGACCGCTGGCACTCCCTACGCTTCCTCCTCGTGCCAGCCTGTTTCTTCCACTGCCATAAAAATATCAGTGGCACTGATGAGACCAATCAAGGATCCACTTTCATCCGCAATCGGAAGATGATGGATACGATGTTCCTGCATGACCTTTGAGCATTCCATCAGCGTCCAATTGGGATCTCCAGTAATAATGGGACCCGACATGATCTCGCGCACGGTCGTCTCGGCAGGATTTCTGCCCGCAGCCGCGATCTTGTCACGGATATCGGTGGAAGTCACGATCCCATAGGTTGGGTTTTTCTCAGACATCGCGACAACCACGCTATGGATCTTGCGCCGGCGCATGAGCGTCAGCGCGTACTTGACACTTGAATCAGGATCCACGACAACAACCGGGCTGGACATCCAATCACGAACTGTATTGGGCATAATCTCCTCCAAAGATCTCGGCTCGCGCCGCAGACGGCGCTGAGAGTAATATGTTTTTATTTTACAACTAATTCCACCGAATCCATTGCCAGCAACGATCCATCCGCAGCGCTGATATCTTGAACTTCAAGGCGGATGGTCGCGCCCGACAAAGTATTTCCCAACGGAATAATAGCGTCGAATGTGCCCGGCCCGCCGAGATCGGGCGCAGTGACTGTAATCGGACCTGCAGTAAGCTCTATCCCCGAAAGATCCACAATGCGATAGGCGAGGTTATTCTCGAACGGTGCAACCGCGACTTTTCCTTGGATCGGAACGGATGTAAATACGTCCGTTCCATTTGCCGGTGATTCAATGGTGATCGTGCGCGGCTGCCCATCTGGCGTGAAGGTTGTGTAATCGATCATATCCAGCAGATTGTCCACAAAGCGGTAATGGCGCATTGTGCGTAAGGTTGGGCAGCACATCGGCTCGTCGCTCGCGTGGATCACCGCATCCAAAAAGATCTCGTTGTTCGCAATCGAAAGCTCGCGCAGCTCGGGGCGGTCATCCACCATGCTGGAGGTCTGGAACGTCCAGGTCTCGCCTACGTGTGAAAAGACGGCAAGAAAGACAAAGACGCCGGTGCCTCCGTAATTCTCCGAGACCAGCGCGGTTGCTTCATTGGTCCCATCGGCATCCAGGTCACCGATTGCCACAAAATCCGTTACCTCAATCGAGACGAAATCCTCAGCACCGGACGTGCCCTGCTCATATCTTCCGTCTGTCAGTTGCACGACCTGTGTCCCCTCACTAGCACCAGGCTGATATTGCGCATTCCGAATCTCTTCTACCTGATCCGACAGCGCCGTTGGTGTGGCAGGGCTGGGGGTGCCGCTATCGCCAGGCTCGGACGTTATTTCAGGCGGATTGGCAGTGGGCGGGGGTGTTGCCGGCCTGCATCCCATCAAAACGAGGAGCAACAAAACGATCAGGAAGACGCGGGAAGCCATGTGACGCCTCCATCGTGCGTACGATATAAAGCATATTCTTCGTCGGCAAGAGTCACGATCCAACCGCTATTTGGATTGACGAAATCCATCGTCACAAAGGAGTCGCCAAAGACAATATCCGGCGTAACGGTCGTCCATGTTCGCGCAGCATCACGCGTGACGTAAAACTGCGCTCCGTTATAAATGACGGCTTCCTGCGGAGAAAGAAAATCCGACTCGCCCGCCTCGGGAATCAACGTCGGCGTGAGCATCCAGGTATCGCCTCCGTCGGCCGTGACGTAGAACGCGGTTTGGGTGGAATCGCCTGATATGCGCACCGCGAGAAAACCGTCACTCGCCGAAACAAATTCCATCTGATCTCGATCGATACCCAGCTCAAAGTCCTCTGCCCCTTCCGGAAGATCGAGGGGTACCTGTGTCCAGCTTTTGCCGCCATCGTCGGTACGGTATAGATACACGGTGCCGGGCGCATAGATCACACCGCCCACCCAGGCAGTCTGCATATTCATCGGCACCAGGTCCGATTTGATGCCTCCCAATGGTAAAGAGTCAGAGGCTTCAGGATCGTTAGGATCATTGGTATAGGTTTGAGTCCAGGTTGCACCGCCGTCGGTCGTTTGAAACACAGCGACTGCGTTGGACCCCGCGCCCACGCCGAGATCGGCAAGCATCCAGCCTCGACTCTCATCGATGAAACTTAAATCGCCGCCGCTAAAGGGCGTCGATGAAATCGACCAGGTGAGCCCCCCATCCGCGGTGCTGTAGAGCAAGCCATTGTTTGGAAAGTTATTGAAATCCGGCTTTTGCACCCAGGCATGGTCTTTATCGAGAAAAAGAGTTTCTACCACGGAGCTTACTTCATCTACATCTGGAGGTGTGACATCGTACCAGGTAACTCCGCCATCATTCGTGCGTACAAGGTACGTCTCGGTAACGCCCCAGCCATCGAGCTCATTGAAGAATTCGATCTCCGTAAATGCCGGTAATTCGATTCGCGGCGCGGCAATTGCAGGCGGCGCCGGGGTATCAGGATACGGGGAAGGTGTGGGAGGGGTTTCCGTGGCTTCGGTCTCCACGGTCGACGTCGGCGGCGCGGGGAAGGAAGTCACAGATACATTGCAGGCAGAAAGAACTCCCCCTAACGTACAAACGATCAAACACAATCTCAAATTCATTCAGAACGTCTCCTTTTCACCAATACAAACGGTTGAGAGGCATGGAACGTTCCAAACCATCTATCCAAGATACTCCACAATCGTTGCTTCTCCCTGACCCACGCCAACACACAGGGTCGCGAGTCCATATTTCACATTTCCGCGTAAGCGCATCTCGTGGACGAGAGTCGTCACCAGCCGCGCGCCGGAGCAGCCAAGCGGATGGCCGATCGCAATCGCGCCTCCATTGACGTTGACGATCTCAGGGTCAAGCTCCAGGTCTTCCATGACTGCCAGGGATTGGACGGCAAATGCCTCGTTGAGTTCCACCAAGCCAATATCTTTCATTTGGAGGCCTGCGCGCTGCAAGGCTTTCTTTGTGGCAGGGATGGGACCATAGCCCATGACACGTGGCGGGACACCGGCAGAAGCAGAAGTAACAATTCGTGCCAAGGGCTTGAGGTTCAATGCGCTGGCTTTTTCTTCGCTCATAAGCAATACTGCCGCGGCGCCATCATTAAGTCCTGAGGAATTGCCCGCGGTGACGGTGCCGCCTTCCTTTTTAAAGGCTGGCTTTAGTCTCGCCAGCGACTCCAGCGTTGTATCGCGGCGCGGGCGTTCATCCGTGTCTACAATCTTTGCTTCGCCTTTTTTCTGAGGGATGGTGACAGGGACGATTTCCTGTGCGAAGCGACCAGAGTCAATGGCTTCTATGGCACAGCGGTGAGAACGGAACGCGAACTCGTCTTGTTTCTCACGCGTAATGTGCGGGCGTTCCACCGCGATATTTTCCGCTGTTTCCCCCATCGATTCTGTACCATATTTTTCTCTCATGAACGGATTCGGATAGCGCCAGCCTAATGCGGTATCCCAGGCAGTGAGATTGCCAAACGAAAACCCTGCTTCCGCTTTGGGGATCGAATAGGGCGCGCGGCTCATTGATTCGACTCCGCCTGCGATATATACATCGCCCTCCCTGGTTTTGATCGCGCGCACAGCCTGGTTGATCGCGTTCAAGCCCGAGGCGCACAGACGGTTGACCGTCACGCCCGCGACTTCGACGGGCAGCCCTGCCAACAAGGCCGCCATGCGCGCGACGTTGCGGTTATCCTCCCCTGCTTGATTCGCGCAGCCAAAAACAACTTCCTCTACCAGCATAGGATCGAGCTGGTTACGTTGGACAATTTCCTTAATCACGAGCGCAGCCAGATCATCCGGTCGAACGGAAGCGAGTACTCCACCCAGCGCGCCAACCGGTGTGCGGATTGCGTCCACGATGACAACTTCTGTCATGTATTCCTCCAAAGAATTTTGCGGATTTGATTCTACCATCCGAAAGATGCTCAAAGAATCTGGAGGCGTTTTGAAAGTCGAGCTCTATGTTGATTCGAGCCGAGAACTGGTGTATAGTATTCACAAACCATGATGCCTTCTATGCACTCGGATTTTATCTTTGTAATGGAGTAAATGAGATGGCAAATAAAAAAATCAAGATCAACCGTGCCCCGGTATTAACCCTCTGGGCGACGGTCGTAGCAGAGAGACTGGGGTATGACGAAGATACAGCCCTGACCCTTGGCAAAGCAGTGGCAGGACTCAATGCCCAATCCAAAGGAAGAAAACTGGGGATATACGAGGAGAAGGCAAAAGACGAAAAGAAAGAGGACAAGAAGAAAGAAAACGAGGCGGATGTAGAGTTTATTGAGTTGCTGGGGCGAGGGGTTCCAGCTGTTAAAACGCCGAATGGATTGCGTGCAGCAGAGAAGGGGAAACCGATGCATGCGGAGAGCGTCCAGACGTATCTGGAAAACAAATTCAAAGAGGATCTTGACGAGACGCGAAAAGCCATGGAGAAACTGGCGAAAGCATTTCCGCCTAAGCGGTTGGAAAAGAAAGCCTATGACCTGTACGAAAAGTTCCGCCCGGAGATCCCCGAAGGGAAGAAGGGCTGGGGCGCGCGCGGTGAATTGGATTTAGATTACATCCGCTCGCTGGCGGAGTAAAGAATCCCTTTGGTTGCGGGGGCAGTGTTTGTTCGCCCGAAGCAATCTCCCGTATACCAGGAGAATCCACTATAGACGTGTTCATGATGGTCGAGGAGATTGTTTCGCCCTACGGGCTCGCAACAACATGCATTGCTACAGGAGAATGCCATGGCAGACTATGACTATGACCTGCTCGTAATCGGTTCGGGGCCAGCGGGTCAGCGCGCTGCCATCCAGGCAGCCAAGCTCAACAAGCGCGTGGCGGTCGTAGAGCGGAAAGCTATCCTGGGCGGTGTATGCATCAACACAGGGACGATCCCCAGCAAAACATTACGGGAAGCCGCTCTGCATCTCTCCGGCTATCGCGAACACAGCCTTTACGGCGCTTCCTACACGGTCAAGCAGAATATCACGATGGCGGATCTGCTCTATCGCACGGATCATGTCATCCAGCATGAATTGGATATTGTCCGCCATCAGCTGCAGCGCAATCGGATCGAGCTTGTCTCGGCAGAAGCCTCGTTCGTGGACCCGAACACCATCCGCTTGAAGTATGTAGATGGACGCGGCTGGCGGGACGTCACTGCCGCGCATGTGGTCATTGCCACGGGGACGCGCGCCACAAAAAACGACCGGATCCCCTTCGACGGGAAGCGAATCTTCATCAGTGACGACCTGCTCCAGCTCGATCATCTCCCGCGCACGCTGACGGTGGTCGGCGCCGGAGTGATCGGTCTGGAATACGCCAGCATCTTTGCAGCGCTCGGCGTACGCGTCACGATCATCGACAAGCGCCGCCGCCTGCTGCCATTCGTCGATGCAGAGATCATCGACTCGCTCACGTATCATTTCAACCAACAGCGCGCCATTTTCCGCCTCGGCGAAGAGGTGGACAGGATCGAACCCATCACAGACGAACATGGAGACCGCGTGAAAATCCACCTCGTAAGCGGCAAGCAGATCATTACCGAGATGGCACTTTACAGCATCGGGCGCACCGGCGCGACGCGTGCTTTGAATATCGAAGCCATCGGTCTACAATGCGATGAACGTGGCCTCCTGAGGGTGAACGGACATTATCAAACGAACGTCCCCAATATTTACGCCGTGGGAGATGTGATCGGTTTTCCCTCGCTGGCTTCCACATCGATGGAGCAGGGACGCCTCGCGGCGTGCCATGCCTTTGGCATCCCCACCCAGAGCTCGCCCGAGCTCTTCCCCTACGGCATCTATACCATCCCCGAAATCTCCACGGTGGGACGCAGCGAAGAGGAATTAACCGAGCAGGGAATTCCGTATGAGGTCGGAAAGGCACAATACCGCGAGATTGCCCGCGGGCAGATCATCGGCGACCAGACCGGGCTGCTGAAATTGATCTTTCATCTGGATACACACGAACTGCTGGGCGTGCACATTATCGGTGAAGGCGCGAGCGAGCTGGTCCACATCGGGCAGGCTGTGATGGCGTTCAAAGGCAACGTGGAATATTTCATAAATAACGTGTTCAACTATCCCACCCTGGCAGAATGTTACAAGACGGCTGCTTTCGATGGGATCAACCGGCTAGGCATCTGATTCGACTTCGGATTTTGGCATTTATATGACCCGTCTCGTGTGAGACGGGTTTTTCTTGTGTACAATGAGAAAATTACTAAACCGAGAGACAACTTACATATTTTGGAGGGACGATGCACGAGATAACATTACTGATCAATATCGCTGTGGCGCTGGTGGTAGCTTTTATAGGCGGGGTACTTGCACGCCGCATCGGACTTCCGACGATCGTCGGTTATATGCTGGCGGGGATTGTCATTGGTCCTTTTACTCCCGGGTTTGTGGGAAATATCGAAACTATCAGTCAACTCGCCGAGCTTGGCGTAATTTTCCTCATGTTTGGGGTAGGGCTGCACTTCTCGCTGAAAGACCTCTGGAGGGTCCGCAGCATTGCGATTCCCGGGGCGTTGGGACGCATGCTGATCACCACGCTCCTGGGACTTGGGCTGAGCCGGCTATTCGGCTGGTCCATTGCAACTGGGATTGTCATCGGCATCTCTATATCCATTGCCAGTACGGTCGTCCTGCTGCGTGTCCTGATGGATCATGGATTGCTGAATACACAGCATGGTCAGGTCGCCGTCGGCTGGGTGGTCGTGGAGGACATTGCAACAGTACTCATTCTGGTATTGATGCCCACGCTCGCCGACACATCCAATGGATTGGACTGGCGCGAGCTGGGACTTACTCTGCTCAAAGCAGCCATCTTCTTTATCGTAGTGTTGTTCGCGGGGACGCGGCTGATTCCCTGGTTGCTTTTGCGCATCGCTCACACCCGGTCACGGGAATTGTTCATCCTGGCGATCCTGACCATTGCGCTGGGAATTGCTCTGGGCGCCGCTGAACTGTTCGGTGTTTCCTTAGCGCTGGGTGCGTTTGTGGCGGGAGTGGTCGTCAGCGAATCGCCGCTCAGCCATCAGGTGGGAGCAGATGTGCTGCCGTTTCGGGAGGCGTTTGCTGTTCTCTTCTTTGTCTCCATCGGCATGTTGGTCAACCCGATCTATTTGTACAATAACGTCATTCCCATCCTTGCCCTGACCAGCCTGATCGTCGTCGGAAAAGCGCTGGTCACCATACTCTTCGGTTTTGTGCTTCCCTGGCCCGCCCGCACGACCCTGATCCTGGCAGTGAGTCTCAGCCAAATCGGCGAATTCTCCTTCATTCTTGGTCAGGAGGAGCTGGGCCTCGGACTGTTGAATCAGGATCAATATTCTCTCATTCTGGCTGGTGCCCTGCTGTCTATTATCCTCAATACATTTCTATTTCGTTTGATTGATCCACTGGAACGATGGTTGAAAGGGTTTCCGGCGATCTGGAAACTGATGGATCGCCAGGGGCCACCGCTTCCAGAGGTCACGGAATCGATCGAAAATCACGTAGTCATTGTCGGGTACGGGCGTGTGGGGCGTCATATTACCTCCCTGCTGGGAGAGATGAAGATACCGCACCTGGTTGTGGAAGCCGATTCGCAGCGGGTGGAGGAATTGGATCGTCAGGGCGTCCCCACGCTTTATGGAGATGCTGCGAACTCGGAAGTACTCACCCACGCGGGACTGGAGCGGGCACGCGCCCTGGTCGTTGCGGGACCGGATGAGGATGCCAGCGCGCTGGTCGTGACGGCGGCGCGTGATCTGGCGCCGGAATTGCCTATTATTGCCCGCGCCGCCAGCGAAGACGGGACAAAGCGCCTCACCCAGCTTGGCGCGCAGGATGTTATTCACCCGGAGCTGGAAGGCGGCCTGGAAATTGTACGACATACGCTTTTGCAGCTCGGCTTTCCCTTACAGGAAATCTATCGCTACACCGACGCTGTCCGTCGTGACCATTACGATCTTCAGCTCAACACGGAAGAGGAACATCGCCTGCTTCACGATCTGGTGAATGCGGTGAACAGCATCGAGATCAAGTGGTTTCAACTGGACGACAACAACCCTCTCGTGGGCCAGACTCTGGCACATGCAAACCTACGCGCTCAGACGGGCGCGTCTGTCGTCGCAATTCTGCGTCAGGGAGAACTGATCCCGAACCCTAAATCGGTAACGATGTTTCAGGCGAGCGATCGGATTGGTCTGATCGGTGATAAGGAAGAAATCCAGGCGGTGGAAAAGCTGCTTGAGAAGACCGAATCCGAATCCAGTCACGTCGGCGTCGAGTGGGAAACCTGAAACTCACAACGTGGTGAAGTTCGACGAAGGGTCAATCAAGTGATGTCGCCAGGAGAAATATCAGAACTCGAACAGTGACAGGCTTGATTGCAAAGGAAGAGGAGTTGTTGTATAAACTCTTGCATCGAGAAATGGTCCCTAAAAGAATGAGCATGCTACGACAGGCCCTGCGCTGGATTGCACCACCTACCTTTGAAGGGGATGAGGACAAAACCCGCGCGGCGGTTTTGTTGAATATCATCCTCTGGATCTCGATCGCTGCCACCCTCTTCTACAACATTTTTGCCCCCATCGATCCTTCCATGGTACCGCGTCGCAATACCATTGTCGTGTCGTTCCTCCTGACGCTCCTGGTCTTTAAACAACTGGTCCACTGGGGCCACGTGAGAACAATCGGCACGTTAACCGTGTTTGTGCTGTGGTTCCTTGTGACGATTGCCATGGCTCTTAATCCGAGTGAGAGTAACCCTGCTCTCATGGCATATCTCGTGGTCGTAGTGTGCGCGGGACTCATCCTGGACTGGCATGCATCGATCCTTTGGAGTGTGAGTAGTATTCTTATCAGCGGACTCATCCTTGTCCTCGGCCAGAATAAAATTCTCCCAACTTCGGCTCAACCCATTCCTGCTTCCTCACTGTGGATTGCGCAAGCGATATACATCCTTGCCTCGACAGTCCTGCTTAGCCTTGCGATACGCAAAATCGACGAGGCATTCGGCCGAGCCCATCGTGAGCTACAGGAACGCAAACGCGTCGAAGCGGAGCGCGAGAAGGTAATTCAAGAACTGGAAGCAAAAAATGCCGAACTGGAGCGCTTCACCTACACGGTCTCTCACGATCTTAAAAGTCCCCTGATTACGATCAGTGGATTTGTCGGCTTGCTGGAAAGCGACGCAAAATCTGGCAACACGGAAAAATTCAAAGGAGATATGCAGCGAATCAATGAGGCAGTGGAAAAAATGCGGCGCCTGCTAAACGAATTGCTGGAGCTCTCCCGCATTGGACGTTTGATGAGTCCTCCCTCCGAGACTTCGTTTGCCAAAGTAACAGAGGAAGCACTGGCATTGACGCGCGGGCGCTTGATGGCTGGGAACATCAAGGTGAATGTAGCACAGAATCTGCCTGTTGTCAGAGGAGACCGCCCGCGCCTGGTGGAGGTGATGCAAAACCTGCTCGACAACGCTGCCAAATTCATGGGTGATCAGCCCGAACCACAGATCGATATCGGTGTCTATGAGAGACAGAATCAGCCTATATTCTTTGTTCGCGACAATGGAATGGGAATCCCACCAGCCTATCATGAAAAAGTGTTCGGCTTGTTCGACAAACTGGAGGCGCAAAGCGAAGGCACGGGCGTCGGATTGGCGCTCGCCAAACGGATTGTGGAAGTGCACGGCGGGCGCATTTGGGTAGAATCAGAAGGGAAAGGGCAGGGAAGTATGTTTTGCTTTACCCTCCCTCTTAAGGAATAAGGTCTTATGAAGCATGAATTCATCCAAGGGCGCTCCATCCCCAAAATTGGCTTTGGGATGTGGAGGATTGGCGGCGACTCCTTCCCAGATCCAAAACTGGATGCCGCCTCAATGACCGCGCTACGCAGTGCGCTGGAGATCGGCTACACTCACTTCGACACAGCAGAAGCGTACGCATCGGGTCATTCGGAAGAATTGCTCGGGCGCGCCGTTCGTGAGACGAAAACAGAGCGCGAATCCCTTTTCATTACAACCAAGATTTCACCAGAACACCTCGCCTATGAGCAGGTCTTCCGATCTTGTGAGCGCAGCCTGCGCCGTCTGCAAATGGATTATCTAGACCTCTATCTCATCCACTGGCCCCGCGCTGGGATGAAACTCGAGGAAACGTTTCGCGCTTTGAACAAGCTGGTTAGAGACGGAAAAGTGAAACATCTTGGTGTGAGCAATTTCAATTTGAAACTACTCCAGCAGGCGCAGTCGGTCTCGGAAACGCCTATTGTTACCGATCAAGTTCCCTATAGTCTGCCCACCCGCACCTATGTGGAAAATGGAGTGTTGGAATATTGCCAGCAGAACGATATTTTACTAACCGCCTATTCGCCTGTGAAATTCCGCAACTTATCTTCTAACAGAGCCTTGCAAGCTGTTGCGGAGGCGCATTCTGCCACGCCGCATCAGATCGCGCTGGCGTGGCTGGTGGCACAACCGCGGGTGATCACCATCCCCATGTCATACAATCCCCAGCATATCCGCGAAAACTTCGAAGCAGCGGAGATCGAGTTGTCAGAGGAAGAATTCAAGACATTGAGTGATTTATATTAACTGTTCATTAAGCCTGCATGTAGACAGCAAGCGTAACGTGCAACGATAAATCCAAAACCTGGCAAAATCCGTATCTATCCATGAATGTCGAAGTTATCCCTGAAATTGAGATCCTCGAGGAACAGGAAGAAGAAACCGAGCTCGAGCCGCTCTATCGCGTGCTCATCCACAACGACAATGTCACTCCCATGGATTTCGTGGTCCATGTACTAAAGACCATCTTTTATCAGTCGAACTCCAAAGCGTTCGAGATCATGCTTATCGCACATATCACCGGGCTGGCATACGTCCAAACCCTTCCCAAATCGGAAGCTGAGAAACGAATCAACAAGGCGCACTTCGCCGCTGGTTTGGAGGGCTACCCCCTGCACTTCTCGATGGAGCCGGAATGACCCATGCCGCGCAGAGTCTCTTCGGCTCCAGCCAGAAAATAATTGGCTTTACTTCCTCCTTTTTCAATTACTCTGGGATGCCGTTTCATGACAGGGCGTTAACGCAAATCTACGCGCCTTTCATCTGCCATGGTGACTTGTGCTTCGACGTCGGCGCGCACCATCGCCTTGCAATCTCATCCAGAAATGCGCCATTACGGCACGTGAGGCCCGACTGTCATTCAGGAGATGAGGATGCCCGATTGTTACTTAAATAAGATGGGAGAGTCCAGATTCGTCTGTTCTCTGTGGAGTCACTGATGCCCTCAAATGTGGAAACGCTGACGCAAATCAATTTGGATGATCTTGTTTCTTCATTCGGCTGGCAGAACCGTCCATTTCTGGCGCGTCTGCTGCGCCAAACATTTAGCTCTCCGCCGCAGACCTTCGCCCATCAAATGGCGGAGTTTGACTCTGCGATCTCCACGCATGGGCTGGTGGAGGCTTCGCGCTGCGCCATCCGCAATTACGTGGACGATCTTCGCGTCTTCGACCGAAACCGCATCCCGAATTCTGCGTTTTTGGCGTTGTCGAACCATCCCGGCATGACGGACACCCTCTCCCTATTTATTGCATTGAATCGCCGAGACTTGAGAGTCATCGCGCTGGACCGTCCCTTTCTGAACGCGCTGCCGAATATGAGCAAACAGCTCGCCTATGTAAAGGAGGATGCGTCCTCGCGCATCCGTATGATCCGCCATCTCAGTCTCCACTTACGAAACGGCGGCGCCGCCCTCACCTTCCCTGCCGGGCATATCGAACCGGACCCGGATATCCGCACAGGCGCTGTAGAATCCTTACGTTCCTGGACCGATAGTGTTGGCATCTTTACACGTTTGGCGCCAAACATGGCGGTGCTGCCCGTCCTGGTGCGCGGTGTAGTCTGGAAGAAAGCGGCAAATCATCCGCTGACCTATCTGAAACGGGCGCGCCCCGAACGCGAAAAACTTGCGGCGGCGCTCCAGCTACTGGCGCATGTGATGCTCAGGAAGAGAGGTGTCCGTGTGCGTGTGCAAATTGGAAGCCCGATCTACGCCAGCGATCTTGGTACAACAGATACAAAAGTGATCCATCAGGCAGTCCTGGCAGAGATGAAAGAACTGATCGAACATCCGCCTGTGGGAGAGGGAGAACGATTACTGTGAAATCCTCTTCGCCCTTGCCCCCTCTTCCCACGAGCGAAGGGGATACCGCGCTCCCACCTGCCCTTCCAAGGCAAAAAGCCAGATGGGAGATCCGATCGGCGCTGCGTCTTTTCGCGGTCTATCTCATTCTCGCCGTTCTTCTCTACATCGCTCTGCGAACTGTGCCGCTCGAAGAGATCTGGAATACGATCCGCAGGCTGCAGCTTTGGCAGATGGCGACGTTGTTGGGATTGAACGTTTTCATCTATGGGTTAATTACAGTACGCTGGTGGGTGATCGTCCGTGCCGAGAACAAACGCATTCCATTTTTTCCGTTACTGCTGGTGCGGATCGCTGTGTTTGGAGTCAGTTACTTCACGCTCGGACCGCATATAGGCGGCGAACCACTTCAGGTGTTCTACCTGCAGCGCAAGTACAAATCGACATTTACTCACGCCACCGCATCCGTCATTATGGACAAACTGCTCGAGTTCCTGGCAAACTTCGTTCTGCTTGCTGTCGGGTTGACGGCTGTCCTACAGGCAGGGATTCTCGCCACCAGCGGGAGCGGTTCCTGGCTGAGCCTGAGCGGGCTGGTCGTTCTATGTATGTGGCCCCTCCTTCACCTTCTTTTTTTATATCAGCGCAAATATCCTCTCTCTACACTTCTTCGCAGCCTTCCATTCATCAAAAGAGATTCAAAACCAGTGCGTTTCATCGCCGCTTCCGAGCGGCTTGCAGGCACATTTTGCCGGCGGCACATGCCGTCATTGGTATCTGCCACTGCCATCTCTATCCTGGCGGGTGTGGGCATGGTCAGCGAGTTCGCCCTCATTGTTAAGTTTCTGGGAATTCCATTAACCGCCTGGCAGACCATTGCTGCCTGGACTGCCGGCTGGCTTTCGCTGCTCGTGCCCCTGCCCGGTGGACTGGGAGCACTCGAAGCCAGCCAGGTCTTCGCACTCGGGATGTTCGGCGTCCCGGCTGCCCTGGCAATTGGCGTCGCCCTGGTCATGCGCGGGCGGGACCTGCTCATCGGTGGGTTCGGCTTGCTGCTGGCGAGCCGCGCCCTTGAGAAACAAAAATAATAATTGGTGTTGTATTCACATATAAATCTGTTTGCAAAAGGAGTCGATTATGAGCCTCACTGCTAAGCACTATGGGATCCTTCTAGCCGGCCTGGCAACCGCGTTTCTTCACCTTTCCCTTTTCTCACAAATGGGGTTCGACCCGATTGTGTTGAATGGCTTAGGCTACCTTGCCCTGTTAGGTGCATATTTCCTACCAATCCCTTTCTTTCAAGAGAGACGTAATCTGGTCTGGTGGGCACTTATGGCATACACCGTGTTGACCTTTGTTTTATGGATCATTCTCGGCGATAAGAACTTTGTCCCGGGAACCTCCAGCGCAACCGGGTATTACGCCAAAACCGCCGAATTAATTCTGATGGCATTTCTATTAGCAGATAGACCTAAATCCTAAGTGTTATTCATAGTAGTGACTTACTCGCCGAACGAATGAAGTTGTTACTATATTTCATGTAAAATGAAGATGTGAACCGAAAGACCCTATACTTCACCGCGCCGCGACAGGTGGAGCTCCGTGAAGAGCCTATCCCTGCTCCCGGCGCGGATGAAGTTCTGGTGGAGACAACCTGTTCCGCGATCAGCGCCGGGACAGAAATGCTTGTCTATCAGGGACGCTTCCCGCACGATATGGAGACCGATTCCACGATCACCTCCATGCGCGGTGGATTTCAATATCCCCTGCCATACGGGTACGCATGTGTGGGGACAGTTAAGGAGACAGGTACACAGGTAGACAAGTCCTTGCGCGATCAACTTGTGTTTGGGTTTCAGCCGCATACTTCTCATTTCCTCACCACGCCGGACTCGTTGTTGCTTCTCCCCCATTCCCTTTCCCCTGACACTGCCTGTTTTCTTCCCAATATGGAGACCGCCATCAATCTGGTACAGGATGGCGTGCCTATCTTTGGCGAGCGTGTCCTTGTACTCGGACAGGGAATTGTCGGTTTGTTGACGGCTTCGCTACTGAACGAATTTCCATTGGATATGATGATCACAGCAGACTGCTATCCTCTGCGCTGTGATGTATCACCCGTCACTCACCATCGGTCTCTTGACCCTCATGCACCCGGGTTTCGCGAGCAGGTAGCGGACTTACTCCAGCCAGGTGCAGACCTGACCTTTGAGTTGAGCGGCAATCCAGAGGCGCTGAACGATGCCCTTGCCCTCACCCGCTTCTCCGGGCGGATCGTCATCGGCTCGTGGTACGGGGAAAAGCAGGTCGAGGTGAACCTGGGGGGGACATTCCATCGCTCTCGCATCAAACTGATCGCCTCACAGGTGAGCACGATCGCGCCGGAGCTGGAAGGTCGCTGGGATAAGGCACGGCGCTTCGACGCAGCCTGGAAAGCCCTGGAACGGATCAAACCTGACAAGTGGATTACCCACCGTTTCCCGATCGATGAGGCAGCACAAGCCTATCGCCTGCTGGATGAAAGTCCGCAAGACACAATTCAGATTTTGTTCACCTATTGATCAAGGATTCTTTGTGAAAAGCTATGCCGGGTTCTGGAAAAGGTCAGGTGCCTTTGTTTTGGTTTATATCCTCCTTTGATACTTGCGATGAACTTCCACTACACAGACCTTGAAACCTGCCACACCGCAACAGGAGTAGTGATCCTCATCGACGTCCTGCGTGCCTTTTCCACTGCAGCGTATGCATTCTCGCGCGGCGCAAAAGAGATCATTCTAGTGAGCACCGTGGAAGAAGCCTTATCGCTCAAATCCCAGATCCCCAATTCGAAGGCAATGGGCGAGGTTGGCGGGCTTCCACCTGAAGGATTCGATTTCGGTAATTCCCCCACGTTTATTTGCCAAGAGAATCTTTCGGGCGTGACGTTAATCCAACGAACGGGCGCGGGAACACAAGGCGCGGTGCGCAGCCGGAATGCCCAGATCATGCTCGCATCCAGTTTTGTCGTGGCGAAGGCAACCGTTCAAACCATCGCCAGGATGGGAATCGATCAAGTTACATTTGTGATCACAGGCAAATGGGAAGCGCGCGGTGACGAAGACCTCGCCTGTGCAGAATATCTGGAAGCCTTGCTGCAGGACACGCGACCGGATACAAAACCATTCGTCAAGCGCGTGTATGAGTCCAGAGATGCACTCCAACATCTCGACCCTGCCGAAATCGCGTTTCCGCAGTCTGACCTCGATTACTGCACTCAAATTGATCGTTTCGACTTCGCTATGCCCATCACGCGCGAAGGTGGAAAGCTCATCATGCGCGCTTCAAAATAGCAGCCCTGCGAAGGTGCTGTAAAAGTGATCGACCTTCGCAAGGCTATACTCGAATCCTGATACTGGAGTACCCCTATGTACACACTCGGCGTAAAGCGCGCTTTCATTGCCAGGCATTACCTCATCGGCGGGGATTGGGGACCAGAAAACTTTCCCAACTCACACCATTACGTGCTGCAGTTACAAATGTCTGGGAGCGAGCTCGATCAGCACGGCTACCTGGTAGATATTGTTGACGTAGAAAAGCACTTGGATGAAATCGTGAACTATTACAAAGACCAAATGCTCAATGAGAAGCCCGAGTTTGCGGGCTTGAATCCGTCCATCGAGCATTTCGCCCGGATTCTGGCGACCGCACTCAGCGAGCGTATTAAAGCGAAAAACATCACTCTGCTTAAGGTAGTGCTGTGGGAAAATGAATCGGCATGGGCAGCATACAAGGTCGAACGTTCAAAGTCAAATGTCTGACGTTCGACCTTCAGCGTTTGACTTATGCACGTTGGACTGATTATTTACGGCTCGCTTGACACCCTCAGTGGTGGATATCTATATGATCGGAAGCTGGTCGAATATCTGCGCTCGCAGGGGGATATGGTTGAAATTATTTCCCTTCCGTGGCGGAATTACGCCACGCATTTGACAGATAATCTCCGCTTTAAGCTGCCATCAAATCTGGATATCCTGATTCAGGATGAACTCAACCATCCCTCATTAGTCTTCGCCAATCGGGGAAGACATCCCTATCCGGTCATTTCCCTCGTCCATCACTTGCGTGGTTCGGAGCGAAGACCCGAATGGCAAAATATGTTTTACCGCTGGGTGGAAAAGAAATATCTGCAATCTGTCGATGGGTTTATTTTCAATTCAACGACGACAAAGACGGTCGTGGACCGTTTCATGAAAACCGAGAAACCAAACATTGTTGCCTACCCGCCAACGGACCGCTTTGGAGGACCCATCTCGGAAGGTGAAATCATCGAGCGAGCCAGGCACAAAGAATTGAGGATATTATTTATAGGGAATCTGATCTATCGAAAAGGATTGCATACGTTATTGGAAGCAGTCCGAGATCAGCCGTCAGCATTTAGAGTCGATGTAGTTGGATCTTTGGCATCTGACTCGCAGTACACCCAGAGAATCAAAGAATATATCTCCCGCAATCAACTTTCCTCTTTCACGCCTGCACTCCCTGGCACCACGCGCCAGGGCAGGTATGCGTCCGGTGCAAGCGTCTTTCTTCATGGCTCTCTGGATAGAGAACCGCTCATCGAAAAACTGAAAAATGCACATATCCTCGTTGTCCCTTCCAGCTATGAAGGATTTGGAATCGTCTATCTGGAGGGAATGTGCTTCGGTCTCCCAGCCATTGGGACGACGGCTGGGGCGGCAAGTGAAATTATTACAGATGGTCAGGATGGCTTCCTGATCGAGCCGGAGAATCCGAAGGAGTTAGTAGACAAGCTGAAACTCCTCCAGACACACCGGGATGTCCTCCTGCAAATGAGCCTTGCGGCACGGGCGCGCTATCTGCGCCAGCCCAAGTGGGACGAAACGGCAGGTCGAGTCCGTGAGTTTTTGTTGAAACAAATTGAAAAGTTTCCCCCTCCCCCCTGTAAGATTTCTCTTTGAATCGTAAAGTACACCACCGGATCGTGTATAATCAGTTTCAAGAACTAATTTATATCAGCAGTCCACCGCTGTTTGTTTTGAGGGAATCTCAATCTTTACACGTGCAAGACTTCTGAAGACAAGGAAAAGTTTTGAATTTCGAACAATTTAATTTGGATTCCCGTCTAATGCAGGGAATCAAGTACGCGGGCTATGAAACCGCGACGCCCATTCAGGAAGCAGCGATCCCTGCTGCACTGCGTGGACGTGACATCATTGGTACGGCGCAGACAGGGACAGGCAAAACCGCCGCATTTGTATTACCCATTCTCAACAAGCTCCTCGACGGTCCGCGCGGGATGTCGCGCGCGCTGATTGTCACACCGACGCGTGAGCTCGCCGAGCAAATTTATCAGGTTGTACGCGCTCTGTCCGCGGGGACAAAACTCCGCAGCACAACCGTTTATGGAGGCGTCACAGCCAGCCGCCAGATCAAAGCCCTGCGAGAAGGTGTCGACATTTTGGTTGCCACGCCAGGCCGCTTGCTGGACCTCATGCAACAGCGTTATGCGAAACTGGAGCGTATCGAAATCCTGGTGCTGGATGAAGCCGACCGCATGTTCGACATGGGCTTCCTGCCGGATGTGAAACGCATTATCAGAGCCGTGCCGACTGCACGGCAGACCATGCTATTCTCTGCTACGTTCCCCGCGGAAGTGGAATTACTCGCCGCGCAAACGCTCAAAGATCCGCAGCGTATTACGATGGGGCTTAGCCGCCCTGCTCATACCGTGACACACGCGCTGTATCCCGTACCCGCGCACCTAAAATCCGCCTTGCTGCTCAAACTGCTCAAACAGACTGCCACCGAATCGGTGCTGGTTTTCACACGCACGAAACATCGCGCAGATAAGATCGCCCGTCAGATTGCACACGCCGGATTCCGCGTAACGAGCCTGCACAGCAACCGCACGCAGGGGCAGCGTCAGCAGGCGTTGAGCGGCTTCAAGAGCGGACACTTCCCCATTATGGTTGCCACCGACATCGCCGCACGCGGTCTCGATGTGGAAAACATCTCTCACGTCATTAACTACGACATGCCCGACACCGCGGATGCCTACATCCATCGTATTGGTCGCACGGGACGCGCGCAGCGTACGGGTGACGCGTTCACGCTTGTCACACCGGAAGACAACGACATGATCCGCACTCTCGAACGCATCATGGGAGCGCCAATCAAACGTGAGACGCTCCCGGATTTTGACTATACAGTCCCCGCGCCGCCACGGGCTGCCTCCGATAGAGGCAGTGGGAATCGCCCGCCGCGCCCGGCTCCTACCCCAACACGTCACGCCCGCAATCGTCTTGCGCCGAGACGAAGAAAATAATCAGATAACCAAATCATCAGACCGCTTCAGTAATGAAGCGGTTTTTTGTAACCAAGTTCTTATTGCTTTTTGAGGAACTTTCCTGTAAAGTAATGATGTTCGTCAAACCCACCGAAGGAGAAGTGACAGCGAAGTTTCCATAATTTTTCCCTACCCAGGCCAATTGAATGAGGAGAAAAGTGATGAAGAATACGATTCGTACGTTCGCATGTATCATGCTCATTGGAGTTTTCATGCTCAATACTGTTTCTTCCGTTTCTGCGAAAGACAAAGGGGAATTCCAAACGGGCTTCGTCCGCTGGCGGGCTGCAGAGAGTGGCTTTAGCAGTTGGACGTTGAGTGGGGTGAAACTTAATGCAGGCGCCCTCGAGTTCGACGCCGGGACCGCCAGCGCGGGCACCGATCCATTTGCGGCAGGAGCCTACAACGGGGGTAACTACTATAATGGCAGCTCCTTCTTTGTTGGGGAAGCCACCAGCCCGGAGATCTCCACTGCGTTCAACTACACGGAAGCCATTGCTTCGTGGAACGCCTCGACACCGACGGGATCGTGGATAGAGGTACAGTTCCGCGCCCAATACGGCACCCGCTGGAGCAAGTGGTATGTGCTCGGCATTTGGGCAGCGGATGACTCAACAATCAGACGCCACTCTGTGCAATCACAGGGAGACTCGGATGGATTTGTCGCCGTCGATACGTTTGTCTCGTCGGCAAAGAAAGCGACAACGAACAAGTTCCAGCTCAAGCTGCGGCTGTTCAGCGCGAACGGAACCGCAACGCCAAGTGTGCGAAATGCGTCTGTCGCCTATTCCACCTCCGCTACCCAAAAGGGTACTGTTTCGGCGGGCAACCCGGCGAACTGGAATACACTGGTCGATATACCGGAATGTTCCCAGATGGTGTATCCGGATGGCGGAGAAGTCTGGTGCAGCCCCACGTCAACTTCGATGGTGCTGGGTTACTGGAGTGGAGGCGGGGAAGACGCGGTCTCCTGTGGAACACGGGTCCGCGCTGCTGTGGCAGGCACCTTTGATTGGATCTACGATGGTCATGGCAACTGGCCCTTCAATACGGCGTACGCCGCTACACAGGGATATGAAGGGTATGTCGCTCGTTTCACCAGTCTGGAAAAAGCAGAAGAATATGTGAAGGCAGGTGTGCCCGTCGTGATGTCCATCGCCTGGGGCAATGGAGATCTGACCGGGGCAGACATCGGATCCACCAATGGGCATTTATTGGTGTTAGTCGGTTTTGACTCCACTGGCAATCCCATCGTCAACGACCCAGCATCACCTTCCAATGAAAGCGTCCAGCGAGTGTATCTGCGTGACGAATTTGAGCCACTCTGGCTCGAAGCCTCCGCCGGAACCGTGTATCTAATCTACCCGCCAGGAACTACAGTCCCATCCCTCCCGTAAAACAAGACCCGTCTCAGCTTGAGACGGGTCTTGTTTATATCCTGTATGGCGGCTGTTAGGAAAAACCCTACTTGGCAGGGGATATTCCTGATTTCTTTTATCCCCAGCAGAGATTATAGTATTTTTGAGGGCACTAACTCGCTTGTAAAGTAGAAGCTTTACCAAACAGTATATGAAAGAAGAAGAGATGACATCATTTCAGGACCGACGACATGCAGGCAGAAAACTGGCACGAAACCTATCGATATACGCGGGAAAAGCAGATATCTTGATATTGGCATTACCACGCGGAGGCGTACCGGTTGCCTATGAAGTCGCGCTGGCTTTGAACGCCCCACTGGATGTGTTTATCGTTCGAAAACTGGGATTGCCCGGGCGTGAGGAATTGGCGATGGGTGCGGTTGCCTCAGGCGGTGTGCGTGTGTTGAATGGAGATATCATACGTATGTTGAGCATACCAGACGAAGTGATCAACCTTGTTGCTAAACGTGAATTACAAGAATTGCAGCGGCGCGAACGCCTTTATAGAGGCAACCGGCCCAAGCCCGAACTCCGCGACCGCACGATCCTCCTGATCGACGATGGACTCGCTACGGGAGCAAGCATGCGCGCTGCTATCGCCGGACTGCGCGCCCAACATCCCGCACGCATTGTTATCGCCGTCCCTACCGCCGCACCAGACGTCTGTGAAGCATTCCAGTCTGAAGCTGATGAGATTATCTGCGCAATCACGCCAGAACCATTTTATGGAGTTGGACGCTGGTATGAAGATTTCTCACCGGTCAGCGATGAAGAAGTACAGGTTTTGTTAGAGGAAGCGAACCGTCAATATTTATATGGGTGAGTACTTTTGAGTAGAGGAAATATGAATAAAACAAGTACAGAAAACCGGTATGTGCAAATCTTAAGCACGGGTGTTCGCCTGGAGGGTATCGTGAGCATCCCGGATGATGCTAGGGGATTTGTTGTTTTTGTCCATGGAAGCGGCAGCAGCCGTCACAGTCCGCGCAACCAATATGTCGCGCAGGTACTGCAGGAGGGCGGTCTGGCTACGTTGCTCTTCGATCTATTGACTGCGTATGAAGAGGAAAGCGACTTGCAAACACGCTATCTCCGTTTTGACATCAATTTGCTCGCCAGGAGAACCGCCGGAGTGCTGGAATGGCTGAACTTACAACCTTACGCCTACGGACTCAAAAAAGGACTGTTTGGCTCAGGCACAGGGGCTGCCGCCGCCTTGATGGCTGCCGCTGAACTGCCCGACGAGATCGATGCTGTGGTCTCACGCGGTGGCCGACCAGACCTGGCAGGAGCGGCATTGCAAGATGTGGAAGCCTCCACCCTGTTGATCGTCGGCGGCAATGACGACGTGGTCATCGATTTGAACAAGCAGGCGCTTGAGACTATGTCTGTCGATACACAAAAGAAGTTAATCATCGTTCCCGAGGCCTCTCATCTTTTTGAGGAGCCTGGCTCTCTTGACGAAGCTGCTTATCTGGCACGAGATTGGTTCCAGACACATTTGGATCGTGTGGGGGTTCGTTAAGGTAAACAGAAATTGGTCAGCGGTATCGGATTAGACCCGTCTTCCCTGGTGGGAGGCGGGTTTTGTTTTATTTTAGAGAGTATAATTTCTGTATTCTCCCCAAAAGTGAGCATTCATGAGGAAGCTAATTTTGGCTACAGAGCAAGGAATTGTCCTTTTCGAACCCAGGAATGATGGATGGTATGAGTCTTTACATGAACTTACAGGACAGCCTATTACATGTGTCACCGCCTATAAAGACCTGATCGTCGCCGGGACCAGGAGCGGTAATTTCCGCTCACAGGATGGCGGGAAAAGCTGGGAGAAAGCAAATGACGGCTTAACAACACCACATGTACGCTGGATTGCAAATCATCCTGAAACTTCTGGTCACGTTCTGGCAGGCACAGAACCTGCCAATATATTTGTCTCGCATGACAGTGGAACCTCCTGGCGTTCCTCTCCCGAAGTTGCCCAATTACGCGATCATTTCAAATGGTCTTTGCCCTATTCACCAGAGGCAGGCTGCGTGCGCGGCTTTGCGTTTCACGGGTCGCGTATCTATGCTGCTGTGGAGGTCGGCGGGGTGCTGGTTTCAGACGATAGCGGCGAGACCTGGAATCTCGCCGCAGGCAGTGATGGGAAACCCGGTTTCGCCAGTCCGCCAGAGCCGCTTGTATATCCCGACGTTCACTCGCTCGAAGTGCACCCCTCCTCGCAAGATCTCCTGTATGCCCCGACAGGCGGCGGATTCTATCGCTCGAAGGATGGTGGCAAAACCTGGAAACTTTTCTACGATTGCTACTGCCGCGCGGTCTGGGTAAACCCACGGAATCCAGATCACCTGGTGCTAGGTCCGGCAGATGGCGTCGATCGGAACGGTCGCATTGAGGAGTCTGAAGATGGAGGGGCGACCTGGTCTATGGCGTCGAACGGACTCCAGATGCCCTGGCGGCGCGGCATGGTCGAACGTTTCGTTCAGGCAGGCGACGAATTATTTGCCGTTTTATCCACCGGGGAAGTGCTGAGTTCTTCCCTTTCCAGGCTCGAGTGGAAGCGCACATTCCCGAGTTTCACGAATGTGAACGCAATAGCTCAAATCGATTGATTTAGGAGGAAACACACAATGCGAATTGCCGTAATTTCTGATATGCATGGTAACGATCTGGCATTTGAGGCTGTCGACGCGGACATAAAAGATCAAAACGTAGATCAAATCGTATGTCTCGGCGATGCAATCCAGGGCGGACCGCAGCCCGCGGAAGTGGTTCGACGCTTGCGCCGGATGAATTGTCCTGTGGTGATGGGAAATGCCGATGCCTGGTTGATCAGCGGCGAAGAGACTGGAGAGGAGGGGATTCCGCCCGAGCGCCTGCGGAAGATGGGAGAGATTCGGCTCTGGTCCTTATCGCAACTCACAGAAGATGATATTAACTTTATCTCAAAGTTTCAACCCACTGTCTCTATCAAGATGGAAGCTGAGCTGGACCTTTTGTGCTTTCATGGCTCCCCTGCTTCCTTCGATGACATCATTCTCCCTGCCGCACCTGAGGAGGAATTTAAGAAATTTCTGGGTCCCTATACCGGTAAGATATTAACGGGCGGGCATACCCACGCTCAGCAGCTTCGCCGGATTGGCGATCTTTTCTTTTTCAATCCGGGCAGTGTGGGGTTTACCTACAGTCATGATCAGCCGGAGGGTCAATTCTACGCGGATCCCTGGGCGGAATATGCAATTTTAACGGCGGAGAAAGGCAAGATCCGCGTTGAATTCCGCCGCATTCCGTTCGACGCCGAAGCGCTGATTCGTATCCACCGGGAAAGTGGACGCCCCTTTGCCGAGGATGCAATCGCGCAATATCAGAAATAAATTGGGAATCAAAAGAGCCCCGTGAAACACGGGGCTCTTCTTCGTCTAAAAGACTAGTAGCTCAGGGTGACGTTACTTGCCTGCGGACCCTTGGGGCCTTGTTCAACATTGAACTCGACCTTCTGTCCTTCCTGCAAGTTACGGAAACCGGCGCCCTGGATGGAGGAATAATGGACGAAAACGTCCTTTCCACCTTCGCGCTCGATAAAGCCGAAGCCTTTATCACCATTGAACCACTTGACTGTACCAGTTATACGTTCAGACATTGTATTTGCCTCCTTTGGCAATTTGTAAAATTTAGGTGTTCTGTTTGGTTCCATCGGAGGCTAAAACAAAAGCAACTCACGTATCAAACCGTGAGCTGCTGGTATTTGTACTTCCAACCGAACTTACTGTTATCCTACAACAGAAGAATAACATACAAAGATGGATACGTCAATCCAGAGTGTATAAGTGTTCTCTCAGATTAGAGAGCGGCAAAACACAAATATTCTTGGTGCTATAATCCATTTCGACTATGAATTTTCTGATTACCGGAGCCGCGGGATTCCTCGGCTCTTCGCTTGCCAATCAACTGTCGCGCGAGGGGCATCTCGTCCGCGGGCTCGACGATCTCTCTACCGGCGATCCCAAAGCGCTGGGACCCGATGTCCATTTTACGCGCGGCGACCTGAATGACCGCCCGAAGCTATGGACTCTGCTCCAGGAAGTGGACGTCGTCTACCACCTCGCGGCACGTGTTTCAGTTCCTGAATCCATTTTGTACCCGCGCGATTACAACAATGTCAACGTTGGCGGAACGGTGGCGCTGATGGAAGCCATGCGGGACGTGGGCGTGCGGCGTGTAGTGCTGGCATCCTCCGGCGCGGTCTACGGAGACCTTGGGGAACAGCCTTTGAAGGAGTCCATGACGCCTAACCCGCGATCGCCCTATGCAGTCTCCAAACTCGCAGCAGAATACTACGTCCGCACGATCGGCGGACTATGGGGCATCGAGACCGTCAGCCTGCGGATCTTCAATGCCTATGGTCCCGGGCAGCATCTACCGGCTTCTCACCCGCCCGTTGTGCCACATTATTTGAAGCAGGCACAACGCGGCGGAACGTTGGTTGTCCACGGCGACGGAAGCCAGACGCGCGACTACGTCTATGTCGATGACGTCGTCAGCGGCATGGTCGCGGCAGCTACCGCGCCGCATGTAGACGGATCAGTGATCAACATCGGCTCAGGGAAAGAAACCAGCATCAATGAGTTAATCAAATGCGTACAGGATGTGACTGGCAGCAACGCCGAAGTCATCTACAACCCGAAAACCTCGGGCGGCGTTTCCCGGCTCTGCGCCGATCTGACACTCGCCAGGGAGAAATTGAATTATCGTCCCTCGATTGAGCTCGAAGAAGGATTGAGAATCACGATTAAGCGTGACTCGAGATTTAAGTGAGGGTGAAAATTCGAGCGTAGGCGTTGGATATTATGATTCTTCCTAAAGTGTTTTACAACCGTCCGACCCTGACGGTCGCGCGCGAACTCATTGGCGCGCGACTCGTTCGGATTCTCGATGGGCAACGACTGGTTGGTCTCATCACTGAAACCGAAGCGTATATCAGTCAGAAAGATCTAGCCTGTCACGCCAAAGCCGGCATTACGCCACGTACCAAGGTCATGTTCGGTGAGCCCGGGCATGCCTATGTGTACTTCACCTATGGGAATCACTGGATGTTGAATGTTGTCACCGAGCGCGAAGGATTCCCGGCGGCAGTCTTGATTCGCGCCATCCAGCCAATCAAAAGAGTAGATGTGATGCTCGAGAGGCGCAATGGTCGAGATACGTTTGGACCGGGGAAGCTTTGCCAAGCGATGGGGATTACCAAGAGCGAGAACGGAGTCGATCTCACGAAAAAAAACGGTGGACTGTGGATCGAAGCAGGACACAAGGTCCCAAACTCGCTCGTGACGAAAGGTCCCCGTGTGGGTTTAAATAATACACCAGAACCCTGGCTCTCAAAGCCGTGGAGGTTCCTGGTCAAAGGCTGGAACATACCAACGGAGGAGACGGTTCGCTCCTCAAAATGATATAAGGAGACAAGATGGGTTTACTCGAAGGTAAGAACGCACTGATTTTTGGTCTCGCAAACGACAAATCGATTGCCTGGGGCATTACGCAGGCGTTTCATCGCGAGGGGGCAATCCTCGGCATCAGTTACGCGGGAGAAATGTTGGAGCGGCGCGTCCGGCCACTCGCAGAAAAAGTGGGCTGTCAGTGGGTCGAAGAATGTGATGTGACCAAGGACGATCAAATCGCAGCAGTCGCAGAAAAAGCCGCGCAGCACTTTGGGAAAATCGATGTGCTGGTGCATTCCATCGCATTCGCCGGGCGCGACGAGTTGAGCAAGCCTTATTACCAGACCAGCCGTGAAGGATTTCGAAATGCACTGGATATTTCTGTGTATTCGTTCGTGGCACTCACAAACGCGTTTCGCTCTCTCTTGAATCCCGGCGCCTCGTTGATGTGTCTTACCTACTACGGGTCCGTCAAGGTTGCACCCCACTACAACGTGATGGGGGTGGCAAAAGCAGCGCTGGAGTCATCCACTCGTTATCTCGCCTATGACCTGGGACCCGAAAAGATCCGCGTCAACGCTATCTCGGCGGGACCCATTCGCACGCTGGCAGCCGCCGGTGTCGGCGGCTTCCGCGATATGTATAAGCATTTTGCCGATATGTCTCCCTTACGCGAGAACGTGACGATTGACGATGTAGGTAACGCTGCCGTCTTCCTGGCTTCGGATATGTCAAAACGAATCACAGGCGAGGTGTTGTATGTTGACTCCGGGTTCAATACGATGGGCGTGCAGTTGGGGGCGAAAGAAGAGAAGAGCGAGGGGGAGTGATGGAGTAAACAAGTACACACGTAAACACGTGAGTGAAATAGACTCACGTGTTTTTTTGTCCGAATCTTGTATACCTGTTTTCCTTTCTACCTGTATACCTCTTTCACGGTAAAATACTCTCTATATGTTCAGACGAAATACCACCCCTACCGAACCACAGCAGCCTGTGCAGGCAGTTGAACGCATTACTTCTGTGCTCGGCGCAGGCGTAATCTGGCACGGGTCGATCAACGGGTCGGGCGGCGTCCGCATCGAAGGCGCCTTTGAAGGGGAGATCGCCTTGCGCGGGATGCTGGTCATCGGAGAAACGGGACGGGTCACTTGCCAGAATGTTCGCGCCAACGCGGTCATCGTGGCAGGTGCGGTGCGCGGCAATATCACCACCCAAAAACTGGAGATCCGCGGCTCGGGTCGTGTCTGGGGGGATGTGGTAACCACAGCGTTCGTGACGGAGGAAGGCGCGTTTTTGCGCGGTCAGATACGCATGGAAGAAACAGTTGAACTCGACCTTGAGCCCACGCCCGAGACCACGCCCTCCGAGGCAGCCCAGGCGGAATCTATCGCCTCCACACCAATCATTGTCCCCGACTCCATGTCGGATGGAACAACACGAAAAATTACCCCTCGAAGAAAAAAAGAAGAATAGGATCCCACCTCGCACCCCTCCTAGAAAGAGAGGGGTAATCACGTGTTATGAAATACCGCGATCTTAATATCCAAACCCAACGGGAGGCACCCAACAACGCGCGGACCGAAGGCTTTGCCTTCCTGGTCCGCGCGGGATACTTAACACGCGAGAACCAGCGGACGCCGCTTGGAAAACATGCCATTGAGCACTTGCAGAAATTATCCAGCGACTCCTCCTTTCTATCGCAGCTTTCTCTGGCAACGCTTAACAGTGAAAACGAAATCTTCTTCCCCATTGCATCGGGGTCAATTGAAATGGCGCATTGTCCGGAATGTAAGTACACAGAACGCCTGGAACTGGCGCAATTTCAAAAGACGGCAGAAGCAAGCGAACCGCTTTTGGCACTTGAAACCGTGTTTACACCTGAATGTCACACCATCGAAGCACTGGCAGATTTTCTAAATCTCCCAAAAGAGAAAACTGCCAAAGCTTTGATGTTCACCCGCCTCGCTGATAACAGATTTATATTCGTCGTTGTGCGCGGCGATATGCAGCTCAGCGAAGCTAAGCTCAAACAGTATGTGGGAGAGTTCCGCCCGGCGACTGTTGAAGAAATCGAAAGGTCCGGCGCTGTGCCAGGATATGCTTCACCCATCGGTTTGAAAAACGCGCTGATCGTTGTCGATGATCTCATTCCTCAATCGCAAAACCTGGTCGCCGGCGCGAACGAGGAAGGTTATCACCTCAAAAACACAAATTACGGACGTGATTACTCGGCTGAAATTATAGAAGACTTGGTACAGGCAAAAGCAGGAGATGCCTGCAAAAATTGCGGCAATCCACTCTCTCTTCTGTCTGCAATGATTTTGGCTACCCGCAATACGTTCGATCCACAAAACGTCCTACTTGCACTTGCAGAGACTCATCATGACCCAAAAGGTCTGGCGTTTCCACACCCTGCTGCACCGTTTGATGTATACCTGATGCACATCCCCGGCAAAGAACTCAATACCCAATCTCAAGCCGAAATGATGTACAACTCACTAAAGACAGCAGGGATCCGTGTCTTATTCGATGATCGAGATGAGCGCGCTGGTGTCAAATTCAACGACGCAGATTTGATCGGCTGCCCGTTTCGAGTGACAGTTGGGGAGAAGGCTCTCAAAGAGGGAATGGTAGAATTCAAGCCGCGCCGGGAAAGAGAAAATAGGCTTATTTCTGTGGAACAACTCGTGCGCTATTCACAGGCTCAGCTTGTATGACTCAAGTTACACATCACGAATAGAAAACAGTGACGCGCTCACTCTTCTCGCCTAAGAATGAATGACCTTAAGACAGGGCACTTCCCTCCCGCTAAACAAGTTGGGCTGCTTCTGCATGCGCTGCTAATCCTCGTGCTGGCAGGCGCCTCCATCTGGAGCTTCGCAAATCTGACGAACGCACAGATGGGGCCGCTGTTTGTGACCTATCTGTTAGCCGGTGTGCTCGCTTTTGCACCCATTCCTTTCCTGGGATATCGCGCCTATGCCCTCTTCAAGGCAGATTATTATATCGACCGTGACAGCCTGGCTATCCTGTGGGGTCTGCGCGTCGAGGACATACCCCTGACCGATATTGAATGGATGCGACCTGCCGCGGACCTGACAACTCCTATATTATTACCACGTCTGCGCCTGCTGGGTGCGGTGCTGGGCACGCGTCGCCATCCTGATCTGGGGACTGTGGAATTCATCGCATCCAGCTCCAAAAATTTGATCCTGATCGCCACGTCCAAACATGTCTTTGCCATCTCGCCACGAGACGCGGCAGCACTTGTCCGCACGTTTGCGCGGGCGACAGAACTGGGAAGCCTCACACCTACAGAAGCAAAGTCTGTCTTTCCCTCCTTCGTGATTACACAGGCATGGGAAAGCCCGGTCGCGCGCTTTTTATGGATGACCGGGCTGCTTCTCAATCTGGGTCTTGTCGGATGGGTGGGGTTGCTGATTCCTTCTCTGTCGCAAGTCCCGTTCGGGTTCGACGCGTTTGGGATACCGAACGAAACGGTGCCAGCGGTCCGTTTGATCCTGTTGCCGCTTTTTAGTGGTTTGCTGTTCGTCACGGGGCTTCTCGCTGGTTTGTATCTTTACCGCTGGGACCGGGAACGGCCTTTGGCGTTCATTATCTGGCTCTCGAGCACACTCTCCGCCCTGCTCTTTTTGCTAGCGGTTCTATTCCTCGTGACAACGCCAGTCTAAATGCAAATTATATATGGCTTCCTGCTCGCGGTCCTCGTTGCGTATTTAGCGTACCGCGCGCGTAGCCTCAGCACGAGTGGAGCGATTGCTGCAACGGTGGTGGGCACGATCACCTTCGGCATTGGCGGGTGGCAATGGGCAGTGCTGTTACTTACTTTCTTCATCACATCGTCAGGATTGAGTCGCCTCTTCAAGAAACGTAAAGCAGGGCTCGACGAGAAATTTTCCAAGGGGAATCAACGCGATGCCGGGCAGGTCTTTGGCAACGGAGGATTGGCAACTTTCTTCGCTGCGCTCCATGCGTTTTATCCCGAATCGATCCTCCCCTGGCTTGGATTCGCCGCCTCGCTCGCGGCAGTCAATGCAGATACATGGGCGACTGAGCTAGGAGTCCTCCATCCCACGTCCCCGCGTATGATCACGGATTTGAGCAAGCGCGTCGAAAAAGGGACGTCGGGTGGAATCTCATTCCTGGGAACGCTTGCCTCATTATCAGGTTCAGCCATCATCGCTCTCCCTGCAGTTTTACTCTCACCACCCAACGCGTTATCCACAAATTACTTTTTGCTAATTACTCTTGCCGGTCTTGCCGGCTCGCTTTTCGACTCCCTTCTCGGTGCAACAGTACAAGCCATGTACTTTTGCCCTGCCGATCAGAAAGAGACCGAGAAATATCCCTTCCACAGCTGCGGCACAGAAACGGTTCACATTCGCGGTTGGAAGTGGCTGAATAATGACTGGGTTAATTTCGCATGTGGAGCGTTTGCCAGCCTTCTCGCGTGGCTGGGAACTCTTTCATAAACACAAGCGAGTGAAACCGAAATCTTGTTGACCATTGACGACAGAGTATTGTCCTTCTTCAACGGTCCATGGTCTACTACCTTTACTTCAAAACAATCTCCGTCTTCACCACTCCTGCTCTCTCATGGTTTGCTGTCAGCTGTATCTTCGTCCCTTTCTTCGCTTTCACCACCCATTCTATTTTGGCGCGGTCTGATGTGCCTTCATTGAGCTCATCCACGAACACATTCTTATAAGCGCGACCTTCGAGTTCCCCCAGCTCTGCGCGCACTTTTCCTGCTTCCAGAGTCGCACGTTCGGGTAAGGTAATTTCGGCAATGACACCGCGCGTGACCTTTTTTTCCAGAGCCTTTTTCGTGACATACGTGGGGAGCCAGCCTTCGTTCTGGATTACGAACTGAATACGGAACGCGTCTCCCCCCAGTGAAGTTACCCTGGTTTCTCGAATCCCAAGCCTGGGAGAAATGAGAGCATGCCAGACGATCCAATTTGGAAAAGGACGAATCTCCTTTTCCAGGAATTCGAGTGGCACATTCGTCCATATGTGCAGGAAATCCCAGCCCCCTAATTCGATTCGCCCGAGCTGTGGATGATCGAACGGATACCAATCCACGTAACCCTTACCTTTTAACACGTTATCGTTCCACTGGAGCAATTTGAGATCATCCTCGATCGGATGCTCCCGATACCATTCGATGTAGGAGTAATTCTCAATGCCTGCCTGCTCCATCGGATTCCAGAACTCCACCGTCCACGAAAACACGCCGATATGCTCGTACGTCCACTCATCGAATGCACCGGTAATAACCTGCTTGGGATGGTATCGAAAATCATGGTATGTGGAGATATCTGGATACCCTGTGAACTCAGTGCCTTTCGCGCCGATCTTTTGAAATACCCATAGATCCTCGGGGATCTGCTCTTCGTCTGGACGCACGCCGAAGCCGCGCAATAAAACGCCACTCATCGTGTGAAAGGAAATCGTGCCCGTGATGTTCGGATGCCTCCTCACAAACTCCACGAGGTTGCGCGCTTCCGGCTCGCTAGTCGGGTAAGTTCCTGCACCTGGTTGATCGGATTCAGTACGCCACCCGGCAGGGAAGTTGCGGTTTAGATCGAGGCTTTCTTTTGGCCGGCGGACTTGAATCGTGACCCCATCATAATTCTTGAGTAAGCCTTCCGGCAGAATGCGATAATATTTCCCACCCGTCTCAATCGGATCCCGGCGCACCAGCAAGCGCGGCTCCTGCGGATGAGGTTTCCACGCCCCGTTCGGATCTTCGACACGCATCTGCAGGATCCGCCCATCGCCATCGACGTCCTCCCCGGCGGTCAAACCATCCATAGGATCATCCGCATAGGGATAAGGGCGCGTGACCGAACGAATCTCCCTGGGTCGATCTGCCAGCGCCAATTCCGCACCATCGGGGTTGACGCGCGGCACGATGTAAAAGGCACGGCTATCCAGGGCGCGTCTGACCGTTTCCTCTGTCTGATAGCATGAGAGCAGATAGTGGATCAAATACAGGGCGGCAGTGGAACCGGTGACCTCGGAGGCATGCAAATTACCATCCACCCACAGGGCAGGTTTCTCTGTATCGCTCCCGGATTTGAAGTTTGTCGCTGTAACCAGCCAGACGTCACGACCTTCAAAACTTTTCCCAATCGATTCCAGCCGAAGGAGATCTGGATATTCTTTTGCATAACTCTTCAGGATACGGGTGAGTTCCTTGTAGCGATAGAACTTGTCAAAGTGAACTTTGGGCATCATGATCCTCCTGGAATGGAAACAAAACGGCACAGAGAAGCGTCAAATGACATTCTCTGTGCCGCATTGCAGATTTCATGGCTTGATTGTACTCCTGTGCCCTATGTTTCCTTACGGCTCCTCAAACGAAGCCGATTCTGCCCAGCCTTCCCGAACAGACCTGACAACTAACCTGGCAACATCCGCGGGATAAATATTTTGGTGATCCAACAATTCAGCGATGGGCATCCAGATGGGGATGTATATTCCCTCCTCAGGGCTCTGGGGATCTGAATCTGTGTATTCCTCGCCGACGCCTGCCCCAAACTTGCCACCGATCTGTTCCACCAGAAAATAAATATGCCTGCTTGTCTGCCCAACCCTGACCTCTGCTACCTTTTGCCTAAGGACAATCTCAACGCCCAGTTCTTCCATTGCCTCGCGGACTGCAGCTTGCTCGAGCGACTCCCCTTTCTCCACACCGCCGCCCGGGAAGACGAAGTAATCCAGCCCAGCGCGATGACGTTCGATCAATGCAACTTTGTGATCCTGGATCAACACAATCCCAGCGCGAATTCTCATACCTTCTTCTCAAGAAGTTTTCAGGAAATTATATGTAGAGTGCGTGCTTTTCCCGAACAGACTCCACCGCCGCAAACGTCGCCCTTGTTACGCCGATCACCTGCTCATAAGGGATGGGCGGTTCCCCGCCTTCGCGAATGGCTTTGGCAAACGTTTTCCACTCGTCCACCCAGCCTTTGTTCTGCGCACCCTTTACGTCCTGCTTCTTTCCATCTTTCATTGTCTGTAGCGAAACAAAATCATCTAACACGGCAATCTGCCCGCCGCAAAAGACTTCTACGCGTTCCTTCGAAAAGGATTTATCGCCGTTGGCGAGATAGTCGACAATGCCAATGGAGCCATCCGGAAACGTAAAGGTCATCGAAACATTATCATCCCGATACTTCCCGTTGCTCGGCAACGCGTGTGCTATCACAGAAACAGGAACCGCATTCAACAGGAACGTAATGAAATCTACGAAATGACAGCCCTCACCAATGATTCGACCCCCGCCAATTCCGGGGTCGTGTGTCCAGTGGTTGAGGGGGATGGGACCGGCGTTGACGCGGTAGTGAATATATTTTGGCTCTGAGAGATTAGAGACTAGAGATTGGAGTTGCACACCAAGAGGAGAAAATCTGCGATTGAAACCGGCCATGAGTAAATAGTTATTGGTAGTTAGTAATTGTTTTTTGATATCTTCAAGTTGCTCCGGTGTGATTGCTAACGGCTTCTCGACAAAAACGTGCTTCCCAGCCTTTAATGCTTTCACAACAAGGTCCGCATGTATATTGTGACGTGTGAGAATCGCGACAGTGTTGACCATCGGGTCGTTAATGATCTCGTCCTCGTCAGCGGTAGCATACTGGAACCCGAATTTCTTCCCGGCATGCTGAGCGTGGAGTCCGCCTGAGGAGGCTATCCCAACCAATTCAATCCCGCCTGCTTTTTTGACGGCGGGAAGGAGGATGGAGGTTGCAAATTGTCCTGCTCCTAGAACACCCAGACGGACCGTGGACGATGGGCGATGAACGACGGAAGGAAATACAACTTTTCTTTCCTCTCCCTTCCTTTCGCCCGGATATATCAACACCACCCCCAAAAACGGTTCGTTCTTCTTCCCGGTAATCACCTCGTAGGCTTGTGTCGCTTCACGGATATCAAAGCGATGCGTGATCAGCGGCTGCACTTGCAACTTTCCACTTGCCATCAAATCGAGGACCGCTTCGAAATTGCGCCCCTCCGTCCAGCGGACGTAACCGGGCGGATAATCGTTGCCCTGTTCTTCGTAGCTGGAATCATAGCGCCCCGGTCCGTAGGAACGCGAATTGATAAAGGAAATCTCTTTTTCGTAATAGACCTTGCGCGGGAAGGTCAATCCTACGGCGCCCGTCGCCACGACGCGCGCCCGGTCCCTGGCAATCGTTCCGGCAAGTTCCACAGGATCATTCGAGGATGTATCCGCGCAGATCAGGATCGCGTCGAAACCGCGCTGCGCAGTAAACGCGGCAGAGGAAGGGATAGCTTCTTCTCGTCGAACCACACCAAGGCCCAGGGAGGCGGCGAGCGAGAGGCGGACGGGGTCGATGTCAATGCCTAATACATGACAGCCCGCGGCGGTCGCAATCTGCGCTGCCAACAATCCCACGAGTCCCATGCCAATCACGGCGACGTTCTCACCGATCTGCGTCTCTGCCAGGCGGAACCCATGTAATGCGATTGCGCCGAGCGTCGTGAACGTGGCAGACTCGAAATGGACATCTTCCGGGAGAGGGGTTAATAAATTCTGTGGTACAACGTTATATTCTGCATGGACGGCGTATCCGCCTCCAGCGCACGCAACACGCTGACCCACCCGAAACTTCTGCACCCCAGCCCCTACTGCAACGATCGTACCAGCTGTAGAATAGCCCAGCGCCATGGGCTGGTCGAGGCGGTTGAAAGCAGCGTGTACAGTGTTGACGACCCCCTCGCGGCGCGCTTTATCGACCACCTGCCGGACGAGGTCGGGGCGGGAACGCGCCTTGCCAACGAGGCTTTTCTCGGCAAATTCGACCACCATGCGCTCGGTGCCCGCAGAGACGAGACTGGCTGCCACTTTAACAAGCACCTGCCCCTCCTGCGGGGACGGCACAGGTACATCTTCTACCGTGGATTTTCCGGTTTTGACATTCTGGAGAAGTTGTTTCATTTTGACATATTCAATGCGGGCATTTTGGCAAGCTCAATGCAAGTGTTTTGACAAGCATTGTAATTTCATCCAAATCAGCGAGGCGAGTATACCCTAAGAAATCGCGATGATATAATTCGCGCATTCTTACACAAGGAGTGTTCTGTGGCTGATCCCCGTGTTGCAAACTTCGCTAAAGTTCTGGTGGAACATTCCGCCCGCATCGTACCCGGTGACCGCGTCCTGATCGAAGCGACGACCGCTGCCGAGCCGCTCGTACGGGAACTCTACATTCAAATTCTCGAAAGGGGCGGTCACCCGCATCCATTGGTCAGCCTGCCCGGCATGATGCCGTTCAGCCAGGATGAGATGTATCTCACGTACGCAAAAGAGGCGCAGCTCGACTTCATCCCCACGTTCTACAAAATTGCCTACGACCAGTTCGAGAGCCGCATCCGCGTCCATTCCGCCACGAATACGCGTGGCACCACGAATATTGATCCCGCCACTGCACAACGACGCAGCAAGGCGCTCAGCAGCATCACCGAGGCACAGATGCGGCGCGGGGCGGAAGGCGCGTTCAAATGGGTGACCACGCTCTACCCTACGGAGGCATACGCACAGGACGCGAGCATGAGTCTCAAGGAATACGAGGACTTTGTCTTTGGAGCAGTCCACGCGCATGAGGCAGACCCGATCGCCTACTGGAACAGCACCGCTGCGGGACAACAGAAAGCTATCGATTGGCTAACTGGCAAGAATCAGATTGTCATGCGCGGGCCGAACGTGGATCTCACGCTTTCGATCCAGGGACGCAATTTCAAGAATTCCACAGGCTTATTCAATATGCCTGATGGGGAGATCTTTACCGGACCGGTCGAGGACTCGGTCAATGGCTGGGTGAAGTTTACGTACCCCGCGATCTACGGCGGTGTGGCAGTCGAAGGAGCGGAACTGACGTTCAACCGCGGTCGCGTGGAAGTGGCGAAAGCAGAAAAGAACGAGGCGTATCTCATCAAAATGCTCGAGTCGGATGACGGCTCACGCCACCTCGGCGAGTACGCCATCGGGACCAACTTCGATATCGACAAATTTACAGGTAATATCCTCTTCGATGAGAAGATCGGCGGGACCTTCCATATGGCGCTCGGCGCGGGCTACCCGGAAACAGGCTCGCGCAACCGGTCTTCCATTCACTGGGATATGATCTGCGACCTGCGCAAGGATTCGGAGATCCTTGTCGATGGCGAGTTATTCTACAAGAATGGGGAGTTTGTGTTCGAGGGAAAGTAAAGAGGTAAATAAGTATACACGTAGACACGTATAGAGATAAAAACAAAGAGCCTCTGGATGATCCGAAGGCTCTTTTACTTGTATACGTTTACCTGTCTACTTTATCAATAAAATCCCACCGAGTTATCGATCTCTCGCGCATACGCATCAATTCCGCCGCGAACGTTAAAGACATTCTTCCAGCCTTGTTGCGCCAGCCAGGCAGTGACTTGTGCGCTGCGATTGCCATGATGACACATCACGTAAATGGTGGCATCCTGTGACTGTGCACTGTCGGAGAGCGCCTGTGTGCCTTCACGCGCCAGGCGGCTCAGCGGCGTGACCTCCAGCCTCCTGTCAGAGACCTCTGCGAGATCCAGTTCCTGCGGCTCACGTACATCCAACAGGATGAATTCCTCGTCAGATTTCAGCTTCTCGGAAAGTTCTTTGACTGTGATTTCAGGGAGCATATGTTTCCTCGCAGGAAAATCCGCCTTTATTTCAACGCCTTGACATACAAACGTTCCACATATTCCTTGACCATCCGGCGGGTGGAGAACTGTGGAGCGTTCGTCTTCCAGGACTCTTTAATTCGTGCAATCCATTCATGCCCGATATCGCGCTCGTCGCGATCGTAATATAAGGGGATGATCTCGTTTTCAAGCGTTGTATACAAGCTTTCCGCGTCCTGAGCATCCTGAACGCTCTGCGATTCCATTTCCTTATCTTCGCCGATCGCCCAGCCGTTACGACCATTGTAAGACTCACGCCACCAGCCGTCCAACACCGAGAAGTTCAATGCACCGTTGAGAGCCGCCTTCATGCCGGAGGTACCACTCGCCTCCATCGGGCGTCGCGGCGTATTCATCCAGACGTCCACACCCTGGACGAGATAGCGCGCCAGGTTCATATCATAATCTTCAAGGAAGACGAGCCGTCCACCGGTCTCCGCCCGCTTGACCTGGCGATAAACCTGCTGGATCAACTGTTTGCCTGGCTCATCGGCGGGATGCGCCTTGCCGGCGAACACAATCTGCACCGGCATATTGGGGCGGTTGATGATATCGAGCAAACGCTCCACATCCGTGAGGACCAGGCTGGCGCGCTTATACGTGGCAAAGCGGCGGGCAAAGCCGATCGTCAGGGCGTAGGGGTTGAGAAGGACACCTGAAGAGACAACCTGGACGGGATGGAATCCGCCCGCGGTCCAGCGGTCGCGCACCCGCTCACGCATGTAAAACGTCAGTTTGCGCTTGAGATGGGCACGCACCGACCACAGTTCTTCGTCAGGAATATCGTCGACATTCTTCCACAGATCCCTCTCGTCTTGATGCTCCAGCCAATCCGGGCCGAGATACTCATTGAACAAATGGACCAGTCTGCGCGCCATCCAGTTCGTGACATGAACGCCGTTGGTGATGTGCGTGATCGGCACATCTTCTTCGGCTTTGTCGGGCCAGAGGAAATGCCACATCTTGCGAGCCACCTGTCCATGTAATTCCGAGACGCCATTGCGCCCCTCCGCATTGCGCAGCGCCAGCACACCCATGCCGTACATCTCACCCTGGGGCATCTGGTGGCGCGCGACATCAAAGAATTGTTCGCGAGTCAGGTTGAGCTGCGGCCAGATCGCAGATAGATACTTCTCGATCAGCCACAACGGAAATTCGTCGTTCCCGGCGGGGACAGGCGTATGCGTGGTGAACACATTCTGCCCGCGGGTTTTTTCCAGAGCCTCTTCGAACGTGTGACCCGCTGCCACAAGCTCACGCGCTCGTTCCAGGATGAGGAAGGCGGCGTGACCTTCGTTCATGTGCCAGACGGACGGGTTATATCCCAGGGCGCGCAGGGCACGCACGCCCCCGACACCCAGCAAAAGCTCCTGCATCACGCGGCGGTCGAGGTCAGACCAGTAGAGACGCGCCGTCAGTTGTTTGTCGACGTCCGTATTCGGGTCGAGGTTCGAATCCATCAAATACAGAGGAATGCGCCCCACGCGGATCTCCCACAACCCCAGGCTGACAGTCCGATCGGGAAACTCGACTTCCACACACAACCGCTCCCCCGAGTCATCCAGAACGGGAAGCGCCGGCAGGTTGTTGAGGTCCAGCATGTTGTTCAGCGCCTCCTGCCAGCCATCCTCCGAGATGCGCTGCGAGAAATAACCTTGCTCATACATAAACCCGACCCCGATGAGGGGCAGCCCCAGATCACTGGATTCCTTGAGATGATCGCCCGCCAGCACGCCCAGCCCGCCTGAATAGATGGGGAGCGTTTCATGCAAACCAAATTCCATCGAGAAGTAGGCAATCGGGCGCCCGGTCAGCTCGGGATGCGTCCGGCTCGTCCATGTAGATGTCTGATGCATGTACGCATCAAATTGAGCGAACACACGATCATAAAGGTCACGGTATTCCTTGTCCTTGGACATCTGGCTCAGACGCGAGCGGCCGACCTCGCGCAAAAATCGAATAGGGTTGTGACCAAGCCTCTCCCAGAGATTATTGTCCACGCGGCCAAACAGACGCGCCGCATCCGGCTGCCAGGTCCACCATAAGTTGTAGGCGAGCTCGCTGAGGCGGCTCAGGCGTTTGGGTAGATCAAACCCGTCAGGTAAATGAGTGCGAAATGTATCCATAGCGGGGTATCATACCAAATTTTTAGACTTCACAATTGATGTTTTCGTTACAGAAAGAAACAGATGGCTTTCGTCTGCACACGACAAGTACGCTTGTCCACACGCTTTGCTTAGCAAAGCGCTGCGAGTACGCTTGTTGACGATTGAGGAGTGGGATGATACAATCCCGCACGCTTCCTTAAGAAAGTAGACGCCCCCATCGTCTAGCGGCCCAGGACGGAGCCCTCTCAAGGCTCAAACAGGGGTTCGAGTCCCCTTGGGGGCATCCATTTCCCAAAGACCGCCAACAAACAGTGCACAGCACTATGTTGAGCGGTTTTTGTGTTAAGGTTTGACTTCACTAGAAAAACGAATCATCTAGGCGATATGCCAATCTCACAGCAAACGAGATTGGCAGCAGGCGATATCGAATATGCGGTTTTGCGTTGTATCCCCTGGAGCTCCTTCTAAAATCATGCTGGTAGCACCAGCGCCAAGGATCGCCACATCATAGCCGACAGAATTTCTGCCAGATCCATAGCTCGTGATGTGTTCCTTCAAATGATGAAAAAAACTGCTCGATGAGTGTTGACTCTGGATCATGTAACACTCATCGAGCAGTATGAACGTTTTGAGGCGGGATCGTTCCTGTCAGAAATCTTGTGGGAGAACCCGCGATCCTAAAACGAATGAGCTTGCGTCAGGCTTACTGGGTTTTCCCAATGACAACACTCCACACTTTTGGTCCCTGTTCCTTATACTCCCACGTGAATTGACCCGCGCGCTCAGCCTGGAATTGATAGTACAAAGGTTTGGGATCGTGATCGTTGACCAGCAGGAAATTCTCACCCGGTTTTAAGGCTTCAAAGGTTTCGAAAATACGCTGGTGACGATACATTGGTGCGAGTTCGCGCACATCAACAGCTTTCCCAGGTGTATTCGTAGAGGGGTTTAAGTCGCTCATTATAATTCTCCTGATTCTATGGTTTTGTGTTTCGATTGCAGTTTTCCACTTCTTGATCCAGTAATCGGACGCAGGCTGCATCTTTACACTCCGATCCTACCTGGAAAATGAAACCTCTTCTTTGTGCTAGCACAAAGAAGATAGCTCTCGTCCGCTTTCGTAGAGTAAAAGAAATCTGCCGTGAGTCATGACCATGGACAATCTACCAACCGAGCATCCGTCTTGCAGGTGACTGTCATTTATGCCTTCCTTTCGTCTTCAAATCGGATTGTTGCAGTCTGATTTGCATCCTGCCTTGTTGCATAATTAGTGGGTAGTATTAGGCTTAAGGTTTTGCTGACAGCGTATCTTAAGCCGAAGAAATCATACATCAGAGCATTTTTAGCTTCATAATGTTGCCATGGCAGTACATCTAAACTTGCGTCTCTTATCCTCTTACCGGCGGGTCGCGCGAATTGCCGGAGCGATTGTTATAGGGATCGCTCTTCTTGTGCTCACAGGCTGGCTGTTCGACATCTCGGCATTCAAGACCATTCTCCCCGGACTCGCAGCCATGAAAGCCAACACGGCGCTGGCGTTTGGGCTGATTGGTACATCTCTCCTGCTAGCCTCCCGTACCGATTCGAATCGGTGGCTCAATGTTGTCTCACAGAGCTGTGCCGCGTTTGCCGTCCTGATCGGGATCCTCACGTTGAGCGAATACGCGTTCGGGGTAGACCTCGGCATCGATCAATTGCTTTTCCAGGATACGTCGAACCCGGATAATCTCCACCCTGGACGAATGTCGCCCATCACGGCGCTGAATTTGTCTTTACTGGGCATTGCCACATGGATTCTAAACCGCTATCAATACCGCCGGTTGGTGGAGGTGGCTGGATGCGGAACGCTGTTGATCTCCGTCCTGGCGCTGATCGGCTACGCGTATGGCGTTCCCTCCCTCTATGATTTTTTCCCGTATTCCTCTATAGCCATTCATACCGCCCTTGCCGTTTCCCTATTGTCCGTGGGAGTTTTGCTTTCGCGTCCGGAGCGGGGGCTGATGAAGATCTTCAGCAGTGACAATATCGCAGGCGTCATGGCGCGCCGTTTGATGCCCGCTGCCATCGTGCTTCCGCTTCTTTTGGGCTGGCTGCTATTGACCGGGCAACAGATGGGACTGTACGACAGCACATTTCGTTTGGTCCTGTTCACGATGTCCACAGTCCTTGTGTTTGCCGTACTCATTTGGTGGAATGCCGGCCTGCTCCAACAGGCTGACGTTGTGCGGCAACAGACTCAAGTGCAGCTGAGTGAGTCCAGGGATCGTGAAGCCGCCATTCTATATGCCTCGCTGGATGCCGTCATTACGATCGACCATGAAGGGCATGTCCTGGAGTTTAACCCGGCAGCACAAAAGATCTTTGGGCATCGCCGGGAGGACGTTATCGGGCGAGACATGAGCGAATTGATCATTCCGCTTTCCTACCGGGAACAGCACCGAAAGGGGCTGGCAAAGTATCTCGCAACAGGCAAAGGTCCCATCCTGGGGAAGCGGATCGAGATGGCAGGCATGCGCGCCGACGGCTCGGAATTTCCCATGGAGCTAGCCATCACGCCGATAGAAGGAAGTGAACAAACAATCTTCACCGGCTTTGTACGTGAAATTACGGAGCGTAAGCAAGCGGAGGAGGAGCTGCGCAAGTATGCGTTCCGGACGCAGGCGCTTGCCGATCTTTCCAACACCCTCGCCGCAGCTCGGCTGGATCTGCAGGCAGCCCTCGACGTCACTGCCCAACATGCCGCAGACCTAATTGGCGATGCCTGTGTCATCCGTCTGGTTTCGGAGGAGGGGAAGGAGTTGGAGGTAGCGAGTCTCCACCACTCTACACCGACGGCGCTGGCGACTTTACGTGAGCTGCGGAAGGCAAGCGCCCTCCCCCGCGAGGCAGGTCTGGAAGGTCGGGTGATTCAGACCGGGAAACCTGTGTTGATGCCCGTCCTCTCATCCGGGCAACTATCATCCGTCCTGCCTGCCACAGACCGGTCGGTATGGGCGCGCATCGGCATTCACAGTCTGCTGGTGATCCCTCTGGGAGCGCACGGAGAGATCCTTGGCACTCTGACCCTGACGCGCAATCAGCCGGAGCGCCCCTACACGCCGGAAGACCAGGCATTCCTGCAAGACATCGCAGACCGGGCTGCGCTCTCCATTGCGAATGCACGCCTGTACAAAGCCATGCAGCAATTAAACAGCGAGCTGGAACAACGCGTGACCGAGCGGACAGCACAGCTGCAAGAGTCGGAAGAGAAATTCTCGAAAGCGTTCCTGGCAAGCCCGGCTGCCGTTGCGATCGCCAGCCTGCCAGACGGTCGTTATATCAACGTCAATGAGGCTCTCGCACGATTAACCGGCTACAGCAAAGAGGAGCTGCTCGGGCGCACCGTGGCAGAGCTGGCATTGATGGATGCTGGCGCGCAAGAAAAAATCCTGGAAGCCATTCGCACACATGGCTTTGCACACAACGTGGAAATTCAAATCCGCACCAAATCGAAACAGGTCGCCGACGTGCTGACGTCGGTCGAGCGAATGGAGCTCAATGGGCAGCCATCTCTGCTCTCCGTCAATTTTGATATTACTCAGCGCAAGCGGGCAGAAGCCGAGCTGCAAAAAGCCAAGCTGGAGCTGGAAGCCGCCAACAGGGAGCTGGAGTCCTTCAGTTATTCCGTTTCGCATGACTTGCGCTCTCCTCTGCGAGGGATCGATGGCTATAGTCAGGCATTGCTGGAGGATTATGCGGAACAGTTGCCAGAGGAAGGTCAGCATTATCTGCAGCGCATCCGCAGCTCCGCCCAGCGCATGGCAACCTTGATCGATGACCTGTTGAAGCTTGCGCAGGTCACGCGCGCACAGATCAATTTCATGCAGGTCGATTTGTCCAAACTGGCAGGGGACATTCTGTCCGAGCTTAGGCGAACGCATTCTGAGCGCCGTGTCAAATCGATGATCGCGCCAAACCTTTTGGCGCAAGGCGACCCGCGTCTCCTGGGAGTTGTATTGGAAAACCTGTTGAATAATGCCTGGAAATATACGTCAAAGCAGGAGAGAGCGCAGATTGAATTTGGGAAGAAACAGGAGGGCGATGAAACCATTTATTTCATCCGGGATAACGGTGCCGGATTCGATATGGCGTATGCCGATAAGTTATTCGGCGCATTTCAGCGGCTTCATACGGTGTCTGAATTTCCGGGGACCGGGATCGGGCTTGCCACGGTGCAGCGGATCCTTCAACGGCACGGGGGTCGCATCTGGGCAGAGGGAGCGGTCAATGAGGGAGCGACTTTCTTCTTTACCGTGCCCACTCTGAGCACTCCCCCGGTTAAAATCGAGCCAAAGGAAGAGGCTTCGCTTCTCAAACGCGCAAAAGAAATCATTTAGCGGAAAGCACAAGATGACCATCCAATCCACGTTGATATTGAGTGCAGTCTTCGCTCTGATCGCCACCAGCATTTATGCCTATATCGGCTGGCGCTTGAGCAAGCGTGTGATCTCTTCTGCAGAGTCGAGAGTTGCCTGGCAGTTCTTTACCGTGTGGTGGTATGCGCTGGCGGCAACGACCCTGATCGGCGGGCTTCTCAATCTGTTGGGCGCTTTGGGGCAGACAAACCTTGCGCTCTTTGTGACCGCAAACTACGTCAGTTTACAACTGAGCTGTCTGGCACTACTGGGTTTGTTCTACTATCTGATCTTTTTGTTCACCGGGAACAGCCGCTGGCTCAAGCCGTTGGTCGCTCTATACACGATCTTCTACATTTTGATTATTTATATTGTCACCGCCAGCCATCCGGTGGATGTCATCCTGGAACCATGGAGCACACCGCTTGATTATGAGTTTCCGCCGGCAGGTCCTTTCGTTATCAGCTTACTTGTCCTGTTGCTTGCTTCGCAGCTTCTGGGAGGGTTGGCATACTTTACGCTGTATTTCCAGGTGCCTGACGTCACGCAAAAGTACCGCATCCTTTTAGTGTCCTGGAGCATCATTATCTGGTTCCTCAGCCCCTTTGTGGGAGTCGCCCTCGGGCTGGCGGAACAGGACTGGTGGCAGCTGGCAAGCCGGTTCCTTGGGTTGGCGGCTGCGCTGACCATCCTCATGGCGTACCAACCGCCGCAGTGGTTGAAACAGCGCTACGGCATCCTTTCCCTGAGCGACGAGAGGAATCAGGGTTTACGATCCGAACCTGCGCGGCGCGGGCATAGCGGAGCCCTCCGCTGAGACACGACCTGTAATTAGGATCACAATTCATTCCTCGCAGAGTCCACATCTTACCCCGCTGGCACAAGAAAGACTATATTAGTTACCCTTCTGCTGCCTCAGAAGTGCTTCAAGACTCTTCAGGATGCCCTTTGGAATCCTGTACTTGTCCTGTACTGGTGCTGTACTGATCCTGTACTGCGCTAGCTGTTTCTTTATCTAAAGTTCCTTCGTATGATGCTGAACGTGACTTTCCCCCGCCCTGGTTGGCTGCCGGGGCATGGCTTATTGCCCCAGTTTAACCTCAGCCGAGCAAAACCAGGCTTTCAGGCAGCTTACAGTACGCCGCCGAGGGTGATGGAGAACTTCAGATATACATTTCCCTTTTGCATTTCAATCGTCAGGAACGGCGCGGCAGGTGCGTTGAGGTCAACATCCGCCATTTGCGAGGGACGCCCGGGTATCCCAGCAACTCGTCGAGGAGAAGCCTGCTTCCAATATCGGGGCTCCGCAGAAGGTCGCGATGCAGCCACTGGATGAAGGCGGGGGATATCGCTTCCCAGTGGATGATGCTGCGCCGTAAAGCCTGCGGGGGGCAAATGAGCTGCATGGCATTTGGGGACCCCAGATCTGCATCAGCGCCCAGGAATACCCCATGAACCGCTCGCGTCTTTTGGGCGGGAGCAGAGACTGCCGAGTGAAGTTCGGTTGACGCCTCAGCCTGATAGATAAGCTCCAGGAATCGATCCGGATTTACTTGTTCATCAAAATAGCATAAATATATGCATCCTGATCGGCAGAGGGCGAGTCGTAAATAATGGTCATGCCCAATCGCCTGTAAATCGCCCAATAATGAATATGATCCGGAGAACCCGCTTCATCGGGCAGTGAGACGTCGTAGGAGCTATCATCTGTATTCAACTTCCGCAGCTTTTCCTGCACGCGCCACATCGGATCATAAAAAGTCAGATCAAAGGGCAATTCGCCACGGTAACGCCTGAAACCTTTTGCACCACCCGCATACAGATAGACTGCTTTCACCACCTGGTCTGAGTCTGCCCACAGAGCCATGCCTAGTTCTTCGCAAAGCTGGAGCCGGTCTGCAGGAAAACAGTGATGATCGACAAGGAAGTCCATAACGGCTTTGTCGGTCATAGACTTGCCCAGCACCACTTTATAGGAAATTTCTTTCTGCACCGACTGCTCCGCTATGCGTAAGGGAAGGGTTCGTGTTCTGCATGCAGTGGTCAATAAGTGGAATATGATAAGAATACGGAACGCTTTATAAAATTTATTCATGAAATGTTCCTATCTGAACTGACTCTCACATGTCCTGAAATATGGGCATCTCCTGAGAGATACGGCATGGTTTGCCGCGTCTCTTGTGTTTTACTTAGTGGAAGGATCGGATTTCTATGGAATGGAGCATTTTCGTAAGAATAGGCAGGAAGATGAACTCAGTATCCGTTGGTGTCGCCGCCAAAAATACTGTTAACTGCTGATCTTCCAGAATATAGGCTGAGAGATAAATGATCCTTTTGCCTTTTGTATTCCTGTTGATATGCAGGGTGGTGACAATCTGGCGGCCATTTTCCTCGACAGATTTCGGAGTTTGTAGGATGTTCGCCTGGTTAGCAATAGCATCCTCAGCCAATTTCATCACGTTGAAAGCGGGGCCGGCCACCTGCGGAGCATCGGAGACAAACATGTTGATCAGAACCCCTTCAAATTCCTCCGGCAGAGAATGGAGTAGATATCGAGCATCGGAGACAATCCTGATGGTCCCCTGCTGATATTCTGATACCCAACCGTTGGGCAATACCATAGTCAAATTTGTGTGAGGGACATCCCACTGCGTGAATTCAAGTGGACGCGGCTCGGTCAGGTCTATTGCTGCTGGCTGTACGGTCGCTAAACTCCCGCAGGCTGTCAGGAGGAATAACAAGCCAAAACATAGGAACTTGGACATATGATTTTTATTCACTGCAGTCTCCTTGGAAGATGATCCCCTGTAACTCAGTAAATGCTTGTATAATTTATCGAAATTGGGAAATTAACATAATGCCAAAAGCGATATAAAAGCTGATACAAAGAAGAAGACATGCAAGAAGAAACCTCATTTGGGGCCTGGCTTCGGAGACAACGTCGCGCGTTGGATTTGAGTCGTAAAGCGTTCGCCAGTCAGGTAGGTTGTGCGGAAGTAACGCTGCGTCGAATCGAAGCAGGAACGCTCAAACCATCGAAAGAACTGGCGAGTCTTCTGGTTGAAAAACTTGGCATCCCTGAATCCGAACGTTCCCAATGGATTTCCTTTGCACGCGGCATCACTGGGTTTCCCCTTCCATCAACCCGATCGGCAGAGGAACCAAAGCCCAATTTATCTACTCCACTACCCCCCAGTATTGCCCATCAAAACGACCAGTCAGAAGCAGCCCGGCTCCTGACTCCACAGCGCTCAACTGTGCCTTTACCAATCTTGCAAGCCCAGCTCTTTGGGGGGTTTCGTCTCGTCTATGACAACAGAGTGATTCCAGGCGTTAATGCAGCGCGACTGCAATCCCTCCTTGCTTTTCTTATCCTTCATGCGGATTCTCCGCAGTCTCGGCAGCAGGTTGCCTTTCTCTTCTGGCCCGATACATCCGAAGCACAGGCTCGTAATAACCTGCGTCAGTTCTTATTTCAGCTCCGGCAAACGCTGCCTAATTCTGACCGTTTTCTACAAGTAGATACAAATACCATGTATTGGAAAACAGATGAGAAGCAAGTCATTGACCTCTTACTTTTTAAGCAGGCGCTAGAAGACGAGAATATATATAACAAGCGTGGAGATCAGAGCCTTCAAAGAATTGCGCTGGAAAAGGCTCTCTCTGCCTATCAGGGGGATCTATTACCAGGTGCGTACGAGGATTGGATTGTGCCCGAGCGCGAAGACTTGCGGCTGCAAAGTCAAAACGCCCATCGAAAATTGATACAGATTCTCGAAATGCAAGATGAATATGCACAGGCACTGGCAATTGGGCAGCGTCTATTGAATCTGGATGCACTGGATGAAGGAACCTATGGGACCTTAATCCGCTTGCATGCGCTGAATGATGATCTGAGCGGTGCACGCCGTGTGTACCAGCACGCTGTGGAGACCCTTCAACGTGAGTTGGGAGTCGAGCCCAGTGAAATGCTTCGCTCTACCTACCAGAGGTTGCAGGATGCGTCCCAGACGCTTGCGCCGCAGAGTGAAAACAAGATCTCTATTCGTGCATCGTTCAAACTGGCGGGGCGGCAACGTGAATGGCGACAGTTACAAGCCGCCTGGAAACGCGCAGTCAGTGGAGGACCACACCTGGTCCTCATTACCGGCGAAGCAGGCATTGGAAAATCACGTCTGGCGGAGGAACTGTTCAATTGGGTGATGCGCCAGGGGTTCGCCACCGCCTATAGCCGTTCCTATGGTGTGGAGGGTCGTTTATCGTTAGGGCCGGTAAGCGATCTGCTGCGCAATGGAAGTGTACGTCCTCATATTGCCTCATTGGATAAAGTCTGGCTCACAGAAATTGCGCGGCTTTTACCGGAGCTTCTATTCGAACACCCGGATCTTGCACGTCCGACACCGATTTCGGAATTTGGACAGCGACAGCTCTTTTTTGAAGCCTTGGCACGCGGTATTCATTCCGGCAAGCATCCTCTTTTGCTCTGGATCGATGATCTGCACTGGTCCGACCAGGAAACGCTGGAATGGCTCCATTTCCTCTTACGATTTGAACCTCATACTGACCTGCTCATTGTCGGTACCGCACGCAGTGAAGAGTCTCCTCCGGAACATCCTCTTTCTTTAATGGCACGACAGTTGCGGGTGGAGGATAAGATCTCGACAATTGAATTATCTCCACTGGACGCTGCAGAAACCGCCAAGCTTGCCGCCGAGGTGCAGGGACGTGCGTTAGAGGACAGGGATATCCTCCGCTTGTTTCGCGAGACAGAGGGAAACCCACTTTTTGTTGTAGAGACCGTCCGCGCTCAGATTGCAGGGTCGGAGACAGTTGAAACCGATCAAATAAACATAGCTGATTCGGACAATGCACACCCGCCTCCTCCTCGTGTACATGCGGTGATTGTAGGGCGTTTAGTCCAGCTTTCGCCTCCGGCACGGAAAGTAGCAGAACTGGGCGCTGTGATTGGACGCGCCTTTCCGCTCGATTTGCTGGTACAGGCGGGACACAACGATGAGGAAACGGTCGTCGGTCTTCTCAATGAACTGTGGCAAAAACGGATCGTCCGGGAACAGAGTGTTAACATCTATGATTTCACGCACGACAAGTTGCGCGAGGTTGCTTATTTAGAGGTTAGCGCTCCACAGCGTCGATTGCTTCATCGAAACGTGGCACAGGCGCTGCATGACCTTTATGCAGGAAATCTTGAACCGATCAGCGGACAACTTGCAACACACTTTGAGCGCGCAGGTCTGGCACAACAAGCCCTTGATTACTATGAAAAAGCGGCGGTTTGGGCGCAACAGATATTTGCTCATAACGAAGCGACACGTCTTCTGCTCAATGCCCTGATGCTGCTGAAAACATTGCCATCGAATAAGGAACGAGATGAACAGGAATTAGCATTACAGACCTACCTTGGAATATCGATGGTTTCCACCCAAGGCTACGGAGCGCCGGAAGTTTTGAAGGTTTATAGCCGCGCAAAGGAGTTATGCGAACAGTTGGCGAGGCCCGTGAGTCCTCCGATATTGCGAGCTCTGGCGATTGCCCACCTCCAGCATACTGAATTTGAAAAAGCGTTTGTCATAGGCAATCAACTTCTGAGTAGGGCGGAACAAGAGCAAGATATCATGCTAGTTGTGGAAGGACATTATGTTCTTGGGGTAACACTTCAATGGCAGGGAGCGTTTCGTAAGGCTTGCTGGCATTTCAAACAAGCAATTAATCGGTACGATCCTGCCCATGCCCATGCCCATATTGCCTTATACTCGCAAGATCCCAAAGCTATTTGTCTCATTCGACTGGCATGGGCTTCCGCTTGTCTTGGCTACATCGACGAAGCCGGGCAGGCTGGCCAGGATGCTCAGGCATATGCTTTGAAACTAGCACATCCTCTCACCCGTGCGTATATCATGTATACGGATGTACTACATCATAACATTTGCCGGGACATCCAAAAGACACGGGAACTTGCTGAGGCAACTCTTAATTTTTGCTCTGAATATCAATTAAACTATTGGATTTCACTTACTCTAGCTTCCCACGGTTGGGCATTAGCAGAGCAAGGAGACGTTGAGATGGGGATTGCTGAAATGGAAAAAGGCATTTCTGGCTTTCAAGCTGCGGGTGGGAAATTCATAGTGCCTCACCACAGGGCGCGGTTGGCTGAGCAATATGGGAAAAAGGGAGAGATACATAAAGGTTTGACACTGGTCAATGAGGCAATTGCGCAGGTTGACCAAAGCGGAGAGAGGTGGTGCGAGGCAGAATTATTTCGTATCAAAGGTGAGCTATTGCAGATTCAGGGGGATGTTATTGGGGCAGAAATCGCGTTCCGGCGCGCTATTGACATTGCAGAAGGGCAGGAAGCCAAATTATTGGAATTGCGCTCTGCGCTGAGTCTGGCACGGCTGTGGCCTGCTCATTCATGCCCAAAGGAAGTGAAGCAACATATCACTTCTGTATATCAATGGTTCTCAGAAGGCTTTGACTTACCTGATCTTGTAGCGGCGCGCGCCTTCCTGGAAAAGCTCTGAGTTGCTGCCTCAATATTTTTATAACGACTGGGCTAACGCTTTACTAACGCCTCATTTGCTATAGTGGGTTAGAAGAAACAACCGCCGGACGCTAGAGTTCCGGTGGTTGCACACCAACATAATGGATATCAACTTTGATCAAGGAGAATATATGTCTACTCAACCTGCCACCCAAAGCGCGCCTCAGCTTGCCGAAGAGGCAGTCAAGGCGTTCGGCGCACAATTGCGAGGCGAATTAATCCAGCCAGGCGACGCACGCTACGAGGAGGCGCGCAAGGTCTACAACGCCATGATCAACAAATCCCCGGCGCTCATAGCGCATTGCAAAGACGTCGCGGACGTGATTCAGGCGATTCACTTTGGCCGCGACAACCAGCTCACCGTTGCGGTGCGCGGGGGCGGGCATAACGCTCCCGGTTTAGGGACTTGCGATGATGGTCTGGTGATCGATCTCTCACGGATGCGCGGCATCCGGGTGGACCCGTCCAATCAGACGGTGCGCGTCGACGGTGGCTGCCTCTGGGGTGACGTGGATCATGCCACCCATGCATTTGGACTGGCTGTGCCCAGCGGTATTATTTCAACAACTGGTGTAGGAGGCTTAACGCTTGGAGGCGGCATTGGCTATCTTGCTCGCAATTACGGCCTGACGATTGACAACCTGCTAAGCGTTGATATGGTCCTAGCTGATGGACGTTTTGTGACTGCAAGCGCTACTGAAAACGCCGACCTCTTTTGGGCGGTGCGAGGCGGCGGCGGGAACTTTGGTGTTGTAACATCTTTCCTGTTCAAAGCGAATCCCGTTCAAACGGTGTATGGCGGACCCATGTTTTGGCCGCTTGAGAAGACTGCCGATGTGTTTCAGTACTGGCAGGACCTGATTCTCCATTCCCCGAACAACATTAATGGCTGGTTTGCTTTTGCAACCGTGCCACCGGGTGCGCCCTTCCCGCAAGAGCATCATCTTCAGAAGATGTGTGCCATCGTGTGGTGCTTCACCGGTGATGTAGCGGAAGGCGCGGCGGCACTCGAGTCGATTCGCAAGCTTCACCCACCTGCGATTGATTTCGCTGGTCCCATCCCCTACCCCGCTCTGCAAAGTCTGTTTGATGCATTGTATCCGCCGGGTTTGCAATCGTATTGGCGGGCAGATTTCTTCAACCACTACGATGATAAAGCTATTGAGCTGCACGCAAAATACGGCGCTCAACTGCCCACCATGCTATCCACTATGCATATTTATCCGATCAATGGCGCGGTACATCAAGTTGGTAGTCAAGATACTGCCTGGGCGTATCGCGACGCTAATTTTGCACAAGTGATCGTTGGCGTCGATCCTGATCCGAACAATAATGAACGCCTGGCGGAGTGGGCGAAAGATTACTGGCTAGCCTTGCACCCATTTTCGGCAGGTGGCGGTTACGTCAATATGATCATGGATGAAGGAGAAGAGCGAGTCAAAGCGGCATATCGTGATAACTATACGCGCCTCGCACAGATCAAAGCCAAGTATGATCCACAAAATTTCTTCCATGTCAACCAGAATATCAAGCCGGCTGCGTAAGCTTGGTCAGATGGATGAGGCTTACAACGTAAGGACGTTCGGTCTATCTTTCGAGGAGAATGCACTGGGGGAAAGAGAGGGGTAGAGATGTGTGCCGGAGAAACGCTTTCCGAGTTTCTCCGGCACACGTTCGCGTGCAAAACATCAAATCTCTGAGTCGGCGGGGTTGTAGACCCACACCGAGCACGTATTGCCAGCCGCTGGCGGTTTGGGCTCGTCCCGCCAGCGGCTGCATGTCATTCTTAGGCTATAGACCGTCGACCATGGTTGCCACGGCAAGGATGGCAAACCCGAGGAATAACAGCCAGAAGCTGCTTGCGCCGAGGACCGGCAGTGCCATAAAGTTGCCCAGAAAACCGAGCACGCCCAGGACGACGCCAACCCACCAGGTGATGTTCTTTGGAGCAGATAGTCGCATTGTGATTCTCCTTTATTCAAAATGTTGAAGCGGTTTGTGGTGTCATCTCTGCTTTGCCCACGTCACAGATGGAGACACCTGCACTGATAAACACTGAACTGCGCACGACGTCACGCTCTTTGACGCTAGAGACCCCAAGGGGTTCCTTTGTTATCTGTCACCAAGTTAAGCAAACCACCCTTCCCTGTAAGGAGGATCGTTAACGAGACAAACCCTCAGGGTCTTTCCAATCAACCGCTGGATCGTCCAAAGATCTACATACTTTGAATACTCAACTGCAACAGACTTTCGCCGCTTTCTGTCACGCGCGCCAGTCAAAGAGGGTTCGCGTAATGGGAGGCAACGGCTGGTCGAAGTTGGCGTTCAAAAGCGATCCAGCCTTGTCCTTGAACCAACGATCGAACGCTTCCTGGCTCTCGGCGAACATGCGATTGGATTTGACCGGGTCATCCCCACTGAGGCAGAGGATGAATAACTTCCCGCCATCTGGCGTGTCCTGGATGGCCCAGGCTTCCTGGGTAGCCCCTATATCTGTCCTCGACTTGGTAAATTCGTCCATTTTCGAGTTGACTTCTTGTGCAAACTCTCGAACCATTTCCTCGGTACTCCCCGCAGGGAGTGGCAGTGCAAGCAAAACTGTAGACATTGTTATTCTCCTGTTTGAATAGAGGGCGATTCATAAATGGATTGATTAACAATACTATACGGTTTTCGTATTTATGAGTCAATAACCAATTGTCAAAACGAAGGGCAAGCCCCTACTGCCACCCGCTGGCGAGGAACAGAGTCTGGAACAACTCACTCGCCTCCTCGAACGTCATCGGGCGGGAGCGGGCATAATCCACAAACTGGATGGGCAGGAGTTCTGTGCTGATGTAGCGACCGTCGTAAAAGACGTGATGGTCGATCAACCCCTGGCGGCACGCCTCACACAAACTATACTGGTCGAAGAACAGGTTTCCCAGACCGTAATGGATGAACGAGCCATTCAGGAACTCCATGCCCTGCGGCTGGTGCGCCTGGCTGCCGCTCACGATCACGGCGCCGGCTTCCGCCATTTGGCGAAAATCGCGCTGCTGGTCCGCCTGGGCTTCGTAGGTGTAATATTCAAAATGCTGGAAGGTGGCGATCACGAGATAGCCTTCCTGCGTGAGGCGGCGGATCTCGCCCGCCATCCAGTCCATATCGCAGGCAGCCGCGCCGGGGGTCGTTTCCCCCGCCTGGGCAAAGGAACCCCCTTTCGCATTACAGCCGAGGAATGCAATTTGATTGGGACCGTTCTCGATGAGTAAGGCTTTCCGCCCCTCGGCGAGGTCCGCTCCGCCGCCGTAATACAGCCAGCCGCGCGCACGGTACATCTCGAGCGTGTGGAACATGGCATCTGTGCCCCAATCCTGAAAGTGATCGCCGCTCAGCTCCACCACGTCCGTACCGATGTCTTCCAGCAGTTGAATGGTCTGATCCCGACTGCAAAACCGGACGTCCGGCTGGACGGGGTCGGGGTACGGGCAGTCTTCGGCAAACGGCACTTCATTGCTGATGTGGGTGATATCCGCATCCCGCAGCCAGTCGCGGATATCCTGCGCCGGGTAGGTCATACCGTGTTGTTCCATTTCATAGGCGGTGGCGCGCACCAGGGCGGTGACGCCGGTCATGGCGACGACGGTCAGCTTTTGCGGGTCGCGGTTGGACGGCCGGATCTCCACGTTGCTTTGAATCAGCGCAGCCAGCTCCGGCTCGCTATGGAGCGAGATGGGGATCTTGAGCCGGTAATTCTCCAGCGCAAAGTCTTTGCGCACGGGCGAGATACCATCCACAGGGAGAACTTTCCAGCGCGGCTCGAGGGCTTCGAACGGGATAATCGCCAGGGCAGGCTGGTGCGCCCAGGCGTAGTCGAGCAGATTCCCCGCCTCGATCACCTGCACCCCCGCCTCCGCCGCCGGACCCCAGGCGGCGCTGAACATTTCATAGGTATTGGAATCCATCAACAGCGGCGGGTTTCCGGGGACGCTCGTCGCGCCGCCCTGCCAGCGCAAAAGCAAATCATCCCCGGAGACTCCCCGCATGGTGGAAGAGAACGGCGTCACCAGGGCATACACCCACTGGCTGACGAGGTTTCCCTCTCCCACCTCCAGGCGGATGTTCGCAGCGCCTTCCTCAGTCACGAACATTCCCTTGAGCGGCTCCAGGAATGTTCCACTTAATGTCTCGGCAAGATAAGGCGGCATCCAGATCGCGACCTGCAGGGTCGCAGCGGTTGGCAAAGAGACAGTGGGTGCAGCCTGAGGTGTGGATGTTTCCTGGCTCCCTCCCGGCTTGGGAATCTCCATGAACGCCATGTGGGGCGGAGTCGCGGTGGCAGGGCTGGCACAGCTCGTGAGCAGCAGCGTGCAGAGCAGCGCCAGGAACGCCTGGCGCATCATGGGCATCCCATCATCGTGGAAATTCAATCTTTACATCCATGGAAACCATGGAGTGATTGTACTGCTGATTTTGTAGCATGCCGCACACAGAGTGCCGGGCGGCGGTAAGGCAACTGTAAGGCGTATTTCTCACAAACTGGATTAAACTAGCAGCCATTATTTGATGCTTCTTTTTTATTCGGATACGGCTCGGACAAACGATGTTCGAGCCGTATCCATTTAAAGGGAATATGATCATCACGAAGCGCCCCGATATGTCCAACGTCCAGTGGAACGAGGCACAGCAGGCGCAGCGGGCGCAATTCAAAGAAGCAGTCACCTATGCCCGGGCGGCGCTGGCAGACCTCAAAGTGCGTGCCAGGTATGCGCGCAAGGCAAAACGCCAGGGCAAGCGCGCCTGGGACCTCGCCGTCTCGGACTATCTTAAGCGGAAGAGCTAGCGCAGCCATCCTGAGACCACAATCCAACACAATAGCGTTTCTGAACCTCGTAACGTCTCCTGTTGTATTGGGGGGATACTGTGCGAGTGCGCAAGCAGGATGCCCGAAGGGCGAAGCGGGTCCAAATAAAATGCCAGCGCAAGCGCTGGCATCTGTTCTCACATCAATAAATTATTCTTCAAACGACTTCTGGTTTACGGACGATCCAAATAAGAGCCACTCCCGTGATCGCACCGGCAACCAGGCCGCTGGTGATGGCGATAACCGCCGTGCCAACCACCGGGTTGATCAGGGGGTCGGTAAAGACCGACAGCACCGCCTGGCTCACCCAGTACCCGACTGCCCAGGCAATAGCACTGGCAAGCAGCCAGGTGAGCACCTGGGGAATTTCACGTCGCAGCACGGGCCATTGCACCAGCGCCACAATCACGCCGAACAGGAAGTAACCAATAAACACGGCAAACACGCTGCTCGGCAAAAGCTGGATGAGCAGCAATCCCAAAACATAACCGGCAGCCCAGGAGAGTCCGTCCGTCCAATCCCACTGTGTGCTGGCAGTAACATAGCGCCGCAGCACCAGCCACTGCGCCAAGCCAATAACAGTCCCGGCGAGCACCGGGACTGCTATTTGGGCTAAGCCCAGGCTGAGCGCATCGACGAGAAGAATGGTGGGAAGAAATCCCAGGAGCATTCCGCCGGCAGTGGCAAGGGTCCAGCCCAGCCACAAACCGAGCTCGTTCCGCTCAACCTTGACTTCATCAATGTCGATCGTCATCTTGCAGGTTAGGCGCGGCGCATCAGTCCAACGAGGAACAACAGCACCACGGCGCCAGCGATGGCGACCAGGACGCTATACAGGTTGAACCCTGTCACGCCCGGCGCGCCAAAGGCGTTCATCAGAAATCCACCGATGAGGGCACCAACGATACCCACCACGATGTTAGCGAGTGCGCCCATCTGGGCATTGCGGCCCATGATCATGCTGGCGATCCAACCTGCCAGCGCCCCCAAGAGTATCCATACCAAGATATTTGTAAGCATTCTGCCTCCTTTAGGTTTGTGAGAACGCTCTTACTATACAATCTCCATCTCAATTCTTCAATTAGGGATGTCATTGCTCATCTGGGGGTAATCCCTGATTAATGCTTTTCTCATTTTTCGGTATATTCAGAAGACTAGGAGGCTCCATGTACTATAGAACAGTTCCTACACGCACACGCGGGCGCGGCTCCGGATGCTCGGGACGGCTCCTGATGGCAGCGGCGATCGCGGCATTTTCTCTGTTTTCCTATTTTAGCTCCCGGCAAGATAACCCGGTCACCCACGAGACCCAGTATATTGATATTACCCCGGCACAGGAGATCGCACTTGGTTTGGAAGCAGCTCCGCAAATGGCTGCCGAATTCGGCGGGCTGGACGAGAACGCACAGGACCAGGCGATTGTCGATGAAGTGGGCAACCGCATCGTCCAAAGCTCGCCAGCCGGTAGCTCGCCCTATCAGTTCGATTTCCATCTACTCGACGACGACCAGACCATCAACGCCTTTGCCCTGCCGGGCGGGCAGGTCTTTATCACCCGCGCCTTATACGACCGTCTACAAACGGAAGGGCAGCTCGCAGGCGTCCTGGGGCATGAGATCGGGCATGTGGTCGCACGCCACTCCGCCGAGCATATTGCCAAGGCAAAGCTCACCGAAGGGCTGACGGGCGCCGCCGTCATTGCTGCATACGACCCGAACAACCCCTCCAGCGCCAGCCGGGCACAGATTGCCGTACTGATCGGGCAGTTGATCAACTTGAAGTTCGGGCGTGACGACGAATTAGAATCGGACTACCTGGGCGTCTGTTTCATCAACGACACCGGCTATGACCCGAACGAGTTGGTCGGCGTGATGCAGATCCTCGCCTCCGCCCAGACCGGAGACCGCCCCCCCGAGTTCTTTAGCACCCACCCGAACCCGGAGAACCGTGTGGCACGCATCCAGAACGCGATCCAGAATATCAATACCTGCCCATAACAATCGCTCAGCCGATACGGCGGAAATACCGAGAAGTCCATCGCAATCGATGGACTTCTTACTATCTGTATAAAGAACCAGCTTAAGTTTGCATTGAAAACCAATCCGCAACCTACTATAATGATTACGGTCTAATTTTATGGAGAATAGAGGTCCAAACTACCATATTGCGGTCAGCGATTTTCAATCGGCTCACCTGCGCGCCAAGCTGCAGGGAGTTCTGGCGCGCATTACGGGCAAGTCGAATGAGCTGCTTTCCTATGAAGAGATCGCCGACAAGCTCAAGCTGCAGGGGCGTTCCGATAAGGGACTGCAAAACATCCCCATCGACGCCATTGTCGGGAGCGTCGGGCGCTATACCGAATTCACACGCACCTTCCTGCCGCGCCGTGCCGGTGACCAGCAGCGCTGGGCGAACGTCAAAGCTGCCTCCATGGACCCTATTGGCATGGGCATGGATCCGGTCGAAGTCTATAAGGTCAGCGAAGTGTACTTCGTGCTGGACGGCAACCATCGCGTGTCTATTGCCAGGCAGGAAGGCTCAAAAACCATTCAGGCGCACGTGATCGAGATCCAGACGGACATTCCCCTGACGCCAGACGTCCAGCCAGACGAATTGATCGTCAAAGCAGAATATGCCAATTTCCTTGCCCAGACGGCATTGAACAAATCCAAAGAGCCTGTTGACCTGAAAATCACGATCCCGGGAGGCTACCAGAAGCTGCTGGACGAAATCTCAGCCCGCCGTTATCAAATGGAGGAGGAACAGCACAGAGAAGTTCCGCTTCAGGACGCAGCCGATAACTGGTACCGCGAAATCTACCTGCCCTTCGCGGAAGCCGTGCGTGAGCGCGGCATGATGCGCTGGTTCCCCGAGCGGACCATCACCGATCTCTACGTGTGGATGTCGGAACATCGCGGGGAGCTGGAAAAAGGGCTGGGCTGGACGATCCGCCCGGAAGCCGCGGCAGAAGCCGTCATCCAGACGAAGAGCCGCCGCGCCACCGCCGAAGAGGCAAAGACCGGGAGCTGGCGCAAGGCACGTCTGCTCAACCGCTATTCCGAACACCTCTTCCGCGACATCCTTGTGCCCCTCAGCAAGACCACGGAAAGCTGGGATGCGCTGGAGCAGGCATTCCAGATCGCGCACCGGGAGAACGCCAACATCCTTGCCCTCCACACCGTCGCCGCACAGCCAGCGCTGGATGACCCGGACGTGAAAGCGCTACAGGATCAATTCAACCAAGCCTGTGCCAGAGAAAATGTGCATGGGGTCCTGGCGGTGGAGGTGGGTGAGCCGACGCAGAAAATCCTTGAGCGCTCCGCCCTGAGCGATTTGATCGTGATGAAGATTTCCTATCCCCCGTCTGTCGGACTCAAAGTGCTGACATCCAATGTACGCACGTTGATCGCACGCTCTTCGCGCCCGATCCTGGCGATCCCGGGCATCATCTCTTATTTCCAGCACGCCCTGCTCGCCTTCGACGGAAGCCCGAAAGCCAAGGAAGCCCTGTTCGTCGCCACCTATCTGGCAGAGCAATGGCAAACCAAACTGACGATCCTCACCGGCCTGGAAGACCAGGAAGTAGACACCTCTGCCCAGGACTTTGCCAGAAATTACCTGGAGTTCAACGAGGTCGAGGCAGAATTCCTGAGCAAAAAATACTCGGCAGAGACGTTGAAGACCACCGCCGAAGAGATCCGCGCCGACCTTGTCGTCATGGGTGGTTATAGCGGCTGGATCCTCAAGGAAATGACCGTGGGCAGCTCGGTCAACTTTATGCTGCGTGAGTCGGAGCTTCCCCTTCTTATTTGTCGCTAGGAACAGTGACGACCGGCGCAAGCTCGTCTTTCTCCGGAAAGATCCGCCGAATCCCTTCTGCCAGCACCAGCCCAACCAGGACAATAATTCCCAGCAAGAGGAACATACCACGTCCCCCGATGTTTTCCAGCAATAATCCGCCCAGGAACCCCGCGGTTGCCGATCCCACGCCGAAAGTCATTGCACCGAACAATCCCTGGGCGCTGGACTTCAAACGGAGCGGAGCATGTTCATCTGCATAGGATACGCCTGCCAGCCAGAGTGCGGGAAAGATTGTCCCACCGAACGCCTGCAGGACCAGAACCATCGCAGGCGTGCTGACCAGGCTATATAGTACAGAGCGCAGCCCAGACATGACCAGCGCCAGAGTCAACAAGCCATGCGAGCCAAACTTCTTCACCAGCCGGTTGCCAAAAAAGAAGACGACCAGTTCCGTCATCGTGGCAATCGAAGAGGCAATGCCCATCGTCGATTCGTTTGCGCCAAGTTCCGCCATATAGGGGAATAAATAGGCAGCGACAGAAAAGGAGCCCATCCCCCCCAGGAATGCCAAGAACAAGAAATTGATCCAACGGCGGTTTGTTAAGAGAGTACGGATACCGCCCTGGTTTGAATCCACCTGCTCATGAGATCTATGCACAAATCGCGGGCTGATCAATAGATTGACGAGCATGAGCACGGAAAAACTCCAAAAAGCGGCATGCAAGCCATAACGCTGCACCAGTATGCCGGCGATGGGAGCGAATACACCCCACCCAATGGTTCCGCCCAGACGAATACGCCCGTACATCGCGCGCTCCTCGCCCAACATGTTCATGGTCGCGCTGTCTGCCAGAGAGGCGACCGGCGAAATGAACGTATTGTATAAAATGATCAAAGCAAAGACGAAGAGAAAGCCTGAAATTGACGGGAGCAGGAAGCTCACAAGGACCGCGACAAGAATACCAATGCCCATGATGCGCTTGTGCCAGTGCTTTGAATCGGCGAGCCCGGTCCAAAACGGTGCTGCAACCAGCGTGACCAGCGGGGGGATTCCCGTCAGTAAGCCAATTTGCGCGCCGCTGAAGGAACGCGCCTGATAGAAAAGAACCAGATACGGCATCAGGGAGGATAAGGCAGCAAAATACACAACATAGAACGTGAACGGCCAGGTTTTTTTCATAGGCTCTCCAAAGCTTTGCAATTATATGCGCAAAGTAACGACTCAAATCGAGTACAATCTGCCCATCCCTAAATCATTACGAGTCTTTTCTACCTGTGACAAACCGAATCATTATCGACACCGACCCGGGCGTAGATGATGCCCTGGCATTCCTGCTGGCGCTTGCCTCACCGGAAATCCAGCTCGAAGCCTTGACCATCACGCAGGGCAATGTGACACTGGAAAAAGCCACATCGAATGCACTAGTTGTTCTGGAGCTGGCGCGTGCCAGCCATATCCCTGTAGTCCGTGGCAGCGTATTACCTCTGGTAGAACCTTTGCGCGCCTCCGCCGCTGTGCACGGCGAGAGCGGTATCGGCAACGCAAAGCTATCCCCGCCACAGGCAAAACCGGTCTCTGCCCATGCCGTCGATTACCTGATCGAACGCGTCCTGGCAGAGCCGGGGGAGCTCAGCATCTTCCCCATCGGTCCGCTGACCAACATCGGCATGGCGATCCGCAAGGAGCCACGCTTTGCCGGCGCCGTCAAAGAGCTGGTGATCATGGGCGGAGCCATTCTGGAGCCCGGCAATATCACGCCGCAGGCAGAGTTCAATATCTATGTGGACCCACATGCGGCGCACATCGTCTTCCACTCTGGAATTCCCATTACGCTGATCCCCCTCGATGTGACACACAAATGCCTGCTCAAACAGGAGCACATCGACCGGTTGACCCAGATCGACTCCCCCATCTCACGTTTCATCCGCGATGCGGTAGATGTCTACCTGGATGCATCGATTCAACTGGGATATGAAGGCAGTTCCCTGCATGACCCATTGACACTGGCGACAATCCTTGCGCCGGAGCTTTTGACTCTCAAGGAATACTATGTCGATGTGGATATCTCGGGGGGCGTCTCCATGGGAAAAACATTTGCGGATATCCCGAACGTGTGGAAGAAACCGGCGAACATGAAAGTTGCTATGAACGTGAGAGGCGAGGAGTTTGTTGAGTTGTTTTTGCAGAGAATGGAAGACCTGAGCCGCAGGATTACGGATTAATTCCATCCCCATGCCCAAACGAATCATTTTCGACACCGACCCCGGCATTGACGACGCCTGCGCGATCCTGCTTGCCCTGGCTTCCCCAGAAGTCTCCGTGGAGGGCTTAAGCATCGTACATGGTAACTGCTCTCTTGAGCAGGGGACCACGAACGCGCTCTCCGTTTTGGAGCTGGCAAATGCCACGGACATCCCCGTGGCAAAGGGATGTGAATTACCTCTGGTGCAGCCCTCGTTACTCGCGCCGGAGACGCACGGGGATAGGGGTCTGGGCTATGCGGAACTTTCCTCGCCGCGCACGCAGTCGGTCGCCCAACATGCAATTGATTTTCTGATCGAGAAGATCTTAGCGACACCCGGAGAATTTACGCTTGTCGCCATCGGTCCGCTCACCAACGTCGCGCTGGCGATCCGGCAGGAACCGCGCATTGTACAAGCGCTTAAGGAGATCATCATCATGGGCGGCGCGCTCCGTTATGAAGGCAATACCACAGCCCTGGCAGAGTTCAACACTTACGTGGACCCCCACGCTGCCCACATTGTGTATCACGCGGGGATCCCCACCACGCTCGTACCACTGGATGTGACCTATCAGTGTGTCTTGACCCAGGAGGACGTGAGGCGACTGCAGGGAGTGGACTCTCCGATTACGAAATTCGTCGCCGATGCCACCCGCTTCTATATGGAATTCCACGATGAGTTTCAGAAGATTGACGGCTGCGTCATCAACGATCCGCTGGCGCTGGCATTGACGTTCGCCCCTGAGCTTTGTACCTACCGGGAGCTGCCCGTGGACGTGGACATTTCAGGCGGAATCTCTATGGGAAAAACGGTCGCCGATTTCTATAACTATGGGAAACAGCCTGCGAACATGAAAGTGGCACTCGGTGTGCGGGCACGAGATTTCATCGATCTGTTCGTAGAGCGAATCCGAAGTTTGGCAGCCTCCCCGAAACTGTGAAAGTGGTTCAGGGTTACAACCTGTAAGCCGAGCTGCTGGCGGCAGAGATTTCGCTTTTGAACATGACCCCAGCTAAAATACTTGTTCCCGGAGGTAACCATGAGAGAAACAGCCATGCGCAGCCAGAAACAAAGCAGTTCCTGGCTCAATTTCGGAAGAGACTTCAATACCATGACCTGGGTGCTGATGCCAGTCGCCATCGCCCTAAACATCGCGATTGGACAAATTGTAGTTCTCTTAAAATTACCTGTTTTCCTGGATTCCATAGGGACCGTGCTAGTAGGCATCATCTGCGGTCCGTGGGCTGGTGCTCTGACGGGAGCTCTATCCAATACCATCTGGGGACTGTTCAATCCTGATTCCCTGCCCTGGTGGCCCGTAGCCTTTTTCATTGGTTTGGTAGCAGGCTTATGTGCCAATGCCGGTTTATTCAAGAATTGGTGGAAGGTGATCCTTTCCGGATTTTTGATCGCGCTCACCGCAGCGATCGTATCCACGCCGATCTCTGTTTACCTGTATGGTGGCATTACTGCCAGCGGCTCCTCCTTCATTACGGCTTATTTACTCCAAACGGGTCAGGGTGTAGTTTCAGCCGTCCTCAGCACAGGTTTCCTGGTGGAACCAGTAGATAAGATTGCCACCGCCATGCTGGCATTTGCCATCGTCCAGGGACTCTCCAGACGGCTGATTGCACGCTTCCCGCGCCCGGAAAACGCTGAGGCAGAAGCAGGGAGCAACAGCATGCAATTGGTCATTGCACTCATTGTCGTGGTCGTGGTTATTGCCTTGGGCTTCGTGGTCCGGAATATGCTCTCGTGATGGAATTAGTTTGTCAACAGAAAACAGGCTTCGATAGGAAGCCTGTTTTTTTTCGCTTATAATCCCAATCAGCCACCGCATTGTACCTAAATCTCCGAAGATAAAGAGTAGATACTGGCCATGACGCATGAACGTCTTTCCTATTATCTTAAACGAGATAGCTTTCTCCATCAGCTTAATCCGCTTACAAAAATTATCCTGGCGCTCAGTATTATTCTTATTTCCTTTATTAGCCCAGCCTACTGGACGTCCCTTGCTCTATGGTTGCTCGTCATTGTGCCGCTGAGCTTTCTTGGCAAGGTATGGCGTGAGTTTTTTATCAGTGCCACACGGTTGATCTTGCCTGCCGCAGGATTCATTTTCATCATGCAGGCGCTTTTTCAGCCAGTCGGGGAAAATGTGATTTTCAGGTTCTGGTTTTTGGACGTAACACAGGAAAGCCTGTTTTTCGCATTTCGCATCTCCACGCGCATCGCGGTTATGATCTCTGCGTTTACACTCTTGCTGATGACCACGCATCCGAGTGAGTTAATGTCAGATCTTTCACGGCGCGGACTGCCCGGTCAATTTGCGTACGTGGTCATTTCCTCCCTTCAGATCATCCCGCAAATGCAAGCCAAGGCACAAACGATCATCTCTGCCCAGCGCTCGCGCGGGATGGACACCCAAAGCAGCTTTCTGCGCAGGGTGAGCGGAATCCTGCCACTGGTAGCCCCCCTGGTTTTTGGCTCTCTCGTGGAAGTGGAGGAACGCGCTATCGCCATTGAAGCGCGCGGGTTTACATCCACACGCCCGAAGACGTTTCTGCGGGAAATACAGGACACCAGCTTTGACAGAGCTCTCCGCCGGGCTCTGGTTGCATGCGTCATCCTCATATTGATCCTCAGAATATGGCTATCGTAAACCTGCAAAACGTTACGTACAAATATCCACTCACGGATGTGCCGGTGCTGCAAAATATCAATTTGCAGGTGGAGGAAGGCGAATTCGTCGCGGTGATCGGACCGAACGGCGCCGGGAAATCCACACTGTGTTATACCCTTGCGGGATTTATCCCGCATTTCTTTAAGGGTGAACTGACCGGTACCGTGGAAGTGGCGGGCATAGAGTCACACAACTCTGTCTTAAGCGAGTGGGTGTTGAACGTCGGGCTGGCGTTTCAAAATCCGTTCAATCAGATCAGCGGCGCAAAGTACACGGTCTTCGAAGAGCTTGCCTTCGGGTTGGAAAACATCGGCATTCCACGCGAGGAGATGATGAGACGTGTGGAAGATGCCATGAAGCTGACAGGCATCAGTGACCTGGCGGAGCGATCTCCCTATTCTTTATCCGGCGGACAGCAGCAGCGCGTCGCCCTGACGTCTATCCTCGTGATGCAGCCCCGGGTGCTTGTGTTGGACGAGCCGACCTCCCAGATGGACCCGATTGGGACGCGGGAGGTCTTTGGCGTGATTCACAACATGGCAGAGCGCGGGATGACCGTTATCCTGGTCGAGCACAAAGTGGAATGGATCGCCCAGTTTGCAGATCGAGTGATTGCCTTGAAAGATGGCGAGATCCTGCTGGATGGTCCGCCTTCTGAAGTGCTTACCTCCTCTCTTCTCCCATCCAATGGGTTTGGAATTTCGCGATACACGTCTGTCGCGCGCAAAGCTAAGGAGATGGGTATATGGAATGGAGAAAGATTACCTGTCACGTTGGATGAAGCGGTGAACGGGTTCCGTTCTGCTGTCCCCAAGGAAGAGATCTCAGGCGCGAGGACAAAATGAAGATTGAAATCAAAGACCTGCACTTTACCTACCCGACCGGCGTTGAAGCCCTGCGCGGTATTTCACTGATGGTAGAGACCGGCGAGCAGGTTGCCATCGTCGGACAGAACGGCGCGGGGAAAACAACTCTCGTCAAACACCTCAACGGACTGTTACAGCCGAGCAGAGGTCAAGTGTTGATCGGAGATTGGGACACCACCAAGCATTCCGTGGCAAAACTGGCGAGCCGTGTTGGCTACGTGTTTCAAAACCCCGATGAACAGTTGTTCTCGAGGAACGTAGGGGCGGAGGTCGCTTTCGGCCCTAAAAACCTTGGTTTTGAAGACGAGCGAATCCGGGAGCTGGTCAATGATGCGCTGGCGCTCACACAGCTTCTCGATAAGACGGAGACGAATCCGTATGACCTTTCGGCTACGTGGCGCAAGATGGTCGCCTTTGCTTCCATCCTTTCGATGGATACAGACATCCTCATCCTCGACGAACCAACCACCGGGCAGGATGCCGTCAATGTGGCGCGCATTGCCCATGTCCTTGTGGAACTACGCAAGCGCGGCAAGACCGTGATTACAATCACCCACGACATTGATTTCTGCGCAGAAAACTTCGAGCGGGTGATCGCCATGTCACAGGGGAAAATCCTGCTCGATGGCAAAGCGAACGATGTACTGGGGCAGGACGAAATTCTGGCGAGTACTTATGTGGATCCCCCGCAATTGACACGGCTTGCGAAACGATTGGGCTTGAAGAATACCGTCCGAAACCAGGAAGAATTCCTGAATGCTTTAAAGAAATAATAGAAATGCGTGAGTGGCATGTGTAGATTATCGTTCTGCGTGACCCGGAGAGGTCGGCTTTGCTGAATAAACTGCCAGTTCCTCATAGCCTGAATCTTCGGCAAACTCGCGTTTGTAGATCACATCCTCAAAGACCGCAATGACAATCTCAGCCGTTGTATAAATCGTGCAGCCGGACTCAAAGTGTCCGCCGATCGTCCTTCCGTCGCTGTCTGCGATAGAAATATGCAAATGCGACCCATGAGTAGAGAGAGTGCCCGTGATGGATACGATCTCGAATGGGCCATCATACTCGGAGGTCGAGTCCCTGTCGGCGAGGCGTAGGCTGGCATGGCGAAGACTGCCCACACCGCTGAGCACGCAACCCGCCTGAACGTGCTTTTTCATTACAAATGCCTGAATAGAATCGAATAAATCCTGTCCAGGCGTGAGACGAAAGGTATAATTTTGCATAGGAGAACCTAATCCATATTATACAAGCGGGCTGGCAGGTTTGCAGTTTTGCAAGGAATCATAAGGCAATGTTTGTTTTTATTCTGCTCATGTAAAATGGGAGCGTAGGAGAAGTCAATGGCGAAGCTAAACGTGCAGACGTTCAAGAGCATTCATGAAATCGATCCTCAGATCTGGAATCGGATTGTGGCGGGTCGCGGCTTTCAGAGCCATCACTGGTACCAGTTTGGCGAACGCGCCATGGCAGAGTGTGAGCCCACCTATCTGATTGCGTGGAATGGAGAGACTCCGATTGCCAGTACAGCACTTTTCCGCATCCAGAACGAACCATTGCCTCTCCCGGAGGTTGCGCGTCGATTCATGGCCTCTGTATTGAAGCATCGCCCTCTGCTTGTTTGCCGATCTCCGCTTGCGGACACCTCCGCGCTTCTCTTGCCGGGCGAGCCACTCCGTGATGAAGCTCTGGCGGTCCTGACACAGGCAGCGCATGCAGAATTCAAGAAACAAAAGTGTTCCTTCCTTTTATTTGACTACCTGCTGACCGAACAATTACGGTACCCGACCTGGCCGCAGGGATTTGAGCCGGTCACGATTTCAGAGCCTGGCACCTACATGCCAATAGAATGGGACAGCTTCGAAGCCTATCTCGAAGCCGGCAACAAGCATGACCGCCAGCATTACAAGCGCAGTCTGCGCGAGGCGGAGAAAAGTGGGCTTGTCCTCAGCAAAGGCAGCACGATTTCAGATATAGACCGTGCGCTCAGGTTGATCCGCAATGTTTCTATCTGGCATGGGTCGGCGCCCAATCCGTGGATGCGCGGTCTGCTCGAGAATTTTTCCATGATCGATGGCACCTGGCTGGAGATCCATAAAGATAATGAGTTAGTCGGTTGCGGTGCGGTGGTGCGCGATAACAAATTCCAGCTTGCCCTTGCTCTTGGTCTCGAAGATGACGTTCCGGGAGGATATTTCCTTCTGCTTTACACAGCCTTGAAAGAAGCGTTTGAAAACAAGGTCCGTCTCGTCCGTTTTGGCAGCGGTGCCTACGATGTTAAGCGCAGGCTCGGATTTCATCTCGAAGACACCAACCACGCCATGGTAGCAATGGCTGGGATCACAACGCGTGCTGTGAAGAAACTTGTAGCACCGAAGTAAACACGGCAATTCTTTGCACTAGGCTTTACCGCCAACAATACTCGTACCACTGCCTGCTGTTCCTATATCGCTTCAACAAGACAGAGAGCTTGTCCTGAGCGATTCCGAAGGGACTTAATCTCCATCTTATTTTTAAAACTTGAGACGTCAGTCGCGTCACGAAACGGAAAGCAGGTATGCGCAAAAAAACTGTGACCGAACATCGAGAATCTTCGAATCGAGCCATCCAATTCCAACCGCCTCTCGGGGGATGGCAATGATCTCCTTTGAGCAGTTCCTAAGGCTTCCTACGGAGGATGTCGCTGCGCAGGTCCGAGCCAGCGGACAAAAAGTGTGCGTATTCCCGGTCAATGGAACGCGGCGCTGGTTTATGCTCGAGCATGCGGCAAAGATCAAGGATGATTTCTTCGAAGCTTACATGGATACCTCGATCAAGAATCATGTGGACTTGTGCTCCATGCTGTTCGCGCATGGGATCGAGATCCTTTTGGCTCCTGTATTCGGGCGTGAGCTCATGCGCCGCGGAGATGAATACACCCAGCGCGTCGGCATCGACGGTCTCGTACGGACCGCTACCGACCCACACTATCTCCAGTTTTTCGAACAATATGATGTCCGCGTCCGTTTTTATGGGGATTATCGTGACATGCTAGCGGGCACGCCGTACGAATATGCTTTAAGCTCCATCGATGAACTCACCGAAGCGACGAAGGACAATCAAAGCTTTCGTCTGTTCTTTGGCGTATTTGCCGATGAATTTATCGAGACTCTTTCCCGCTTATCTGTGGAACATTATCTGACTCAAGGTTCCATCCCTGATAAACAAACCCTGATCCGGAACTATTATGGGGAAGACCTGCCGCCGGTTAGCCTGTTCATTGGTTTTGATAAGTTCAGTGTCTTCGACATGCCGCTCCTGGGGACTGGCGCGGAGGACCTTTACTTCTCGGTGAGCCCCTCCCCTTACTTGACCCAACGCCAATTGCGCGCAATCTTATACGACCATCTCTATGTGCGCCCTGCTCCGGAACCAGATTATCAAACACTTACGGAGGAAGAGCTCCACTGGCTGCGACAATACTACCGCGCGCATCAGGATTATGCCTTCGGCGTCGGAAAACTAAAATTCAACTTGTGGATTCCCGAAAGGGAGAACCAGGAATGAATGATCTCATTACAAACCTGATCGATGAAATCGGGCCCGGTCATATGGGCAGCACGGCTTATGACACAGCCTGGGTGGCGCGGCTTGGTGAAGTGGATTGGAGTCTGAGCAGCCGTTCCCTGGCGTGGCTGGCGGAAAATCAACTCCCCGACGGCTCATGGGGCGCCGCGGCACCGATGTATTATCATGACCGCGTCCTGTGCACCTTAGCCGCTATGATCGCGCTGACGTATCGAGGTCGTCGCGGTCACGATAAAGAGCAGATCGAAAAAGGAAGATTGGCGCTGGAGCGGATCGTTGGCGGCGCGACTCAAGGGCTTCAGTCAGATCCGAACGGAGCTACCGTCGGCTTTGAAATGATCGCTCCGACGCTGGCAGCTGAAGCAGAACGAATTGGCATTATCAAGAGACAGGGAGACCGCATCCTGGGGCGTCTTTCCAGGCAGCGCGCCAAGAAACTCTCCTACCTGAAAGATCATATGATCAGTAAACACGTGACCATCGCGTTTTCGGCTGAGATGGCAGGAACCGATGGAAAGCACATGCTGGACATCCACAATTTGCAGGAGAGCAATGGCTCGGTAGGATTGAGTCCATCCGCGACGGCGTACTTTGCGACCTATATCAAAAAGGGCGATGAGGCTTCGCTGAAGTATCTTCACAGTATGGCAAAGCCGGATGGCGGATTGCCAAACGTGGCTCCGTTCGATATTTTTGAGATCGCCTGGTCACTCTGGAATCTCGGCATGATCCCAGACCTAGAAGTAAGCGCCAAGCTCAAACCTCACGTTGAGTTTCTTTCCCGGGCTTGGGAGCCTCGGCGCGGCGTGGGCTTTGCCACAAATTATTCTGTTAAAGACAGCGATGACAGTGTGATCACATACAGCGCGTTGCTGCGTTTTGGCATCGAAAAAGATCTGGCAAGCGTGCTGGCATACGAGGAGAAGGATCATTTCCGCTGTTTCGATCTGGAGGTCAATCCATCCATCAGCGCGAATATCCATATTCTGCATGCGCTCCGGCAAGCGGGATTGAGTCCAAAAATTTCCTCGGTACAAAAGATCCTTCACTTCCTTCGCAAGACAAAAAATGATCGACACTTTTGGGTGGATAAGTGGCATTCCTCTGCCTACTACGCGACAGCGCACGCCATCATCGCCTGTGCGGGGTATACAAACGACGTCGTGCAAGAATCGGTCGAGTGGCTTCTTCGATCCCAGAATGCCAATGGTTCGTGGGGAACCTACATCTCTACCGCAGAAGAAACGGCGTATGCCTTGCAAGCTCTCTGGGTCTGGAACGAAAAATGCGCAAAAGTTCCAAAAGCCGCGTTTCGAAATGGCTTCCGCTGGCTGGAAGAACATCTCGATCCGCCTTATCCGCCTCTCTGGATTGGCAAGTGCCTGTACAACCCTCGTCTTGTTATTCGTTCTGCTGTCATTAGCGCACTGACGCTCGCTCAAAAAATTCTATGAGAGCCCTGATCAGTAAAATTCTGGATGTACGGACAGCCGACCCGGATGATGCGCGGCGCAGAAGATTGCTGAACATTCTTCTGTTGGGGATATTCATCGTCGCAGTGTTTGCACTTATCGGAACATTAATCGACAGTGCCTTCCGCCAGGGCGCCGATCCGGAAGAGACACAGCTTACGATATTTGCCACAGTCTTGGCGATTGTGGGTATTTTTGTTATTTATCTGATCAATCGGCGAGCATCGGGGTATGTAGCAGGTTTGACATTCTTACTTCTCCTGACCGGGATATTCATCATTAGTGATTCACCACAGCAGTTGACAGAGGGACGATCCCTCTTCCTCTTCACGATCCCCATTACCATTTCCAGCTTAATTCTTGCTCCGCGTGCCAGTTTTCTATTGGCTGCGATCAGCAGTGTGATCGTTTCCTGGCTGGCTCTCTCGATTGGCTCTGCTGTCAATGTGTTTGTCATTGCCGGCTTTTTTGTCCTCGCTTTAGTTTCATGGCTGGCAGCGCGTAGTTTGGAACAAGCACTCCAAGAACTGCGAGTGATTAATGCCAATCTGGACCAGGTCGTGACCGAACGAACCCATGAGCTGGCACAAGCTCTCGAGCGAGAACGAATCGAAGCAGGTCGAAATCAGGCGATTCTGAACTCAATTGCCGACGGCGTGGTCGTGTTCGATACCCGGTGGAATGCGATCCTGGTCAACCCGGCCCTGCGGGGCATACTGGACATGCCGACGGAACTGATCGTGAACAAGAATTTCAGCGATCTGATCGAGCATCCACGGCTTTCTCCGAAGAGTCGCCAGCTTTTGCACGCCATGATGCAGCACGATACACAGCCACCCAGCTTTCGCGTCGAATGGGGCAAGAAGACCCTGTCGATCAGTGCCGCCCAAGTCTATGACAATTCAAAAGACAGAAACGCCAATATCGGCACGGTTACAGTGTTCCGCGACTTTACGCGGGAGGCTGAAGTAGAGAAATTGAAAAGCACCTTTGTCGCCATCGTTTCCCACGAACTGCGTACGCCCTTGAATGCGATTCTCGGGTATGCAGAGATGTTCAAGGAATCGGTTTATGGGCCGATGAACGATAAGCAGGTGAACATGGCAGAGCGTATCATGAAAAACACGCAGCGCCTGCTGAGGCTGATCAACGATTTACTGGACCAGGCACAAATGGAGGCAGGCAGATTAACCATTCAAATGGCGCCTGTCCGCCCTGCCGATTTGCTGGAAAATATGCACAGTGTGATGGACCAGATCGCCCAGGAAAAAAACCTTAAACTGACTAGCGAAATAGACGCTGGTCTGCCGCATTTCTTAAATGGTGATGGAGCACGCCTGCAGCAGATCTTGGTCAACTTGGTCAATAACGCCGTCAAATTTACAGCGCAGGGCACAATCCACGTCCGATTGTTCTGCCCGTATGAAAACAAATGGGGCATCGAAGTTTCGGACACCGGCTTGGGTATCCCCGAAGAGGAAGTGCCAAAAATCTTTGATACGTTTCACCAGGTGGAAAGTGGTGTCACCCGGGTCCATGGCGGGTTTGGGCTAGGGTTATCCATTGTCAAACAGTTGGTCAACTTGATGGGCGGTGAGATTCATGTGCACAGTAATGTGGGTATGGGAACTACATTCACGATCACTCTGCCCCTCGTTGTTCCGGCAGAGAGTCTGGAAACATGGAGAAATCTATGAGTCAAACGGCTTTAATCATTGAGGATGATGAGGACCTGGCAAGTATCTTTGCGGAAGCCATACGAGGTGTTGACTTCGAAGTAGAGCTGGTTGCCGACGGAAGGATGGCAGAGGAACGGCTGAAAAACGGGCCACCTCCATTCTTGATTTTGCTCGACATGCACCTTCCTCACATTTCGGGCGCGGACTTGCTCATGAACATCATCAAGAAAGATGAGCGGTTCACAAAGACCATCGTCATCATTACGACCGCCGATGCCCGCATGGGAGAGGCGTATACCGAGCATGTCGATTTCGTGATGATCAAACCTATCTCATTCGTCCAATTGCGTGATCTGACAAGTCGCTTAAAACCGAAGGAACAGTCCTAAGCGTGAACGACGTAAAGACACAGTGGTCGCATTCACGGGCCTTTCGCGTTCTGCTGGTCCTAGCGGTGGTTTATGTACTCCTGCGGCTTGCCGTCCAGATCTTTCTTTTCTCCGATGCCATAAGCCCACAGGCAGTTGCAGAGGGCGTTCAAGTCTCAGCTGATTTACAACAGTCTTATATTGCATCCGCGCAGCGTTTTCAGGCGCGTGAGGATCTATACCTCAAAGGTTCGCTGGAGCATGTGGAGGCGCACTACCTTTATTCGCCCGCTTTTGCATTTTTCTTTGCACCGATCTTGCTTCTACCTTTGCCACTTCTTTTACCGCTGATGATGGTCATTCACATTGTGGCATATGCACTGCTCTACATCTGGTGGCATCGTATCTTTAAGCAAAATCATCTGCACCAGGTCGCAAACCAGTGGGTACGCCTTCTGCCACTCTATCTCGTGTTCTCACCCTTCTGGGATGATCTGTCTTACATGAACACGTACATCATCGTCGCGTTGTTCGCTACGTTTCTCATCGATGCAATCTTACAGGAAAAGCTTGGGTGGGCTTCCTTCTGGCTGGGAGCGGTCATCCTTCCGATCAAACCACATTGGGCATTTGCGCTGGCGTTACCACTGCTGCTGGGAAAGTATCGATTCTTTCTTCGATTATTGGTCGGCGCTGCACTGGCATACCTTGTCGTGGCAGGAATTACGATTCTTGCAGATGGAGTAGAGTACGGCATGCGGCAATATCAGGACTACTTTGCATTTCTCTCTAGGCTAACGCGTGACTACCCCTGGTGGGGTCCCGATAAGCCTTTCCTTGGCTACAACCATTCAATCATGCAGATCGTTTTGTACACTTTGGGGGTCTCCGCTGCCAGTATGAGGTTGGCAACGATTCTAAAACTGATCCTGCTCCTCCCATTGGGCTGGATCAGCCTGCGATTCCTTCGTCAACCGGCCCATCAATCCGGAAGCGATGTTCCAGCGACCACGCTGGCTTTGGTCTTTGTCTTCTATCTGGGGGCATTCATATGGCTGGATATGGTCTGGGAATTGTCACTTGGGATCGTGATCTTTGCCTATTTGCTGGCGACAATGCAACAGAAAGAAACTCGCATTCTTTTATGGGCGTTATTTGGACCGTATGCGCTGCTGGATATCTGGCGGTTGATCAGCTATATAGCGCTTGGAGATAATGTACTGTATGAAGGCGCGTATGTTCTGACCGATCCCCTTATCTACATCCCGTGGATTATGATGGTCTTGCTCGTTTTTTATGCCATACTGCTGTTGAGGCTGAATCGATTTTCCAGCAAGCCCTTAGTTCAATCATCTAAATGATATGTATGATAGGAATTCTGGCAGGGGTTACCCCAGGCGATGTGCATCTCGCGCGCAGTTAGGTCGATAACCAGGGCCGAGATAGTGCTCTCGCGGTCGAGGGGATCAATCCCTGCAATGTTGTGATTACAGATCGAATTCGGCAGGTTGACATGATCCTTTTGAATCGCCTGTAAAGTTTTGATCGTATGGGTCGAATTTTGCCGCAGCAAGCGATTGGCACGGAAATAGCGCACGCGGGAAGAGATTAATTCCTCAGGGTCGTTTTCGATCTCCTTCATAGTCTGGGAAAAGTAATGATTGGTATGGACAAGATACCCATCCGTCCCGTGTAGGATATCAAATCTACGCGCCGACACCTCCACCGAATACAACTCTCCGCTCTCATGTGCCAGCAAATGGTTATAGCCTGCCGCACGATGAGAAATCAGTGTTCGCCCGATCGCGCCCGAGATACGTCTTGCCGCCAGTACCGCACGAGCTACCACCAGGCGCGGAATCCCAATACGGGAATCGTTCGGATAAACGGAATCGATGAGCTGGGCGATGCCATAGGCGTTAAATCCTACATTGGGCAGGAGCCCACCATAGGTCATGGCAAGGAATGGAGGTTCATCCTTCGGTTTCGCTGAGATCACGTAGACATCGTTCTCATCCTCGGGCACCCAATCCTCGTTATGCGCAAGGAGGATGTGCCCATCCGCTGTATGCTCTTCGTTGACAGCGAAGCTGGTACAGCGCGTCAGATGAAGAGCATCCATCGTGACTGCTTCCATCGCATTCAAGGTCATCACATCATCAAATGAGACGTTAGCCCCTGCGGCAATGCCCTGCATTTCTTCAATGTACTGTGGATAATGCTCCTCGGCAAATGGGAGATACTTACGTGCCTGGGTTCGTGCCCCTTTCCAGGTTAGCTCAAGCGAGTTGTACGATTGCTCGATGAGCACATGCGCGTTTTCGATACTATGCTGCACTTGCTCCCGGCGCGCCTCGCCAATCTGACACCCCATCTCATAGTGTGTTCCAGAGACTTCGACCAAAGGAGGTGGTGAATTGTGGAGTATCGTGTTGGGGATGGGTGTTTCTCTGAAAGCCATGGTTCCTCGATGAAAATGAATCCGCCCCGTTTTCGTTCGGGGCGGATTCATTATAACATGTGCAATTTTGCCGCATTCTGCAGCACTCTGTCCGGCTACGACGCTGGCGGGACCTGGCTCGAATCCGGGGGCGGCGTGTAAACGGTGACGGCTGGGATCTGGGGAGTCCGTATACCAAACCATGTGATGATGGAACTGCCGATTGCCATGGTTCCCAACAGGAAGAGGGCGATGCCACCCAGACAGGGGATGAGTCCGATCGCCCCACCGACTAACATCAATAAAAATGTTCCGAAACCTATCGTCAGGACAGGCGACCAGACCTGGTTGACCGCTTTGGAGAAGCGCTCGCCCACCTGGGAACCCATCGCCACCACGCCAAATAACCACGCAAAGCCGACCAGGACAGGCGGAATAATGGTCAGGAAGAGGATGGCTGCAATAAAGAATGCGAGCAAGCCGATGGCGCCGGTTATCAATGGCTGTGAGACAACCAGATCGCCTGTACGCTCGATCTGTGGCTGCCAGAAGAGCGAAAGCAACATCGAGAATGCGGCAACAATCACCGCCCAGAAAAAGATCCAGAACACCTCCGCAAACGGGTTGAAGCGAATATTGATGTTCGGGCTCGGAATATCGGGAACTACAGGAGCATTCGGTGCGGCTGGTGGAATAGTGGCAGGGGGAAGCGCGATATCCGGAGCGGCGTTGTTAAGGATCTCTCCCGCAATCTCCGCGCCCTCCGCTTGCTCCAATTGACCACCGACCGTCACTACATCTCCGGCGACGAGCGCGGCTTCCTCCAGGTGAATCTGCCCACCCACGACGACCAGATCGCCCTTCGTCTCACCATTGCTTTCGACTGTCCCCCCAATCACCACCAGGTTTCCATCCAGGCTGGCATCTTCTTCGATCGTCACGTTACCACCAAAAACGACCAGGTCCCCTTCGAAGGTATCGCCGCTTTTCACAGTATAGTTTTTTCCGAAAAGAACCTGACCACCATCAGGGTTCGGACCCTGCGCATACGCCGAGCCTGCTGGCGTGAGCAGGAGGGTAAGTAGAAGCAATAAGGTAAAAATCTTGTATGTCATTTTCATAAATTACACTCCTCGCGGACTCCCCTGCTGGACCAACCGCCAGATGGAAACCGACCATAAAAGACCTACTCCGGCAAACGCGGAGACCAGTACCATGAATGCAAAAGGAGAAAGAATACCCGGCAACATCCGCAAAAGCACGGACCCAGCCTGACTGATGGCTTGCAAGGTTGTAATCAGGAATACTCCCCACTCGATCAGGGCTGTGAGCCAGGTGGCAGGCGCGGCGACGAAGGAAGTCAGGTACGGTCCTGTCAACCATAAGAGCATCACCAGCCCTCCCGCTGTAAACCAAATTGTGCCCCAGCGTTTCCGTCGTTGGTCTGCCGCTTTTTGCATGGCAAGCCGGACTTGAAAGCGAGTGCTAAATCCTGTTGCAGGCGAAGCTTTTTTCACCGCGCGTAATGCCTGTCCGGTCTCAGCCAGGGCGCTGCAATAGCTGCAAATCCGCAAGTGTGTATCTAATTCCAGCTTCTCCTTGGGGCCGATCCGCTTCTCATTTAACAGCCACTCTTCAAAAGGCTGGTGATTCATAGATTTTTCTCCTTTCCGCGCGAGCACGCGGCTTTTCTTCCTGCCACATGCCTGCCAGCGCGCGGCGTGCCCGATGCAGGCGGCTTTTCACGGCGCTGACAGTCAGGTTGAGAGCCTCGGCAATTTCGACCTCGGAATAGTCATGCCAGTATCGCAAAATAACCGCAGCCCGGTCTGTTTCATCGAGATCTTTCAACAACATGTGAAGGCGGTCGCGGTCTTCGCGTTTCGCAGACTCCGCCTCAGGATCAGGCGAGGCGGTATCCCGAATTTCAAAGCTGGTTCCATCTTCGTTCTCCTCGTCGATGGAAAATACGGAAAGCTTGCGGCGACGCAGCCGGTCGATGCAGTAATGGGCACCGATCGACAGCAGCCAGGTGGCAAACGACCGGCTACGGTCATAACGATGCAGGTTTTGATATGCTCGCAGGAAGGTTTCTTGCGCGGCATCTTCCGCGGCTTCCGGCTCGCCTAACATGCGGTAACACAAATTGTAGACGTGCGTCTGATGTGTCTCAACAAGCTTCGTAAACGCTTCGTCATTGCCTTGCTGTGCCTGGAGGACCCAGGCAAGTTCATCGTTCACTCTTGCTCCTTGTACCTTCTATACGCAGAACCGAGAAAAAAGTTGCGCCTAGGCCTACATCTTCCCTCCCTAAATTCCCAAAACTTTTCATATTTAGTTGACTTCCCATATGAATTTATGGGTGCCAGCAGCGGGTACGGTATCAATGGATATACGCAGCCCTATTTGCTACGGATGGTATATTTATCCGCAGCGATCGAGCGTGTTCATCCTCACAACTCACTAGATTCTATATCTTGTTGAGTAAGCATTTCCCGCTGACTTAACTCTTCGAGGGTTCTCAGTAATAACCAGTAGACAACGAGCTGCACACCAACCAGGAATATCATGGCGCTTCCCACCATATAAAACCACAAGCGACCGATCTCCCAGCCCTGCACACCTAACAGGAGCGCTGTCAATCCAATGAGGAACCCGGCCGCGATGGCTGCCAATCCCATCCAGCCAAAGTGTCTGTCCAGAGGGGTTTTGAAGATAGGGGTACCAAACAACCCCTGACGGATGGGCGTTTTGTAGAACAGCGCCACCAAATAGTTAAAGGTTATACCTAGGGCAAGCAGGTTCACTGCTGCAATTGTGGAGATCAGTGCCAGGAACAAGGCCACAACGCCCCAGGGACCTAATACCATCACACCATGAAAAAATCGTATGTATAAGATCCATAGAAAGACCAGGCTTGCAATCCCCAATCCAGCCAGCCCGAGCAAGCCGAGAATCCGCACCGGGTTATAAGACAACACCGTCCATACCATACTTTGCATGAAGATGCTGCCGTCACGAATCACACTCAATTTTGAGCGTCCCACACGCTCACTATAAGGGATTGGAACTTCCCGGATATGGACGCCCTCATGAAGAGCGCGCGTGCTCATCACTGGAGTCAGGTTCAGTCCGTCGGGCAGTGGGTAGATCTGGCGGAGAATCTCGCGCTTGAACACCCGCATCCCGCTGGCGCTATCCGTCACTTTCTCATGGCTTAACAGACTGAGCAAGTTAGCAAAGAAGAAATTACCTACCCGGCGGGTAACGGGCATCCTACTCTCTGCCCCAGCCATGCGGGAACCGATGACCAGGTCCCCGCCGTTCAGCGCGACCTGACAAAGCTGAGGAAAATACTCAGGCGGATACGTGCCATCCGCATCGAGGAATCCGATCAGCTCGCCTCTGGCTCTGGAAAACCCCGTTTTGAGAGCCGCGCCATAGCCTCTATTTTTAGGATGGCAGATCAGACTTACACCTGGGATATTCTGCGCAACATCCGCGGTCCGGTCCCGGGAGCCATCGTCCACGACGAGCAACTCCAACTGATCGACGCCAACTTTCTTTAAGGCAGGAACAACGGAAAGTACGCGCGCGGCGATCTCTGCGATTCCATGTTCCTCGTTATAGGCGGGGATCACCACAGACAAAATTGTCATGAAGAGCCTCCCATTGGGGAGTGATAGATCACGCGATCTGGTCGACCGATCTGCTCCCCATCAATTGTTTTGATTGGCTTTGCCGGAACGCCTCCCACCACAGTATGAGGCGGAACATCTTTCGTGACTACCGCCCCCGCCGCGACCACCGCGCCCTTCCCCACGCGTACACCATCTGTAATAATGGCGCCGGCCCCGAGCCACACATCATCCTCTATGACAATGCCTTCTGCAGTAATTCCCTGCTCCACGAAGGGACGGTTTGGATCGTCGAACACATGATTGACGGCAATAATTTGCGTGAACGGCGACGTATATACGCGGTCTCCGATCTGCACCCCCCCCTGCCCGCGGATCACGGAATATTCTCCAATCAGACTATCTTTCCCAATTTTGATCCCCGACTGAGGCATGTCGCGAAAGTTGTAGACATGCAAAATCGCCCCATGCATCACGATCGTTCCGGGCCCAATGTCGATCCCGCGTGGGCAGGCGTGGAGATAGACTCCCTCGTCCAGATAAACACCGTGACCAAGGCGGATGTGATCCGCAAACCGCAAACGGACGCGGCTCTCGATCGCGGCCGCGCCATCCATGTGCAGGATCAGGCGATAGAACAGACCTCGTAGTCCTACGCCGACGATCGTTGGAATCCATCCAAACAGAATATACAAGAGTTGTTCGAGAATGTATCGAAATATTGAAGACGCCTGGCGATCCAGATAGAGACGAATGGTACTGAACATAAGTGAGGATTAACTTGTTTGGATACTTTCTCTTGCCGAATTGAAATTTCTCATGAACCTGTGAAGGCGCTCCGGCTCTAATATCCCCAGAAATTTCCCCTCTTTCCGAAAACAAGATCCGACGATAAACCCGTCGGCAAGATGCATATAGTCCTGGATGTTCTCGGGGGTCATCCCTGAACCGATGAGCACAGGTAGCTTGGTCACACTCTTAGCTATGATCAAATCACTTTTATCAGGATTAATCCCCGTAAACTGGCTAGTGACAATGACCCCGTCTGCCAGGAAAAATTCTGCCTGCAAAATCTCATCTTTGATGTCCAAGTCAATAGTGAGGGAATGGGAACCGTGCTTTTTCTTGACATCGGCAAACACTTTGATGTGGTCCGCGTTTAATGCTTTTCTGCGCCGGAGTATCTTTCCCGCCGATCCGTTTATAACTCCACTTCCGCCAACGTGAGCAAAGACATAAGCCTCTACCCGAATGTAATCCAATTCTGCCTCCGCCGCGATTTCTAAAGACGTAATATTTGCCGCTTCTAGCATTTGAATCCCAACCGGTCCGTCAAAGCGTTTCCGCACCTCTTTAGCAATTTTGGTCATGAGGGCAACGCCGCGCTCGTCCAGGGGAGGCTGGATGTAAGGCAAGTCGTGATCGTTCTCTAAAAGGAGACTGTCCACACCTGCCTCTTTGTAGTGCTCCAGGTCAGACAATGCCTGGTCGATGACTCTCTGGTCATCACCATCGTACAAAGGCGACCCCGGAAGGGGCAGGACGGCAATCATGGCGGCTAAGAATTTGGGAGTGAGAATTCTTATGGTCATTGTTAATGAGCTTCTGCAGAAGTATATCAAACATCGCTGGAGCTCATTTTAAAATTAAAAGACCTAGTTCTTAAGCTAGGTCCTTTTGGTGACTCCGGGGGGATTCGAACCCTCAACCAATTGATTAAGAGTCAACTGCTCTACCATTGAGCTACGGAGCCCATCTTGCGCCGGTATTATACCCGATGCAGAATGAATGTCAATAATAGATGCTGAGCTTCGCCGTCCCATAATGCCTGTATAATTGGGCAGCCAGGTCCATCCAAGGTCCGTTTGAATGAGCTATTCCGAGACATCATCATCACCTCCCCCTGAGGGAACTCCGGAGTTCGTTTCTGCGCGTGCACGCCGCCGGCGCGCCTTACGCCGCGCCCAATTCCCTACCGATGAAACCGGTCGTGCCGAGCTATTCACGCATCTGGTTCGCCGCGCGTTTCCCTCGTATGAGTTGTTTGTCTTTTCGTTAGTCGCCGGGGCGATTTTAGGACTCGGATACTTATTCAACGCGCAGGCATTTTTAATCTTCGGCATTCTCGTGGCGCCCTTGCTGACTCCCTGGGTCGGCACGACGCTTTCGATTGTCGCCGGGGCATTACGTCTCTTCCTGCAAACTTTCACCGCCCTCCTGATCAGTGCTTTGATTATCTTCCTCGGCGCGTGGCTCGCTGGCTTTGCTTCGCGTCCATTTCAGCCCATGACGTTAAATGAAGCCTTCATTCATAGCCGTTTGTGGTGGTACGACCTGGTAGCGCTCACAATTGGGGCAATCCTCATTACAATCTCCTTTGTGCGCTCTGAGGACCGTCCGTACCTCCCCAGTGCCTTGCTGGCGTACGAACTGTTTCTTCCGCTTTCCGCAGCAGGCTTCGGACTGGGAAGCGGCGTGGGACTGGGAGAAATCTGGCCGCAGGGCTTGTTTGTCTTCTTTGTCCATATAGCGTGGGCGACTATTTTTGGACTCCTGACCCTTTTCTTCCTTCGGTTTTATCCCACCTCGTTTGGTGGGTTTGTCTTTACGGGGCTGATCGCAGCGGCGCTGATCGCCGTCATTGTCATTTATATGGACTTTGGAAACTGGATCGGGACACAGACCGGACTCACGCCGCCGACGCCGGTGACCGTAATCGAATCGACCGCCACCCTCTCGGCAATCCCATCCATAGTACCTTCGCTCACGACCGAACCAGAAACGCCTGTAATTGCCTCATCCGCTAGTACAGTCTCAGTCTCCCGCACCGCTCGGCCCTCCGCAACGCCCGCCACTCTTCCACCAACAGAAACGTCCACCGAGACAGTAACCGCCGAACCCACGCCAATCCTAGCGATCATACGAGCCGCAGAAGGCGGTGGGGCGTTCGTCCGCGAGCAACCGGGCGGACAGGCTTTAATCACACTTGCTAACGGCGCGACCGTCACGATCGTCCCAAATGAATTCCAGGACGTGAATGGAGTCATCTGGGTGCATGTCGTTGCACGTGTGGAGGATCGACAGGTAGAAGGTTGGATCCTCCAAACTCTGTTACAAACCGCCACGCCCATTGCAGACTGGCAGCCTTCGCCTACACCATAAAGGCTCATAGCGCCAGCGACGGCGGCTTGAGCGAATTATCACTTTTTTCATCGAGGAACTTTATGCCCATACACTTTGGAACCGACGGCTGGAGAGCCGTTATCTCAGACACGTTTACGTTCGATAATCTGCGTATTCTCACCCAGGCAATTGCCGATGCGATTGCTTCCGATCACTGGGATAAATCGGGAAATGGCGGTCCCTGCCCAGACCCGCGCAAGATTGTGGTGGGATTCGATACGCGCTTTCTTTCCGACCGCTACGCAGGGGAAGTTGCGCGTGTGTTGGCGGCAAATGGATACACGGTGTTGCTGGCGCAATCGGACGCGCCGACGCCTACCATCTCGTATGCTGTAAAACATCAGTGCGCCATCGCGGGCGTGATGGTCACTGCTTCTCACAACGCGCCGCGCTACAACGGAGTTAAGCTCAAAGGTGGATTCGGTGGCTCTGCCTTACCCGAACAATGCCGCCGCGTGGAAGTCTACATTAATGACAATGAACAGCAGGCGCGTGGTCCCAATCTGATGGATTTCAAGAAAGCGCGTCAGGCGGGCTTGATCCAAAAATTCAACCCTCTCCCGGCTTACTTCGACCAGTTGCGAACCTTGATCAACACGGACGTGATCGCGGAGAACCCGCGACGATTTGTAGTCGATGCGATGTACGGCGCAGGGCGGGGCGTAATCAAATCCTTCCTGCAGGGAACCGGCTGTGAGATCGCAGAAATACGTGGAGAGATGAACCCGGGATTTGGAGGAGTCCATCCGGAACCGATCGCTAAATACCTGGGAGCACTGGCTTCTGCGATCAGCTCAGGGATGGGCGATTTCGGCATAGTAACCGATGGCGATGCCGACCGGATCGGCGCTATGGATGAACGCGCCACCTTTGTCGATCCACACAAGATCATGGCGTTGTCATTGAAATATCTTGTTGAAACACGTGGCTGGACAGGTTCCGTTGTACGGACCGTTTCCACCACGCGCATGATCGACCGCCTGGCGAGACGCTACGGACTTAAGCTCCATGAAACGCCGGTGGGGTTCAATCACATCGCGGATTGCATGATGTCTGACGATGTGCTCATCGGAGGCGAAGAATCCGGAGGCATCTCATTTAAGGGACACATTCCTGAAGGTGACGGACCCATTATGGGCTTGCTGCTTGTAGAAATGATCGCGGCATCAGGCAAGACTCTACATGCTCTCGTGGAGGAATTGCTTGAGGATGTGGGACCCGCTTTTTACGAACGGGTGGACTTGCGCCTGAGCCGACCGGTCGCGAAAGCGGAAATGACAGAATTTCTGACAAAACAGGCGCCCGCAGAGATCGGTGGCGAGAAGGTTTGCGACGTCAGCCAGCGTGACGGCATCAAATACATCATGTCTGATGACTCGTGGCTGCTCATCCGTCCATCCGGCACCGAACCTGTGCTCCGCGTGTACGCAGAGGGAAGGTCACAAGCGATGGTCAAGGCGCTGTTAAAATACGGGGAACAGGTGGCGGAAAGCGTGGTGTAGAGGGAACCCAATCTACTGAATCGGCCGTGAGAACAATACCCGATTTATCTCAAACATTACGCCAGCGGTGGAGAACATCCCGATCCTTTCGAAGCTGGACCACACTGGCTGTCATTGGTCTCGCCATCAATCTGGCACTGACCGTTCTTTGGCAGATGGAGATCCTCACAATGGAGGAGAACCCGCCCGGAAATGACTTGAAGATCTACCTCGAAGCCGGGGAGCGTTTTCTAAGGCGGGAAGATCTTTATATCGCTCCCCGCCCAGACTTTGGTCTTTACGCCTATTCCCCACCTTTTGCGGTGTTGATGGGTGTTCTTTCATATCTGCCCTACAAGCTCCTTTGGATCGTGGATGCCGTACTTCATCTTGTCATGTACGTGGCGCTTTACTGGCGATGGTTCCGCATCTTTCATCGGCAGGGATTGAATCTGGCGGCAGAGGCATTGGTTCGGCTTTTCCCGCTCTGGCTCATTTTCACAGGGTTGCTTTACGAGATCGCCTATATGAATATCTACATTTTCATGGCATTTCTCGCAACACTTCTGCTTGAGGCAGTGCTCTATCAACAGACAAGAAACGCGATCTTGTGGCTCTCGATTTTGCTGCCAATCAAACCGCAATGGGCATTTGCCCTGAGCATCCCCTTCTTGTTTCGTCAATGGCGTTTTCTCGCAAAAGTGACAGCCGGTGCGCTTCTTGTCTATTTCGCCGTTCTCGTTCTTATGGTGCTTGCGACCGGTTCGTATGCTTTACAGCAATACCGCGAATATGTTCAATTTCTGAGTTCTGTTCCTTATACATTTTTCTGGAGCACGATAGCACAAGATAGGCGTTTTGGCTATAACAACTCGATCATGCAGTTCATTGTTTTCTTTACGAACTATGTTCCATTCAGTATCCGCTTGACCACCGCGACCAAATTCCTCCTTTCGCTTCCCTTGATTGGAATCTTTTGGCGCTACGGTTCTTCGCGGAAGGAAGTAAGTCCTGCTTTTGCTTTAGAGTGGGCATTTGCGCTGTACCTGCTCGCCTTCCTCTGGCTGGACGTGGTGACCGAATTAACGTTTGCAATTGTGGTCTTTGCCTATTTATCGGGAACCCTCATGGAACCCAGCTCGAGGAAGCTGGCAGGCATTCTTTTTCTTCCCTATGCACTTACATTTATATGGATTACCGTTACTGGAATCATTTCCTTTATGGTTCCGCTTCCCGATGTATTGATTGATCCCAGCCTTTTCATTCCGCTCATTCTGATTGCGATGCTGGGGTTATATGGACTCCTTTTATGGCAGATGAATCGAAGGCTACAGAATCCGATGGTAGGAAGCCCGGTTAAGAGAAGTCGGATAAAACAATCCTATGGAGGGTCGGAGAACGAATACAGGAAGAGTTCGTTAAATAGTGTATCTATTTCTTTTCAGGAGTCATGAGTGGCTGAAGAGATCGTCATCTTCGATATTGATGGCACGCTGGCAGACGTGTCTGAGCGAATCCATCATGTGAAGAAATCGCCGAAGAATTGGAATGCCTTCTTTCAGGGCATGGCGCAGGATAAGGCAATTCATTCCATGGTGCGTCTCTGCAATATCCTGTTTGCCTCAGGAATTCACATTGTCCTTTGCTCGGGCAGGAATGAAGAACATCGCCAACAGACGGTGACCTGGCTCGCGCAACAAGGAGTCAAATATCATGACTTACTACTGCGAAAAACTAAGGATCGTCGCAGCGACACAGAGGTCAAGCGCGAATTGCTGGCAGCGCTGGATAAAAGCAAAATCCTGTTTGTAGTAGAAGACCGCAGCCGTGTGGTTGAGATGTGGCGCTCAGAGGGTCTGGTTTGTTTGCAGTGCGCGCCGGGGGAGTTCTAGATCCGTATCCACGGCTGTAGATTGCCAGGCTGTCCCGTGCAGGGCTTTCATACTTCCCTGTGGTGAAAATTTTGTTTCAAAGAGAAATTCATAAATCTCTGCGAGTATGACTTTGATGCCGACCCCCATGGAGTGGCGCATGATTTGAAGATAGTGCTTATCTTTTCCAATCAACAAGCGTTTCAATGCTTTGGGGCGAAGGTGGAACAGAGCCTCAGTCAGTTTTACACCCAAAAATAATTCGAATGGCTTTAGATAACGTGTCGACAATACCTGGTTGCGATAAGACCATTTATCCAGGTCTGTCTGAATCACCTGATACGCATCCGTGGATTTTCCCTGCGTGGTCCAAAAATGTGGGGTGAGGTACATGGCGTTGAGAATGTCCGAATCCAGTTTGAGCATACCTCTGAATTTTTGGAAGATCGTCTTCCAGCTTTCTTCTTCGAGACCATAGATGATGTTCGTCAGACTGATAATGTTATTCTCTCGTAAAAGTCGCACAGCTTCCCTTGAAATTTCGAACGGGTTATTCTTACGGATGTTCGTTACGACGTCATCGTTCAACGTTTCGATTCCCATCACGATGTAATCCACCCCAGCACGTTTGTAGAGTGGAATCAAGTCTGCATCTCGCACAACGTCCGCCGCGGTCATGTTGAGGTTGAGTGAGAGGCCCAGGTCGGCTTCCACGATCAATTCCAGGATTTGTTTGGCGACGTCGCGATCTGCCGCGAAATTCTCATCCGCAAACCAGACGATTTTCACACCATGTTGGTTTACCAGAATCTTCAATTGCTCGACGACATTCTCCGGACTGCGGTGCCGCCATTTCTTCCAAAACATCCACTGACCGCAATAGGTGCAGGTCAGGGTGCAGCCGCGGCTGAATTGCAGTCCCGCCGCATTCTTGAAGCCGAACATTGAGTAGTGCTGCCAATCGACGAGTTCCCAGCCGGGTCGATATTCATCCAGGTTTTTAATCGGCGTGCGCGAGCGATTAACGATGACTTCCATCTCTTTACGCCAGGTAACGCCGTCCACATAGCTCAGATCATCGGTTTGCTCCCAGGTGCGGATTAAGCCCACGATGGTCTGCTCCCCTTCTCCGCGTACGATCGCATCGATCTCCTCACACTCTGACATCACAACCTGATGCGCATACGAGGGATATACTCCTCCATATACCACACGGAGATGCGGGAGTTTTTGATGAATGGCTTTGATCGTTTTGATCGCGGTCTTATGTGCGGCTGTGGAACCTGAATGCCCCAGCAGGATATAGTCTGCCTGGAAGTCGGCAATTTCTTTAATCAGTCTTGGATAAGACCATCCGTATAAATCATGATCAATCAATTTCACAGTAAATCCTGCATCAATAAGCGGTCCCCCGATACTGACGAGTCCAAGCGGAATGAGATACCCTAACCCATGTGCATTGGCAATGAAGTGCCTTGCCGGATTGATCAATACAACTCTCCCAGCCATCTCGCCTCCTATGAATTGGACAATGCGGACCTTCTTTATTGTGAATTTTATCACTATGACGCGGTCTGTCAAGTAGGTCAGGATACCATCCTGACTATTCCCCGTGGCGGGTTATCAATCCGCTCTACTTGTCGAAACAAAAAGACTCTAAAGGCTTTGCAGCGTTCAGAGTCTTTTCACTTCTAAGGCAATGATTACGTTGGTGAGGACCTTAGCCTTCGAACGAGGAAGATTACGACAACCAGTGCAATCGCCACCAGGATCAATCCCGAAGCGCCAATATCATCTGCAAAACCGGTGTTGGGTAGCGCCGTGGATGTCGGAATGATCGTTTGTGTGGAGACAGCAATCTGAGTAAAGGCAGCACCCACGGTCGCTGTAGCAGGATTCGATGTGGCAGTAAAAGTAGCCGTCGCTTCAGCAATGACCGGTGTATTCGTGGGAGGCACTGTGTTGGTCACAGCAGCGGTTTGGGTGAGGTTTTGTGCAACACTCGTCTGGGTCACGCCTGCTTGTACGGTCGCCTGCTGCTGTGTCACTTGCGCGATGGCAGTCGCTTCATTTTGCTGGTTGCTGCTATTCCTGAGAAAAAAATACCCAACGATACATAGAAGCCCTAGAAGGACAAGTCCACCGAGGATACCGGCGACGAGCAGGAACGTACGATTACTTGACTCTTCCGGCGGGTTGGGATCATCGAACTCAGGATCATCATAGGTTGTCATGCTGCACTCTCCTCTAGATCATGTTTCTGATTCACAGCGCGTATTCCACATCCATCGTTCCAACCATCATGGGCAAAACCAAATAAGGATTATCCCACAACTTCCAGATTTACCAAAGGCACGAGCACGGTCTCCCCGTCTTCCAGCTTCACCTCTGCAGCCTGCGCACGAAGTCCACTTGGCAGTAGGCTCAACCCTGCGGGCAAGGATAACAAGGTACCGATCATGCCAGCATGAGGCGCACGGCGCAGACGGACAGTTTGCCCAGCTCGGAAGGGCTCGAAGCTGTTTGGTTCGGGTGGTTCGGTAGAAACCGGCAGTGAAATGATCACTTCGGGGCGATTCCCGTAATAACGGTCGAAGTGCTCCGCGTTCACCGTGACTTCGCGTTTTTCATTCGTCGTCAAGAGTCTGTACGCCGCCGAATTCATGGGCATGGACCCAAACCCATCCGTCACAAGGATTGGATAACGCATCTGATAGGCAGACACGATTAAAGGCGAGAGCAGGCTGGAGAGGATCAAACCACGCACGGGCAGCTCTGCGGCAGCTTTGAGCGTTTCCACATCGCGCACGTGTCCCCCCAAAATCACCGCCCCGCGCAGACTCACGTCGAGTCGGTCTGCTGTCAGGATATCATCCGGTTTTTGCAGAAGGTTTACCATCAACCCATTGTCGATGCGTCCGTTCCCCCACACTCCTTGAATCAGCGCGCCCGCCGTTTGGATCACGACGCCACGTTCGGGCAACACTTGAGTCACCACTCCAGGCAATCCTGCGCGCAATTCCACGCGCGTATCGCCGACTTCCATCAACACCTGTCCGCTGCCCACGATCATTACGCGTCCAGCGCGCGGCGCCTTGATCGTGCGGGACATCAGGCCTCCACGTTCGGCGACCAGTGCGCCCTGCATCACCCGGTCACCAGTATTGACCTTGATCATCTTATCTGCAACATTCACAGGCACGCCAAAGGTGCGCGCCACATCGAACAGCACGTGCTCACGCGCATAATTGGCTTCTGCGATCACGTCGGTTGGATTCACACGCTGGTTGACATGCGCGTTCACCTTGCCGGCAACGGGCAAGGTGCGCTCCCGAACGATTGTAGCAAGAGGTAGCACATGGAGCATTGGAGCAAGCATACTAGCCTCCCACCGCGTACGACCATCGCTTCATCAGCTCTCGCCGCCGCACAGGGTCATTTGGAATTTGCAGCGGGCGCCCACGCGCATCGATGACGACCCCTAGAGCCCCACCTGTCACGGTGACCGTTCCGCTTTTTCCGGGTCCCAGCCCGGCATCGGCGCGATGGAAGGGCTGTAAGCTGAGGCGGGCAGTCTGTCCATTGGGCAGCGGCAGAATCTCCAGCCCGCCAAATTTGACTTCGGCACGGGCTTCAGTCCCATCTGTATAGCTGAGGCGTGCACGCACGACCTGGTCACCGTAATTGGCGGAAGCAATGACGGAGACAACAGTCCCCAACCCGATGAACGCTCCTGATTCGATCACTTGCACTGGCAGGTAATGGCTGCGCGAGGCTGCCACGCCCAGCAGAGGCAGTAAATTATTTTGGTCCAGCAGGATTGGCATGATTCCCACCGGCTGGATCGCATCCAGTAACAGCAGCAAACTTTGTCCCAGTGATGTGCCCTCGCTGATTACTCCTCCACCGCCGAAGATTAAGTCCAGTGGAGGCATCACGCCCTTTTGGGTGGGGCGCGCATGGGGTGGGAAGTCCTTCTGTAGAGTTCGCACAGCGAGGTACAAAGCCTGCCGCGCGAGCGCCTGGGAAATCGCCACTTCTTCCTTCGTTGCCGGAATGGAGGCCGGATAAAGCGATTTCTGAAACATATACTCGCGCAGCATGTTGACGGAAACATCAAGCTGCAGCCAGCGCATAATATCCTCGATATCCGTCTGCTGTAACAAGCCAGCCAGGTTTTCTCCCAGCCCATACTGTGGGTACACACCCAGGGCTAACTCACCAGCAAACCCGGCGGCGACCGAGGTCGCCGAAGCACCGACGTTCACACATAGTAGACCCCGCGTCGACTCATAGAGCTTGCTCAGGAAACGGATCATGCGTCCCCGGGCATACGCAGTTGGGAGCAGGTTTCCGGCTGTCCACAGGTTTAACTCGTCCACACCTTTGATCTGCCGCTGTCGCAGCTTAGTCATTAACAAGGCAAGCTCATAGCGCCCGGGATCCAGATCTTCAGTTTCGAGCGAAGGTCGCGCGTTGTAACTGACCTCCACTTTTCCGGCATGACCGCCCAGCAATTCCTTTACATCATCTGCCAATTTTTGATTCCCCGCATACAGAATCATTGGGCGCTTTTCCAAGGGCATCAGGTAGCACGCCAGCCCGACCGCTTCCAGCATTTTTTGAATGGAACGCGAGGCGCCGCCATCTGTGCCTCCGGTAAGGACAACCAGATCCGGGCGCGAACGCACAATGCTGTCCATCTGCTGGTCGGGGCGGCGGTGATCCGAAAGATCGAGCGTATCCACAATGCGGCTATACGTGGACTCTGCCAGGCGCCGCGCGCTCTGCACAGAGACATCCGAGAGCAAGCCCGCCACAACGGTCTTAACCGCTGGCCCCGCGGAGATCGTCCCCACCACAGCGTCCACACCGGTACCATCTGGTTGGGCAGGGGCGATCAGGTTGTTGTCATGTTCCCCAAGCAATCTGGCGCCGGTGACGTTTTGCAGGTTAGTGATCGCCTCGCGCACACCAAGGCCAATATCCTTAAATGGCGACTCTGCCGTAGAAGGAGCCTGGCCGGAGGCGACAAAGCGGTACTGTCCTTCGACGACATCGAACAAAACCGCGCGCGTCACGGTCGCGCCGACGTCTATCGCAAGTATGGATTCATTTTGAACCAGCGATGCAGGCATAGCCTAAAACCCAACCAATCCTCTGATGAAATTGAGGACAAAACTCAAGCGCTCGATCATGGCAGTTAAAGCCGACATATACACTCCCGCAAACAAGACACCGAATGTAATGGCAAGGAAGATGCGTCCGACCCAGGCAATCCCCTCGAGGATCTGATTCCGTTTTGGAATACCGTCCGCCGCGCGTCCCGCGCTAAAGTGGAACGATGCCAGCGTAAAGACCGTACCGCCAAGCATGATCACACCTTCGAGCAAACGAGAAGCGGCTTCCAATCCACTTCCTGCGGAAAGGATATCGAACCCGTCGATCGCTGCCTGCGTCTGAGGCAGCAGCGTTCCGATCAACGCCCCTCCAACTGCCGCCGCCGCTCCCACCCCCACCAACACAGCCATCGCGAAACTCCCAATCCAGGCTGTGCGCGCGGAAAGTTTTGCCAGCAGAGAAACGCCAAACACAAGCGGAACAACAGCCAATGGATTAAAGGTCATCAGGGGCTGAAATAGTTTAGGGACCAGCACCGAGTGCCAGACAATCGCAGCCGCGTACCCGGAAGCAACACCGATAAATAAATACACAGAGATACGGAACAAGGGATTGTCCCCGATGAGATAGCTAAAGACCATCAAAGTCAGGAGCAGGCCGATGAGTGCGGAGATGAGTTCGATGGGCATTCCACTATCCCTGTTCGGCGTTCACCCGGCGGGCACGCATTCCTGTAACTATGCTCCAGAGGCTGCCGATCACGATCAGGGCGACCGACAGGATCAAGCCGATACCGAACGTATCCCAGTAGGAACGGGCTATACCGGGACGGCTATTGTTCACAAATTCGTAGCGAGCCGCGTCGGCAAGTCCACTAATCAGACCATTGATCTGTCGTGAAGAGACATAGGGCTGCAGTAGCGGTCCTGCCTGCGCGCTTGCCGCCACCAGCAAAGGTTGATTGGAAAGCGCAGGATCAACCGCCTTTCGATTTTGGAGTTGCTCCACCCAGATGCGCCCCGATTCGGCATGGTCCGTCAGTACCAGCAGCGCAGAATATTCGGAGAACGATCCGACACCTGCCAAAGGAACGATCTGCCCCGGTCCTTCGATAAATCCCAGCACACCAGCAGGACCGCCGGGTAGATAGCCTAAATTAAGATAGGAGACGCCTGCCTGATCCACACCTGTGTTAACCAGCAACCGTTCCACCAGGGCAGCGCCGCTCGGCGAGGTTGAAATAAATGAAAGAGTTGGCTGGCTGAGCAGGACGACCTGATCCAGCAAGGGTCCAGCGACAGCTTCCATCTCTCCCGCGAGCGCCGGTTCGTAATCGATCACCACCAAAATCCGTGAATTAGCGGGAATGCCCATAATGGCATTGGTTAAACCTACTCCCTCCCCGGGCAGGCTGGCAGAAACCGGCATCAATTGAGAACGCATCAGGATAACTGCACTCAAGATAAGGAGTAATAAGCCACTCAACGCCCAGCGCAGCCATTGCTGGGATGTCACTACAGGAGCAACCACCAGTGTACGCGGGCTTGTTTCACTCCCCAGAATCTGCTCCAACAACATAGCACTTGCCTGCTGCTCATCGGAGGCTTGCAACGTCAGAGAGACGGGACTTGGTCTTCGAGATGGACCCACGGGAGCCATAGGAATCACCCCGTGCAGACCAGCCAGCGGTCCTTCTGTCTCAGCGGATTGATCGGAAACACTCGGAGTCGTTTCCGTAATGACCGCTTCCACGGGGCGCATGGCCTGTACCCACGAAGGCAAATCGACCGGCGCCAGCTCATCTCCTTCCACAGATTCAGAACTCACTGGCTGTGGTGAGGGCACAGCCGTTTCTGTTTCCGTCTGTGAAAGCCAATCTGGCATATCGACGGAAAAGAGAGAGTCCACATCTTGGTTTGATAAAGAAGCGGGCTCCTCTGGAACTGAAGAAATGTCCCTTTCAAACGGGGATGTTTGAGGTGCAGACGACAGTATTTTTTTCCCTTCGGCCTTGCCAGCACTGGAGAACCAACCCATCGAAAGATCGCCGGGGGCAGGCATGGATGAATTTTCGGTGGCACTCTTTAGCCAGTCTGGTTCTGTCTCATCCGTTGCTTCCTGGCTGAGTGATGCGATTTGCCTAGGGGTTGTAGTTTCTGATTCTGCTTGCTCAAACGGCGGCGTGGGTAGAGGTTCAGACTCACCCCCCAACTCGTTCAACCAGTTCAGGTCTTCCTGTGAAACGGGAGGCTGCGCTGCAGACACCGAAGGTTCAGCGGGTTTGCCTACATCGTTAAGCCAGCGCAAGTCTTCTGCAGGTGCTTGTGCCTCCACAGGCTCACGAAATGGCTCTGCAGGCTGTTCTGGCTCTGATCCCTCTCCCAGCTTGTTAAGCCAGTCTAGATCCTGTTCCGAGGCAAACGGTGGTGAGGAGACTGGTTGGTTCGAAGCTGCGTCCTCATGTGGTTCCGGGGCATCCCCCAGGTTATTCAACCAGTTCAAGTCTTGCTGCGAAGCAGCAGGAGGCTCACTGGGCTGTGACGGTCGTGAGGACTCGCCGCCGAATTGGTCCAGCCAGCTTAGGTCATCGCTGGGGGCGGTCGTCTGTGCGGGCGCGGGTTGTGACGGTTCTTCAATCCCGCCCAGGCGGTCCAGCCAGCTCAAATCGTCTCCCGAAGAGGGCGTAGACGATGTTTCGAAATTCGCCGTCCAATCCGTTTCCCGTTTTGGGGTTTGAAGATCTCCAGTCTGTTTTGCAACTGATTCAAGATTGTGAAGCCAGCTTAGGTCTTCCTCTTCTTTGGGCGCAGAGGTTTCTGGCGGAGGAGAATCCACAAATGCGCTTTCCCAATTTATATCGTTTTGTTGTTCGCCAGGCTTGACAACTTCCTCGGGTTGCTCGGAAGCCTGAGTAAACCATTCCGAGAGCTCATCCTTCTCAATAGGAATCGTCGCTTCCTCCCTCATACCGCCCATCCAAGACGGGACGTCCTCTTGCGGAGGAGTTTCATTCACGGGATCAGGCTCTGTTTCCTTCTGGTTGAACTTCGCAAAAAAGTCTGAATCCGACGCATTTGAGGACGATGCGGGCGATTGCGTGGTGGCTCCCGGGCTTAGACCTGACAGCCAATCTGGAACATCTTCTTCCTCCGCACCGCTTGTCTGGGAGGCAAGTCCGGCCAAAAGATCTGCCGGTTCTTCCTTCTGTGACGAGCGTAAGCGAGCAGCTTGCGCAGCGTCTTCCTCCGCGGCAGCATTTGACTGTTGTTGTATATCTTTGAGCCAGTCCGGAAGAATAGATTGCAATTCACCTGTGTTTTTCTTCGTGGGTGTTTCACCGCTGTGTAAGATAGACTCGGGTTTTAGGGGTGTCTGACAGAACTGACAGACATCCAAGAGATCCGGATTATTCCTCCCGCAATTGGGGCAGCGAATCTCAGGCATGTTTAACTCCCCCCATATGGGCGGTCAACGCCAAAGAGAACGCGCAGGCCCGTCAATAAAGTTCCCAGCGCAATCCCAATCAAAAGACCGCGGGCACCCCCACCAGAAAACATTCCCAGGAAATCGATCGCAGCCCGGGTGAAGCGATCCCCCAGGATAGGGCCAAAGGGTGTTGGCATGACCAGGGTTAGAAAGATGACCGCAGCGACCAAAAAGACAATACTCATCACATCCAGACGGCGCCGCAAAAGACGAATACTGGCATACAGGAGCGTGACCACCAGGATGGCCATCAGCGAGGCTTCCACTGGTACTACAATCGCGTTCATGGCAAGCTGCATATACTGGTTCTCGGGTCCCAGAATCAGTCCCAAACCAAACGTGATCAGGAGACTGATCACAAGCAGAATTCCATACGCGCCGCCTTTTTGACCGGCGCGAAATTTTTCTATGTGGACAGCTGCCAGGTTATAAATGCCGACGAGCACAGCCATTCCTGCAATGATGACTGCCCAGTCAAGCAACAAAAGCCGCAACGAGCCTAGCTGCACCGGGAAGAAATATCCCAACAGAACAATCACTCCAGCAGCGATCGCAAACGCAGCCGCGACGAAACGCATTAGATAGGCGCTCCTACGATCTTAAGCAGGGAACCAAGAAGGATGGCAAGGATGATCAACCAGCGCAGGATATCCTGCACGTTTAAGCTGGCTTCGTGCGAGGCGCCTGCGCCCACATACGCGCCCGCTGCAAACAGTTCCTCCCCAATCAAAGGCTCTTGAGAAGAAGCAAAAAACACAGACTGCGCAGAAAGATCGTCGCTGGCGGCGATCAGGCTCGTATCCTCGCGGTCGGACGCCTCCGCCAGGAGAGCTGATTCCGTTCCCAGGTCTCCGATCACAATAGTAGCAGAGATGTTTTCATCGTGGATGGTGGAAAGAGCGCCCGCTGCGTATGAGAAAGGTGTAAGACCGGTTAAGCGACCGGTGGTAAAGCGATACTGATCCTCCGCGCCCGCGGCGCGATAACCAGACTGCAAGGTGTCCTGCGAGAGAATCGCTAGGGAAGCATCTCCCGAAGTAACAATGGGCGGACGGTCGCTTACGGAGGTGCGCTCTGCCAACCTGCGCAGCATTGCCAGACCTGCCAGCGCTGACCCACCGCGCGTCGAGATGAAATTCCCACGCCCAAGCGAGATATGCAGACGCGTCCCATTTTCAACTGCCAGACCCACAGAGCGGTTCAGTCGCTGATACGCCTCGATCAAGCGCAAAGCTGCAGGGACTCTTCGTCTCCATAGGGTGAGTCCTATGAGAAGGGCCGCGCTCAGGAGGAGCAAACCTAAGGCAAACATCAAGACTCCTCTCCACGCAGATACCGTGCAAAGGCTTGTACTTCTTCCTCTTCTTCCAGCATGTGTGCGAATGCATTGACTTGTTTCCCGCCTAGAAATGGCTGACTGACATACAGTGCCTGGGCACCCAGCAGAGTGAGCGGTGCGCCCGCCTCCAGCAGCCACGAAGCAAGTCCATCCAGTTTGAAGCGGCGTAGCGATTCAGCCCAGTGCGACCAGTCAGCGCGCGATTGCATGAACGAAGTATAGCATATTTTAAGGATGACCTGACTCGCCACAAAGTACCGTAAATGCCAGCCTCATTACGAAATAAGGGTGATTTTTGCGGCTTTCTCCTCATAGTATAATGACATGAGAATTTTTTCACGGAGGAACCATGACGGATAGAAAGATCCGTGTCCTTGTTGCCAAGCCCGGGCTCGACGGGCATGACCGCGGCGCGAAAGTCGTCGCACGCGCCCTGCGAGATGCCGGTATGGAAGTGATTTATACTGGCTTGCGGCAGACACCTGAAATGATCGCCGAAGCCGCGCTGCAGGAGGATGTGGATGTCATTGGTCTATCGATTCTCTCCGGCGCTCATATGGCTCTCGCCCCGCGGATTCTGGAACTGCTCAAAAAGAATGGGCAGGAACAGGTGAAGGTGTTCATCGGCGGCATCATCCCGGATGAAGACATGCCGCGCTTGAAAGAGATGGGAATTACGGGAATCTATGGGCCGGGCGCTTCTACGGATGAGATCATCAGGGATGTCCGTGAAGCGGTAAAGTAAGTTGAACTATTCATAATACGTGTTGCATCATTTCGTATATTAAAGAAGAGATGTCCCTGTCAAAACCCATCTTGGAGGGAAACCGACTTGCGTTGTCACGCTTCCTAACGCAAGTGGAGAACGATTCGCCGGAGGGGCGCGATACGCTGGCAGAACTTTTTTCACATACGGGTCAGGCACATTTGATCGGTGTCACCGGCGCGCCAGGCACAGGCAAATCTTCGCTCGTCAACCAGCTGGCTCTAGAGTATCGCAAGAGGGGGGATAAAAAAGTAGCAATTGTCGCCGTCGATCCTTCGAGTCCGTTCACGGGCGGCGCGGTGCTCGGCGATCGCGTACGGATGCGCGATCTTTCCGGCGACGAGGGAGTGTTCATCCGCTCGATGGCGACTCGCGGCTCTCTGGGCGGTATCGCCCAAAAAACTGCATCGATTGTGCAAGCCTTCGACGCTGCAGGATATGAGATCATTCTCATCGAGACGGTCGGCGCCGGGCAGAGTGAAGTGGATGTGGCGCGGCTGGCGCATACTACGGTCGTGGTGGAAGCCCCAGGCCTGGGCGATGAGATTCAGGCGATCAAAGCGGGCATTTTAGAAATCGCGGACGTGCTCGTCGTCAACAAAGCCGACCGTCCGGGCGTAGAGAATACGGAACGTGCACTCAGATCCACCCTTCAGCTAGCGCATCCTACAAAGCGCATATTTCGCCATCATGGAAAATCCATGGCGCTGGATGCCCCGACAGCCGATCCCAACCTCTGGATTCCGCCCATTGTCAAAACGGTTGCCACCGAGGGCAAAGGCATCGATGCATTGATCGAGTCGATTGCGAGACACGCGGCGCACTTGCGTCAAAGCGGAGACTGGGCGGCTCGTGACCGCGCCCGGCTGGGATCCGAAACGCAGACGTTATTACAAGAAGCGCTGATGGATCGCTTTATGGAGAAGATCACGCAGAAGAAGTTCCAGGAGATCATCGAAAAGGTGGTCAACAGAGACTTGTCACCTTATGAAGCTGTCAAATTACTTCTGAACGGCAATCCGAAATAGGCGTTACAGGTAGAAAAGGTTAAGGATGTTGGAACACACACACGTCATTAAAATGTATGGGGATATCAAGTTATATGCAGGTTCAGGCTCCCCCGACCTTGCACAAAAGATCGCAGAATATCTTGACCAGCGACTCTCTCCTCGAGAAATCATCCAGTTCCCGAACGAAAATATATTCGTCAAGCTTAATAACAGCGTGCGCGGGCAGGACGTGTATGTTATACAGACGACGTCTTCCCCGGTTCACTATAATTTGATGGAGCTGTTGATTATGATCCAGACCGTTCGTCTGGATTCGGCAGCACGCATCACGGCGGTTGTCCCGTACCTTTGTTATGGGCGCTCCGATAAAAAAGACCAGCCGCGCGTCCCGATCACCGCCCGTCTCGTGGCAGATATGATCGAGAGAGCCGGGGCGGACCGCTATATGACATTCGATCCGCATGCCGGGCAGCTCCAGGGTTTCTTTTCCATCCCTGGCGATGTACTGACGGCTTCCCACATGATCACCGATCATATCCAGCAATTCCTGCAACAAGACATGAAAGATCCGGTGGTCGTTGCGACCGATCTCGGATTTGCCAAAAAAGGACGCAACTACGCCCTCGATCTGGATGTGCCGATCGCCTTTATCGAAAAGCGACGCGCAAGCAATGACTCCAAAGCTGAAGCTCTTACGCTCATCGGCGATGTGCACGATCACGATGTGATCATCGTGGACGACGAGGTCGATACAGGGGGTTCAATCGCCCAGGCTGTGGACGTCGTCAAACATCATGGCGCGCGCGATATCTATCTCGCGTTCATCCATCCGATATTCTCCAAAAGCGCAGCGCAACGACTGGCAGACCTGCCTATTAAACACATGATCACCACCGATACGGTTCCCATTCCGCACGCAAAGATGAAGCCGCTCGAAGGACGGATCACCGTCTTATCGATTGCACCACTGCTGGGAGAAGTGATCCGCCGTGCCCATGAGGGACGCAGTGTCGGCGAGATGTTCAACGAATAAGAGTAGGGTGTCACGTACCAGGTGTTAAGCAAGCACTCACCTGATCCTTGACGCCTGACACATGATCCTTAAGATATGCCCGAACTTCCTGAAGTCGAAACGATTGCGCGTAAACTCAAACCTCAATTGATCGGAAAAACGGTCCAGGATGCCCTTCTACGCTGGCCTCGCACGCTGGCATTCCCCTCGCCAAGAAAATTTCGCGAGCGGATCAAAGGACAGCAAATCCAAGACGTCACGCGCCGTGCCAAATATTTTATCCTGCGCTTGTCTGATTTCAGTCTCCTCATCCACCTGCGCATGAGCGGCGACCTTCGGATCAAAGAGAGTAAAATCAAACCCGAAAAACACGACAGATTGATCTTAAGGCTGCTCTCCGCGGAGGGTGACTTAAGTCATCTGGTCTTTAACGATACGCGGAAATTTGGGCGTGTCTGGTTGACCGCCTCTGAAGAAGATGTACTCGGCAAGCTCGGCCCCGAACCCTTGAGCCGGACCTTTACCCCAGCTTGGCTTCATACCGTCCTTCACAGCAGACATCGTCTGCTCAAACCTCTGCTGCTCGATCAAACATTTCTGGCCGGGATTGGCAATATTTATGCGGATGAATCGCTGCATCTTGCAAAGCTGCACCCGCTGGCTGCGTCGGATTCGGTTACAGAGGAACAGGCAAATGCCCTGCATCGAGCGATTCGCCACGTCTTGAATGAGGGGATCCGCCGGAATGGCGCTACCTTCGATTGGGTTTATCGCGGTGGTGAGTACCAGCATCATTTTCGGGTCTATGACCGCGCTGGAAAACCGTGTCCCGTTTGCGGGACGAGCATCGAAAGGATCATCGTGGGTCAGCGCAGTACACATTTTTGTCCAAGCTGCCAGAGGTTATATTAATTTCTGATACAAAAGTCTTGCGAAGGTTATTTTCAAGAGGGATCAAGACTCATCGGAAGCTTTGCAAGGCTGAGTCTGACTGTTTTGCAAAAGGTGAGCTATGGAATTCAATTGGTCAATTGTTGGCTGGATTGCCGGACTGGTGTTTGTTTACCTCTTCGGTCTATTTGAAGGGCGTGGGCAGGGGTACAAACGGCGAAAAGCCGAAGAGGAACAAGGGAATAAAACACAGCCGCCTTCACCCAGTCCTAAGCCCGAGATGGTCACCGGGGATGACCCCGGCCTCATGCGCATCAAAAACGAAAATGGATCATTCGTGCTGGACCTCGACGGTCAACGAGTTAATCCAATCTCGTTATCTTCAGAGCAGCGTAAGCGATTGATCGACGTGCTGAATATTATGCGACCCTGGCTGGAAGGACGCGCCGCGCCCGCATCTCAGCCGGCGGCGCGGAGGGCTGAGGTGACGCCAGTCACGGTCGAGGAACGTCTTAACGCATTTGGCGGTCCACCATCGGAAAGCAAGCCTATCCATCAAAAGCCTCCTTCCCCTCCTCTGCAGCCCGTCCAGCCTCCCGTCGCGCGCGCCGGGACTATCGCAAAAGAAGACCGGCCTGCAGCGCCTGCAAACAGCATCGTAGGACAGATCGACGCGATCCTGCAAAGCCGCTTATCCGGCACGCACTTGGAAGGACGCGGCATCTTCCTTGCACAATCCCAGGAGGGAGGCGTGGCAGTATTTGTAGGACTCACGCGCTACAATGCAATTGACGATGTCCCCGATCCGGAGATCAAATCTGCGATCCGCGCTGCAATCTCAGAATGGGAAAATAAATATACGCCGGGGATATAACGACTTATCTGGGCTGGTAACGCGCAGTCAACACCGGGCAACGCGCCGCCTCCGCCACTTCCGCGGTCACGTGCGGCGCATAATATTGACGCAATGTGCTCGCGCTATATGATGACCCCATACAGACCATATCATAATTTCCCTCGCGAAGTTCCGTCAGGATTTCTTCGACTACAATTCCCTGCCGCGCAATTGCGCGCGCGTTTAGCCCTGCCTGCTGCGCCAGCTCAAGGGCACGCCGTAAGCTACGCCCGGGCAGGGTATCCGATTTTGCCAGATCTTTTGTACGCCCTCGTACTTCGCGGGTTGCGGAATAATCCGGTTCGGTGGGTGGTATGACGTGCAGGATGGTTACGTCTGCCTGATTGGTGGCGGCGACCTGAAGGGCAAGGTTCTCTGCTACGGCTTCATATCCGAGCCCACCTGCGCTGATCAATATTTTCTTGAGCGGCAATCGTATCTCAGGCACATACAGGATCGGTCCCTGGATGCGCTCCATGAGCGGACGAATGGATCGCCCGATCAACAGCCGCTTGATCTGCGTGCGTCCCAGCGGACTGACGACTGTAATGTAGCTATTGCTGTTGGCTTTTTCGGGAATGATGCGTTCGGGCTCGCCATTGCGTATTTCGAGGCTATACGGCAACCCCTTTTCCTGGAACAGCCCGACGGCGCGTTCGAAGATATTTTCTAACGGATATTGGTCGTCTATCGCCGCGGGATTGGGCATCTCATTCACACCCAGAAGGGTAATGTGCATGTGCATTACCTCGGCGAGCCATGCCCCATATTCAACAGCAAACCAGGTCCCTTTGAATCCATTGGTAGCAATCAATAGCTCTGAGTCCATTTAGAATCTCCGTGGACTGTATAAGATCACGCCCATGATGCCGGCGCCAATCAGCACGTACTGTGGCGCGATTCCTATATACAGCGCCAAAAAGGACAAAGTTGCCAATATGACCGGGCGCCATTGAAAAGATTTGGGGTTTGCCACTCGGAACAATTGCCAGGCAACTAATGCCAGCAGGACGACAATCGCCGGCGTCATGCCTTTGATGAAATCCTTCATCCACTCCTGCCCCTGAAAACGGACGAGGAGCGAGGCAACGGTGAGCATGATCACTGTAGGAGGCAAGGTCGCGCCCAGCAGGGCTGCCAGCACGCCAGGAACACCGCCCGAGGAATACCCGATGAACATCGCAAGCTTCAACGCTTCACTGCCTGGCACCAGGTTGGAAAAGCCCACCGCCTCCACGAACTGCGGCTCGGTCATGAGTTTGCCCACACACTCCTTGTACAAAAGACCAATCGAGGTAGGTCCTGCGGTGGTGAGCAGGTTGACCTTGAGAAAGATCCAGAACAGCCGAAACCAGACCTGGAGTTTCGATGGTTCATTCATCAGAAGGCAAAGGCCCCAATCAGTCCGGCAATGAGAATGACCAGCGGCGCAGGGACATCGAGTTGATACGCCACCAGGCTTGCCGCGCCCACGCCGACCATAATCCAGTTGAACTCTCCATCCGTGCCACTTTTCAAGACCTTCCAGGAAACCGTGAGAATAAGCACCGCCACCGCTGGCGTTAGACCTTCTACAAAGCGACTCAGCCATGCCTCGCGCTGGATTCGATGAAGGAACGCCACCAGGGCGAACATCAATATTGTCGGCGGGAGGATCGCGGCCAACAAAGAGACGAGTCCACCGGGGACGCCGGCCACACTGTACCCCACGAACATTGCCAGCTGCAGGGCATCGCTTCCGGGCAGAAGTGTAGCCAGCCCCACAGCCTGGACAAACTGATCTTCGGTGAGGAACTTTCCTACAGCTTCATTATAGAGGAGCCCCGTAGATGCGGCGCCCGAGGTGCTGAGAAGATTGATTTTGAGAAATACCCAGAAAAGCGTTAATAGATGATCCACTGGCTATCCTTGTAGTAGTAACAACTTCCGTAGTTCTTGAGGCAGAGGGGTGATTGGGCTCGTTGGGTCCTCATCAGCACGCCTGGCACTGCCCGCCAGGTGCAAGCGTCACGAAGCTGTTGCTACGCTGAATAATGGGCTTAATTGTAACGGGAAATAAAACAGGAGTGAAATGGTTCACTCCTGCTTATGTCCTATGGAAGCTCTTCGGTTCATAGACGAATTTTACCCAATAAACTGGACTTGAATACCCACGCGAAAGTTACAAAATGCCGGAAGCGGGTAGAAGACCTTCCATAGTCCTGGACAAGTCTCTACTTTATTACTTTTACCCTCATCACATGCCGATTCACCCCGCCAAAGCGATATTTATATTCCTCATCCCCACGCATGAAATCGAATTCGTAGCGCCCGTTTTCGCAGCACCATTGGATGGTATGCGCGAGCAGCACCCAGCCCGGGGAAAGGTCCCTGTGCTCATTGCTGACGCCGGAATTGTAGCCCCAGAGCTTATTCTTATAATCAAAGTTCAGGGAGGCGGCTGTCTTCGTTCCTTCGACCTCCAGGAATCCCAACCAGAGATAACCGTGGTTGTGAGCGTTTTGAATCGTGACGGTCATTTGTTCCCGCATGGCAGGGTGAAGGAACTGCTCTTTCTCAGGAGCCTGCAACATCAGATGGAAGAACGCATCGATCGCAGAGTCGATGTTCTCCGTTGCGTCTACTACATAGAAGCGGACGTTTTTATCACTCTCGGCGGCGCGGCGCATCTTGCGGCGGATTTCGTGGCGCTGTTTCTTGTCAATACGCGCGAGATAATCTTCGAACGATCCATTCAATGGGATGCGTGGCGTAGGGCGGTAGATCTCCTCGTGATGAACCCAGCCTCGTTTCTCGGCTTCAGTTTTAAGGGCGGCAAGGGTTTGCGAGGAGTCAGGGAGGTTATACCAGTCGAGTGCAGACCAGTTCGTATCAGGTTGCGAACGGAGAAAGTCCAGAAAGCCCGATAAGAAACGCGGCAAATCCATTTCGCGAACGATCAAATCCAGATAATCAGAGATCTCGATACTGCCAACGAGCATAAGAGCTTGCCGTCCCTCGTATTCCGCGAGGAACAACGGCGCGATGCCAACCAGCTGATCGTTTTCTCTGGCAGAGATCAAAACCAACTCAGCGCTTTGCCATTCCCCGCCGCCGAGAGTCTTCCACCACTGGCTAAGATACTCGTAGCGTGAGAAAGGCGTATCGGCAATGCTTTGTTCCACCAGCGCGTTCCACGACTCGGGCGTAATTTCCGAAAAATCCTGATGCAAAATAAAATTCATTTAGTATGATGTTCCTTGGTCCATGATCTATTGTCTATCATCCCACACCGAAATTTTACCAGTATAATGATGGGGACCTTTTGAGTATTCTTACGAAGTGGCTACGTTTAATCTAAATATCCTCCCCATTCATAGAAATAACGGACAGGAACTGGCAGAGATGCCGGGCTTGCTGGCCCTCATTCCGCCACGCAAGACGGCACGCGGGCGTGAGCGCGACCACTTCATCGCCTACCTGATGCTTGCAGGGAAAACATCGCTGTCTTCTGCCGAGTTGATGGCGTTGACAAATGATGCGGCAGCTTCCTTCTATCAGACTCACGGCCCTCTGACGTCTGCCATGCGCAAGGCTGCCGATCAGATCAATGCCAGACTGCTCGAGCGCAACCGGACCGCGACGAGCCAGGGGGAATACGCACTCGGTCTGCTTGTGCTTGCTGTGATTCGCGAAAATCAATGCACCCTCTTGCTCAGCGGACCCACACATGCGGTCTGGGTCAGTGATGGGCAGTCGCGTCACATTCACGAACCAGCGCTTTCGGGCAAGGGGTTGGGAGCCAGCCAGAGCCTCACAGCATATCTTTCACAGATCGAACTGCGCGCACAGGACTTACTGGTGTTATGCGGAACCTTCCCCCGCGATTGGGAAGCCGATCTCCTGAACGAGCGTCCGCCGGCGTCGCTCGATGCCAGTTACCGCAAGCTGACCTTCACCAAAGGCGATCTGCATGCGATCTTGATCCAGGTGCAAAGCGGTCATGGTGTACTTACGGTTTTGCGGCCTGCGGTCAACGCCGCCCGAAGTATTGCCGGACAAGCAGGTCCCTCTATCGGGGAGCCTGTCACCTTCCAACCAGCAATACCCGAGAATCCGGAAGAGCGAAACGATATACCTATAGCTCTGCCTCCGAATGGAGAAAGCGTTTCCGATGCTCAAGAAGTAATTAGCGAAGAGAAGCTGGATGCACTTGCCGATTTTGCCGCGCACATGGTGCAACCTTCGACGTACACCGTTCCCCCACAGGCGGAACGCAGGATCTCCCTGCCAAAGGACGAGGCATCCTCTGCAGCGTCCAGTGGACGCGCTTTCCCGTCATCCATTCCGCGTGCGAAGCCGATGGAAGAATCAATGGAGGAACCAATTGTGGAGGAGGCAGAACCACACGTTGAGTCCCCTCCCCCGCCAGGAACGGCACGCCGACGAAGACGTCGTTCGGAGGCATCTACCGCGGCGACCCGTCACGTGGCAAAAGCCATGGTCGGGGGAATCCAGACCGGTCGGCGCGTAAATGAGCGCATCGGTGGATTCCTGAGAACATTCCTGCCGCGCCTCCTTCCCGGCTCGGATGCGAACCAGCCTTTCTCCCTGCCGACCTATGCTTTGATTTTCATTGCGGTCGTGATTCCGGTGACGGTTGTCACGGTGGCAAGCATTGTCTATTTGCGCTTTGGGCAGAGCATTCAGTATGATGAACTGTACGCCCAGGCACGTAATGCGCAGTCGCAGGCTGTTAGCGAACCGGACCCGGTCCGCCAGCGCGATGCCTGGCAGCGGGTACTGACCTACCTGAATGATGCTGATGAATACCGCGAGACGGAGGAGTCGCGCCAGTTGCGCAGAGAGGCACAGTTCCAGCTGGATCTCCTCATGGGAGTCGTGCGCCTCGAATTCCTTCCCGGCTTGCCCAATGGTCTCGACGATGCGACGCAGATCAGCCAGATGGCAGCCAGCGAAAGCGACCTGTATATGCTCGACGGGCCGAGTGGCAAGATCCTTCATGCTGGCTTTAGTAATAAAAGCCTGGCGCTGGATACCTCCTTCAACTGTCAGCCTGGCTCCTATGGCGGTTATCAGGTAGGACCATTGATTGATCTCCTTGCCCTGCCGCGGGTCAACGCGGTCAATGCCACGGTGATGGGTATCGATGCCGCTGGCACGCTTCTTTACTGCGCGCCCGATCAAGTGCCGAAAGCTATTCCCTTACCCGCTCTGCCCAACACGAACTGGAGCCGCATCAACGCCTTCGCCCTCGACAGTGGCAATTTGTACGTGCTCGACGCGCAGTCACGTTCGGTATGGGTCTTTGTCGGCAAAGACAGCACCTTCGTTGACGCCCCTTACTATTTCTTTGGCAATGAGATTCCCGCGACCATCGACAGCGCGATGGATCTGGCAGTCGTCGGCGATGACCTCTACATGCTTCACGCCGATGGACATCTTTCTATCTGTACCTTCAGCCGCATCTCTGGCGCGCCGACCCGCTGCCAGGACCCGGCACCGCGCGTGGACAATTATCCCGCCCATCGCGATCTGGACTTCTTTGGAATGGCGCATTTCACCCAAATGGCGATGACCAGCCCGCCGAATTCTGTGATTCTTTTACTGGATTCTGCGGGTCAGAGCGTGTTCCGTTTTTCGCCGCGTTCGTTCGAGTTCCAGAACCGGGTCACGGGGTCTGCCGGAGACGCGACTCCATTTGGGGGCGACCCCGCGAGGGCGATGGCGGTAAGTCCCAACTATGTGCTGTATCTAGCTATTGGGGACCAGGTATATCTCGCGACGGATCTCCCTTAAGCGAGCGTATTTCTCCTCTTTTCGCTTTATGAATATCTTTAACTCCTTCTTCCGCAGGCGAAAAACGTTCCCGCGGGGGATGAGACCGTCTACCGCGACTCTGCCGGAATCGGACGCGCCCCCCCAAGTAGTACACCTGAAGACACTCGTCATTGTTTATGATCCTGTTGTGGACACCAAGTCTGGCAAGAAGCTGTCGGAATATATGCACTGGAATCGCGTGGAAGACCTGGCGCGAAGCTTTATGACGGACATCTTGCAAACGAGCGGAGGCCTGGCGCGCTACCAAATCGTAGAGCGCGTCGATGTGGATGGTTTCCCTGTCAAGGTGGACGGGTATTATTACGACGCGCAAACCTATCTCAATGTAATTCGAGGTGTCGGCCGTCCGTATATGCCGCAGGAAGCGGATTATTATGCTATCATTCGGCGCTTTAATGTCCTGCAGCGCATTGCCTCACGGGAGATCGACGAGGTCTGGGTCTTCAACTTTCCTCACGCCGGATTTTACGAATCCATTATGGGCGGACCCGGCGCCTTCTGGTGTAACGCACCTCCTTTGAGGAACACAGAAGCCGCCGGGCGGCGGTTTGTGATTATGGGGTTTTCCTATGAGCGCGGCGTGGGGGAAATGCTTGAGAATATGGGGCATCGCGCCGAGTCTATTCTGGAAAAAACATATCAGGGTTTAACAGGCGATGATAACCTGTGGAAACGCTTCACCCGCTATGAGCAGATTGCGCCCGGAAGAGCTGCTGTGGGCAACATTCACTTCGCGCCGAACAGCCAAAGAGATTACGATTGGAACAATCGCAGCACCGTACTGAGCGAATGTGACGATTGGCTAAAAAACTTCCCCAATCTGAACGGAGAAGTACGACCCGTCACATCCGCAGATTGGGGATATGGAGATATTCGCGAGCACCACAAATGGTGGTTCAACCACCTGCCCAAGGTCGGCGGGAGCAAAAACGGCATCCTGCAAAACTGGTGGCAGTATGTGATGGATCCCAATTTTGTCCAGAGCACTTAGATGAGGTAGAAGCTTTTTTATTATCAATGTTGTGAAGGGCGGATTTCAAACTTGCAATGTTTTGTTTGGTCAAGCCGAATAAAATTATAACTGCACAGGATTTTAAGACATCTGCCTGTTAACACCTTTTTCTCATGTCAGATCGTACCATGCAAAATTTCGCCCACACGGATAATAAAAACGCTCGCTTTATTAGTATTATTCTCCTCTACATAGCATACATCGTAATCTCCATGATTTATCACAATCAGGCAGTGATAGCCGTCGCCGCCCTCTCGACCCTTCCTGTGATTGCTGGTGGTCTGTATTTCGGCTCTTATCACGGGATGGTGACGGCCGGCTTATTAGTTCTGGCAAATCTATCTATTTTGAGCCTTGAAGGGTATTCGTTCTTGAGCTTATTCAGCAGCCCAGACACGCTAGTCGGAGCAATCGCACTGGTCTTTATCGGCTGGGTGGTTGGCAAGCTTGGGTTCATCATTCGTGAGCGTAGAGAAGCTATTGCCAAGCTGGAGCAATATGAACTGCAACACCAAATTCACATGGAGTTTTTGCAACAGCTTAACTCCATTACCAATAAAGCCTTGGAAGCAAATAACCTTCAATCCACGCTGGAGATCCTGACGGAGCAGATGGTCCGGCTCTTTAAAGCCGACGATGGTTTTTTTGCCTTTTGGAATTCCGAACGGAAGCTTCCTGTTCCCATGGTGGCTTACGGCTCCATGAAGGATGGCTATTCATACATTCAATTTGAACCGGGTGACCGGGTCCCTAGTACATATGCTATCGAGGCGGAACATCCAATCGCCATCCCGGATTTGAATCATTCTCCTTATATCGAGCCCCAAATTGCCGCAATCTATCCCAGCCAGTCCATGTTGGTCATTCCCTTGATCGCTCAGAACCGAAAATTAGGGTCTATATTGCTGGGATATAACCAAAGACAGACGTTCGAGCAGAACCTGATCGACCGTGCCAAAATTGTAGCGGAGCAGGTTGCTTCTGTTCTGTCAAAATCGCTCCTCCTGGAAGAGGAGCGCAAACAGGTAAAACAATTGACTGCGTTGCATGATAGTGCCCTCATTGCCATCGATGAGGATAACGAGGATGAATTAATCAACCGCGTGACCGATATTATCGGGCAAAACCTATTCCCAGATAATTTCGGCATCTTTCTGTTGGATGAGCAGAATGGAATCTTGCATGCTCATCCTTCTTACCGTTTCTTTACTGCCGAAGAACGCCACATAATAGATGTGCCTATGGAAAAGGGAATTACAGGACTCGTTGCCCGGACCGGCCAGGCACAGAGGATTGGGAACGTCCGTCTCGTGAAAGAGTACTTCGATATGGATGAACGCACAGTCTCCGAGCTGTGTGTGCCAATCAAATTCAAGGAAAGTGTCCTGGGTGTGATCAATGCAGAGAGCACAAAGCGAGATGCATTTACAGAGGACGATGAGCGCCTGCTGATAACCCTGGCAGGGCAAATCGCAACCGCAGTCGAGCAAATTCGCAAGGCACAGGCAGAGCGAAAATGGCTGGATCAGCTCGCCCATTCCAACGATTTGATCTACGCGCTGGCACAGATTACTACGCATATCGAGAAAGCCTTCAGCATAGACGACATCATTCGAAATCTAGGTGCGGAGCTGCATAAGATCGATCTGACCTGTATCCTGGCAGTCTATGATAGGGAGCGAGGCACGTTCACAATCAACTACACCTCTATGAGTTCCGAAGATCTCGGAATTGTAGAAAGTGGGCTTGACCATCCATTGATTAAGTACACATTTTCACGGGATCGCTTGAAGTTGGAGAATGTGCTCTATCCCACCGCTCTATCGACTATAGAGGATGAGATTGAGATGCTATTTTCTGATACGCGCCGACAGGGTGTCACGGAGGTCTTGAGACAGATAGGTGTGGGGCCCGAGACAGAACCACTCCGCTTGCCCTTAATTTTCGAAGAGAATCTATTAGGGATTCTGTGGATTTGGGGAAAAGGATTAACAAGGGCAGACTTGCCAATTATGTCGATCTTTGCAAAACAAATCGGTGTTTCGCTGGAGCGCGCCCGTCTGTTTCAGGAAGTCCAGAGCTTGGCGCTCACAGATTCACTGACAGGTTTACAAAACCGGCGCAGCCTGTTCGAACTGGGTCGGGTGGAATTTGCGCGAGCGCAGCGGATGGAGCGTCCTTTTTGTTGTATGATGCTTGACCTCGATCACTTTAAGGAGATCAATGATAAACATGGACATCTTATCGGTGATCATGTCCTGCAGGAATTCGCAAAGCGCTGCAAAGATTCTATTCGTGAGATCGATCTTGTAGGACGCTATGGGGGGGAAGAGCTGATTATTCTTTTGCCAGAGGCAGATCGACCCACCTCCATACAAGTTGCAGAACGTTTGCTCCACTCCATCGCGTGCACCCCAATACGAGTCTTCAACAAGGAAATCTCGGTGACAGCCAGCATTGGGGTGGCGTGTCAGGATGAAAATACGACCGATCTTGAAACGCTCATTGCACGCGCCGATCAAGCCATGTATATCGCAAAACACAAAGGGCGGAATCGCGTGGCGATGAGCAAGTAAGGCGGGCAAGTCGCGTAGCACCCCGGTGAAAGTAACCCGCCGTACATTACCCCGATATTTTCAAAGCAACCATCGTCACATCATCCACGAGCGGACGATTCCCGCCAAAGGCACTGACCGCCTTCCGCACAGCCTGGAGCAAGTCTGGCGCTGGGCGGTCCGCATGTTGGTGAACCAGGTCCGCCAGGCGCTCCTGCCCGAATTGCTCATTGCTGATATTCAATACCTCCGTCACGCCATCTGTGTAGAGCAGCAATGAGTCACCCGCCGAAAATCCAATCGACTCGATACGTGCATGGAAATCTTCTGCCAACCCAATCGCAGGAGCCGTTGGCTTCAACCAGGTGATCTCTTCACGCTCCTTACGGCGTACAGCGGGTGGGTTGTGCCCGGCGTTGACGTAGGTGAGAGTCAATGTAGCGGGATCGAAGCACGCCAGAAAGACCGTGACAAACGTAGTGAAATGGATGTTGTGAATGTAAAAGCGGTTGATGCGCTCCAGGATTTCAGCCGGGGAATCGGCTTCGGGTGCCATGGTTCGGATGGCTGTCTGCAGGCTGCTCATCAGCATTCCGGCTGAGACGCCATGCCCACTCACATCCGCAATGACCAGTCCATGTGTGCCATCCCGAAACTGGAAGAAGTCAAAATAGTCGCCGCCGATGATCTCGGAGGGACGGCTGAACGCTGCCAGCTCTACCCCTCGGATCTCCGGAATACGCTGCGGTAACAAGGCGCGCTGTACAACCTGCGAAAGTTCCAGTTCCGATTCGAGCCGTCGGCGCTCCTCATCGGAATAATGATCCAGGCAGACCGCCGCGGTGTAATCCATCTCAAGCAACTGCGCATCCACAATTCCATGACAGACCACACAAACGCCCAGAGTCTGATCGTCGAGTTTCTCCAGGCTGGTCTCTATCACATGCAGATGATCCTCAATACAGCCTTCATCGTTGCCCAGGCACAGATTCTTCTCCGTTTCGGGCGCAGTCTCGAGGAATTCGGTGATTTCCTTTTGCTTCTCCTCCAGTCCCTCCTGTATGCGTTCATATAGCTCAGTGACCATCAAACCTCCAAACAGATCGGCTTTTACTAGAACATTTGTTAGACTCTATTCGTCCAAAAAATCTTACAGATTCATACATCCGGCTTCCAGATTTGATAGATCCCCAGGTTGCCTGTCTGACCATCGGAGTAAAAAGTATCAATAATATTAAAGTGACTGGCGCTGGCTAATTCTTCTAATTCTTTTTCGTCAAAATGGTGGATATACCGTAAACCCTTGCCATTGCTGCGCCAGTCCAGCAGATAATCTCCGGGGTCTACATCCGCCTCTGAAATGGAAACAGCCGTCCAGGGTTGGATTCTAGCTCTGAGTTTTTCGCTGTTTAGGAACTGCCAGTTGGAGTGGATAAACAGTCCATTCTCTCTTAAGAGTTGATTGACTACCCGCAAAATATCTAGACGCAATTCAGTCGAAGGAATATGATGTAGCACCGCGAAAGCCGTTATAACCGACCAGTTACCAACCAAGGATAACTGTTCTTGCACCTCTGAAAGCTTTGTCAGATCCGCTTCTACAAACCTGGCTGAGAACTCCTTCTGCTGCGCCTGCGCAGCTCGTAGAAGAGGCAGGCTGAAGTCCACACCCAGATAAGGGCCGCGGTGACCACGCTTCGCCAGTTCGCGCGCGAACTCACCATTCCCGCATCCCAGATCTAGAATCGCTTCATCCCCTTTCAGCATCTCCAGTACACGCCGGACCCCCGGCTGGATGCGCCGGCGCGTGGCAGCGAACGCGTCGCCGAAGCGCGCATAAAACTCTCGATTCATTTCAATTAAGTAAGCTGCCGTGCCTGAATTCATGATGGGATTATAACGAGTATAATCTTTGCATGCTTTCGGGTAGCGAGATCCATCGACTTTCAGAAGAATTCGAAACCAAGACACCACAAGAGATCATTCAGTGGGCGGTGGATACGTTCTGGCCCCAGGTCGCTCTGAGCTCGTCGTTTCAAACCCAGTCTGTGCCGCTGCTGCACATGGCATCGCTCATCCGCCGTGATCTCCTGATCTTTTTTCTGGATACGGGTTATCACTTTTGGGAAACACACATGTTCCGGGAACAGCTCGCCTCGCACTGGCAGTTGAACGTGCTGGATTTGTATCGCGACGCACGCTGGGACGGGTTTATGCGGCAACATACGCGTTCCCTGCCCATCGAGGACCCAAATCTGTGCTGCTTCATCCATAAAGTGCAGCCAATGCAGAAGGCGCTGAAGGATATGAAGGCTTGGATCAGCGGCATCCGCCGTGATCAAACTTCGGTGCGCTCCCATGCAACAATTCTTGAATTGCAGGACGACGGCTTATTGAAGATCAATCCGCTTTTGAACTGGACGAAGGAAGATGTCCAAAAATATGCAAAGAAGCATCGGCTGCCGGCGCACCCCCTGTTTCAGCGTGGATATCGCAGTATTGGTTGCGCCCCCTGTACGATTGCGATCGGTGTCAGCGACGATGAGCGCGCCGGCCGTTGGTCTGGGCGCGCGAAAACCGAGTGCGGCTTACATACCGAGATGTTCCGGCAAAAAGACCTGGAGCCGGTTGTGACTTCGCTGGATAAATAATTAGGTATACAGGTAAACACGTAAACGATATGCAGTCAGAACGACAGGCGCTTTGGCGCTCTACTCATGTACTCACAGAAGATAAAAAGGACCTGGCGCGCCTTGTACTGGAGGAAATTCGACGCGGGCGCGATGTGACAAAGACATTGCGCAGCCATCCTCTGGCAGGCGGCGGGTATCTTAACAAATCCATGTTGGTGGCAATGTACAACGAGATGGTGGCGGCAGGTGAGATTGGTGAGGACGCGCGTTTGTTGGAACGCATCCGAATGAAACCGATGCGGACGCTCTCCGGCGTGACGACCGTGACAGTACTCACAAAACCCTATCCGTGTCCCGGCAAGTGTATCTTCTGTCCCACTGACGTGCGAATGCCCAAATCGTATCTCCCCGATGAGCCGGGTGCGATGCGCGGTCTCGAGCATCAATTCGATCCATATGCGCAGGTCCGGTCACGGATCGAGCAGCTCGAGTCGGTGGGACATCCCACAGACAAGATTGAATTGCTCATCCTGGGTGGCACCTGGTCTTCCTACCGGCGCGATTATCAGGAATGGTTTATTAAACGCTGTTTCGACGCGATGAACGATGTCCCTCCGGGCAAAGGATTGGGGGTAAGCGAAAAAGCAGGTGAAGGGGAACTCTACCTCGCCCATACCCGCAACGAAACTACCCATCACCGCAACGTCGGCCTCGTGATTGAAACGCGTCCCGATGAAATTTCCCCTGATGAATTGCGCTGGCTGCGCCACCTTGGCGTGACCAAAGTGCAGATGGGCGCGCAAAGCCTGAACGATCACATTCTTGCGATCAACAAACGTGGCCACGATGTAGAATGTACGCGCCGCGCGACTGCACTGCTCCGTGCCGCAGGCTTCAAGATCGTCCTGCACTGGATGCCAAATCTCTTAGGCGCGACGCCTGAGTCAGACCGGGAGGACTTTGCGCGGTTATGGAGCGACTTCTGTCCGGATGAAATTAAAATCTATCCGAATCAATTACTGGCAAACGCAGAGTTGTACGAATACTGGCAGCGCGGTGAGTTCCAGCCGTACACAACAGAAGAATTGATTGACCTGATCGCGGACATCAAGCCAACCATCCCGCGCTACTGTCGTGTCAACAGGGTCATCCGTGATATTCCTTCCACGAACGTGGTCGAAGGAAACCGTCGGACGAGCCTGCGGCAAGACGTGCATGAAGAACTTCGACGGCGAGGGACGCATTGTGAATGTGTCCGATGCCGCGAGGTGCGCGGCAAAGCCGTCCATGCCGACTCCCTCAGGCTGGATGACATGGTTTATCAGGCGGGCGCGGCGGAAGAGCATTTTATTTCCTACGTGAGTCCCGATGACAAACTGGCAGGCTTCATCCGATTGTCCTTACCGAGCAAAGACTCTCCTCAAACTGGTATGCCTGACCTGGACGGTGCGGCGCTGATTCGCGAAGTGCATGTGTATGGACAGTCGCTACCGGTGGGTGCCGAAAAGCAAGGCGCGGCGCAGCACACAGGCTTGGGGACGAGTCTGCTTGCCCAAGCCGAGTCGGTTGCGAAAGTCAGTGGTTTCAAACGAATGGCTGTTATTTCGGCGGTGGGTACACGGGGGTATTATCTCGAGCGCGGCTTTGCGCGCGGTGAACTCTATCTGACGAAAACACTCGCCTAAATAACCTTGCGAAGGCTTCTGAGGCTTTCGCAAGGTTATTTAGGACACAAAACGATATCTCTGAAAACGCTTCACTGGCACAATTAGCCTTCAGCATCGTTTAATGAATTAGAGTTATGTTAATCATCCAAGTGGATGCTTGACTTGCGTTCGGCGCGGTGTGAGAATACTATCTTATGGACTACAAAGACTACTACAAAATCCTGGGAGTGGAACGGAATGCCAGCGAAGAGGAGATCCGCAAAGCCTATCGCAAGCTGGCAATGCAGTATCATCCCGACCGCAACCCAAACGATAAACAAGCGGAGGAACGGTTCAAAGAGATTAATGAGGCCTATCAGGTCCTCAATGATCAGACGAAGCGCGCCCATTACGACAGGCTCGGCAGCGATTATTCCAACTGGCAGCGTCGTGGTGCGCCGGGGGATTTCAACTGGGACCAATATGGCGGCTTCCCGGGCGGGGTCCGAGTGGAATATGGTGACCTGGATGATCTCTTCGGTGGTGGAGCGGGCGGCTTCTCAGATTTTTTCCGCACGATCTTTGGTCAGGGCGCGGCAACAGGTACACGTACACGCACACGACAGCAGCCTCAAGGTTATCAACAGGAACTTGAGATCACGCTGGAGGAAGCTTATCACGGGGCTACGCGTGTGTTCGAAAGCGATGGCAAGCAAAAGCAGGTGCGCATCCCTGCCGGAGTTCGCACAGGTTCCAAAGTGCGCGTGGCAGGAGCGGGGCCTAATGGTCTGGATTTATACCTGATCGTGGATGTCAGGGAAGACCCTCGCTTTGAGCGACGCGGCAACGACTTGCATACCACTGCCAGCGTCAATGTGTTTACGGCGATCCTGGGCGGCGAAGCGGATGTGGAAACGCTTAATGGAAAGGTCAAGCTCAATATCCCGGCCGGCACGCAGCCCGAGCAGGTCTTCCGATTGGCAGGCCGCGGCATGCCCAGCCTGAAGAACAAAGATGAAAAGGGGGATCTCTACGTTCGCTTAAAGGTTCAAATCCCCAAATATCTATCTCCAAAGCAGCTTGAATTGTTGGAAGAAGCCTCACGGCTTAAGTTTTAGGAAGGATGAAATGAAACGAGGACTATTCGTATTATCGGTCTTGATGGCCTCCATGCTTGCTTGTCAGATCACAGGTGTGCCGGCATTACCGCAGGTGCAGCCCCAGCCGACAGCAATTTTTCAGCCTCAAGCCACCGCCCCTAGTCTGCCTACTCCAGCCGATCCGGCAGAGATGGGAAGTACTTTGGAGGCTCTCTACCAGCAAGTGTTGCCTGGCGTGGTTGCTATTCAGACGAACCAGGCAGAAGGCTCAGGCTTTGTCATCGATAATGAGGGCCATGTCGTGACAAATCAGCACGTTGTGGAAGGTGTCAATGACGTGGAAATTGCATTTGCCTCAGGCTTTCGAGCGCATGGAACCGTGATCGGTTCCGACTCGGATGCTGATATTGCAGTTATTAAGGTAGATGCCCCGGCAGATCAGATTCATCCTCTGGCTCTTGGCGACTCTAATACATTGAATGTTGGGGAGCAGGTGGTAGCGATCGGCAATCCGTTTGGCTTGAGCGGCACCATGACTCTGGGAATAGTGTCAGGACTCGGGCGCACACAAGTTGCCCATATCGATCCAGAGAGCGGCGGGCGTTTCAGCATCGCGGATATTATTCAAACCGACGCGGCGATCAACCCGGGTAATTCGGGTGGACCACTCTTTAATTTGAATGGGGAAGTGATAGGAGTGAACCGATCGATCCTCACAGAAACATTCAACGAGCTCACCGGCAATGCAGTCAACTCGGGAGTAGGCTTCTCGATCTCCATTAATCTTGTAAAACGAATTCTTCCTTATCTGATCCGTGATGGACGTTATGAATATCCGTATTTAGGTATCTCCTCTATGAATGAATTAAGTCTGCAGGCAATCGAAGCGCTGGGTCTGGATACGTATACCGGCGCCTATGTGACCCGAGTGGAACCCGGCGGTCCGGCTGAGCAGGCAGGCATACGTGGCGGCACACAACCGACAAGCCTCGAAAATTTACAGGCAGGCGGCGATGTCATCACCGCGATTGACGGACAACCCGTCCCGACGTTTGATTCTCTGCTTGCCTATCTCACAACCAACAAATCCCCCGGCGACACGGCTGTCTTGACTGTTTTGCGAGACGGTCAGACAATGGATGTGACCGTTACGTTGGGTTCGCGACCCTAACGAAAAGTTCGGAGTCATTAAAAAGCGGACGGCATAATTATGCCGTCCGCTTTTTAACCAAATCGCTCTTCTCGCCAGACGTCTGCCCGATTATGATAACCCGCCTGTTCCCAGAACCCGCGCCGGTCGCGTGACATGAATTCGAGCGAACGCAGCCACTTTGCACCCTTCCAGAAATACGGCGTTTCCAGATTCCGCTGGCTGGGGATCAATCCCACCACTCCACGCAACGGATATCCGTGATCCGGCGTAATGGGCTCTCCATTGAAGTGCGTTGCCATCAGAAAATTATCTTGCAAAACGACCTCGAGCGGGAGATTGACGGTAAATCCATACTCGGCATGCTGCATCACATGCGTGGCTGTCGGCTTGATCTTGAAGAGACCCTGTTCTACCATCGTCTTGATTGAGACACCTTCCCAAACTGTGTCGAACTTGCTCCAGCGTGTCACGCAATGGATGTCCATCTGAATCTTCGTTCGAGGCAGTTGATTGAACTGCTCCCACGTCCAGTTCTTCTCCTCTTCTACTTCGCCCCAGACCCGGAAGTCCCAGGTCGCGGGGTTGAAATGTGGAACAGGCCCATAATGCAGCACAGGGAACTTCAGAGTCAGGGATTGCCCGGGCGGAAGGCGCCCTTCGCTACGAATACGACTCTCTTCCTTGCGCCGGTCTAAGCCTTCGAATGACGAAAACATAATAATCTCCTATCAAAATTATATCAATATAGACTCCGGGTATGGACGATTTGTTACATTTGTTCGATAATACGTTGGTTAGAGTCTTTCTTATTTGTAAAGACTAGAGTATGCCTTTTCTCCGAAACGAAACCCTGGGTCTCAAAAAGGTTTATAATACAGTCAACTCCAGCACATGGACTTTTTTCGAATGAAATTTTCTGGCATTTTTGAATCCATGGGCGCCTTCTATAATATAAAGCAAACGTTGAGAAGCGAGGCTCGGTGACAGAGGGACCCAATCTATTAAAAGCAGCCCAAAAACTTGACGAAGCAGCGCTGACTACGATCTTCGATCAATTTGCGCCTGCCATCTATAAGTACACCCTGCGCCTGTGTCACGACTCTATTGTAGCAGACAACATTGTAGGGGATGTATTTGCGCAACTCCTGGAGCAATTCGGGCAGGGGAAAGGTCCGCGTACCAATCTTCGCTCCTATCTTTATCAGACCGCCTATCACCTGGTGGTAGACCGCTCCCGCGAGAATCAGCACAACGCTCCGCTGGAAGTTGCCATGAGCAATTATGCAGGGGGACAATTCGCCCCTACGCAATCCCAAATCGAAGAACGTGTGATGATGGAAGCGCTGATTTCTGCCATGAATACTGAGTTAACGGAAGACCAGCGCCATGTGATCATCCTGCGCTTCCTGGAGGATTTCAGCCTCAAGGAAACTGCCGAAATCATCGGAAAAGAAGTCAACAACATCAAGGTGATCCAAAATCGGGGTATCGCCAAACTACGAAAAGCCATGGGCATCCACCTCGACGATGAAGATGATGAGGAGAGTGAGTGGTAGGCAAAATCACCTTACTGCATCCTTCGCTCTGTAGAACTCGATTGTAAATAAGCCTCTTGGTCAGAAACCGAGAGGTTTACTATTTTCCAGCCATCTACCTAAATAAAGACTAGATTAGTGGGAAACCAAAATATTTTGCGTTATATCAAATATATTGACAATTATCAAAATATTTGATAGACTACGTTCATTGGAGTTCTAAATGCCACTGATTCCCCAATCCTGCCCCAGTTGTGCCTCTCCCCTTGTCGTCACGCAGTTGAATTGCACCGTGTGCGGCACCGGTGTAGTTGGCAAGTTCGAACTATCCCCCTTCTTTCGTCTCTCGCCTGAAAGCCTGAAATTCCTGGAAGTCTTTGTCCATAATCGCGGCAATGTCAAGGAGATGGAACGCGAAACCGGTGAATCCTACTGGGCGATTCGCCGCCGGTTGGACGAAGTCATCACAGAAATGGGTATGGAAGCCCCTCAGGAAGACGATCTCTCGACCCGCCGCCAGGAGATCCTTGCACAGCTCAGCCGGGGTGAGATCAATGTGCAGGAAGCCACCCGTTTACTCTCACAGATACGGAGTAACGGATAAATTACCTAACTCGTTATTGGAATTTCAACATACAAATCCCTGTAAAAAGTTAATGCTGAACAAAAGCACAGTAAAGGAGGCCGCTTATGAATGGACAAAGAGAACGTTTAATGGTGCTGGATATGATCGCCGAAGGGAAGATCACAGCAGAGGAAGCAGAACAGCTTTTCAAGGCGATGGAAGTGCCTGAGGAGGAATCTGTTGCGTATGCCCCGGAGCTGGTTGCACCGCTGTCACAGTTATCTCCTCTGGCCTCACTTTCCGCTCCCCCTTCCAGCGCAGGTCGATCAAAAGATTTGATTGCTGCTCTGAAGGAAGCCGGCATCGACCAGGTGACCCTCAGCGATGTCCAGGAGTTGCAGTCCGAGAAGCTGACAGCGGAATACATCCGTGAAATGCTCGCCCTCGGTCTGGAACCGGACGGCGTGAGCGAATGGCTTGAACTGCGCACCCATGACATTACACCACGCTACGTTCGTGAACTACGCGAAATGGGCATTACAGATCTCGATGTGGATGCCCTGGTGGAGCTTAGAGATCACGGGGTCTCTGTTAAATACGTGTCCAGCCTGCACGCTATGGGACTCAAGGATTTCGATGTCGATGAATTAATCGAGTTGAGCGATCATAACGTCTCTGCCAAATATATTGCCGAATTACGACAGGGCGGGCTCAAAGATCTGGATGTGGACGAGTTAATCGAATTGAGCGATCATGGCGTTTCTGCGAAATACATGGCGGAGATGCGTCAGGCAGGGCTTCAAAATCTGGAGGTGGATGAGCTCGTCGAGCTGAGCAGGCATGGCGTCTCTCTGAAATACATTGTGGAACTCGGCCAGCAGGGGTTGACCGATCTGGAACTCGACGACATGGTAGAGCTCAGCCGCCATGGTGTTTCCCCAAAATACATCGCAGAACTCAGAAGTTTAGGCTTCAAAGACTTTGATACGGAAGACCTGGTGGAGCTCAACCGCCACGGAATTTCCCCCAAGTACATTGCCGAATTGCACAGCCTCGGACTCACAGATCTGGATATTGAGGACCTGTCAGAGTTGGGCGCGCATGGCGTCTCACCAAAGTTTATCGCCGAATTACGCCGCCTCGGGTTCAAGGACCTGGACATTGATGAGCTGGTAGAGCTTGGCACACACAGAGTCTCTCCCGATTTTATTGCGGCAATGCGCCAGCTTGGGCTGAACGACCTGGATGTAGATGAGCTGGTGGAACTGAGCGCACACGGTGTTTCGCCGGAGTTTATTGCCGAACTGCGCCAGATGGGGCTGAACGACCTGGACGTCGATGACCTTGTTGAACTGCGGAATCACGGTATCTCAGCAAACTTCATACGTGCTATGCATGAGGTGGGCTTGAAAGAGATAGACACCGACGAACTGGTTGAGCTCCGTAATCACAATGTTTCCCCTAAATTTGTGCGTGAGCTTGCAGAGCTGGGATTCAAAGACATCTCCGTGGACGAGTTGGTTGAGCTGGGAATCCATCACGTCACGCCGCGCTTCATCCGGGAGATGCGCCGCAAGTACGGCGAGGATCTGTCCTTCTCGCAGCTACTCGACATGCGCATCCATGGCGTGGATAAAGACCTGTTGGAGGAGCTACGAGCCGCCGGGGTGGAAATCAGACGCTAAGCAGCTATGCACACAAAATTCGATCTCGAAAATCCACAAGGGTTTTCGAGATTTTCTTTGTGGGAATATCATTGGGATAGAAATACTGTAATAGATATCCCTTCTGGATTTGAGGTTGTTGATAATAGATGATCGGATTTTCCCTTCAAGGTGCGATCTAAGAATGCCAGAGTGTACTTCTGGATCGAGTCCATGAAGTGATCTGCCTGATTCGGAACTGGCAACAGGGATGGCTGAAGCAAAGGACCATCTGTAAAACTCTGATGGGAGGCGCCATGGATCACAACCCAGTAGCTTTCAGGCATGGCTTCGAAGCGTTCCAGTATTTTAGGAGGAAGCCGGGATTCTTTAGTCAGGAATAGAAACGGCTGTTCGGGCGGGATGGCGCTCTCCTCCATTGAGAATGGACCGCCTCGTTGCAAGCCATCGAAGTTAATACAGGCTTTAAAGCGCACATCGGCTTTGCAGGCTTCCACGGCAGCAATACCTCCCAGAGAATGTCCTGCTACCGCGACGGAATCCAAATCTATGAGCCCCGCAGAGAGACTGTTGGAATTCATCCCCTCCAGTTGATTCAAAACAAATAACAGGTCCGCCGTTCGCACCTTGATTCGTTCCGTAATATATGTCTGATGCGCTTCTGAATCCAATAACCACTGATCTCTATCGTAAGGCGCGATTTGTCCGCCAGACAATTCGACAGCTGGGACATCATAAGGATGATTTAAGCCGATCACGATATATCCATGACTGGCAATTTCGCTGGCAAGGCTTGTGTAAAATTCGATGTTCGTGCCGTTCCCAGGCGAGAATATCAAGACGGGAAACGGGTTTGTAGATTTTGCGACAGCAGCATCGAATTGGCTTTCCGAGCGGACAAAACGCAGACCGAGCCCTTGCCACCACTCCACTTCGCCACTTGCTACCAAGGCATCCGCGACAGAATCAAAGTTTGGAATATAGCCTACTTTTATGCCGGTGCCTGGCTCAGCCGGATACCAGACCATGACAACCACTTCGCGAAAATCGTTTGGATTTTCCGTGAGCACCTCCATACGTGAGGCATCGCTCCACCTGAGTATGGTTCGACCGACCGAATACTCCCCGCCTGGCGTAGGGAGTTCTAGCTGTGAGTACGTCGAGAGGGAAAAGATGAGAAGAAATAAGGTGATGAATAGGATAAATTTCCAGGGCTTAATCGGCATACAGTCTCCTTGTAAATAACTTCATATCCATTTGACAAGGAGAAGAAGGGAAAGTTTCTTTTTAGTACCCCCCTGCAGAGGGGTTTCTGTTCAGCACACTGGAATGAGTTAGCCGCAGAAATTCATGGCAGTTGCCAGATAGATCTCCGCGCAGGTTCTTACGCTCTCCAGATCCACCCACTCTTCCATGGCATGTGCGCCGCTGCCAGACGGTCCAAATAGCACCGAGGGAATGCCTGCCGCTGAGAGGATCGCTGCATCCGTCCAAAATGGCACGCCAGAAATCTGCGATGGATGAGCGAGCGCTTGAACAGAGGCTACCTGAAGTGCCCGGACAATGGCAGCGTCTTCGCGCGTCTCTAATGGCGAACGGTGGATGCCTCGACGGACAACGGCGTTGAAGGATGGGTCTGTTTGTCGAAGGCTCTCCACAATTTGAGTCAGCTCGTCTTCCACCGCTTCAGGCGTCTCGCCGGGAAGAGTTCGCCGCTCGACCGACAGCAGACATTGCTCTGGATAGCTGGACAGTTCCTGTCCACCCTGGACGAGCGAGGCATGCAGGGAGCCGCTCCCCAGCAAGGGATGTGTTGGATTCGAACGAAGTCTCTGGTCAAGCTTCTCTATCTCTATAAGAACCTTTCCCATCTTGACAATGGCATCCACACCGAGGTCCGGGCGAGAACCGTGGGCGGCTTTGCCAATCGTCTCCACCTCGAGCCAGACAAAGCCTCGATGTGCCAAAATGAGCTGCAATTCTGTAAATTCAGCCACGATCGCGCCGTCCGCTTGGTAGCGCTGGGCAAGATCCATCGTGCCTACACTGGCGTATTCCTCATCGATCACGCCCATGAAGATCACGTCCCCGCGCAAATTCTGTCTCTGTGCTGCTGCAGCGGCAATCATACAAGCTGCCAAGCCACCTTTCATATCATAGGCGCCGCGCCCATATAAACGGTCGCCGTCAATGCGGGGCTGGTGCCCGTCCGTCATACCCGCCACCCCTACCGTATCCATATGACCGTTGAGCAGCAAAGTTTTCCCGCCGCCTGTACCGCGTGCAATCCCAACGACGTTCGGCCGCCCAGAAACGATTTCGATCAGTTCTACTTCCAAACCTGCGTGCTTCAGCCAATCCACTATATAGCGCGCGACCTCCGCCTCTCCTGGAGAACCAGGCACGAGATCCGGGTTGATCGAGTTGATGGACACCAAATCGCTGAGCAGTTTTTCAAGTTCATCCATATGTGTTCCCCTATTATTCATACACCAGCGCGTCACGGATCGTAAATCGCGCCGCACTTTGCGCAGGAATGAGGCTGGCGATCACGGAAATCACGGTCATCAACCCCAGCCACATCAACACGGCAGGGATCGAGAAAATGTAATCCAGTGGTCTTGCGAGCAGCGAATTTCCCAGCGAATCACCAAGCCACATGGCAAAAGGAATGGAACATGGAATGGACAGCACCCAACTGATCAAACCGATGACCAACCCTTCGACAATCACCACACGCCGGACGACACCATTCTGGGCGCCAAGGGAGCGCAGAATTCCGATTTCGCGCGTACGCTCAATCACGTTCAAACTCATTGTGATCGCAAGCCCCAACCCTCCCACAAGCGCGATCAACACCACCATTGCCAGCAGGAGAACAATCAGGATATCCATCTGCGCGGCGCTCGTCGCTTTGAGCTGCGTGGTAGTTTGGGAGCCTAAAACGTCGACGTTGATCTGGTCCAGGCGGGATAATATATTGGACTCGACTGCAGATTGAAAAACCGGATCGTTTCGCGTGGTCTGGACGACCAGCCGGTTGGCAAGCCCATCCAGACCTGTTTCCTGCACAAGGTCATCGTAAAACATATAAGCGACCGGGACAAACCCGCGCCCGCCGGAACCCAGGATCGTCCATTGCTCTTCATATCCCGCAATCCGCAATGTGATCACCGAGCCAGCCTTCAGTTCAGGAGAAAGATCAAGAAAGTCTGCGTTCACGAAGATCCCGCGCCGCACGCCGTTGGAGAGCCAGCTTCCATAAATGACGCCCGGGCGGGTCATCTGTGTCCCTTCAGGGACGCCGTACAAGATAATGCTGCCGCTCAGATGGTCATCAGTAAAAACGAGTCGTCCATTCTCCACTGCCCATGTTTCCACCGCGCGGACGCCCTCCAGTTCCAATGTTTCTCGTGTCATCTTACGAACAGAAGAGGGTATTGCCAGATCCACACCGACATCGTAATTTAAGTCATTCTGTAGTTCGCTCAAAGCGAGGCGCATGGACTGCCGAATGCCGATGATAGCGATGAACATCGTCCCTGCCAGCAAGAGCGCCGCAAATGTCAACACCAGACGACCCTTACGCCGGAACGTGTTGCGGAGGGACAAATTGACTAACTGCGGCAATTCACCAAACCAGCGAAGCAGCCCCAGGCGCGTGCCGTTTTCCGGCGTGTAATTGCTGATCGCCTCCCGAATGGTAATCAGCGAACCCGAAACAATGGGGATGGCGGAAGCCAGCAACGGAGCCAGCAAGGCGCTGAATACCTGTAGAATCAGCGTGATGCCCGGCAGGCGAAAACGCCTCACACTGAAGTTCATCCCTGTGGCAACGCCATCCGCCAGGAAGTATCCACCGATCAAGCCCATAGGAATGGCGAGAAGCAGGGCAAGCGCGCCGAACAAAAGCACTTCCTGAAAATACAAAGCCATCGTCTGGTGAATGCGACCGCCTAATGATTTCAGAATGCCGATCTGCGGAATCTGCTGCGACATGATCGCGGACATTACGCTGGTCACAAGGAACGCGCTCAGAATCAGAGTCAACAAACCCAACGCATTCAGGATCAACAACACTGAGCTCATGTTATCGCCGAGAATATATTTATTAGGAAGGGGCACCGAAGCCGCCAACACCTGATAGCCAGCCTGTTCCAAATCTTCTATCAGTTTTGTGGTCTGCTTTTCCACATCACTGCGCGTGGTTGCATTTGCAAAGACCACCAGCAGCTGGTTGTAGTTATCTTCGAATCCCAGTGCATCCGCGGTATCAGTCGAAATGTAGCCAAAGCCGGAATAGCTGATCTCAGAGGGCAGATGGGAAAGATCGTTGACAAAGCCGCTCACATGTAATGCTTGCATCTCCCCATTGAGCAATTGCACCTGGATCGAATCGCCCACATCCATGATGTTTTTCAGTGAGCGCTCGAGCAAAATTGAATTGGCAGGTGGTGACAAACCTGCGCCATCCTCCACGGTCAATTTGTTGATGGAGGCGGAATGGAAATCGGGGAGGGTATCAATCTGGAGGCTGAGCCAGGTATCGGCGCCGGATAAGACCCGTGCCTGATCCACGCGCCGGGCATCCGCGGAGAGAACGTAATCCAGCGCCCGGACGTGTCTGAGCAGGCTGTCGTCGAACGGAGAAAGCGACAGGATGGTGTGCGCGGGTTGAGTCTCACCATAGCCATCTCGCAAATTTTCCTCGAGCACCACGCGACCTGTGATCATGAGCCCGAACGCCGCGACACCCACGGCAACCGCAAGGACCACGAGCAGGCTGCGCGATTTATTGACGAGCAAATCACGCAGGATCTTCGTACGGCGTACATTCATGTTTCGATGCCCTGCCCGCGCGTGTTTTCGAGCTGACGTTTCCTCGCTCCCGCCGCATCATAGACGTGTGCCTTGAAATCTTCCGAGGAATCTTCCAGCCGGTCAAACTCGCTGATACTCAGTTCGATTAATTTTGCCGAATGCTCCTTGCTTACGCGCACCGTCGCGTTGCGTCGTTTATTTCCCATCAATGCCATTTCGCCAAAGAAACTTCCGCGCGAGATTTGATTGACCAGACTTTCACCGCCACCATCATCTTTGACGAGAATGTCCACCTGACCATCAAGCAGCAGATAAAATGTATCGCCGACTTCGCCTTGTTTGATGATTTCGTGACCTTCCTGATAAGTGACCGGCTGTTTGTCTTTTAGAATGGAGTTCAGCACATGTTCATCCAGGGAGGAAAGGGTTTGAAGCTGGTGATAGGTATTCCGTCTTTCCACAATCCCCATGAGCTCTTCGCGCAGGGAACGCGAATCATCGATCAGGGAGTTGAATGCTTTTTCGTCCAACGCGAGGACGGATGCAGGTCCTTCGTGCGCTGCCTTTACTGTAGCCCGGCGCACTCCTTCGCCCAGTAGTGCCATTTCCCCAAAGTATTGGCCGGGCTTGAGCTGATTGACTTGAATCTCGCTTTTGCCTGGCGTGTTGATGTACACATCCGCTTTGCCGTCCAGCAAAATATAGAACTTATCACCCTTTTCCCCCTGACGAACGATAGCGGAGTTGGGTGGAAACATCTGCGGCTGGATCGTGCGTGAGATTTCGACAAGCTGGTCCTGTGTCAGCGTGGAAAGTGCCCGCACCAGGTACTCGTTCACCACCTCTCCATCCGAGATCAATATAGTGCGGTTTACGCGGCGCGCCAGATCGCTATCATGCGTCACCATCAAAATGGTTGTACCTGCCGCGACGAGATCCTCAAACAGGGAAAAAATCTTATCCGCAGTCTTGGAGTCAAGATTCCCTGTTGGCTCATCCGCGACAAGCAAAGGCGGATCGTTCGCCAGCGCTCGCGCAATCGCCACCCGCTGCTGCTGCCCGCCGGAAATGGCAGAAGGCAGTTTATGCGCCTGCGCGCTCATCTCCACTTTTTCGAGCAGATGCATAGCGCGTTCTTTGCGCTCATTCTTCGAATAGAGCTTGTTCAGCTCCATCGGCAGGATAATATTTTCTAAGATAGTCAGCGTGGGAAATAATTGGAAGAATTGGAACACGATCCCGAGGTTTCGCCCGCGCCACGCCGCCATTTGCCATTCATTGAAGGAATGGACCGGCGCGCCGTCGATCCAAATCTCCCCTGATGTAGGGCGGTCGATACCTGTGATCATATTGATAAACGTGGATTTTCCGCTCCCCGACTTGCCAATGATGGCGACAAATTCCCCTCTCTGCACTTCCACATTGATGCCGTTGACTGCCGTAAAATCGCCTGCTGGTGTTTGATAGACCTTGCGAAGATTCTTGATTTCGATCAGCGGTGCTGAGTTTGGTTCGGTCATATCCCAAGTTTACACTGATAAAATAAAATGCGCAGGTGGGAGAAGCTTGATACTTGAATTGAAAAATATATAGGAGAGCTTTATAGGCTCTCCTATCGACTTAAGAAAAAACTACCTAATTCACCTCGACCATGTAATTGCTAATTTCATACCCTTCCACGGTCTGGTTATGAGAAATATCTGGCTGGCGCGTGACTCGCAGACCATCCAGAGCCAGCAGTTTGCGGATGAATACATCGGTCTCCGCCAGGGCGAGGTGCTCGCCCGCACAACGGTGTGGGCCAGAACCGAAGCTGATGCCTGAGCGATACGTTCCCTTCTCGAGCGAGCGATGCGGGTTCAGCCGTTCGGGCTCAGCGCCCACCGATTGTTCGTCCGCGTTGACGTGATAGACGTGGAATTCGATCTTTGCCTCGGCAGGGATGTGATGTGTCTCACCGCTGCTGGTCACGGAGACTGGCTCGACGGCTTTTCGCTTGAGCTTGCCGATAACCGGTTCAAGGCGCAGAATCTCATGCAGGGCATTGTAGCGGGCATTGACATCTTCGGAGGTGAGTTCGGCGCGCAGTCTGGGATTTTCCAAGGCGTGCATCAACACCACGCAGATAAATTCCTGCGTCGTCGCCATCCCCGCCGCGCCGTAAACGATGCACTCTGCCAGGATCGCGATTTCGCTGCTGCCTTTCGACAACATATAGGAGATCACATCATCCTGCGGGTCCCGCTTGCGTCTGGCAATCGCCGGGCGGACGTCTGTCAGCCAAAAACGAATACGCAGCATCTGCCCGCAGATAAAAGCAAAAACACGTGAGAGCGGATTCTTCGGTAGTTCAACAGGCGTGTGAAGCATCGCGTCTATACGTTGGACCATGCCTTCCGTGAAATCGAGCCCCACCACCTCCGACGTCACGACGGCTGCCATGCGCCGCGAAAGGATTTTCAAATCCATGTGCTTGACTCTGAGTAATTCGGCGATGGTCTCATCAGCGACACATTCGAGCATAGGAAGGTGTTTTTGTGACACGGTCGCCGGGCTAAAATATTTCGCAATAGCAGCGCGTTGTTTGCGATGCGCTTCCCCGTGCTGATACAGGACGGGGTCCAGCCCGGAACGTCTTACATTGTCCGCCTGGAAACCATCCTGTAACAGATCTTCCTTAAGTAACTCTTTCGCTTCCGCATACCCGCGGACATGCCAGGTGCCGTCTTCATCTCGTTCGACACGCGGAGTTTTCTGGTATGGACCGGGTAATGTCTTGGAATCCTTTTGTACCATATTAGGCAGTTGCCTCCTTGAAAGTTCAAAATTATAAAGGAGGCAGATTAATTCTCCCCGTGCACCAGATTACAAATTTATTATTTTGAGCTCAGACCTCGTAGAACGAGGTTGCATACTTGCCACAATCCTTCTGGTGAATGAATTGATCGTGACATTGTTACTCCTTAAAACCCTTCCGCCACATACTCACCCCACACCATGCGAAGGGTATTACAAATTTCGCCGAGCGTGACATTGTTCTCCACACATTCGATAAACAGCGGCATCAAATTTTCCGTGCCAACTGCGGCACCCGTCAACTTCTCCAGCAATTGATCCACCACTCCCTGATCTCTACTCTCTCTTAGCTCACGTAACTTTGCCCTCTGCCCCAATTCAATTACTGGGTCAACTTTCAAGCGTTCCAAAGTTATTTCTTCATTCGTTGTGAATTGGTTGACACCCACGACAATCTGTTCTTTGCTCTCAACCGCTTGTTGCGCAATATAGGCAGCGTCCTGGATCTCGTTCTGCATATAGCCTTTTTCGATGGCTTGCAACGCGCCACCCATGTCATCGATTTTAGTGATGTAGTCGCTTGCCAGGTTTTCGATCTCGTCAGTAAGATACTCGATGAGATAGGAGCCTGCCAGCGGATCCACTGAGTCCGCTACACCCGACTCGTGCGCAATGATCTGTTGCGTTCGCAGGGCAACGCGCACCGCCTTTTCGGTTGGAAGCCAGAGGGCTTCATCCATGCTGTTGGTATGAAGAGATTGAGTCCCGCCGAGGACAGCAGAAAGAGCTTGCAGGGTAACACGCACCACATTGTTCTCCGGCTGCTGCGCGGTCAGCGTGGAGCCAGCAGTCTGCGTATGGAAGCGCAGCTGCCAGCTGGAGGGTTTTTGTGCTTTGAATCGTTCGCGCATGATTCTTGCCCACATCCGCCGCGCGGCGCGGAACTTGGCGACCTCTTCCAGCAGATTATTGTGAGCGTTGAAGAAGAACGAGAGCTGTCCGGCGAACTCATCCACGCTGAGTCCCGCCTGGAGCGCGGCTTCCACGTAAGCGATCGCGTTCGACAGTGTGAATGCCACTTCCTGCGTAGCGGTGGAACCTGCTTCCCGGATGTGATAGCCCGAGATCGAGATCGTGTTCCAGCTCGGTACTTCGGCAGCACAGTACTGGAAGATATCCGTGATCAGCCGCATGGACGGCGCAGGCGGGAAAATGTATGTGCCGCGCGCCACGTACTCCTTAAGGATATCGTTCTGGATGGTGCCGCGCAGTTTCTTCACGTCTGCACCCTGGCGCTTTGCCACGGCAATGTACATCGCCAGCAGAATGCCTGCTGGTGCGTTAATGGTCATCGAGGTAGAAACCTGCTCGAGTGGAATCTGATCGAACAACTGCTCCATGTCGCGAATAGACGAAATCGAGACTCCTACCTTTCCCACCTCCCCCTGCGCGATCGGGTCGTCCGCATCGTAGCCGATTTGCGTTGGCAAATCAAAGGCGACACTTAAGCCTGTCTGTCCCTGCCCGAGCAAATAGCGATAGCGTTTGTTGGAGTCCTCCGCGGTGGAAAAGCCCGCGTACTGGCGCATCGTCCACAAGCGCGAGCGATACATCGTCGGCTGGACTCCACGCGTGTACGGATACTCGCCCGGAAGTCCCAGCTTCTGCTCATAGTCGGGATCGTCGTCTGCGGGCAGAGGAACACGCGGCAGTTCAATCCCGGACGACGTCTCGAAGCGCTCTTTTCTCTCTTTAAATTTATCCAGGGATTTCTTGAGAATCGTTTCTTGCCATTTCTGGAAGGAGTCTTTAAGAGTCATGTTTCACCACGAAGTGTCACAAAGGGGCACAAAAGAAAGGGGTTTAAAACCTTCGTGTTCCTTTGTATCCTTTGTGGTTAAATGATTTCTCTAAGTATAAATCGAACCCGAAATAGTTGTACACAAAAAGCAAGGCTCTCTACCGCCCATCCTGTGCTAGACTCGCAGATATGTCCGCAGAAAAAGCCCCGTTTCGAGTTTTTTGGATCGTTGCCCTGCTTTGCTCCACCCTGGCTTGTCGCGCCGCGACCCGGCTGATTATTCCGGATACGCCAACACCACTACCAACATTTACTCCAACAGCCACTGCCACCCTTACACCTACTCCGCTCCCTACGTTTACTCCTACAGTGATCTTTGAAGCTGCCTGTCCTTCCATCGTCCGGGATGTGCTGGATACTGTCACTGCTCAGGTAGATCTGACTGGCAACGAATCTGATAAGTTATTTAATCGGGAGGGCGGCATACCCCTCGTAACTTACGATGTTGAAAATGTTACGCTCACCGACCCACACTTCGAGGTAACCCCGGATGAACTGGAGGAGGAACGAGATAATCGTGCCGCCCACGAAGCAATCTGGCACTATTTTGCGTCCATCATGCCTTCCGCTGAGCGCGAGCTCGTCGCCAGATTTTCCATCTTTACCGACGGACGGGGAAACCATCTGGCAGCTGTCAGCCCTATGTCCTCCGAACCGGAACAATGGATATTACAAGTGGATATCCTGGATTCAGAAAGTTATTATGAGCTTACATATACGCTTCTCCACGAGCAGGGTCACTTGCTCACACTGAACACAAAACAGGTGCTGCCAAGCATGGCAATCTTTGAGTTCCCCGATAACGAAACGGTACGGAAACAGGAAACCGAGGCTTGCCCGCAGTATTTTACGGGCGAAGGGTGCAGTGAGCCTGATTCCTATATCAATCAATTCTTTAACCGGTTCTGGCAATATCTCTACGAAGAATGGGAACAGATCGATCTGGAAAGGGATAAAGATACCCGTGCCACGCTGCTCAAGGATTTCTACCAAACGTATCAGGATCAGTTTCTCAGCAACTATGCCGCCACAAGTCCGGTGGAGGATATTGCCGAGTCCTGGGCATTCTTTGTCCTGTCGCCGAAGCCAGAGCTCAATTCCATTGCCAATGAAAAGATTCTGTTCTTTTATGAACATCCTGAACTGGTGGAACGAAGAACGCAGATCCTGCAACAGATCTGTACAGAATTCCCACAATAACATGACGGAATATCCTCGTCCCATTACAGAGTCCTACTGGGTGGAACCTGGTCGTTTCCTGGCTGGCGAATATCCTGGAACATTCGACGCAGATCGGACCCGCAAACGTCTCGACGCCCTGCTCGAAGCTGGACTCGACACGTTGATCGATCTGACGAAACCCAATGAACTCGTTCCGTATGGAAATATATTGTTCGAGGAAGCCAAAGCCTATCGCATACAAGCCACCCACCAACGCTTTCCGATTGGGGATTTTGGGCTGCCCACACCCGAAGGAATGAATGTCATCCTCGACCGAATCGAAGAAAGCTTGGAGACTGGACGCCGAATCTATCTTCACTGCTGGGGTGGGATCGGGCGGACAGGTACGACGGTGGGCTGTTACCTCGTCAGACAGGGTAAGACCGCCGACGAAGCATTGGATCAATTATCCACCTGGTGGCGAACCGTTCCTAAGAGTCAGTACCATCCGCACGCACCGGAGACGCCAGAGCAGATAGATTTCATCCGTGCCTGGGCACAGCAGGGCAATCAGCATCGAAACCCCTAAACCTGACGCCCTGGATCTCCCTTCAAAGTTAACTCTACCTTAAGGGTGAAGAGGCTTTTTCTAAAAGGAAGTATAATTTTTCCCGGAGGCGCTAACGCTTGGAAACTACTCAACCCGAAGCTCAATATCAGCCTGAGCCTACAATTGAACAACCTGCAAATTGGAAACGATTTGTTCTCGATATTCTGGAAACGCTGATCCTGGCAGTCGTTCTGTATTTTGGAATTAACGCCGTTTCCGCTCGTGTCCGCGTGGATGGCTTCAGTATGCGGCCCACCTTACAAGACGGCGAGTACATCCTCGTCAATAAACTTGCTTATAAGACCGGGAAGCCGCAGCGCGGCGACATCGTTGTGTTTATCTTTCCGGTGAACCCACAGGAAGATTTGATCAAACGGGTAATCGGCCTACCCGGGGAAACAATCTCTGTCCACAATGGTGTTGTAGTGGCGAACGGCGTTCCGCTCACGGAACCCTATATCGCCAGCCCGCCTGCCTACGATGGGGATTGGGTGGTGCCCGAAGGGCAATTGTTTGTGCTAGGAGATAATCGCAACGATTCGAGGGATTCGCATCAATGGGGCTTGCTGCCCATTGAAAACGTGATCGGCAGGGCAGTGCTTATTTACTGGCCTCCAGAAGAATGGCAAGTAATCAACCACGATGTCCAGAGCGTTGCTGGGCAGAAATCGTTGAGTACAAGATGAACCAACTTCAAACCTTCCCCGCGCCTTCTGCAAGTTCATTCCCATGCCGTGAATGCTCGGCGGGCATGATGCATCTGCGGCACATCACTTATTTCACCTGGCTGGGAGAGGAGCTAATCATGGTTCCCAACTTTCCTGCCTGGATCTGTGATATGTGCGGCAAACGGGAGTTTGATGAACGTGCTATTTCGTGGCTGACCATGCTGCTCAACCCAAATGCAGGCAAGCCCACACGCCAGATCAAACGCGCCCCGCGACCAGGCAGCACCAAACGGAATCTACCTCACCTGCCGCTCGAATAACAAACAGCCCGGGCTTCGAGGCGAACATGATGGACACATCCCCAAGGACATACAGGTTTCTACCGGCGGATATCTATACGTCTGGATACCGCGTAGTGGGAAAGGTGATGATTTCCACGAACGGTATTATGGGGGTACTGAACGACATCAACAAATCGCACCTGGAACTGCATGATGCCCGCATGGCACGCATCCACATGCCGTCCAAGCTGGTGGACCACTTTGAAGTGATTCGCCTGGTCAAATCGCAGGTTTTTGCGATTTGTGCAGCACGGCGCGAAGACCTGGGTCCCTCGGGATTTCAGCGGGGTGGTTACAGTAACATTTCTCCATTACCCGTACGGATCACGACACAGGTCTATGAAATCGAGGGTAAGCTTGAAGTAGCCGGTCGCTTCGATTTTGCTGCCGTCATCGCGGATAAATCCCGAAATTTCATTCCCGTCTATGAAGCGGTCCTCACCGCGATTCTGATGCCCAGCCTTAAGGCAGAAAGTCCCGCGATCCTGATCAACCGCGAAAAGGTTGATATACTCGGACTCATCGGTCAGCGGGCAAAAGAAGAAAAATAGGTGAAATGCTTGACCGTTGTATAAGGGGATGATAAAATCCGCCCGCTCAAGTTACAGTTTGCCCCCATCGTCTAGTGGACTAGGACGCAGCCCTTTCAAGGCTACGACCGGGGTTCGAATCCCCGTGGGGGCACAAACTTTAAAGAAACCGCCAACGGATCATGTTGAGCGGTTTTTGTCCTTAAGAAGGGCCTAAGCCTAGGGGAAAAGTGAATGCTTTGGCTATCTTGTAGATTCGGAACTAAACTAGTTTAGTGTTTAGTTGATCACCATATCCCAGTAACTCAAATGGGCTGTTGGAAATGGAATACGAACCGGAAGCAAAATCTATCTCCAGTGTCGCCCAATCCCCTCCATTGTCCCAGTGCATGGTAATTCCGGAGTCACCTGTCTCTAGCAACCTGAACGAGCCACTAAAAGCGGGATGCTGATTACGAAAACGGATCAACTCAAACAGGGATCGAACTACTGGACGCTGAAGGGCTTGATCGATCTCTTCGATGCTGTAGTAATGGCGGTTGATGTCGCGTCCGACACCGCTCTTTGCCAGTAAAGCCATGTCGTTTACACCTGCCAGCAAGCCTACATAATAGACTTGCGGGATGCCAGGAGCAAAAAATTGAATGGCGCGTGCAAGCAAATAGTCATGGTCGTTACGACCAAGTGCATCATAAAATGTGCAGTTGACCTGGTATAGATCAAGGTTGGATGCGGCTGCACCAGTCGCCTGTCGACTTTGTCCGTTACTGTTAATGTGAATTCTTTCTACCAGCGCATCCAGCTCTTCTGACGGTATCAAGCCAGGATGATCTTGCGGATTCATGCCATCTGCGGCAATGTCGATCACACCGATACCATCGTGTGTATCCAGTACGGTGATAGCATTGCGCGGACTGATTGCCAGCCATTGTTTCAAATAACGAGATGTACGATTGAATATTGCATGCAAGACAAGTGGCGGCAGCGCAAAATCATAGACGCGATCCACTTGACGGGCAATTTCGATCTGCCTGCGGAAATAAGAATGGATTTCGACGAGTACTTCGATCCCCAGTATTGCTGCCTGCCGGGCAAGACTTTCTATAAAGGCAAAGGTTTCCGGGATCATGAAACAACTGCTCCCGGCTTTTTTGACGGCATATCCAATGGCATCAAGCCGGACCATACGGATATTGTTCTCATGCAGTGTTTGCAGCACTGATTGTAGATACGCCTGTCCCTGTGAATGATCTACATTGATATCGATCTGTTGTTTCGTAAAGGTTGTCCATAGCAGACGTTTTTTACCGTTTTTTAGTGTGACGTAGGAAAACGGCAGACCGGGTCGGGGACGGTAGATGGTCAATAAGTCAGCTTCGGTAGCGCCATTGGGAAAGATACTATCCATAGTCAGGAACATGCCGTTATAAATGGAAGCCTCACCTTTTTCGGAATAATCTATGAATTGTGGGGAGGCAGAGGATACATGGTTGACAATCAAGTCCGCCATCAGATCTACATCCTGCCCCAGCGCTTTGAGATCCGCCCAGCCGCCCAGGCAGGGATCGACCCGCGTATGATCGATAGGATCGAAGCCAGCATCGGCGCCGTTGATGGGGAAATAAAATGGGAGAAGATGGACGCCACCAAACAACCCATCCAATGGTCCTTTGAGCAATCGATGTAATTCTGTTAAGTTGCCTCCACCCAGACGATCTGCATACGTAATGAGTTGTACTTTATTTTTCATGATAGTGATCTTTGTTGGAATGTTTTATTTGGGCGGCGTGAAGTGGTAACGTGAAGAACGCAGGAAATTCTCTGTGCGATCGTGAGGAGAGTTGCTCCCAGCCCAGGCGGGTTTTTATGATTTGTGGTTTCAGAATTTCTTCCACTTGTGACAAAATACAGTGGAGCGAGTACTTCTCCTCACCTTTACGTTTTGAGTTTCAATCATAGCTTGCTGAAAAAAGTAGTTTCGCCGACCTATATCACATCTACATTCCCATGAGGAATTGAAAAGCCTGGTCAGACCATCCTGGCAGTGGCTCATGTCCAAAGTCCGGGTAGATAGCCATTTTCTTCGGCGAAAGGAGCTTGTTATACACAGCAAACTGCGTAGAGGGAGGGCAGATCGTATCCATTAGACCAATTCCCCAGAGCACTTCTGCCCGGACACGAGGTGCCAGAAATTGAATATCAATGTAGCCCAGCGTTTCGAATATGGTTGCTTCAAGTTTATGCATGGGATCCGAATAGCGAAAGTATTCCTGCAGTTCCTTGTAGGCATCCTTTGCCTGATCCATTTCCCAAACGCGCATGTAATCACTCAAAAAAGGAAATAGAGGTGCGATGCGCTTGATGCGAGGTTCCAGCGCGGCACATGCAATCGTTAGTGCACCTCCCTGGCTACCGCCCATGACTCCAACACGGGTCGCGTCCACTTCGGACATTTCCATGACGATCCTGGCAAGCTGGGCTGTATCGAGAAATACTTGTCGATAGAGCAGACTCTCGGGCAATCCCCTTAATGCATCACCCAAGCCACGGATGATATGTCCATGAAGGGTATTACCAGTGACATTTCCATTATCTTCTGATAATCCCGCCTGACCACGGCAGTCGAGAGCGGCGACAGTAAAACCTGCACTAACATAGCCAAGCTTATCGAACCAATCTCCAGAATCGCCTGTATAACCGTGAAATAGCAGCACAGCAGGATGAGGGGATGGCGCCTTCGCAGGACGCAAAAACTTGGCGTGCACACGCGCCCCACCTACCCCTCTAAAAAACAAATGAAAACATTCAACATTAGGTACCTGAAATTCTGCTGCGATCAATTCAACTTTCGGATCCAGCGATCTCATTTCAGCCAGACTTTTATCCCAGAACGAATCGAAATTGGATGGGCGTGGATTTTTCCCCTGATATGTTTTTAGTTGTTCGACAGATAGATCAAAGGTCAAGGGCATTATAGGATCCTACTTGGTCATGAAATCTATGAGAAGCAACTATCATTGCTCAACCCTTGACGGAGCCCTGGAGCAGCGCCGTGATGACCTGGCGCTGGAACAGCACGAAGACGATGAGGGTGGGAACCAGGATCAGGATCGTGCCGGCACACAGAAGAGGGACATCGGTTGCCCATTGGCCCTGGAATGCTCCCAGCGCGCCGGCCATCGTTCTCTGCGTCGGGTCCTCGACGAGCACCAGCGCAAGGAGAAACTGGTTCCACGTCCAGATAGACATGAGGATCCCGAGCGACGCGATGGGCGCCCGCGCGAGCGGAACGTGGATCTGCCAGAACAGGTCCCAGGTGGTCGCGCCATCGACGCGGGCCGCCTCCGAGATCTCGCCGGGCATGTTGACAAAATGAGCGCGCATCCAGAAGACGGCAAAGGGCATGTACAAGGCGATCAGCGGCAGCACGATCGCGAACCGAGTGTTGTAGATCCCAACCGCCCGCTCCAAGAAGTAGATAGGGATGATAATCCCCTGGAACGGAAGCGTCAGCCCGAACACAAACAGGAAGAGGAGCACGCGCGAGCCAGGCACCCGCAGGAGGCCGATGGCGAACCCGGCCATCGTCGAGATGAGTAGTGATACCGGTACGACCCCGAGAACAATGAACGTGCTTGACGCGATGAGCTTGGGCATCTGCGCGGTCCTGAACGCCACCACGAAGTTGCCCCACTGCGGGTCCGCAGGCCATTCGAGCCCGCGAGGTACAGTCCCCGACGGATGCAGCGCGGTCACGAAGATACTGATGAAGGGCAGGATTGTGAACGCCATCAGCGTCAGGAGCAGGGCTCGGCCTGCCCAGAGCTCGCTACGAGGTGCCCTCATTGTGCCCTCTCCCGGCTCAGCCACTGGATCGGGGTGATGACGGCGACGACGAGGATCATAAGCAGGACGGCCAGAGCAGATGCCAGACCTATAGATCGCTGGGTGAACGCAAGGACGTAGATTTGAATACCGGGAACCGACGTCGCGTTGCCGGGACCGCCGGCCGTCGAGACCCAGACGATGTCAAACGCGGCGAGAGCGGCGACTATCGTAACGGTGAGGCAGACGCCAATCTCGTATCTGAGAAGCGGGACAGTGATCGCGACGAACTCCCTGAACCAGGAGGCACCATCGATCCTTGCCGACTCATAAAGGGCTGGGTCGATCTTTGCCATGCCCGTCTGGAGCAGGACGATACAGAATCCCAGTAGCACCCAGACTCCGACCATGCCAACAGCCGAGAGTGCCCAGTTGAAGTCACCAAGCCAGGCACGGGTGACCGCGCCGAACCCGACGGCCCTGAGGATCTGGTTGATCAAGCCCGGGAGAGCCAGCAGCCAGCCCCAGATGATGCCGGCAGCGACGAGTGGGATCACCTGCGGAAGGAACAGAACGGTTCGGGCTATCGCTCCGAGTCGTCCGGTCGCCACGCGTTGGATCACGCTTGCGACGATGAGACCGAGCCCCACTGGAATGAAACTGAACCACACAACCAGCCAGAATGCATTGAAGATCGTCCCAATCAGGTTGGGAACCTGGAAGATAGTTACGTAGTTCTTCAATCCTACCCAGGTCATAGGACCGACACCGTTCCAGCGAAAGAACGAGTACAGTATGGTCAACAGGAGTGGCAAGAGCACGAAGACCGCGTACATGAGCAGCGCGGGCAGGACGAACAGCCAACCAATAATGCTCTCCCGGCGGAAGGTCCGCCGGGAGAGCGCGGGAGCTACGCGGCGATTATCTGATGTCACTATGATGTCACTGTTGATTTGCAAGGCACACGCATCGTCACATGGTCCTGACTGCTACTGCTCCAGTTGGCGAAGGTACTCGGCCTGGACGGCTTTGAGCAACCCGGCAGCATCCTGCTCGCCAGCGACCATCTTCTGCAGCTCGGGCGTCCAACCCTGGGCGAAGATCGAACTTGTTGCATTGGCGATGAAGTCCATCGAATTGCCGGCCGCGCCGACGACAGGTCCGGCAGCAAGTGTTTCGTTCGTGACTGAGCCGGGAGCAGCAGCAGGCATCATAGCACCTAACGGGCCGCCCGGGTTTGAGCCACCGATGTTGACGTTGATCGTGCGAGCCTCGTCGTTCGAGCCGACCCAGTTGAAGAAGAATGCAGCACAGTCTGCATTCTTGGCGTTGGCCGCGATCCCATAGGTCAGCGGGGCAGACATCGCGGCAGGCGCTCCACCAGCCTCAGCGGGCGGCATCAGGAAGAAGCCAACGTTGCCGGGCATACCGGTGTCGTAACCAGCGTTCTGCCAGTCACCGTTGAAGGTGAAGACACCTTCTCCCTGCGTGAATCGGGCGGCGGCATCAGTGTACTCGATGGCGTTAATGTCGGGAGGGAAGTAACCAGCCTGAATCCACCGTTCCAGGTGCTGAGCAGCCTCGAGGTTCGACGGGGTGTCGATCGTTGCGCCGGGCTTTTGGAAGATCCAGTCGTTGATCGGTTCGACCGGGCCGTAGGCGGCCATCAGGTTTTGCAGCGGGAATGCAAGCCCCATGCCGCTCTTGGCGCTGCCCCATTCCATGATCGGCTGGAGCCCGGCATCCTTGGCTGCGGCGAGCAGATCGTCGAACTCGGCGAGTGTCTTTGGCGGCTCGGTCATGCCGATCTGAGCAGCCAGTTCCTTATTGTAGAAGATGCCCGTCAAGCTGTAGTTGAGTCCCATGGCATAGAGCGAACCGGAGCCGCGGGTACCATCCTCCGCGACGCGATTCTGGTTGAGCTGCGGCACGGGCCATTCATCCCAGCCGAATGCCGTCGCGTAGTTATCCAAGTTCATCAGGAGGCCGTCCTTCGCGAACGAGACCATTGTGGGTAGCCGGAGCAGGTCGGGCGGGTTGTCACCTGCGAGCAGGAGCGGTGTCGTGGTGATGAGATTCGCGAATTGGTCCTGCTTGATGTCCCAGGTCACATTCGGGTATTGCTTGGTGAACTCCTCGGCAAGCTTGAAGGGGATGTCGAACCCTGTTTCGAAGTAGGCGTTGAGCACGACAGGATCTGTTCCGCAGCTCGGTCCGGCGGCTGTCCCAGGTTCCGTCGCTGCCGCTTCCGTAGCCGGGGCTTCGGTTGCCGCGGGGACATCTGTGACAACCTCGGTGGCGGGAGCCTGCGTTGCCGCAGGAGCTGAAGTCGTCGCTGGCGCTCCACAGGCAGAAAGAAGCAGAGATGTCAAAACCAGCACGCTTGCCAAAGACCATAATAGAGATTTCTTAGTCATTTCTCTTTCTCCTTGATTAGCTTGAATATGGATTCGATTTTGGGATCAGGGTTTTTGAATTTAGATTAAGTTAGACCTCCTGAAATTTGAGCATCAAAAGAAACACAGCATTCTTGTTAGTGGTATCTTGAAAGCACTTTCACAAAGAGTATACAATTTTTCTAAGTCCGAGTCAATATCCAGTGTTTTATGCAGTTTGACGTTCGATTAAAGTAAGAGGAATCTTGACATGCCTTGGCAGTCTGGAAGGTGATGCGATCTGTGAAAGTAATATTTCCGCTGCTAACCTTCCCGACTCGTCCAAATGTTGAGAAACGGTTGTGAGATCGGCATATTCAGCCATATCAAGATCATCGAAGCCAATGACAGCCAACTGTTTCGGCACCTTGATGTTCAAATGGCGGGCAGCCTTGAGCACTCCTAATGCCTGGAAATCCGTCGCCGCGAAAATAGCAGTTGGTGGATCCGGCAAATTCAACAACTCGTTGGCAACTTGACGTGTTTGTTCCTGCGAATACGGGGCAAGACGAACGAATGTGTCGGGTAATTTAATTCGAGCTTTTTTGAGAGCTTGCCGAAATCCATTTAACCGTGAACTCACAGGGTGAATGGAATACTCAGGCAAATCTGTATCGCCTAGAAAAGCGATTCTGCGGTGGCCCTTTCCCAGCAAATAGGTAGCTGCCATAGATCCACCTTCCACATCGTCAATCTCAACACAGTTCAGTTTGGGATGTGGATATTCAATGAGGACCGTAGGCAATCCATGATCGATCAAGCGATGTACCTGACTATCATCCACGGGCAACGATAGAATGATGAGCCCATCCAGGTTTCCAGTCAATGGCAGGCTGGATAGATACCCTTGTAGATGATTGCTGGAATCGACGGTATAAATGACCAACTCATAATTCTTGGGGGATAAAGTTTCGGCAATGCCACGTAAACGTTGTATGAAAGATGGTGCAGTAAAGAAGGGGGTAATGACCCCAATACGACCGGTATGTTGCATTGCGCGAGCGCGCGCCTCTGCCTTGGGGACAAATCCTAAGGCATCGATAGCGGTAAGCACTTTTTCGCGTGTTTCAGAGTTGACTTTATCTGGCGTGTTCAGCATGCGAGAAACAGTTGTGATGCTTACCCCGGCACGCTTAGCAACATCATAGATCGTAGGCTTTTTTATCAGCGGCATGCAAGTCCTCCAATGAAAGCAAAACTGAAAGCACTTTCAGTCTAACATATCAGGTAGAATTGCGTCAATAGTGGGGGGGCAGTAGTAGTGAAACCGCATCTGAATTAGGAGTCCTATAATTTGCCAGCGCTCCACCCTTTTACAAATCTTGGCCAAGCAAAATATCGTAGTGTCGCACGTCGAGATCCTTGAGCACGAATTAAACTCACCTTTTGTGTATCTTCGCTCACACAAGGATGATCCGCTCCCGGAAACGGGAAACCTGGTTCGGAACAGATCCGCGAGGGGCACCTTCTACAGAGACATGCTTACGGGCATGTTTTTTGTTGACTGGCTAGTGCAACTTGAACCTCACAATAAAAGACACCCGAGCCTCAGGTGTCTTTTTCTATACACGGTGTCTATGTTTCAATCGTCATAGTAAGGGAAACAGGAAAATTCTCCCCCACTGGGTGTTTCCACCATCACGGGCCAATCTTTATCGACGATCTCATATACGCCCAACTCTTTATGTACCTGTTGGAACGCAACATCCGCATGCTGACGCGAGAAGTGGAATCCCTGCCACGGGATAGGTCTCTCTAGTTGCTGGCGTTCGTATCGCTTGCAAACGAGCGCGGCTCCTATTTTTTCTTTAACAGTTTCCGGCACAGATGCGGATTGAAACGTACTGACAAGCGGCGGAATTGCATCATCCGATAAATCCAGAAAATATTGCGCATCCAGATCAGCGCGGCCCTGCGCAAACGTCTTATCGGTTGTGCTGCGGATTTCGCGCTGAACGTTCTGTTCCACGATAAAGGTATCTACATTCAAAACATTGAGCGAAACGATAAATCCAAGCGTCGCCAGAATCATCGCCAGCCCAATCAGGCGTTCACGACGCAGCACTTCCAGAAGCACGACTGCCACCAGAAGGACGCCCAGCCAGATCATAAAGACATGCGTATACGTGCGCAGGCGCGAGAATCCGTACGCCGCTTCATACAACACAAGCCGCTGGAACGCGGCGATCAGCATCACGATCAGCAGACCCACGAGGGTAACCCCAAGAATGGAAAAGGTATATCTACGGGTTTCTGTTTCACGGCGCGTGATAGAGCCCAATCCGAGCAAAAGAAGCAGGCTGAAGAATGCCACCGTAACCAGCTCACCAAACCCTCGGCGCGCGTATTCGGAGAAGGTATACCCTTCAATATGGATGTTTGCCTGTCCGCCAAAGAAGTATTGGAATTGAACAATCACGAATGCGATGAATAGAATCACAATGCTTCCAAGCACAATAGTGGCTTCCGTAAAACCGAGAAACGGGGCAACCCATATCTTCTTTTCCACCGTTTCATCCGACTTCTGCGCCGCGTGGATGAATGTCCCGGCGAGGGCGTAGGCGGAGATCAGAATGAGAGCGAGCCGGAAAATATATTCCGGTAAGTTGTCGAGCTTGAACAGATCGATGAGACTCTGAAACTGCTTTGCGAAAACTGGGTCCGCGGAAGAAAGCAATGAGGCAAAGATGACGATGATCGGTAAGGCAATGACGATCCCCCTGAGGATAGGCCAGGCTTGTGAGCTGCCCTTCCCACCCTCCGAAGGCTGCCCGGAAGGGAGACGGCGGTTTTCAGAGGCAAACCCGATGGGACGCGCGATCATACTTCCAAACAATCGCAAATAGCCAAAGACGTAATTAAGAAGGCTATAGCGAATCCACTCTCCGTTCTGATAGGTCAAGGCGAAGACCCCCAGGAGGAAGAGGACCATCGAAATGGACAGGAACACCGTCATCGGCTCAAGGCGGATGAAGGTCATGACAGCCAGGTATGCGATGGGGATCAGGAGCATACCCGCCCGGCGCGAAAGGCGGAGCCCATCCCATCGAAGGAGCACCATACCTGTCCCAAGACAGAGAATGACAAAGATTGCAAAATTAATGCCAAGTGGTTTCTGCCAAAAGAGGAAATCAAACAACCATCCGAGCAGAATAACAATGGTCCAAAAACGATTAGGGTTGGTTTTCATGTAGGCCTCCATGTAGTTTTGCACAGCCAAAGCCTTGCGAAGGTTAATTCAATGGACTTCCTGCATCCAGTAAAAGCCTTCGCAAGGCTCAACTCGAATACTTCTTCAAAGCTTAGTCCTCTCCCACTTGCGGAGACTCTCAAAAGGTCTCACAAATCTCCCGTTTTAAGCCGGATTACAATTTTATAAGAGTTGAAATTCCCCCATTGACATCCGAAATGAAATATGACATACTTCTGGCATCATTAGACGAATGACTGGGGGCAAACAAACTGAACCGCCATCCTATAGAAAGGAGGAGGTGATGTCTCAAATGGATAGTAGCAATAAACCCAGCGCTGTGGCATCCCTCCTCCAGTAGACAGCAAGTTCGTCTACCGTCTGGGAAGCCACAGCGCCCCACCAGTGCCGCCCGAAAGGGCGGCATTGTGGTTAAAATGTACTCTTCGGGGTTATTCGTCTCCAAACACAATGCTCATACCGCGTGCTGTGATAACTGCATCATCATTGATGCCTACACGCTTGGGAACAGCCGTTGCTTCTGCGAGGGAAACATCCACGATGTCACCGCACTGCAGGGAAACCATACGGTCGAACTTCCCCTGCGCAGCCAAACGGACCGCCGCCGCACCGTAACGCGTCGCCAGCCAGCGGTCAAACGGGGTGGGCGAGCCGCCGCGCTGGACGTGCCCAAGCACCGTTACACGTGTTTCGAAGCCTTCCTTTTCGATGCGTTCTCCTACAACCTGTCCAATGCCACCCAAGCGGGGAACGTAGATCTCATCTCCCTCACGCGAGAAGACCTGCTCCCCACTTACGGGCTTCGCACCTTCTGAAACGGCGACAATGCTAAATAAATATCCACGATCCACGCGTTGACGGACCTTTGCCATTACTGCTTCAAACGTGAAGGGAATTTCGGGAATCAGAATGACGTCGGCTCCTCCTGAGATGCCGGCGTGCAATGTGATAAAGCCGGCATTGCGGCCCATCAATTCCAGCACCATGACGCGATGATGTGCTTCGGCGGTGGTGTGCAGCTTATCAATCGCTTCCGTTGCTGTCGTGACGGCAGTATCGAAGCCAAAGGTGACTTCTGTACCGCCGATGTCGTTGTCGATCGTCTTGGGGACGCCGATGATCGGCGCGCCCTTCAAATAGAGTTGGTGGGCGCTGTGCAGCGTCCCATCGCCCCCGAGGACCAGAAGGGCATCCAAATGGAGTCGCTCGATCCCCTTAATGATTTCATCCGAGACATCGATGGTCACTTCCTTACCATCCCGTATCACCTTGCGGGCGTAGGGATTCCCGCGATTTGCCGCGCCTAGAATCGTGCCGCCGCGCACCAAAATCCCGCGGACATTTTCGATGCCGAGTGGAATGATACCTCCCTCATTGATGAATCCATCGTAGCCATCCCGGATCCCAACGACTTCGCATCCATACTCATAGATTGCTGTCTTGACGGCTGCACGGATCACCGCGTTTAGACCCGGTGCGTCGCCTCCACCTGTAAGGATTCCTAATCGTTTCATAATTTTCTCTCTCGATAAACAAATTGTATTAGCCTTGCGAAGGTTGGCATGTTCGGATTCAATGTCACCGGAAAACAACTTTCGCAAGGCTCATATGATAGGCAATCATACCTTACCGTGCCTTTCATAAACAAGTAATTTCTCCATCAATCTATGAGCCAAAATCAATTTTCAAGTTTATTTTGTTATGAGGCACCCTGTAACCTTATGCAATCTTTCTTGCACGCAATCGTATATACCCATATAATGAATGTCATGGAAGAGGCGCCTACACAACCACGTTTTGTGCATGTCACACGATTCATTGTCCCCCTCGCGGCAATCCTGGTGTTGGCTGTCTGGTTCAGTTTTACGCCGCCAGGGCTGCTCGGCAAAGCAGATGCGATCGGCTATGCCATTTGCCACCGGATTGACGAGAGATCCTTTCAGATCGGAGATCGCCAGCTCCCCCTGTGTGCACGCTGCACAGGCGAATTCTACGCGGCAGCCATTTCGCTGCTCTTTTTTGTGATTGTGAGTCCAAAGAAAAGCGGCATGCCCGGCTGGAAACTGGGGGCGCCGTTGTTGTTCTTCCTGGCTGTGTTCGGGATCGATGGAGTGAATTCTTTTTTTTATTTATTTAAACAAACTGCTGGCGGCACGCTGAATCAAATCCCCAATCTGTACGTCCCGAATAATACTTTGCGCCTTCTAACTGGTAGCGGAATGGGCATTGCCCTCGCGTCCGTCCTTTACCCGGCCTTTAATCAAAGCGCATGGAAGCACGCCAACCCGGAACGCGCTTTGAGCTGGAAAAAACTGGGCATCCTGACTGCCCTCGTTCTTCTTGTTGATCTGGCTGTCCTCACAGAGAATTTGGTTGTACTTTACCCGATTGCAATTCTGAGTGTGCTGGGTGTGCTGGCTTTGCTAGTCATGGTCTTTAGCATGGTCTGGATTTTGATCATGCGGCAGGAAAATGAATTTGCATCCCTAAGAGAAATGTGGATGCCTTTCCTGGGCGGGTTAACCCTCGCCTTCCTGATGATCGGCATGATTGATTTGTTCCGATTTCAACTGACCGGAACCTGGGGAGCCTTTCCCCTCGGTTGAGTATGCGTGTGCTGGCACAGTTGCCACTCGCAAGACAACTGCTTATGGATCTGTGGGAAAGATTGGAGGAACCATGGAATTACTTACCGGAATATTCACGGCGTTTGGTCTGTCCGCCTCGGCTGGACTCAATGCTTACATCCCTTTGCTGCTTGTAGGGCTGCTGGCACGCTACACCAATTTGATTAATCTCAATCAGCCCTGGGACACACTTGCGCATCCGGGGATCATTTTACTGCTGTGCGCGCTCGTCATCATCGAAATGCTGGCAGACAAGGTCCCGGCGGTCAATCACGTCAATGATTTGATCCAGACGCTCATCCGTCCGGCAGCCGGAGCTATTGCTTTTGCCGCCAGCGCGAATGTGATCACGGACGTGAGCCCTGTGCTCGCCTTAGCCGCCGGGTTGCTGGTGGCAGGGACGGTACATGTAGCCAAAGCGGGTGCCGTCCGCCCGATGGTCACAGCAACGACCGGCGGCGCGGGCAACATCCCAGTCTCGATTGCGGAAGATGTTGTCTCCACCGTCCTATCCTTCTTAGCGATTGCGTTGCCGGTGCTTGTGGGCACGTTAATGATTGTGCTCGCAGCATTCATTATTTACTGGATGTATCGGCGTGCGAACAGAAGAACAACCTGATATAATCTGCCCGTCGTCGCACGTTACTCTGTCATTATTTGGAGGAATACATGGAAACACCACCGATCAACCCCGTCACAGAAGAGCCCAGAAAGAACAATACTGTATTGTATGTCGTCATTGGCGCGATAGTCCTTTGCGGCTGCTGTTCCGTCGCTATCGGCGCATGGTGGCTTTGGAACAATGGCGATAGCCTGCTGCAAGGTGCGAGTTTACTTCTTCCATTATTTGGATAGAACAAGATTGACTGCCAACAAACCTCCGAGTTAACTCGGAGGTTTGCCGTTTAAGAAAAGCTGCTTCAAATCATCCAATCCTCTTAATGCCCTCATTCTTGACTCTTCATCCAATTCCAGTGCTTCAAATTCATCTTCATCCAAAACAGTCTGTTGTCCGGTTATAGAGACCCACAGATCCAGGGCAAGGTCGATATACGAGACAACGCTATCTTCGAAGATAGCTGGTTGGCCGATATTGCAATACCAGCCTTTTAGGCGTCTATCATCGCGGTCATAGACAACAAAGATGTTGTACCAGCGCTCCTTGTAATAATATTCGACGAAGCGATCCCCTGTCTTAAACACCACATCCATGAACGGCATATCGGCGCGGTCGAAAAAGGCTTCAAGCACGATCGAATATTCATCCTGACTCAACAAGGTGCCTTCATATTCGTATGTCACGGCGCCCGCGGGATTCTTTTTCTGTACTTTGATCTTCATCCAAGACATTCTACCTTAACGAACACTTCGATCCTCTCCCCCATCTTCGGTGCCTGTGACAAGTAAAAGTAAAGTCCGTTATCCAGACTGACCTTAAACCGATCTTGCTGAAAGATCACATCGGTGACGATCCCCTGGATGATGTTCGATCCTTCATCCACCACATTGGGGCGCACTAACAACTGGACGGGATCTCCCTCTGTATGAGAATGCGCACAGGGAACAATAAACATTCCGAATCTACTATCCACTTTCCAACGTTCCCCATCCTGTTTTCCTCTTACCTCTCCCTTAAAAACATTTCCCAGCCCCAGGAACCTCGCCACGAACGCGGATTCCGCATTTGCCCACACCTCTGCTGGCGCTCCGTCCCGAACGATTTTGCCGCCGTGTAGAATCAAGATCCGGTCTGCCACCGCGAAGGCTTCTTCCTGATCGTGAGTGACATAAATCGCCGGTATGTTCGTTCGATGCAAAATGGATCGCAATTGGTTAAGCAGGTCTTCGCGCAGCGTTCGGTCCAGGGCACCGAGAGGCTCATCAAACATCAGCAAGCGCGGACGCGTCGCCAGAGCACGCGCCAGGGCAATACGTTGTTGTTCGCCGCCGGAAAGATCGGTTACCTGCCTCCTTTCAAATCCTCGCAAATTCACGATCTCCAGGGAATGAGCTACACGCTCTGAGATCTCGTTTTGCGGCAGGCGGCGCATCTTGAGCCCGAACGCTACGTTCTCGCTGACGCTGAGGTGAGGGAACAGCGCGTAGTCCTGGAAGACCAGTCCAAAGTCGCGGAGGTGCGCCGGGGTCGCAGTGAGGTCATGTCCATCGAATGAGACGCTTCCTGAGTCTGCATCCTCCAAGCCTGCGATGATTCGCAACAAGGTGGACTTCCCGCTTCCTGATGCACCAAGCAAACAGACCGTCTCGCCTTTCTCAACCTTGAATGAGATATCCTGGAGAAGAGGTTTACCTTCGTAGCTCTTGTAGACATGATGAACCTCGAGCATCAAAATTCTCCTGCGCCGGGGATACGAACTCGCTCGATAAGCAAAATGCTGGCGACCGTTAGCAGCATGAGGATCGTCGCCATTGCCATTGCCTGGCCGTAATTTAAGCCGCCCGGCTGTGAGAGGAAGCGCTCGATCGCAACCGGGATGGTTGGATATTCCGGGCGCGCAATCAATAACGTCGCGCCAAATTCGCCGAGCGAAATGGTAAAGGCAAAAGTCCCCGCTGCCAGCGTGGCACGGCGCAAAATGGGGAGGTCAATATTTTTCCAGACCTCCAGAGGCGAGGCGCCAAGCGATGACGCAGCTTGGCGTAACCGTTGTGGAATGGATGCAATCGCAGGCTGCAACGTTCGGATGACAAACGGCAACGCAACCAGCGTATGGGCAAAAGGAACCAGCAGTGGCGAAGTGAGCCATGCTCCATACGACAGGATAAAACCAAGTCCCAGCATCACCGCTGAGGAACCCAGCGGAAGCATGATGAACGGATCGAGAATGCGTTCGAGGCGCGTGGGCTGGGCGAGCGTAAACGCAGCAGGGAAACCAAGCAGCAGAGAAAGGAGGACTGTCCCCCCGGCATAGGCAAGCGAATTACCCGTTGCCCGGATCGGCGGAACGTAGAAGACAGAGCCGCGTCGGTTAATAAAAAGCTCCTTGTAGTAATCTGTGGTGAAGCCATACTGAACTCCGCCGCGCTGACCGCGGTCGGCTTCCAGCCGAAAGAAGGAACGGATGGGAAGAGCGGAAAGAGGAAGTATGAAGAACGATGTAAGAAGAAAGATAAAGGCTGCGACGACAATTTTTTCTCGTCTTGTTTTTGTCTTGCGAAGGTTGGATTGCGCAGAACGTGGGTTGGTTTGAATCGTGGAGCGCGTGGCAAAGCGCGAATAAAGAATAGAAAATAAGATTGTGCAAACGAGCTGAATGACCGATAACAATGCGGCAAGCGGAAGATCCGGCAGCCGAAGCACGCGCAAATAGATTTCCACTTCGAGGGTGGCGAATTGCGAGCCGCCCAACAAAAGCACAACCCCAAAACTTGTAAAGTCAAAGAGAAAGACCAATACCAGAGAAGCCAATAGCGCCGGACGGAGCAGGGGAAAGGTTACGTGCCACAAGACGCGGTACGGGTTCGCGCCAAGCGAACGCGCCGCGGCTTCGAGCCTGGGGTCAAGGCTGGAGAGGGCATTGCCAACGAGACGGATGATAATGGTTGTATTATAGAAGACGTGGGCGATGATGATCGCGGTGAGGGTTCCGATAAACTGGAAAGAGGGCAGAGGAAAGAAAGTTGTAAATAATCCGCGTGGACCCAGAAGGGCACTGAATCCCGCGGCGACGACTACGGTCGGGAGCATGAAGGGGAGAGCAGTCAATGCGCGCAGGAGGGATTTGCCACGAAAATCGTAGCGTGCAAAGAGATAAGCAGCGGGAAGTCCAAGGAGAAGGGTGAGGAGTGTTGAAAGAGTCGCCTGATAGAAGGTAAAGAGTAGAACGCGCGAGGCGAGAAGAATATGTCCTGTTGTAAGAGCGTCTGCGTCGAGAGTAAGAATGAGGATACGGGAGAGAGGGTAAAAGAATGCAACGATGAAAAAAGAAAGAGGCAGAAGCCAGAGAAGAATTCGAGAAGGGGTAGACAGGGACACCGGTCCAAACGTAGACAAGGAAGTGCGCTTTGAAACTTGTTTACCTATTTCCATGTATACCTGTCCACTTATTTACTTCAGAACCACATCCATCCAGGCTTGGATCCAGCGATCACGGTTAGCAGCGATTTCCTCCGGAGGGAGAGTCGCAGCCTGGGTAGGGGCTTGTGCATATTGGGTGAATTCTTCAGGCAATACAGCCCCAGGAAGGACAGGGTAGACAAACATCTGTAAAGGGACATCTTCCTGAAACGGTTTACTGAGCATAAAGTCTACGAATTTCTGGGCGAGGGCACTTTGTTGCGTCCCTTTGAGGATACCGACAAATTCGATTTGACGGAAGCAGGTATCCGTTCCAAGGATGGACGCTGTCGGAGCGTCAGCGGGGGGAGTCTCGGCGAAGATCACTTCTGCCGCGGGCGAGGTCCCATAGGAGACAACCATCGGCTGCGGTCCGCGCCCGGAGGAACCGCTGAAGTTGGTGTAGTATGCCGTCTCCCAGCCATCCACTACGACAACACCATTCTCTTTCAATGCCTGCCAGTATTCCGTGAACGAATTACCAAAGTGTGTGACCGTGGCAAGCAGGAACGCGAGTCCCGTTGAAGAGGTGGCGGGGTTTTCTGCCACCAGTAATCCGTTATATTCCGATTTGGTCAGATCTTCAAGGCTTTGAGGCACAGGTAAATTGTTATCGGTGAAGTAGGTCTTGTCATAATTGATGCATACGTCGCCGTAATCCACAGGCAACGCCCGATTTGAAGCATCCAGCTGGAACACATCCGGGATGTCGCGCAAGGCAGGCGACTCGTATCTTTCAAAGATATCGCCTTCTAACGCGCGTGAGAGAAATGTATTATCCACTCCAAATAACACATCCGCAACAGGAGCATTCTTAGTAAGAATCGCTTTATTCAATACTGCACCGGCGTCACCACTTTGTAAAAAGGCTACTCTGGCATTGTTGGCTGTTTCGAACGATTTGACCACTTCCTCACTAACGGAGAACGAATCATGGGTCATGACTGTGATGGTTTGAGGTCCTGCGGACTGCGTTTCCGTTGCTCGAGGCGAACAAGCAGCCATCAGCAGGAGGGACAAAAGTAAGAGACGTTTCATAGTTTCCTTTCGATCAAACGCGGCGATGGATCACAAGCAGCAATCCTGATCCAATCGAGATGGTTGCCGCATCGGCGGTCATTTCATTGCTAATGCCGCGCGTCTTATCGGGGTAGAGGGTTTCTTTATCGAGCGCCCATCGCAGGCTCGTTGTCCGGACTTCTGAGACCACTCCACCCCACGGAATCAGCGAGACAATTTCGCCGCTTCTTCCATGAACCTGTACCTGATTCCGGCAGAAGAAGATCTCTTCTACCCCATCATCTAGGCGAATCTCGAATTGCGAAAGTCGAGAGCTGGTAAGCAGGGCGATGTTAGCGAGTGTCTGGTCGAGCCGCCCGCCAAGAGCAGCGACGATCAGAATTTGTTCTGGATTTAGCTGGATCGCATGTTTGAGAGCAAGTTCCAGGTCGGTTTCGTTCTTATCGTGAGGGAACAATTCCATGGAAACCTCAGCTTGTCTGAGTTCCTGGAACTGTCCTTTTTCTATCGAATCCATATCGCCAATGATCAGATCCGGTTTGATGCCCAGTGCCAGTGCGTGGCGCGTACCTCCATCCGCGCAGATGATGTAATCCCTCTCTTGCAGTAGGGCACGGACTTTGTCGAGGTCAGGTAGTTCACCGTTGGCAAAGATGATGATGCGTTGCAGATTGCTTGGCAATGAAAAATCCTCCGAGGACGGAGGATGAATGGTTGAGCATATGTTCCCTCCGCCAGCATGACCTGGATCAGGTAATTCGGGTTGAGCGCGGCTCGCTCCTCTCAGTCCTGCATCGCAGGACACCCCGTTCGATTGTTGATGATAAATATACTCTAAATTTTTAGAATGTCAAATCAAAAACGAAGTTTTAGCGCACGCGACGGCGCCATTCCTCTTTCATCTGTAATTCGCGCGGGCTGAGTCCGGAATCGAGCGCCAGAAAGTCTGTGAGCAGGCGGTTGAACCTGGTGGTCTCATCGATCATCGGAAAATGACCCGAATTTTCCAACTCTACCTGGTGGGTCATGGTGGAAAGGGAATATTCACCATCTGGAATGACGATGGCAGGGTCTTTATCTCCATAGACAAGCAAACATGGAATATTTAATGCACGGAAATTACTAAACACGTTATTTACCTGCAACCCGACCAGAGAGTCCCCAATTGCCTTAGCATCCGCCTTGGAGGCGTCTGACAGGGCGGTGGTCGCATCGGGTGCGCGGCTCGAGAGCCAATCCGTCAACTCACCCAGAGTCGCCATCCGCAGACGCGCATTGACTGCCTGGTAATCCAGAGGGCAGCTGACTGCCATCATTCGATCCACACTTTGCGGGAAGCGCGTGGCAAACGTCATGCCCACCAACGCTCCCAGCCCGTGACCGACGAGGGCTATCTTGCCAATTCCCATTTCATGCAAAAAACGATCCAGCAACGTAGCCTGCTGTTCTAACGAATAATTGAGGGTATTGTGAGTCGTGTCTCCAAACCCCCACAAATCCAGAGCATAGGCGCGATAAGAGGTGGAGGTGACTTGCATGGCGCTGATCCAATAGCGCCACGAGCCAACCCAGCCGTGCAAAAAGATGACAGGGCGACCGCGCCCCAGCACCTCGTAATGCACAATCGAGCTATCGAGGAGAATTACGCTCAAAACTTACTTCCCAAACTTGCCTAGAATCGCTTTCACGCGGTTTGTCAATTGATCGGGAGCGAAAGGCTTGAGCAGATATTCCTCTGCGCCTGCATCCAGGCCCTGCTGGATCTCGCTTTCCTGTCCTTTGGCAGAAAGAAAGACCACCGGGATATCGCGAAGGTCCGGCGTTGCTTTCATGATTTTGCAGGCTTCATAGCCAGTCATGCGTGGCATTCGGACATCCATCAGGACCAGGTCCGGATTCACCTGAGGCGCCAGCTGGACCGCCTCCTCCCCATTGGTTGCCACGAACACTTCATGCCCCGCAAACCGGAGCGTAAAAGCAACCAGATCGCGGATATCACGTTCGTCTTCTGCAATCAAAATCTTTGCCATCTATTCCTCATTGTCTTTTGTAGACTGGCAGAGTAAAAGAGAACGTGCTGCCGTCTCCTGCCACACCTGAACTCTTCATCCAAATACGTCCCCTATGCATCTCTACGATCTCTTTCACGATCGAAAGTCCCAAACCCGTTCCCGGCGTTTGCAGCACCAATGGATGCTCGCCGCGGTAGAAGCGCTCGAACACACGGTTCTGGTCTTCTAGCGGGATTCCCACGCCGTTATCCTTGATATCGACCTGTACTTCCTTGCCGCCGTTGGGAGAATGAATGCGGACCGTGATCGTCCCATTTTCAGGGGTATAGTGATAGGCATTATCAACCAGGTTGCCCAGGATCTGGCGTACACGCTCAATGTCGCCATAGACATGCGGTAGTTTTTGCGGCGCATCGAGAGAAAGCGCCATCGGTTTGTTCTCCTCCTGCGAGCGGCGCAGCACATCGCCAATCACGTCTTCGGCGATCTCACGGATGTCAAGCGCCTGCGGGGAAAGGGTCACTCGCCCTGATTCAATGCGGGAGACATCCAGTAAATCGTTGACCAAAATATTGAGGCGTTCTGTATTGTTCTTAACGATGTTCAGAAAATGCACCTGATTTTCGTTTACGGCTCCGGCGGCGCCCATCAACAGAACATCCACGTAGCCGCGAATAGAGGTCATCGGCGTGCGAAGCTCATGGCTGACGGTCGCCACGAACTCTGACTTTAAGCGGTCCACTTCGACCTCGTGAGTAATATCGCGGAAAATAGACACGGTCCCCAGGAAATCATTCTGGAAGATGACCGGTGCTAGATGTACCAATACAATACGACCGTTTTCGAGATCCAATTGTTCCGCAAAAGTCTCGCCCAGCTCATAGGCACTGAGTCCCTCGGACCAATTCCGGATGGTTTCCATCCAGGTTCCGGCGGATTTCCCAAACAACCCGCCAAAGACATCCAGGGACTGCCCAATGACTCGACCCGGTTCCAGATCCAGGATCTGGGCGGCAGACTGGTTAATGAACGAAATACGGTTATTGGGGCCTGTGACCAGTACCCCATCTGCCACAGCCTCGAGGATCGCTTGCGAGCGGCTGGCATCCTCTTGTTCCCGGCGCAGCATGTTTCCTAATCGTTCTGCCTGGTCGCGGATCAACTCATAAAGATGCGCGTTATTGATGGATACAGCCACCTGCCCCGCGATGGCTTTGACCATGTTCAAAAGCTCAGGGCTGAAATAATTCGGCTTACGATGGAACACCATCAGCACACCGATCACATCTTCGGCGACCAACAGGGGCATGGCGATCGCACTCCGATGTTCCATCGAGGAAACGCTGGTCTTCACCCAGCGCGGATCGTGATGCAGGTCGTCGATGAGAGCCGGCTCGCGGCGCTCCACGACCCAGCCCGCCAGACCTTCACCGATCTTCAGCCGGAACCCGCGCCCTCCCGCTGAAACTTTATCCGTGAGGTAACCATATCCCGCACGGTAATGCAAAAGGTTATCGTCCGCATTGAGCAGCATAATCGTGCCCTGTTCGGCACCAATCGCATCGTTGAGCAATGCCAGCGTACGGTTCAGCGCACGGTCAAGGTCGAGGCTGGAAGAGACTTCTGTGAGGATTCGCAGAAGGGTTTCGGTGTTCTGCTGCTCACGCTGCAATTGCGCCGTGCGCTCAACCACACGTCTTTCCAGTTCGCGCGCCAGGCGTTCCGTTTCGTTGAAAAAACGTCCATTTTGAATCGCAACCGCTGCTTGATTCGCCAGCGTACTGAGAATCTGCAAATCTTCTTCGGTATAGACGTTGGGCTGATAACTCTGGGCAGAAAGCATACCAATTGTCCTGCCGCTCAGCATCATGGGCACCGCGAGAATGGATTGCGGGGTATCGGGCTTTCCGTAGACAATACTATCCATTTCTTCGACAGTTTCAGCCCCTTGCAACAACAAGGGCTGCCCGGACGCAATGACCTTACCGCTCAAGCCCTGGTCGCGCGGGATGCGTGTGATGGGAGAACGTATATCTTCATCCACAAGGTAGACACCTTCAATTTCGCCAGTCTCTTCATCCAGCAAGCTGATGACAAAGGATTCCACGGGCATTAAGCGCTGGGCGGCTCGGTGAATGGCAAGATAGATCTGTTCCGGATCAAGGTTGGTACTCACCTGATAGCTTGCCTGATTCAGAATGGAGAAGCGCTCTGCCGTCGAAAGCGTGGATTGATATAAACGAGCATTCTCTAAAGCAATGGATGCCTGATTCGTGAGCGTGCGCGCCAACTCGATCTCCGTGAGGCTAAAGCGGACGGCCTGATCCTGGTGGATAAAGATTAAGGCGCGCAGAATGCCACTACTTACAAGCGGCAGAATGAGAAGAGATCGTGTTTTCTCTCCTAAGAAATTCTTTAGTGGAGCTAAGTCCGTTTCCGAAGCGATCGAGTCGGTGGCAAACACACCGAGCGATTCTTGTAGTCTATGAAAAATCGGGGCGTCTGGCAGGTGTTGCGGCAGCTTCCCATTGGGCGTTGGCAATGAATACTTCCAGACAGGAGCCCCACGCTCGAATATCACCACGGAAGCGCTTGGTGCATTCAAAGCATCAATTAGCTCCTGAGCGGTCAATTGCAGGATTTTGCCTTCATCGAGCAATCCGCTCAAGGCGGAGGAGAAGCGATTCAAGAGAGCAAGGCGCTGGGAGCGCTGATCCAACTCACTGGCGCGGCTGAGACTGTCCTTGAACAGGCGTGCATTTTCCAACGCCACCGCCGCCTGGCTGGCAAAGGTGGTACCGACCTGCACGTGTTCCCGGCTATAGAAGTGCGACTGCCACTTCTCGAGTGCCAGCACACCGATCACTTCATTCTTCGAAATTAAGGGCATCCCCAGCCACGAAAGGCGCGGCGCTTCAAGAGGTGGGAAGCGCGGGTCCTGCCGCACGTCACCGACAAGGATTCCCTGCCCGGTACGAATCATCTCCTTGAATAGAGCGCTGTCCTCGACTGCAATGGTCAGCCCCATTCGACGCTCCGTGTCTGGAAAGCCGCGTGCGGCAGCCACGATCAGCCGGTCTCTCTGACGCAGCCATAATGTAGCAGTATCGTAGCGAAGCACCGGTTCAAGTTGATCCAGCAGCGAAGCGACTAATTGTTCACGTTCCAGGCTTGCGGTAAACGTTGTGGCGGCATTTGTGAGCGCTTCCAGTTGAGCTGCGCGCTCCTGAGTAGTTTGCACCAGGCGGACATTCTGGAGGGAAAGCCCCACCTGCTGCGCCAGCGACAAGAGCAGGGTTTCATCTTCAGACGTAAAGGCAGCAGGAGTATTGAAGTTATCCAGCACCAAAACGCCTACAGATTGTTCTCCCGATTGGATCGGGATGAGCAGTGTGGAAACAGGCAAACGTCCACCGGTCGCCTGACGGTACAATAACAATCCTTCTGTCGTAAAGCTGTAGTCTCGCGTAAACTGAACCTCATCCACTCGCAGGGACTTATTTGTCTCAAAGACTTGGCCGGGAAGCGATTCACCAGGGTGATAAGTGATGCGTTTCATCGTTTCATTGTCAGCATAACCAGAAACAGATTTCGGGACCAGCTGTCCGGCGTGTTCGTCCCATATGAGCACCACCCCCGCATGCGCAGCATACAGGGCGCGTCTTGCACTTTCGAGCAAGGCACGAACGATCCGCTCTGAATCCAGACCGCGCAATTGCCGGCTGAAATCGAGCAGCAGGTTCACTTCTTGCAAGCGGCGGCGCGTCTCATTCAACAGAGAGATATTCTGAAGAATCACAGACGTCTGGCGCGCAATCTGGTAATACACTTGCAAATCTTCATCCGTGAAGGCGGGCATGGGCTCAGGGCTGACCGCCAGCATTGCCGCAACCGCCTTCTTATCGATTCGGATCGGAAGGCAGATCAGCGATTTAGCACGCAGCGCCGATAAAAGCGGCGTCTCCCGCCACTCCAGGTCTTCATCCAGGTTTGAAATCAGGATCGCTTCGCCGCTCTGCAAACACGCCCGCAATGGATTCCGTTGCCCGAACAATGCCTCCGGGCTGGTGGCGCGAGGCAGATTGCCCATTACATGAATGAGCCGCGGACCTTCATGAGTCGATTCGGCTATCAGCGCGACGGACATACCTAGCTGGGTAAGGGTCTCGCGCCCCAACGCCTGCAGCGCGGAAGAGGCGTCCAATTGACGGCTCACCGACTCTGTGATGGCAAGTCCGGCTCGGACACGCTGGCTTCTTTGATTCAAGTTATGTATGGCAATCGTCTGATCCAGATCCTTGCGGAGCAAAATGGGTAAATCATTTTGCGTCAGGCTGATTAGCCGCTGCTGCCTCTGCATACCGGAGTTTAAGGAATCGACCTTTGCCCGAAGCTCAGCAAAGCGCAAATGGTTGACAATGGCAAGCGAGGCTTGTGCCGCAAAAATTTCAAGCGCCTCAATCGTGGCACGATCAGGTCGCAGTCCATCTCGCGGCGCGTCGAAACTCATCAACCCCAATGGCGCGCCGTCATCGTCTTCAAGAGGAATGATCAGGAAATCGTCCGGGTCCCATGCATTCACGGATTTGCCCGTCGGATCATCTAATTCCAACGTGACCATATGAACATCTGCAGGAATGATCGGCGCCTCGTCCACCGGGATGAAATAGGATCGGCTAATGCGGAACTGCGGCTTGAGCATTTGTTGAATGCTCGAAAGCGGCTGCTTGCGAGACATCAGTTCATTCAGCGTATCGGGCGGGAATCCTACACCGGTCATACGACGCAACATACCCGTTTCGCGCTCATAAACGCTAATCAGGACTGCCTGAAAGGAAGTCGCTTGTCGAATACTAGATGCAATGGTGCGCAAGGACTGCTCTAACGGCTGCTCAAAGTTCAGAACGTGGCTGACCTCGGTCAGTTTTGTGAGTGTCTCTGCGCGGCGGCGCAATAATTCTGTGCGCTGGCGTTGTTCCTGATATCGCTGAATATTGCCCAATGCGACGGCCGCCTGGGAGGCAAGAGTTTGGATCACCTCCAGCGAAGCCTGGTCGAAGAAACCAGCCTCGCCAGAATGCAGGTGAATCAACCCTGCTGTTTGCCCGTGGCTCAGGATGGGAACAATCAGTGCGGAACGCACCCCTTCATGAATCGGCGCTTCATCCATGAACGAATAATCGGAGATCAGTTGTGGCTCCCCTGTCTCGATCACTTGCTGGTCGAGCGGGGACAGGGTCTCTGGGAGGGAGCAGCCAATCGACTTGATCACAGGCGGTGAACCTACCTTGGGTTCAGAGGCAGAATGGACGCGAGTTGTCGTGTTTAAGAGCAGGATTGCCCCACATTCCGCGCGAGTCGTGCGCAAACTTTCATCCCGAACCACTTCCAGCAGGGACTTTAAGTCGATCATCGAATTGAGTTCGCGACTAACCCGGGCAATAGAAGTTAATTGCTCTACACGGCGGCGCAGGTTTTCATCGGTCTGAGACGCACGAGCAGCATTTTCGATCGCCAAAGCTAGTTGCCCTGCTGCTGTTTTAACCACTTGAAGGTCATACGTGTTGAAGAATTCAGATTTGCGACTTCCCATCACTAACTCGCCCAGGCTTCTACCACTATGCAACAGCGGCACGACGATGGCCGATTCCACCTGAAGGATATTAACCAGGGGTTGGTATATAGGCGGAGTGCGCGGGTCAAAGCTCAAGCGCCCGGAAAGATAGGGCTGCTGACTTCCAGAAACCGTACGGCGATACTGCGAATCATCTTCATGAAGGCGCGCCAGCGATTCGATGACATCTTCAGAAGCGCCTAGCACAGAAGCACGATGCAAACGAAGTTCACCGAGTTGTTCCTCGACCAAGAAGATCGCCGTCAGGTCAGACTGGAAGAGATGAGTCAGCTCCTGTGCTGAGAAACGAAGGATTTCATCCAGCGTTGCTGTGGAGGCTGCGAGGCTGGCAATGCGACGCAGCCCATCAGAACGCATTGCGCGTTGACGGGTCCGCTCCACGGTAAATGAATTTTCAATAATCCCAGCGGCCTGATCGGCAACCGTGCGGATCAATCGCAGTTCTGTATTCGAGAAATCAACAGAGGCATGACGGTGGTTTGACAGTTGGAGATAGCCTACAAATCGCTCACCGGCGACGAGTGGCGCAAGGACAGATTCGCGCAAACTGGCAGCCTGTGCAACATTTTGCAACCCTAGGTTACTCCAGACGATATCTTCCGCGGCATTACGTGTGATGTTAAGGTTTCGATCGGCTAATAATTCTTCTGCAGGGCTATCCGGCTGAATGCTCGTCCGATAGATCTCAACAATGTGCCGGGGCAGACCTTGAAAAGGGATTTGTCCCTCCAGCGTGCGTTTGTTCTCATCGTATAAAAGAAACCCTAGGATTTCCACCGAGAAGAGCGGCGCAATTGTTTCCACCAAACGTTGGATGAGATTAGTGTAGTCCTGCGAAGCACTGAAGACCTGCGCCAAATTGGCAAGACTGTTAAGTTCGGCGGCGCGGTTTTGTTCGCTGGCAAACACCAATGCATTACGGATGCTATAGCTTGCCTGCCCGGCAATCAATTGAATCAGATCGTAATCCTGTGGGCCAAGCACACCTGCAGATAAATGACCGATCTCCAGCGTACCCACCAGTTGCTGGTCGACGAGAAGTGGAATACCCAGATAAGACTGTACGGATGAGCTTCCGTTCAGACCGGGAAGATTCACATCGGATGCATGGGTATCCGAAAGAAGAAGCGGCTTTTGACTGGAGTGCAGCGCGTTCGTCAGCTCGCCGAATTGAGATTGCGAGGCCTGCACGGCACGAGATGAACCGGAAGACTCTAACGTATAGGGGACAAGAGACTGGGTGTTCTCATCCCATACTTTGACTTCCAATACGTCTGCCGGGATCAGATGAGAAACATTGATCAGGATAGCATATAACGTATCATCCAGATCCAAGCTGGCAGCGACGTTTTTGCCAAAGTCAGAAACGATCCGCAGGATAGAAGGATCGGCGCCGGACCGATCGAGATTTGTGGAAAGCTCCACATTTCTCATGGAGATGAGCATCAATGCATATGGTCCCGGGACCTGATACGAGGTCGCATCCACGAGCCGTCCACCGACCGAGATTCGCTTCTGCCCCTGTCGCGCGCACAGATTGAGAAAGTCTTCCGCCGGGCGGGCGCGCCGGATCAACCGTTCCAGATCCGGCTGCTCGCCTTCGCGCAAGCCAAACCATTCCCGTGTCAGGTCATTGACATATTCGACGCGTCCACCCACCTGGATGATCAGTATAGCTTCATTTAAAGGAGTTGGTTCGGGAGAGGAAAACGTTGCTCTGGACTCAGAAGCCGCAGTGTTACGCGACAAACGGCGCATCCAAATCACTGTCAATACTAAAATACCCAGTATGACAGCGAAGAGTACCAATGCAAGGCCAGCTTCCAGCCCGGCTAACATTCTCTGATAGCACCTTATCCGCCAGCCGCGGCATCCTGACGGCGCGCCTCAGCAGACAGCTCCGTAATCTCACGAATATCAGCAAAGGAATGTTGGCTGGATGAAATTACGCCGACTGCCATCGTCATAAAGGGCGCCTTCACCATGGTTTCCCCGGGCGCCGGGGATTGGATAAATCCCTGCTGGCGATCCATAAAGTTGTAATGCGTAAGCACTTCGTTATCGAATCTCTCTTTGAGACGCGCTTTGATTACAGCTGCTTTATCTTCTTTGGTGATGATGATAAAGTTATCTGCACCGGCATGGCCGATAAAGTCAGAGGTCGTTCCCAGTTCATCCACCACTTCGCCGATCAACATGGATGTAAATCGAATGACATCATCACCCGCTACAAAACCATATACATTTTTAAAAGGCTCAAAATGGTTAATCCCTGTATCGAGCAAAGACCAGCCCTTTTCCCGGATGATGCGGCGCAAATGATCTTCAATGAGCCGTCCAGCGGGCCGTCCCGAGCGGGGGTCGGTGAGACTTTCTCGCTCTGCACGTTTGATCGCGCCCTGTACACGCAGCTTGAGTTCTTCAATGTCGAATGGCTTGGTGATGTAATCATCCGCGCCCAGCTCCAGCCCCTGCAGCTTGTCGCTGCGCTCATCCTTCTGGGTCAGGAAAATCACAGGGATGTGGCTGGTGCGCATATTGGTGCGCAGGTTGCGGCACACCTCATAGCCATCGATATCTGGAAGCATGATATCCAGCACAATCAAATGCGGCAACACTTGCTTTGTCTTTTCCAGAGCGTCTTTACCCCGCATAGCGACATCGACGTCAAAATCCATGCCGCTAAAGTAAATCTTCAGCATGTTACCAATATCAATATCATCTTCTACAACTAACAGGCGGGCTTTTCCCATAAGCAGCCTCCAATCACATGCGCGCCGCGTGCAACTTGCGAGCTTTTTTCGCATTCCGGCGCACGGTCTCAATATGTTGTTGTGTGACTTCTCGCTCGAACGATCGAAACCCGCTCAAGCGAAAACCATGTTTTCTCGCCATGGAGCTAATTTCTTCCACGCGCTGGCGGGTAAGATGCTTACCCAGCGTATAATCCTCGAATCGCCCTTCCAGAGCAAGAGCGATCGTTTCCGCCATACAGGCATAGGCTTTGCCTGCCGGGAAACCAAAATTAAAGTGGAAATCAACGGGTCCTGGTACATCGACCATTCCTCCGTCAATCACTAATATATCATCTCTTGCCGCAGCCACCATTGCAGAAACATCACGGGGACGGGCAACATCACAGACCACACTCCCAGGCTGCAGGTGCTCTGGGCGGATTACCTCCTGAATGGCGCTGGTGACCGTTAGGATGAGCTGGGCATCCGACAAGACATCCATGCTTGTACTGACGATCAGTTCAGCTCGCGTCCGCACCAGGAGCCTAAGGCGCAGGTCTTCAAGAGCATCCCGTCTGCGGCCGATCAGGTACAAGCGCTCCACATCTTCCGCCAGCAATTCCGCGCAAACCTGCCCTATCGCGCCAGTTGCGCCAACGACGGCAGCTGTCGCCCCGCTAAGGGGGATATCCATCACTTGAGCCGCCTCCCGGATCGCATCTACGGCGACGGTGACGGTATAGGAATCTCCTGTAGTGACGGGCACATCCAAAGCTTTGGCGATCGTAACGCCGGCGTCTCCAACGACGGAGGTGAATGCGCCGAGCCCCAGGATTTGCGCGCCAAGCTTCTCCGCCAGGCGTCCTGTCTGAACGATCTTCCGGTATACGGTCTGTTCCGGGAGTTCCATCATCCGCCGCGGCGTGTAAGGGCAGGCGAGAAACCAGCCTTTTATTTCCTTGCCAGTCGCTTGTGACATGATGCCGTCGATCTCAGAGATGAATACGGGCGGAAAGAACGTCGAAAAAAAGTCGATCTGCCTCTCGTTCAGAAGGCGACCAAGCAGTGGAAACTTTCGGCTCACATCCCGTTTCGCGTCGATGGGATGGATAATGAATGCAAATGTATCCACGTCTTACCAGGATTCCAGCTGACTCTCGCCCGGTCGAGGGTATAACCGTCGGTGCAGTCCGGCAGCTTTAAGCTTGTGATGGTCGCTATCTTCATAACGGATATCTTTGTCGATGACCCGCCTGTCTTGGGAGGCAGCGAGGACAACGTCTGATTCGATCGTGCGGGCGGGATATACAACCATCCCGGATCCTAAGCGGCAATTATGTCCGACGGCGCTGCCGATTACAGGGCGATTTGAAAAATTCAACCTTCCCTGTCCATCCAAAGCACGGATGGGCGATGGGATAAGGTTGTAATCCGTAAAGGTAGAGCCAGCCCCGATGAACGTATTTCGTCCCACCACGCTCATTTGCAGACAGGTGTTTTGGGCGATCATGCTGTTTTCCATCACTGTGGTCATAAACAACGCCGCCTTAAACGGTAGGAATGCTCCATCTCCCACCACCGATAACATCAATTGAACGTCCTGAGAAATATTGACGTTACTGCCGATAATACAGTTCTCAATCACAGCCCCGGCGTTAATCGTCACGTTATCGCCGATGGTCGTAGGGCCGTGGATGATGGCGCGCGGGTCGATGCTGCAATTTCGTCCAACTCGAACAAGTTCCGAGCACTCGAGTACCTGTCTGCCCTCATATAAAGCCTTTGCCAGAATTCTTAACTTGAACCCCAATTCTTCATCGAGACGCTTTTCAAAACGAGCACCGCGCGAAAACAGACCAAAGACCACATCGGCGATAAAAATATGCACCCAGGAGTCGATAGCAATCAGGGCACGCAGCGGGACTTGAAAGGTGAGATCCCCACTTTGGTCTGCCATATACGTGGGCACATGGTAATAACCCATTTCCGATAACCCCAGCTCAATTATCAGGGGTTCGGCATCTGCAACCGGACCATTCGGGTAGTACCACAGATCGGAGAGGAACAACTGTCCCGCCGGGGTATAGGAAGTAGAGAGCGGCAAAGCATGTTCTTTAAACGCAGGATCATCTGCTTCAAACGCAGCGCGGCAAGGAGTCTTCTTTCGGCGAGCCAAGGAAACAAAGGTATTTATATATTCTTCATCGAAGAACAAATTATCCCGGTAGACAATCATCTCGTCACGTTGCTGTGGAAATCGCTGACCCGGTTTCAGCTCAATTTCCCGTGTCGTATGCGGAGCAAGGACATTGCGTTGATGCAGCCAGAGGGGAGAATTTTGTATGCGCAGATCCCGTGCAGGTTCGTTAAATGGTGTTATTGGATGAGGAGCATTGAGGATGACCTTGAGCATAGCTTTCAGTAATTATTCCACAAAATGAATAAAACAGGGACAGTAAGTTCCTGTTTATACGTTTCCTGCAATATAAATTACAGTTTTGTTATGACTAATAGATTGGAGATTGATCGATCACAATGGTACAAGCCTTATCCCCTGCAGCGATGCACGTCTTTTCCTCCACGTTGAACACTTTCCCACCGCTGACCCAATACAAAGCTTCCTGCAATAATCCCACCGCCAGGTGACAGACCGGGTCATGGGATTTGCGCTCCCAGCACAATGGACAACGCTCAATGTGCCAGAGCAACTGCCCGTCTTCCTCTTCCACGCGAACCTGTTGGTCGGTGAACTGATTGAACAATCCGGCAAAAGCTTTAGCCCCAGCATGAAGCTTTGCCGGTAGAGGCAGCAACCGAAATGCCATTTCTGTCAGCCCCATTTGTGTGCCGTACTGCCGCACTCCATAATTGAAGCAGACACGCCCCACCCGTAGGGCAAGGCCTCGTCCACCGTGCGGACCAAAGGCATGTTCCATACCTTCCGTGATGTTACTGACAGTTGAAAAGGGAAAGCCAAGCTGAGTGTTATCGGGAGGGTAATTCTCAACCAAGGCGGAGAGAGATGCGAGATTCAGAACCGCATTGACTCCATTTCGCCCCATGACCTCTTCCATCGATAAGAGGATAATCCGCCCCATTCGGTTTGGATAATGGAATTGAGTGGTTGTTGGAATTGTCATAGGGTTACAGAGGGGCTGGGAGATAAGGATGTGGACGCCCTGGGGGTAAGAGAAGGCTCGTCCCTGTCCAGGAATGATTTTAACCGCTCGGAGAAGTTTTGGGGCTCTTCTAACATGGGAAAGTGTCCGGCAGCCGGGAACCGCTCGATATGTGCATGTGGGATTCCTTTTTGCATCGGCTGCCACTGCTTTGGGTGGACAACTTTGTCCAGGTCCCCGTAGATTCCCATGGCAGGGACCTTAATCTGATCGAGCAACGGACGAAGATCCGTCCGCCGCAGCGAAGCAATCGAAAGCAGGAACGACTCCAACGTCGTGCGGGAGAGGTCACGGTCCATCATCGCAGGGAAACGTGGGTCGGAGCAAATCACGCGGGCATAGTAATGTTTCATCCATGCCCGAAATGGACCCATCATATTAAAGAGAAAAAAAGCAGTGGGACGGTATCCCGCGAGCTTCAGCAATGGTGCCAGGGAGGAGCCCACCATCGGAGAACCCACGACGACAACCTTGCTCACACGTTCGGGGTAACGAATCGCAACCGAAAGACTGACCGTCCCACCCATACTGTGTCCCACCAGTGGCGCTTTGACGATGCCCAACTGTTCCATAAATTGATCTACGAGGCTGACAAAATCCTGCACGGCATAAGTTTCGCGCTTCTTGCCTGATTCACCAAACCCCCAGAAATCCAGTGCATAGGTGCGATAATACCGACCTAAAAAGCTCATCGTCTCCTGCCAGAGACCCCATGAGCCCAGCCAACCATGTAAAAGAATAACGGGCTTTCCCCGCCCGTAGACTTCATAATGAACGATACCCTGATCGGTAGTGATCGATGACACGACTGCTTACAAACGGGTTCCCCTAGCCGCCCGACTCCATTTCCGCCAGGATGCTATACAGCAATTCAAGGAGGACAGATTTCACAGTCGCCTTATCGGTGGCAACGCAGGGCAGGAACTTCACCTTGCTGTCCAGCCGCAGGGCATGGCGCATATCTTCAAGATCCCAGGCATCTTCCTTATCCTGCTTATTGGCAGCGACCACATAGGGGGTAGGCGCATAGGCGCGGAAGGTTTCGAGGATCGAGCGCGCTTCACGGAATGTTTCCGGACGGGTGCTATCCACCATCACGATGAAACCTAACATCCCCTCCGAAAGGATCTCCCACATAAAATCGAAACGCTTTTGACCCGGCGTACCAAACAGGTACAGAACGAGATCTTCATCCACTGTAATGCGACCAAAATCCATGGCAACGGTGGTCGATTCTTTGACGGAACGTTCGGCGGCGCTGGAAATCTTACGTTCGGTCGAGACAACGTCAATTTCGCTGACCGACTGAATAAACTCCGTCTTGCCAGCGCTGAAGGGACCTGTGACCACCATTTTGACTGTTTGCATAACCGCTTATCCTTCTGCCTCGAAGATTACAGCGAACGTATTCGTCCAATTAACCTGTTGACCAGTGATTTTTGCTCTTCCTTGTTCTGCGTGGGGAACGTCTTTGGGCTCATTGGGATCACCATTCCCTCTGGCCGGACGATTTCCACCAACCCTGCCTGCAACAGACCGTAAACAATCCGGCGGATCTCCAGATCGTTCATTTTATTCGTTTGCGCGATCTGCTTCATTGTATTCTTGGGGTTAATGAAAGAAACAACTCGCCACTCTTCTACACTCAGGCTGACGTTCTTCAACGGTCGATCCGTGAACTTAAGCGCCATATCCAGGCTGGGAATCTCATCCTGTAGCTGCTCCCATTCCCGCAATTGGCGGGCACCTTCGATAATGATATTCTCCAGGTCAAGCCGCACATTGATTCGATCTTCGGGTGGAAGCATATCCCCTTCAAAACGGAAAAAACCCTCCACCCAGGTAAAGAGGCGCCGGATAATCTCTGTAAAATAGCCTTGCAAGTTCAGCAGGATTTCTTCCTGGGAAAGATATCCAGCATTGATCAGCAACAGCCCCAGCTCCTTATCCGAGATTTTGCCTGTGCGCTCGACGATGGCGCGATATTGGTTCGCAGTCAACTTGTTAGCTTTGTGCAGTACCAGCGCGAGGCTTCCATCATCTTGACCCACACGCGCATACGCCAGTTTACCGTCACGGAACGAAATGTAAGCCTGCTCGCTTGGACCATCTACCACGAGCGTGCCGGTCTTCTGCGCCAGGTTAACCAGATTAAGCAGTTGTGTGATTGTAAAATCCCGGAGATTGCCGCGCAATGCCATAGGGTTACCTCAATAAAATCCCCCGCATGGGAGATTGAAAAAGATTATACATGCAAAGGAATATATGCGCAAACCAGGCCCTTTCATCTGAAAAGTATCTGCAAGGAGATTCTTTTAGCATTGCAATGATACACTTACGAAAATTTATCCTGGAGCTTTCATGCGGAAACCGATTATTACACTATTTCTCTTCTGTAGCCTGTTGATTGTCACTTCGGCATTTTCCTCGCCTCATTCGAGCGAGATCAGCGAATCAATCCAATGGACAACGAATGAAATCGTCCTCAGCTTTCCTGAATCAGCCACGTTCCAAGCCGCGTTCACCAGCGATGCCGACATCACATCCATTGTGCTGGAATATGGAAATGAACAACAAACATGCGGCGAAGTGATCGCCAAAGCATTCCCACAATTCACGCCGGGTAAAACCGTCGAAGCGGAATGGACATGGGAGATGCGCCAGAGCGGGTCACTGCCCCCTGGGGCGCAGCTCTGGTGGCGTTGGCGTGTGACCGATGCAAACGGGCAGGAAACGGTAACGGAAACAAAAACCGCTACCTGGCTGGACGACGTCCATAATTGGCAAATGATGAATAGTGGGGATGTTGTGCGCCTGCATTGGTATGAAGGCGATCCATCGTTTTCAGAAGACCTAGCCAACGCCGCCAAGAACGGTTTGTTATTCAATGAAACGCGGTCAGGGCTCGAGGCAGAGACACCAATTGACCTTTACATCTACGCCAGCAACGACGATCTAAAAGAGGCGATCCTATATGAACCCTCCTGGACCGGAGGACAAGCTTTTCCGGAGCAGAATATTGTTATCATTGGCATCTCGCCCTACGACCTGGATTGGGGCCGCGACGCGGTCGTCCACGAGCTGACTCACGTACTGGTTGGTCATCTGACATTTTCCTGTCTCGGCGACGTACCCACGTGGCTGAATGAAGGACTCGCTGTGTACAGCGAAGGCGAACTTGATTCTGCCTCGGAGCGCCAGCTCCAGGACACCATCCGCGATGACACTCTGCTTACCGTGCGCTCGCTCAGCAGCGGGTTTTCAGAGGTTGCGGATAAAGCCTATCTTTCGTACAGCCAATCCTATAGTATTACAAAATACCTTGTCGAAACGCATGGACAGGAAAAGATGACAAGGCTGCTTCTGTCGCTCAGGGATGGAATGACGATTGATGAAGCCCTGATGAATACGTACGGTTTCGACGTTGAAGGCTTGGAAAATGCGTGGCGTCAAGCAATCGGCGCGCCACCCGCGCCGAATTCCTCGCAGCCGACCTCTCAGCCCACTCCCACCTTTGTCCCCACAATTATTCCTGTTGGAGGGCATGTCTCTTCTGTTCTACAAGCTACCTCGACACCGATTCCAACCTCTTCATCTGGTGCAGAGCCAACGTCAACGCCGGTACGGACAGGTCCCCCTCTGGCATTGACCATGATCCTATTGGGCATGTGCTGTGCCTTTCTCGTTCTTGTCGGAGTTGTCGTGCTTGGGTTTATCGTCCGTCGCCAGAACCATGAGGGAGGGAAAAATGTTCAATAAAATAACTCTCCAGCCGCGAGCAGTACAGACTATTCTTTTCCTTTTGATGTTTGCACTCACCGTTAGCACAACAACCGCGCCAAATACAGCGGCGGCTCTGCAGCTAGACGTTCCCCTTGATCAAGCATTGGTGCTGGCGGGCGGCGAGTCCACGAACCCGCGATCGTTTGATCCCGCGACGACGGTCAGCAGCGGCGACAAACGCGTCTTCAGCGGCTTGGTGTCCTTTGACCCGAAACTAAGCCTGACACCAGATTTGGCAGAATATTGGGACGTCAGCGCCGATGGCACTGTCTATACATTCTATTTGCGACAAAATGCTAAATTCCACGATGGACGCCCGGTGACTGCTCAAGATGTCGTTTATTCGTGGGAACGCGCTGCCAGCCCCGAGCTTGCATCAGATACCGTATTGACGTATCTCGGCGACATCCTTGGCGTTCGCGCGATGAGCCAGGGTGAAGCGGATCATATCGATGGTCTTAAGGTCATCGACGATCTTACTCTGCAAGTCACGATCGACGCGCCCAAGCCCTACTTCCTGCTCAAGCTTACCTTTGCCACTGCTTTTGTCCTCGACAAAGCCAACGTCGAAAGCGGTGAGGAATGGTATCGCACGCCGAACGGCACTGGTCCTTATAAACTCGTGGAATGGACACGATTCGAACGTAAAGTATATGAAGCGAACAAAGACTTTTATCTGGGTGCGCCGAGCATTCCGTTTATAGTAGTCAAATTGTATGCGGGAGACAGTCAGAGGTTGTATGAATCCGGCGAGATCGATATCACAGGTGTCTATTCTGTGGAACGCTTTACCGACCCGACGGAGCCTCTGCATAATGAGCTCCTGACCGGTGTCAATTTGTGCACAGACTACGTGGTTTTTGATACTACACGCCCGCCGTTTGACGATGGAAACGTCCGCAAAGCGTTTAGCATGGCATTCGATCGACAAAAGTACATCAATGTCGTCCTCGACGGGCACGCGCTCCCCGCTTATGGGTTGTATCCGCCGGGTTTGCCGGGCTTCCGATCCACGCTGAAGGGATTACCGTACGACCCGGAAGCGGCGCGTCAGATGCTCGTACAATCCAGGTATGGCGGACCGGACGGCTTGCCGCCCATTGTGTTCAGCAGCATGGGCATCGGCAGCTACATCAGCGCGGACGTGGCGGCGATGGCGGAGATGTGGGAGCAAAACCTCGGTGTGACGATCAGCATCGAAAACCTTGAGCCAAATTATTATTACGATCAAATTTATGCGGGCAATCACGGCCAGCTTTTCAGCGGCGGCTGGTGCGCGGACTATCCCGACCCCGAGAATTTTGCCGATGTGCTCTTCCATACTGGCTCCTCGCAAAACAACGGCAGATATTCGAACGCAGAGCTTGACACCTCGCTGGAAGCGGCGCGCGTCGAACAGGACGTGGCGAAACGAATCAGCATGTACCAACAAGCCGAACAGATCCTCGTGGAGGACGCGGCAGCACTGTTCACAAACTATTCACTTTCCTATCAACTGGTCAAGCCATATGTGAAAGGCTACGTCTTCACCCCGATTGACATTCCGATCGAACGATATATGTGGCTGGAAGGGAAATAGGCACCCACCCAGCCTCCTCCATTTTCGCACTGACGAACTTTAGTGTGAAAATGGAGGATGTGTCACGAAGTGACGGAAGGGTCAGGGTCAAGGTCTCGCTTCCACGGCAAACTCAACGCGCTCGATTTCGCCGCCGAGGGAGGAAAGCATGAATGTAAAGGGAAGACTCCCGCCCGACGAGAGACTCGCGTCTGACTCCCATCGGCGGACACCAACCACACGTCCTCTATCGTCATAAGCAGTCCCTGTCACCCAGACCTGGCTTGCCGGCTTTGACTCCGCGGGAAGTCGCACCTGCCCGTTGACGCGCGCGCTGTGTCCCCCCGCGTTGATCTGTACCAGCGTATTATTTACCGTCGCCGGCAAGTAGCGTTCATCGTCCGGAAGCAACCGGATCGCCGTCAAGACCTGCACCTGAGGTTTTGCATCGGCGGGAATCTCCGGAGGAAAAAAGACCGTGAGAGGCAAGGAAGTATTCGGCGGGAGGATATTTAAAGGAAGCAAGGCAGTTTGGCTTGCGAGCACTGCATTATCTGCGTTAACTAACGTCACCTGCGCGCTGACATTTTCCATGAAATCCGTGAAATCGTTGTGGGCAAGCGCAAAACACCACATACCTTGATCTGCCGTCGGGTAGCATTCGATTTGGTGAATGTTGAAGGCGGCAGGTGTCGGCGTCGGCTCGCCGGAGGGATTCTCGGGGCTGCTGGGGATATTGATTACCTGTCCAACCGACATGGCGCTGGGCGAGATCTCAGGATTGGCTGCCATCAGATCATCCATAGCCACACCGAAGTGGATGGCAATGCTACTGATCGTATCGCCTTGCTGGACGGTATAGGTAAAAGGCGTTGGACTGGACTGCGGCGTTTCTGCGGCGACCACGCCCTCGGGAGTCTGCTGCGTGCCGGTCGGAGAGATCGGGCTCCGGGTGGAAGTAGAGAAAGGGATGAGGGTTGAAGGCAGAGAGGTAGAGTTGACCCTTGGTGAGGTGCACGAAGTGAGTAGAAGGAGGAAAATGGAAAGCGTCAGGGAGGCGCATAAAAGCAGGCGTTTCATGAGAAGATTATAATTGCATCAAAATATCAACTCGAGGAGTCCAAGATGGAGTATCGTCATTTAGGGAAAGCGGGAATCCAGGTCAGTGAATTGTCATTTGGTTCATGGGTGACGTTTCATACGCAGGCTGACGTCGATGCTGCGAAGGAAATGATGGCCGCGGCATACGATGCAGGCGTGAATTTTTTCGATAATGCCGAGTCCTATGCAAGTGGCAAATCAGAACGGGTCATGGGCGAGGCATTGAAGCAGCTGGGCTGGCGACGCGGCAGCTACCTGGTTTCAACGAAGCTTTATTGGGGCTTGCACAACAAGGTGAATGAGAAAAACACGCTCAACCGAAAGCGGCTGATCGAAGGTATCGATGGCTCACTGGAACGCCTGCAGCTGGATTATGTCGATCTGCTCTTTTGTCACCGCCCCGATAGAACAACCCCCATCGAAGAAACTGTCTGGGCGATGCACAATATCATTGAATGGGGCAAGGCAATGTACTGGGGGACATCGGAATGGGCTGCATCGGAGATCGTCGCCGCGCTCGAAATCGCCGAGCGCCATCACCTGCATAAACCAGTGATGGAGCAACCCGTTTACAATTTGTTCGAGCGCCACCGGTTTACAAGAGACTATGAACGCGTCTACAAAGAATATGGCTATGGCACCACGATCTGGAGTCCACTGGCATCCGGTTTATTGACCGGAAAATATAGTAAAGGCATCCCCCCGGGAAGCCGCGGCGCTTTAGAGGGCTACGACTGGCTGCGAGATAGCCTCACAAATAAGGAAAAACTTGCAAAGGTACGAGCACTCGAGTCGATCGCCAAAGAGCTAAATTGCACCCTTTCACAACTGGCGCTCGCCTGGTGTTTGAAGAACCCGTACGTGAGTACAGTTATCACAGGCGCCAGCCGCGTGGAGCAGGTGCACGAGAATATGAAAGCGAGTGAGGTTGCGCCGAAGCTTACATCCGAGATCATGGAGCGAATCGATACTATCTTTATTGGAAGTGAGGAAGAAGAAGAAGAAGATTAATAACTCCTCTTACATACGGGTCAACTGTCCAGCACCTTGCGCTGGACAGTTTTTGTATGGTTATGGGTGAGTTTGAAATTCACATCGCTCGAACTTCTATTTTCAGGCGCGCCTGCATCCATCCATTGCTGGATAATTTCAATTACCATCCAGAATATCAAGTTATAGGCGCTGCCGTATAGGCCGGGCAGTAAGCAAAGCTCCAATTGCAAGACCATAAATTCCATCGTGGCTCTTTCCGTGACTAAGGTAGCAAATACACGTGGCGGCGCGTACACGGCAAATTAAGCACTGGAACCGAAATGAGCATTGCAGCAACGCTCCCTCATCAACCCCGCCATTACGCCCGCCCACAATCCATCCGTAGACGAGGAGCAAGCCTTGGGTTGCACTTGACCAAAATGAGTAAACATTACATATTTCGAAAATCTATTGAATTTAGGTTTACTTTGTTATATTATATTAATGTGGATAGTAATGTAATATATCTCCAGTCCAGCAAGTATCATTCATGCTGAAAGAAAGGAGAGTATTGATATAAATTTTCTGATCTAAAGTATCTGGGGGAGAGAGCCCTCTCAACTTTCCCGAACAGAAATCTCGGGGCTCCCTATTGACACGGTGTAATGTGGGTTGATTGGGAGTAACAAAGGAGAGTATTATGTTAAACCGCAAATCGCTTTCTAATGTCTTTATCTATTCAGGTGCCTTGCTCCTGGCGCTAGTTTTGTTTGTGGCTGTCAGCTCGCAAGCACAAGCCAACCAAAACCGAAGTCTAATCGTCGAAGGCAAACAAATCTTCCGCTTTGACACTTTCGGCGACGAGGATTTTTGGGGCGGTCAGCTCCGGCTGCATGAAGCCATCGAGGGCGAACAGTTGGGCGGCGTGGGGCCCGGCGTGAGCCCGGCGACCGCTTTGGGCGTAGGGCTAAAGGTGGATGTCAGAGCGTTGCCGGAACGCCTGCGAAACCAGTTGAGAAGAGGACAAGTCGATCTGAATGACCCGGCGGTGACGCTGGCGCTGCTCCAACTAAATGCCGTGGTCGGGGTCCAGGGATTCTTTCATGACGACGGGAGTTTAAGCTCGATCGGCATTACGTGCGCGTTTTGCCATTCGACCGTTGACGATTCCTTCGCACCCGGAATTGGCCGCCGCCTGGATGGGTGGGCAAACCGTGACCTGAATGTGGGCGCGATCGTTGCCCTCGCGCCGGACTTGAGCCCATTCGAGTCTCTTCTAGGCGTAGATCGAGCTACTGTCGTTGCGGTGCTCAACAGCTGGGGACCTGGAAAGTACGATGCAGAGTTAAATTTGGATGGCAAGGCTTTTAATCCCCAACAAATCACGAACGGTGTGGTGACGGGGACGAACGTGTCCGGCGCGACGCTGCTCCCACCAGCGTTCGGTTTGGCCGGTGTCAACTTGCATACCTATACGGGTTGGGGTTCAGTACCCTATTGGAATGCCTATGTTGCCATTCTTCAGATGCATGGCAAAGGTAACTTTTATGATCCACGACTAGATAATGCAGACCAATTCCCACTTGCCGCTGCAAACGGCTTTGGTCATATACAAAATCCCGTGGATTTGGTTACGCCCAAACTGCCTGCCTTACACGCCTACCAACTATCGTTGCTGGCTCCGCTGCCGCCAGATGGCAGCTTCGACATAGCCGCGGCAGGGCGCGGACAGGCTCTCTTCGCTGCAGATGGGAAGGCGCAATGCGCCACCTGCCATGTACCATCGCTCTTTACCGAGCCAGGTTGGAACCTGCACACCCCTGAGGAAATCGGGATCGATTCATTCCAAGCAGACCGGTCACCTGACCTTCGCTATCGCACCACGCCGCTCAAAGGACTGTGGACCCATACAAAAGGCGGCTTCTATCACGACGGACGTTTTGCCACCCTGCTGGATGTGGTCAACCATTACGATACCCATTTCGGGCTGGGGTTGACCGATGCCGAGAAATCGGATCTGGTCGAATACCTGAAATCCCTGGGCGAGGATACCTGGCCTAAAGAAGACGACGATAATTAAAAGCGTATCAAACTAATTCTTAAATATCTGTGAGCAGACTTCGGAAGTCCTCCAAAGAGGCTTCCGAAGTCTCGACTCACCGCCGCACTTAGGAGTGGGGAGAGACGTTTGCTTAGTTAGACGAATCATCAAGAGATTTATTTGGGTAAAATAAATCTGGAAATCATGTGATATTCATCCGACGCCCTTCTCAGTCCGCATTAATCTCTACATGTAAAATAAACCAGCAGCAATTTGCAATTCTTCTGCAACAGTCGACACTGGAGGTAACTGTGCGCATTAACAAATTCGTGATCGGCGGCGTTCTTATTCTGGGAGCGGTTGTCTTTCTGATCTGGACGGCAACTGCAGCCAGCGCGGAATATTTTCTAACTGTGGACGAGCTTCACGCAAAAGGCTCCGGCGTAGTGGATAAGAACCTGCGCGTCTCCGGCGCGGTGATCGGTGACACCATCCGATACGATCCCCAGAGCCTGACGCTTAGCTTTGAAGTAGCTCATGTCCCGGCGGATAACCTGGCAATCGAGAGCGAAGGCGGACTGGCAGACGTTTTGCATCAGGCTGTCCTCGATCCATCCCGCACACGTATGAAGATCGTCTATGTGGGCCCAAAGCCTGACCTGTTGCGCGACGAGGCACAGGCAATCGTGACCGGGCACCTAGCTGCAGATGGTACTTTCTATGCGGAGGAGCTATTGCTCAAATGTCCTACTCGGTATGAAGAAGCCGTGCCCGAACAGGCTGGATAGCAAGTACAAGACCCTAAAGGTCTTCGTGACCTTTAGGGTCTTTATTGTAAGGAGAGTTGATGATCGCTAATTTTGGCTCCGGGGTATTGTTTATCACATTTCTGGTAACGCTTTACAGTGTATTTGCTGCGATCTATGGTGAGCGCAAACAGATTCCTGCCCTGGTGGAAAGCGCACGCCGTGCCATGCTGCTCACCTGGCCTTTGCTTACACTGACTTCCCTGATCTTGATTTATTTGTTGGTCAATGACCATTATGAAGTTCAATTTGTCTATGAAGTGACCAGCCGTTCCATGCCCATCTATCTTAAGGTCACGGCGTGGTGGGGCGGACAGGCGGGCTCACTTCTCTTCTGGTCCTGGTTGATGGCGGCGTTTGCTTCGCTGGTTACCCTGCGCAAATGGGAGCGCGACCGCGAATTCCTGCCATGGGTCATTGTCGTGGCATGTATTACGCTGGCGTTCTTTATCGGAATGAATCTCTTCTTCGAGAGTCCATTCAAGCAGTTTTATCAAACCTTCAATGGTGTCGCCGCGTATAGCTTCAAGCCAGCGGATGGCGTTCTTTTCCGGCCCGAGGATGGGAATGGTTTGAACCCGCTCCTGCGCCACCCAGGCATGATCATTCACCCTCCGATGCTGTATCTTGGCTTCGTCTCCTTCGTCATCCCCTACGCTTTCGCGATCGCGGCGCTGATCACGAACCGCACCGACGACCGCTGGATTCGCCTCACCCGCCGCTGGACGCTGTGGGCATGGCTGTTCCTCTCCTTTGGTCTGGTGCTCGGCGGGCGCTGGGCATATGACGTTCTTGGCTGGGGAGGCTACTGGGGTTGGGACCCGGTGGAGATCGCAGCATTCATGCCGTGGCTGACGGGTACCGCGTTTTTGCATTCCGTGATGATCCAGGAAAAGCGTGGCATGTTGAAACACTGGAATATGCTCTTGATCGTACTGACGTATGCTCTCGTGATCTTCGGTACTTTCTTGACACGTTCCGGTGTCCTCTCCTCCGTGCATGCGTTCGCACAAAGCGCGATCGGACCGCTGTTTTTTGGGTTCATTGCCCTTACGCTGATTGTGTCTGTCGCCCTGATCCTCCATCGCTGGAGCAGCTTGAAGTCTGAAACCGAGATGACCTCTCTGCTTTCGCGCGAGGCTCTGTTCCTGTTGAACAACCTTTTGTTCATGAGCATCCTGGTCGTCTGTTTCTGGGGCGTGATCTTCCCGCTGATCTCGGAACTTTTTTCCGGGCAGAAAGTGACCGTGGGTCCTCCGTTCTATGAGCGTGCAACTTCTCCCCTTTTCGGCGCATTGATGCTGTTAATGGGCGTGGCTCCTCTTTCCGCCTGGGCACATTCCACGGTCAAGACTCTCGGTCGCGCCCTTTGGAAGCCTACCCTCGCCGCGGTCGCGATCACGGTCACCCTCTTCTTTACTTACACGCAAAAAATTGGGGCGTTGATCGGTTTCTTCCTGATCGCGTTTGTCATCCTCGTGACTCTTTATGAATACTGGCGCGGCGCGTATGCGCGCCAGCGCAGTCAGGGCGAGAATGTTTTCACCGCACTCTGGAACCTGACCCGGCGCAACCGTCGTCGCTACGGAGGATACATTATTCACCTCAGCATGATGCTGATGGCCATTGGAATTCTGGGCATTGAGATGTTCCAACGGGAGACGCAGGGAACACTCAAACACGGCGAAACTATTTCACTGGCAAACTACGAGCTTACCTATCGGGAGATCGCGCAATGGGACGACTTGCCGAGCGGCGTGAATTATCGTCGAGCGGTCCTGGATGTATATGAAAACGGTGAGTATCTCGGTCAGATTGCCCCGCGCATCGATTACTATTACGACTCTGAGCAGAATATGACGATTCCCGGGCAGCGCTCGACGTTCCGGGACGATCTCTATGTCCTGCTGGTGGATTGGGAACCGGTTGGCGAAAGCGGAGCTACGTTCAAGATCTTTGTCAACCCGTTAGTGAACTGGCTGTGGCTTGGCAGTTTCCTGTTCCTCGCAGGGATCGTCATCGCAGCCTGGCCGGAAAAAGAAACCGAGCGCGCCGCGGTGACCGCCGGCGCCCGCCTCCCGCAGAAACAAACCAGCGCGGCGGATTAGCTGGGTAATTCGTACGTGGTAAATAGTAATGTGCCAACAAAAGTTTTTACGAGTGACTTATTACAAATTACTTTTGGGAGCTATCGCTGCTTTAGCCCTCTCGTTCCTCTCAAGTGTTGCACTCGCCCAAGGTCCCACTCCCACAGACGATGAGGTCAACCGCATTGCCAAGCAGTTGTATTGTCCGGTCTGTGAAAGCACGCCGTTAGATGCATGTCCCACAGAAGCTTGCCGCCAGTGGCGCGATTTGATCCGCACCATGCTGGCAGAAGGTAAGAGTGAAGCAGAGATCAAGCAATACTTTGTTGACCATTACGGTGTGCGTGTTTTGGCAGAACCGCCAAATCGACTCGCGACCTATCTTATCCCGGCAATTGCCATCCTTTTGGGCGCGCTCCTGCTGTTCCGTGGCTTTCAGATGTGGATGAAACCATCCAAAGCGAGAGTCGCTGTGAAAACCGCACAAACATCCGCGCCGGATCCATATGTTGCCCGGCTGGAAGAAGAACTGAAGAAACAAAAATAATCCATCATACTCAGCCTTAGGAAGGTTTGCACGGAAAGTCAAGGATCAAAACCTTCGCAAGGGTCAAGCAAAGTAGAGAATTCATGACAGAGACATCTATCCCTGCTCCACGCCGCGGTGTGCCACTCTGGGCACAGATTATCATCTGGGTGTTCCTGGTTGGCTTGCTGGTGATCGTCGCGCTTGGACTCCAGCGCAGGCAGCAAGGCACCGTCCAGCCTGGGCAGGTCATCGATAATTTTAGCCTGCCGTTGTACAACGGCTATGAAGTAGACGGTAAAAGTGATATCCACCTCGCAGACTTACGCGGCAAAGTCGTCGTAATCAACTTTTGGGCATCCTGGTGCAAACCGTGCGAACAGGAAGCCGCTGAGCTTCAGCAAGCCTGGACGGAATATGATCCGACCGGGCAAGTGGTGTTCCTGGGCGTGGATTACGTGGACACCGAACCCGAAGCACGTGTCTATCTTAAGAAGTTCGGCATCACCTATGCGAACGGTCCCGATCTTGCCACGCGTATCTCACAGTATTTCCGCATCAAAGGTGTGCCGGAAACTTACTTTGTAGATCAGGATGGTGTCTTGCGATACGTGCAGATTGGTCCTTTCCCCTCCATCGAGGCGATCCGCGCCCAGATCGACCCATTGCTGGAGTAGAGGGAGTTATGGAACTGACCGCCATTTTCTTCTCTCTTGCGATCCTGATTCTGGTGGCGATCTACCTGTATGCACCCTTCATGGAACGACGAGCCCGCCGCGTCACCGAAGAGGAACATGAGCTTTCGGCGCTCATGGCTGAACGCGACCGGGTCATCAATGCACTGCAGGAACTGGATTTCGATTTCAAGTTGGGCAAGATCCCGGAGGACGAATATCCCGTACAGCGCAGCACCCTGCTTACGAAGGGCGCGGAAATTTTGCGAAAGATTGATGGACTTGCCCCGCAAGCGACTTCAGCAACCGACACGGAAGCGCGTCTGGAACGCGCGATTGCCGCCCGCCGTGCAGACGCAGCCGCCGCAACGGTCGAAGTGAGCGATGACGATCTGGAGGCGATTATCTCCTCGCGTCGCAAGACCAGGACCAAAACATCTGCCGGTTTTTGCCCCAAATGCGGCAAGCCGGTCATGGTCACTGACCGATTCTGCCCGTCGTGTGGAAAGGCTTTATCATAAAAGATAATTCCTTATTGCCTCTGGAATCCAGCATGAAATTAAGTCTCCCGATTTTGTTTGTCGCCTTAGCAATTACTCTAACCGCCTGTAACCTTACTCTGGCGCAGGACGTTACACCGCCGCCAAACTATGTACCGCCAACGCCCGCGGCCACACTGGGACCACTCTTTCCTGCACACATACCAAGCACAGAAAACGGAGCCATCATCTTTGCTGAAAAGTGTGCGCCCTGTCATGGCGCAACCGGCCTGGGTGACGGCGAGCAAGGGATTCAACTCAGCGTGCCGGTTGCCGCTCTTGGCTTACCTGAGATTGCGCGTCCCGCTTCCCCGGCGCAATGGTACACCGTCGTTACCCAGGGAAACATATCGCGCTTTATGCCTCCATTCGCCAGTCTCAGCGACCAGGAACGCTGGGATGTGGTTGCCTACGCAATGACTTTGCACACCTCAGAGGAAGAGATCGCAAGAGGGAAAGAGTTGTTTGAAACCAATTGTGCCGGTTGCTCCACAGATCTATTCCAGGACCAGGAAAGGATGTCCGCGTGGAGCGGCGTGGAATTAGCACGTATGATCCAGCAGGGAAACGAACAGATACCAGCATTCGGCGCGACCCTGAGCGAAGACGAAGTCTGGGCTGTCGCAGCATATCTGCGAACTCTTTCCTACGATACGTCCCCTATTGTCTCTGCGCCTGTCTCCAGCGCAACATCCAAGTCCCTTACAGTAACCCAGGCAAGCACTCCCTTCAGTACCATCGAAGAGACGGAGTCATCCCCGGCGAGCGAATCGACGGTTGTCGCCAGAGAGGGGTCTGGCCTCATCAGCGGCTCGGTTGAGAATCAGACAGGAACCGATTTGCCCGCGGACATGAAGGTGACTCTCCGCGGCTATGACCATGGCGCTGACCCAAACACAGGACCGGAGGAAGTCTTCTCCCAAGAAGGAACAGTGGACGCAGATGGGTCGTTTAAGTTCGAAAATATCGAGATGCCCCTCAATCGCATCTTTATCGCGGAAGTCAGCTTTGAGGGCGTTGAGCTTCAATCCGGCTTCGCGATCGTGGAAGAAATGGACACCAACTTAACGTTGCCTCCTATTACGCTTTATAAACAGACAGAAGACACGTCCGCGCTGATCGTGGATGAGGCGCGCATCTTCTTCGAGTATGGGGCAGATGAGGTCCAGGTCTTCAACGTCTATTCGATGCGTAACCCGAGCGATGAAATCATCCTGGTGAAGTTCAATGAGAGAGGTGAGGTTCCCTTTATCAAATCGCCCGAAGGCTCGTCTGGCTTTGGCTACGAACCAATGCAGGATAGCGAACCGTTCCAGCAGATCGACAATGGATTCGCTGTTCCTCCTAGTGAAAACTCCTATGGATTGATCGCGTATGCTTCGGTCCCGAAGGCAAACGAATTTGAATTTTCACAGGGCTTTGCGTTACCCATTACGGCAGTCACCGTCTTTGTTCCGGAGGGCGTGACGATCCAGAGCGAAAGAGCCACCGATCTAGGTCTGCAAGCGATTCAGGATTTCAACTTCCAAATCTATGACCTGGGCAGCGTGAAAGCAGACGAAATTCTTCATCTTTCCCTTTCGGGAATTCCCAGAGAAGCAGGCTCTGCGACAAACACCTCAAATCAGAGCCTCTTACTTGGCGTAGGAGCATTGGGTATTGCCCTGGTTCTAGGGGGTGGTTGGATGTATCTGCGCAACCGCGGAGTAGAGGGGGCTGACAAACGTGAGGAAGGCGATGAATTTGAATCCGCCGATGAGGTGATTGACGCGATCCTGGCTCTCGACGATTTGCATCGTGCCAGGAAAATCTCGGGAGCAGCGTATCAAAAGCGCCGCGCGGAATTGAAAGAGATCTTGAAGGGAAAGATGTAATTTTGTGGGCGTATTACAGAGACGGGCAGGATGCCCATCCCTGTAACACGCAAAGATATGATCACTGTCAAAAAGCTCGTCAAACGATTCGGGTTGAAGGCTGTCCTGCGCGGCGTGGATTTCGACGTCCAGCCGGGTGAGTTTGTCGCGCTTCTGGGCCCCAACGGCGCGGGTAAGACGACATTCCTGCGCATTCTCGCCTCGCTCTCACGACCTTCGCTGGGAGAAGTGCGTATCGCCGGCCATACACTTCCTCACGAAGCCGCCCAGGTACGTGCGCGTCTGGGAGTGGTCTCGCATCTCCCTCTGCTCTATGACGACTTGACGGCGGAGGAAAATCTGCGCTTTTATGCGCGCATGTACAACATTTCCAATTCTCCGTCACGAATTACAGAAGTCCTTGAAATGGTCGGGCTCGAAACAAGGCGCCGCGATCTGGTGCGGACGTTCTCGCGCGGCATGCAGCAAAGGCTTACGATCGGGCGCGCCGTCCTTCACGATCCGGAAGTGGTGCTCTTCGATGAGCCATATACGGGGCTGGACCAAGATGCCTCTGCCATGCTCGACGAAGTACTCAAGGCTGTGGCTTCCAGGGGTCGAACGGTCGTCATGACGTCTCACGATCTTGCTCGCGCTGAGGATCTGGCAACTCGCTTCGATGTCCTCTCACGTGGAGTCATCTCTGCCTCCACGTCTCGCAAAGAACTCAAGAAAACGAACTTACTAGCCTTCTATAAGCAGGCGCTGGCGGGTTAGCATCGTGGATAAAGCAAACGAAATCAGGTCGGTAGCGAGTGATCGTCCAATACCCAAAGGCAATTTCCTCAAAGCGATCGCTGCGATTATTTGGAAGGACCTCCGGTCTGAATTTCGTTCTCGCGAACTCTTTTCGTCAATGCTGGTTTTTTCGCTTCTGATTATCCTCATCTTCAACTTTGCCCTTGAGCTAGATGTTAGAACGCGGCAATCCGTGACGGCAGGTGTGCTCTGGTCTACCTTTGCCTTTGCAGGAACGCTGGGACTCAACCGCTCAATGGCAATCGAAAAGGATCGTGGCTGCTTGGATGGGCTGTTGCTCGCACCGGTAGATCGCTCCGCTATTTATTTCGGTAAAGTCATCAGTAATCTTGCGTTCATGCTTCTCGTGGAGCTGATTGTCCTTCCCGTTTACAGCCTTTTGTATTCTGTCAATCTCTTCCAACCCGGTTTATTGCTTGTGATTCTGTTAGGTTCGATCGGCTACGCAGGGGTGGGCACACTGCTTTCTACCATGGCGGTACAGACGCGCACACGCGACATCCTCCTCCCTATTTTGTTGTTCCCGGTTGTCATCCCTGTGTTGTTGGCAGCCGTCAAGGCAAGCGGTGGGTTTCTTCGCGGTGCAGATTGGGAAGAGATCCTTCTGCCCCTCAACCTGCTCATCACCTATGATGTGATTTTTATCGCGTTAGCGTTTATGGTGTTTGATAATGTAGTAGAAGAATAGAAAGAGAATACAGGATTAGAGATGAGTCCTATTGCCATACCGAATCCCTGGTCTCTACTCTCTAGCTTGAAGGAGCATGTATGCAACCGAAACCTTTCGCATTAAGAATTTTCGATATCGCTGCTATCCTTGTGCTTGGCATCGCCACGTATTTGGCCCTGACCGCTCCTACAGAACGCGTGATGGGCGAGGTTCAAAAAGTGTTTTATTTCCACGTTGGCACCGCCTGGACCGCCCTGCTGGGCTTTATCTTAGGCGGGGTATTTAGCGTGATCTATTTAATCACTAAGAATCTAAAGTGGGATAAGTTCCAGGTCGCCGCGATCGAAGTCAGCCTGGTGTTTTTCCTGATTACGATTGTGCTCGGCTCCATCTGGGCACGTCCCGCCTGGAATACGTGGTGGACGTGGGACCCGCGCCTCACCACCGCTGCAATCACGGAACTGATCTACATCGCCTATTTCATGCTTCGCCAGGGCATCGATGACCCCGACCGGCGTGCGCGCTTCGGTGCGGTGTACGCGCTGGTGGGCGCGTTGAGCGCGCCCATCACGTTCTTTGCCATCCGCTTATTCCGGACGATCCACCCAGTGGTGATCGGTGGCACGAATCCTGAAGCGGACGGCGGCTTCAGCATGACCTCAGATATGCTTACGGCGTTTTTCTTCGCTCTGTTTGCCTTTAGTATCATCTTTATCGATCTTTTCTGGAACCGGATTCGCCTCGGGGATTTGCAAGAGAAGGTCGAGCAGCTCAAGCTAAAAATCAGCATGTAACTGGAGACTCTCATGTTTTTTCAAGAATCTACCCCCGATACTTCAGGCTATATGATTGCGGGTTACACGGTCGCTTTCATCGTCATGGCGCTATATGTAGCTAGCATTTATGTTCGCAGCCGCAACCTACAGCAGGATAAGGCGCTTCTCGAGGACATACAAGAAACTGCCCCTCCAGTCCAGATGGCTGCCAAACCCGAGACACGGAAACGTGCTTCCAATTCCGCGCCGAATGGCACAGGAAAACCTGTAACTAAAAAGTCAAGGAAAAAATAGCCTCTTGAAAGAAGAGTCCGCTATAATGGAAGCGGACTCTTCCTTTTATGCGATTAGACCACGAGACTCGGTTTCGGTGGCGGAGACGGTTATGGACGTTGAGCCTCGCTCTGGCCTTTGCGGTAAGTGTATACGCGTCCACACCAAAAGAAGCTGCTGCGCAGGGCACCACGCCCCCGGGTCCCGACCGCTATTCGGTCACAGTTGTCGATTACACCAAATACTTTTGGTGGATGTTTTATCTGGGGGAAGATGATATCGAATGCAAGATTGTCACTGATCATGAGGGCTTGCCAACACCCGGTGATATTTACGTGGATTGCGGCGAGGATCTCTACGAAGAGTGGATCGAGCAGAAACCCTGCCAGGAATTTGATGTCAATTTATGTCAGGGGCTTTATCTTCATCTGGTGGGCACTAAACCTGCACAGAAAGAGGTTGCCTCTCTTCTGCCTCCTCCCACCGTGCAAGTCACGCTGGAAAATTGTGACCCGATCTATACATCTTCGACCAGTATTTGTGACTCAGATCCTATTTTGGTGTTAACCGGGATCGAGCCACTGACCGATTACGAAATTATTAGTATCGAAGGATTGTACGAGGGGCAGCCTTTTATCTGTGATGCCCTCTGCCGGCTGCAATTACCCGTGACGGATGAGGATGGGTTCGTGATCCAGTTCTGGGCAAACTCCAGCTACGGGGATAGCAGTGTCGTCTTTGACGCACTGGTACGCGTGGCAACCACAGATGCCGGTGATCCAGATCGTATCTTCTGGTACGTCGACGTCTTAAGCAGCCAGTGGATGGGCGTGCCCGTTGCCAGTTGTGTGGAAGCCTGGGGTGCTTTACCACCAGTCGGTGGGCCGCCAGAATGGCTGAGCACGCCTACGGCGAGTGAAGAGTTAGGAACGGATATCCCCTACAATTATCTGGCAGCGCAGTTAATTCGTGCGGGGGCTGTTGATGTAAGAGCGTGCGCAGATGGTGGCTTGCTGCCAGATGGCGGGGCGTCTGCCTGCGGGATGGAGGCGGCGCGAAGCGCAGTCACTGCCTGGCAAAATCAGTTCGACGGGGTCATCCTCAGTATTGCCCAGGATACTGGCGTACCGGCACATTTGCTAAAGAATCTCTTCGCGATCGAAAGCCAGTTTTGGCCTGGTATAAGCAATATTAATGACATTGGTCTCGGACAACTGACAGAAAAGGGCGCAGATACGGCGCTATTATGGAATCCTCCGTTCTTCCACCAATTCTGTCCACTCGTGATGGACTCGGCGGAGTGCAGTAAAGGGTATTTACATCTGAGCGAGGAACAGCAGGAATATCTACGGCTAGCCTTGATTGATTCCATCAACGCTACTTGTGAAACCTGTCCCCTGGGAATCGATCTGGACCGCGCCAACTTCAGCATCGGCGTATTTGCTCATACGATGCTCGCAAACTGCGAACAAGCTGGTCAACTGGTAGAGAACGTCACTGGCGGGACAGCCGGTGAGGCGGCATCCTATGAGGATCTCTGGAAATTTACGCTCGTCAATTACAACGCCGGACCTGGCTGCTTAGGCAATGCCTTAGACGCCACTGCGGGTGAAGATTTGGAAGAAGACCAGGAATTAACGTGGGAGAATGTGTCTTCGCATCTGGAGCCGGCATGTCAGAGCACCATTGATTATGTGGATGAGATCAGTAGAACGCAGCCATAAGATTCAGGCAGTTATCCCTCATAAAACGGCGGAGGTCACAAACTTCCGCTCGTGTTTTCTGTGCTAAACTACAGGCATGTAGTCATTGCGAGCGTACGTCGCGAAGCAATCTCCCGATAACCGGAAATTTGATTAGAAATCTTCTTTTGCTTAATCGGAAACTGCTTCGTCGCACACCTTCCCTGGCGGGCGATGCCGGGGAAGAGTGCTCCTCGCAATGACATGTTATTTACTGGAGGAACTGTGCTTACCTTAGTAGAGAAGATCCTCTTTACCCTGTTTGTTCTCGTTTCCCTCTACTTCACATATCGGGGTGTACTACGCATCATCGGTCATATTGCAAGCGGGCAGGGCAAGCCGGATTGGTCCCTTCTGGGGAAGCGCCTGGGTGAGGTCATTGCCAAGACGATTTCCTTCCAACCGGTGTTCCGATTCCGTCCGATGGTCAGCCTTTTACACGCATTTATCGGCTGGGGCTTGATTGTGTTCTTACTCATCAACCTGACCGATGTCATTTACGCGTATACAGGCTTTAAGCTTCTCCATAATCTCGGTGCCTTTGGCGATGTGTACAGGCTTCTTGCGGATTTCTTCGGGCTGGCGATCCTGATTGGAATGGCATCGCTCGCCTTTCGCCGCTATGTGCTGCGTCCGCCAAACTTATCCACCCGCGAATCAACACATCTGGACCCCAGAGCGCGGACAGGCATCGCGCGCGACTCGGCGATTGTCACCGCCACCTTCTTTACCCACAACCTGATGCGATTGCTGGAGGAGTCTTTTTATTTAACGCAGCGCGGCGAGCTCGATCCCTGGCAACCGTTTATTTCCGCCGCGGCGCGTGCCTGGTCTGGTTGGGATCCCAACCTGCTTATGATTGGAGAACATGCAGCCTTTTGGTTATCTATCGGTGCGGTGGTGGCATTCCTGCCCTACTTCCCTTATTCCAAGCATCTCCATCTCTTTCTTGCCCCGATTAACTTTGCTCTAAAACCCGAGCGGCGATCCATTGGCGAATTAAATTTTATCAACCTGGACGATCAATCGATTGAACAGTTCGGCGCGGCAACGATGAAAGACCTGGGATGGGAACAGATCATGGACGCATATGCCTGCATCCAATGCTTTCGCTGCCAGGAAGTGTGCCCGGCGTATGCCACAGGCAAGGTGCTCTCCCCCGCGGCGCTGGAGGTCAATAAGCGTTATCACCTGAACGCTGGCGGGAACCTGGACGTGCCCATGCTGAACCTGATTTCTGAAGAAGCAGTATGGGCATGCACCTCCTGCGGCGCGTGTGTGGATATTTGTCCGGTCGGCAATGAGCCGATGCGCGATATTTTGCATATCCGCCGCAACCTGACCTTAATGGAGAGCCGATTCCCCAAACAATTGGAGAATGCCTTCAAAGGCATGGAACGCAACGCTAATCCATGGAACGTTTCACAGGCAGACCGCATGAAGTGGGCACAGGGACTCAACGTCCCGACGATCGAGCAGAACCCGGAACCCGACATTTTGTGGTGGGTGGGCTGCGCGCCTGCCACCGACTCGCGCGCCCAGAAAACCGCCCAGGCCTTTGCCAAAATCTTAAACACTGCCGGCGTCAACTACGCGGTGCTCGGGCAGAACGAACAATGCAATGGCGACCCTGCACGCCGCGCCGGACGCGAGGATATCTTCTTTGGCTTGGCAACCACCAATGTAGAGATATTAAACGAGGTCAAACCCAAACGAATCGTCACAACTTGTCCGCATTGTTTGCACACGATCAAGAATGAATATCCCGCGTTTGGTGGGCACTACACGGTGATCCATCATACACAGTTGATCAACGAGCTGGTCGGCGCTGGAAAGATCAGTCTGGAAGTATCCAGCGATCAGTATACAGTAACATTCCACGATCCCTGTTATCTGGGTCGACATAATGGAATCCTCGAAGCGCCGCGGGACGCGTTGACCTCCGCGGGTGTCACGATCATTGAGATGCCACGCAATCAGCGCAAATCCTTTTGTTGCGGCGCAGGCGGCGCGCAGATGTGGAAAGAAGAAGAACCTGGCAGCATGCGTGTCAACGCAGCACGCTTTAAGGAAGCCAAGGAGACTGGGGCGGAAACTCTGGCAGTTGGCTGCCCCTTCTGCATGACGATGTTGAGCGATGCCTCGAAAACAGATGGTAGTTCAGTGCAGGTAAAAGATGTCGCTGAGCTGGTTGTGGAACGGATGAAGCCTCAGGCTTGATAACCATAGATCTCGTGGCTTAGAATTGATTCTGCAAAAGGGCGCAGACGGGGGTAAAATTGCCTCCCGCCAAAGGAGGTATGCATGCAGGACAAGATTCGCACGTTGCATCCTGAAAAGAAACAGGGTGTGAATATCAGCAAGGAAAAATATGACATCATTCGCCACGCCATACTGTGCGTGTTGCAGACTCAGAAGGAAATCACGTTTAGCAATCTTTCCCGCGCTGTCGAAAAAGAAGTGAATGGGAAGTTTGATGGCTCGGTGATCTGGTATGTGACCACTGTAAAATTAGATATGGAAGCACGCGGGGAAATCAAGCGAGTTCTCCATTCAAGACCTCAACTCGTAAAGCTCGCGTAAAGTATACATTCACGAAAAAGAGACTCGGCTTTGAGCCGAGGCTCTTTTCTATTTCCATAGCGCGGTTTGTTTCAGGCAGTCGGGGGGGACGTAACACCCGCCGTCCGCAATGCGGAGCGAATCATCAGAAATTCTGTGATGTTCTCCGAGGTGACCAGCCCAACAAACCTGCCCCGGTGCATCACCGGCAATGTTTTCGCGCCAGATTCCTGCAAGCGCATCAGCGCCATCTCAACCATTTCATGCGAGTCGACAGTGGGCACATTGCGTCGGATCACATCCGCAACGGGTATATTCTGTCCCTGCTGGGAGAGGGCTTTGATAAAGTCATCGCGTGTCAGGACGCCGACAAACTGCCCGTCCTCCACCACCGGGAAATCCTGCTGGGAACCGGCGAGGATCAACTTCACCACCCGATCCAGATGGTCAGACGGGGCAAGAGTCTCGAACTGAGTCTGCATGGCGTGCGTAACAGGAATTCCGCTGATGGAATTCCTCATCTGGACCATGCTGGCTTCCTGGGAGGCGCCGATCCACACGAAAAAGGCGATAAAGAGCAGGAACGGATTCGTCAACAAACCGACCAGACCCAGAAGAAACGCCAGTCCCTGCCCGATATTCGCGGCGATCTGCGTAGCACGGACGTAGTCCATGCGCATGGCAAGCAACGCTCGCAGGACGCGCCCGCCATCCATAGGGAAGGCGGGAATCAGGTTGAATAACACCAGCGTGATATTCACCACCATCAAGCGTGCCAGGAAAGAACCCGAGGCAACTGCCAGGTCCGTCATCGAGATGGGACCCTGGGTGACATATAAGTACAAGAAGAGAAGTGCGGCAATCACCACATTGACGGCAGGCCCCATAATCGCCACCCAGAGCTCCTCGATTGGCTGATCCGGCATGCGCTCCAGCCGCGCCACACCGCCAATCGGGTACAGGGTAATGTCACGCGTCTTGATCCCATATTTACGGGCGGTAAGGGCATGCCCGTACTCATGGAGAACCACGCACAGAAAGAGCGCCAGGATGAAAAGAATGCCCTCTATCACCTTAGCAACTGTTCCATACTGGAGCCAGTAGCTATAGCCAATCCAGCCGATTAAAAGCAGAAACGTTGCATGAACGAAGACATCGATCCCGGCAAACGTCCCTAATTTCCATTGCCATCTCATAACTCAACTCCTTACCATCGGTACTTCATGACGACTTATCTTAAATTGTTAAAAACATTGTACAGAGCCTATATTAGAAAAGTGTATTAAACATCTTATCCTGGCAATCCGGTTTCAAAAACTGCCCGTTTGAGGCGGGCAGTTTTGTGAGCTTCGTTCTTTTCATTTGATGAGACCAAGTTTTCTTCCGGCTTCGCCGATCACATCCATAGCACGCTCGATCTCATCGGGTTCATGCGCCGCTGTGACAGTGGCACGCAGCCGGGCGAGTCCCTCAGGCACGGCAGGGGAAACAACGGGAAGCACGAATACATCATTGTGCTGGGCTTCGCGCGTCATGGCGAACGCCATGTCGTCGTCGCCGCACAGGACAGGGACGATGGCTGTCTCCGTCAGCATCGTGTCGAACCCCATACTCTTTAGCCCGCCGATGAACTGTCTGGTATTTTGATTAAGGCGCTCGATACGCCAGGGCTCATCTAGGATGACTTTGAAGGCTTCGTTCGCCGCAGCAGCCTGTGCAGGTGGCAGCGCCGCAGAAAAAATGTAGGCGCGGCTGGCATGGCGCAAGTACGTGATGATTTCTTTTTTAGCAGCCACATAGCCGCCTACGGAAGGGATAGTCTTACTCAGCGTGCCCATCTTGATGTCGATGACATCGCCGAGACCAAAATACTCCTCGATGCCTGTGCCCTTCTCGCCAAGCACACCCAGCGAATGCGCTTCGTCGATCATCAACCAGGCGCTGTAGTGCCTGCACAATTCCAGCATCTTAGGCAGGTCGATGATATCGCCGTCCATGCTGAAAACTGAATCGGCGATGACCAGCTTGGCAACGTCCGGCGGCGCGTTTCGGAGCAGACCTTCGAGGTGCGCCATATCGTTGTGCCGGAAGCGCCTGAACTCCGCGCCGGACATCAGGCATCCATCCACGATCGAGGCATGATTCAATTTATCCGAAAACACATAATCGCCGCGTCCCATCAGGGTTGAGATCACAGTCAGGTTCGTGGCATACCCGGACGAGTAGGTGATCGCGGCTTCACTATGCTTGAAATGAGAAATTGTTTCTTCGAGCTCCGTATGAAGCGTAAGTGTACCCGCCAGAGACCGCACACCGTTCGTGCCGGTTCCGAATTCGTCCACTGCCCGTTTCGCGGCTTCGTTGATACGCGGGTGATTGATTAATCCCAGATAGCTGTAGGAGGCATACATGCCCATTTCGCGTCCATGCACCCGGACACGCATACCGGGAAGTATTTCCTCAACAGGCTGGTTGTAGAAGTAGAGGTCATTCTCCTTCACGTTTGCCACGCGGTCTGTGATCGCCTTGATACGACGGGTGACGGCGTCATTTGTTTTGAGTAAATTCATGCATCGCCTCCAAAACAGTAATGAAGCAAGTTTACCAGATGTTGGAAAAAGCCTTGCAAAGGTTTTTGGCGCTCTACGTTAGCTCGATAACTTTGCCTGTCTGCGCCGACTCGACAAAAGAAGCAAGCACCGCCACGTTGGAGCGGCTATCGGCGAGCGAAACACGCGGCTCGTGCCCGAGCAGGATCGCGTCCGCCATGTTCTCCACTTCCCCAATATACAGTTCCTGTCCAGGAACCTTGATCGTCTCTGTTTTATCTCCGCGCGTCAGAAAGATCTTCTCGTCGGTCGCGGGACGGAAGGGGTGGGGGACATTCAAGGTACCTTCACTGCCGACAATTTCCATGAAGGTGTGAAAGGGAATGACGAAACTACTGTCGAATTGTGCCAGCACGTCGTTCGCGAATCGCATCTGCCCGACAAAGGTCTCATCGATCCCCGTCGGACCCGTAACCTGCCAGCCAAACACCTCGAACGGATTCGCTCCGACGACCATGCGTGCATAGCTAATGGGATAACACCCAATGTCCCAGATGCTTCCGCCTCCCATCTCCGGCTTGAGACGCACATCCCCTCCACGAGAGAGGACAAAGCTAAAGGAACCGCGAATCAGCTTTAGCGTTCCCAGGGCGCCGCTCTTCATTAACTCTTGTACTTTGAGCGTCTGTGGGTGGTGGCGATACATAAAGCCTTCCATAACGATCCGCCCATGTTTGCGCGCCGTTTCCTGGATGGCATCCACTTCTTCCACATTTAAGGCAAGCGGTTTTTCACATAGCACGTGCTTGCCTGCTTCCACGGCTCGGATCGTCCATTCTGCGTGCAAATGATTCGGCAACGGGTTGTAAATTACATCAATTTCAGGGTCAGCGAGCAACGCTTCATAGGAGGCATGCGCGCGCGAAATTTTCCACTCACGTGCATACTGATCTGCCGAGTCTTGTGACCGTGAAGCGACCGCGACCAGCTGATTACGCTTTGACGCCCGTAGAGGCGGTATGAGAGCGCGGTTGATGCGCGCGGTGGAGAGCAATCCCCAGTTGAGAACCTTGTTTGCCATCGTCTGATCCTTTAACAAAATAGCTCTGCAATTTGATATTGCAGAGCTATTTTACTCTTTGTAATATCGAAATTATTGTTGTCTCAAGGAAGACATGGGAATAGGAATGTTATAAAATGTCGCACCTGCACCGACACCACCCTCGCAGGAGTTGGGAGGTGCTGTCGTAATTCGTCGCGTGGAGGGCATCTCAGCTGCCCAGAACATATAGCCCAGCAGACCAGAGGTTGTACCTGCTCCATTCGGTGCAACCGACTGTACAAACGAACCCGTGGATTTCTGCAAGGAATTGTTAAAGTCATTGCATTCGGGAGCAATATTCGTTCCTGCCACGATATAAAGGGCACCTGTGAATTTGGCAGGCGCCAGCGGCGGGATCGGCGGATCGTATTGCGGCTTGCCATCCACGTGTTCCTGCCAGTTGGCAATCGCGCCGCTTGTACTCGGCTGACGGCTCGGCACCATAGCGTTAGCATAATCGAGGACGCGATTGGAGGTCGTCAACCAGTCGGCGGTTGCTTTTTGCGTGAGGGCAATCAGCCAGCGGTCTCCGGCAGCCAGGTCAATCGTGAGCCGGGCAGCGTGATTGTTTCCGGTTGGATCATAGGGTAGGACAGAACGATAGGCATCAATAAAAGCCTGTAGCGCAGGCAGGTTGGGATTCGTATTTTCCTCATAATCAATCTCGATTCCCACGCCTAACTGCTGGGCAACTGCCGCGGCGTTGAGTCCGAACTGTGTCGGGTTTTGAGCCAGCGCCTGATTCCAGGCATCGGTATATGTAATCCCGCCAATCGAAAGCGCCACACGAATGCCACGACTCTTGAAGTAATTGATGATGTCTGCCGTCATGCCACGCGGCACACCGTTCAATGTGCCGGCATCCGTTGTTTGATTCAACAGCTTCAGGGGATGGACAAAGCTCAGCACCACCAGGTTGACCGAAGGTCTTCCATCGCCGCGGTCGATCAGCCAGTGGTTTTTCGAGTCGAACTCACTGACCGTGCGGACAGTGGACCATGTGCAGGCATCGTTTCCGCAGTGCCATGCTCCATAGATCTGGAACTGAGTCGCAGGGCTGGGTGTCGGAGTCGGCCCCGAAGGGGTTGGGGTGCGCGTGGGCGGTTTTGCCGCGCTGACGGAGCCCGTCGTGGAGCTAAAACCTGCCATCAAAAGTACCGTCAGAACAAACAGCGATAGAAGCTTCTTTATCACGGAGTGCCTCCTGAAAGTAAATTTGCTTACAGATTCATTATTGCATTTCTGTATCTCAGAGTCAACAATTTGTGACTGTTACATAAAGTTTCATCATGCGCAGAATCTGCAGCCCCGCCTCTCTGCCTCCACAATTGCCTGGTCACTGGACCAGAAGAAGTTTTCTTCGCCGATCGCTTTCACTAACCCACCGCGTTCCATCATATTACGTGCATTATCATGGATTCCTGCGAACATCAATGTGCCACCCTGCTTATGTAGGCGTTCCTGCAAACGGTGAATTGTCTCAATGCCTGCCGTATCGATCAAAGGCACGCCACGCATCGAAAGGATCAATGCGTGGGTATCGCCCAGGTCTGCAAATGCTTCATTGAATTGACCCGTCGCTGCGAAGAAAAGAGGTCCCGTCAGAAAGGCAACGCGCACATGCCGGCAATTCCCTGTCGCTTCGATCCCTTTCTGTTTCAGCCGTTCAATATCCACTTCCTGGACATGGATGTCGATGCTGGCAATCTTGTTCAGGAAGACCGCGCCCGCCAGAAAAGAACCGATCAGAATTGCTTGTGTCAGATCGAGAACGATGGTCGCCAGCATAGTGATCGTGAACGCGATCATGTCAGTTTTGAAGCGCTTGCCGAAGATGAATCGGATCGCCTCCCATTCGTTCATGCGGACAGCCGTCACCATGAGAACACCCGCCAGCGCGGCAAGGGGGATGCGTTCCATGAATCTTGTGAACAGGAACATGGAAAGCAAAATGCCTATGGCATGAACCACGCTGACCAGGCGGGTCTGCCCGCCTGATTTGATGCCCACGCTGGAGCGGGCGATCGCGGCCGTCGCAGGGACTCCGCCAAAGAACGGGATGACCATATTGCCCACGCCCTGCGCAATCAATTCCTGATTCGCCTGCAAGCGAATGCCGGTCATATTGGAACCAACGGCGCCGCACAGCAACGATTCGACCGCTCCCAGCGCCGTGATGGTCAAGGTGGGCGCAATGAAGTCAGCAAGGTTGGACCAGGGGAAATGGGAAAGACTGAGACGATCTTCGAGGAGTAGAGATTGAGGAATCGCTCCGATCACGTGTGTAGACCAATGCAAGCCCCAGTTGAGGAGCGTAGCCAGGATAATACCAAGCAGAGACGCCGGGAAGCGTGCATTCCATTTGGCGGGCCAGAAGAGCATTGTGCCGATCACGACAAGTCCCAGGAGGATTGTCTGGAAGTCGATGATGAATCCGCCCTTGAAATACCCGAGAAGTTTTTGGGCGGCGGCTTCGGTGGCGGGGGTTGTAATGCCGAGGAAGTTGTCGATCTGACCGATAAAAATAATTAATGCGATACCGGATGTAAAACCACTGATGACGGGTGCGGGGATGAACGCAATGAAACGACCAAGGCGCAGGAGACCAATGATGAGCAGCAACGCGCCTGAAAGCAAGCCTGCCACCCAAATCCCTTCTAACCCATAGCGTGAGACGAGCACGATCAGCACCGCAGACATCGCGCCCGTCGGTCCGCTGATCTGGAATGGCGCGCCGGTGAGAAAGCCCATGATGACGCCGGCGAGAATAGCTGTGACCAATCCCGCGGCAGCCGTGGCGCCGGAGGCAACCCCGAACGCCAAGGCAAGCGGCAGCGCCACTGCGGCGACAGTGAGTCCGGCAAGCATGTCCTGTTGAAACCTGACGAGTGAATATCCGGTGAACTCGTCCCGGTAGAGACGAGCGAGGCTACGACGTGGCATAGGTTGTTCTCCAAAGCAAAAAGATTTACAAAGGCTCGATGCTCCCCCAAGGCGTCCTTCGTTTTAGCGGCGGTATTTTATCATAAGAAAGGAGAACTGCTCCTTAGAACATCACACCACAGTCATACGGAACAAGATTTTCCTGTTCGAGATCCAAAATGGTATGCGGGAATTCGCGACGTACTGTATAGGTATAGCGGTAGAACCCGCCCCATTTAGTAAAGGTCACGACTTCCACTGTAGCCGTCTCCCCCTCCAAAACGACGACTGGCACGATATTCCTCAAGGTGCGGACTTTTGCCTGCTGGGCTGTATCCATGGTAGCTCCAAAATCCCCAGTGTTGACTTGTGCAACAATATCGTATATCTGCTGGCGATTGCACACGATCTGCGTGTCGTTGTAATTGGCATGCCAGTACAAATAGAATTGACCCGCCATAATATCCATGACAACATATTCAAAGTATCCCTGTTCTGTAGCATCGACCGTTAGATATTCTTGAAAATCGGGTAATTGCGTATTTTCAGGAATATCGGTCACCGAAGCATAAGGTGTTTGATCCACAGGATGGGCATAGAGCAATGGATACCCGCCGAGGCTATCGATCTGGTAGACATAATCCAGATCGAACCCATCCTGCATAGAGATGTGAGATAAAACATCAAAGTATTGATGGACATCGAACTCGTCCCCCTGCTTTACCCCTGTCTCGAACAGCTGCCGGGGAAGATCGCCTGCCTGGAGGTGGGCGATCTCTGCAACGATCTGTGCGCAGGCAGAAATGACTGTTCCAGGTCGAACGGGGGCAAGGAGCTGGCATGCCAGAGAAGAGCCAAAGGTCACGAGCAAAGTAATTAGCGTCGTTCTTTTCATGAGAGCTTCCATGCCTGGTAGAATTTTTCTCCGTACAGATATCATCCAGCCAAATTTTTAAGATCCTCTTCCCCAATAATCTGAACCCCCAACGACTTTGCTTTTTCATATTTCGATCCCGGCGCCTCGCCTAACACCAAGTAGCTGGTCTTTTTACTGACGCTGTCCGTCACCTTGCCGCCATGCGACTCAATGAATTCTTTTGCATCGTCGCGTGACCAGGTCGGAAGCGTGCCTGTGATGACAAACGTTTTTCCTTCGAACGTGTTAGATGTGCGGGTTTTGGCGTTTGCCGATGAATCACCTTGCGGCCATACACCGGCGGCTTTTAATTTCTTGATCACAGATTTATTTACCGGGCGCGAGAACCACTCTGCAACCGACTCGGCGACGCTGGGGCCAATGCCGGCAATCTCCTGCAGGGCTTCTGCGCTGGCTTTGGAAAGCGTATCCAGATCAGTGAAGTGACTCGCCAAGTCGGCAGCGCTTACCTCTCCCGCGCCGCGGATCCCCAGTGCGGCGATCAAGCGCCCTAACGGACGCGACTTCGAGGCTTCGATGGATGCCAGCAGGTTATCCGCAATCTTGCCAGGCGGTTCCTTTTCTGTTTTGCGTTCCTTTTTTGTCACCGCTTCGAGGATGTCTGCCCGCTTCAGATAGTAGATATCGGCAACATCCTTCACGTTGCCAGTTTCGATCAATTTTTCAACGATCCGTGTACCCATACCAACGATGTCCATCGCGCTGCGTGAGACAAAGTGTTCCACATTCCGCACGAGTTGCGCCGGGCAGGCAGCATTGACACAGTAAAACGCTACCTCATCGTCAAGTCGTTCCACGGGCTGCCCACAAGAGGGACAAGTGGTAGGCAGTTTATATTTCTTCTCCTTGCCGGTGCGCGCGTCCAGCACCGGACCGATCACATAGGGAATCACCTCCCCCGCTCGTTTGACCAGCACCCGGTCTCCGATGCGAATGTCCTTTTCCGTGATGTAATCGAAGTTATGCAGCGTGGCACGCACGACGACAACACCGCCGATCTCCACAGGCTCCAGCACCGCATTGGGAATCAGCATCCCGGTACGCCCGACATTGATCTTGATATCCTGTAAAGTTGTCGTCACCTCACGGGCGGGAAATTTGAACGCGATCGCGCCGCGCGGGTCTTTCCCCACAAACCCCAAATCCTTGGCGAGATTTAAGTTGTCAATTTTGATGACCATACCATCGGCTTCATAATCCAGCTCATCGCGTTTCTTATCCCAGCTCTCTGCGTAGGCAACAGCAGTCTCGAAATCGTCAAACCGCCGGGCAATATCTGTGATAGGAAACCCAAGCGCTTTAAGATACTCAAGTAACTCCCATTGCGAGATGGGGATTTTGCCACCTTCAGAGTAGACAATTTGATAAACAAGCAACGTGAGGGCGCGGGAAGCCGTCAGCGCGGGGTCAAGCTGGCGCAGCGAGCCCGCTGCAGTATTACGGGGGTTGAGGTATGTGGGCTTTCCTTCCTCAGACCGTTTCTGATTTAGCTTTTCAAATTCCTTGATCGGCATGAAAGCCTCGCCGCGAACCACCAGTACTTTCGGTGGCTTCGGTCCGTGTTCATCGACAGGGATACGGAGCGGGATGCTCTTCACCGTCCGCAGGTTGGCGGTGATATCTTCTCCGATTTCACCATTCCCGCGCGTCGCGCCCAGCGTAAAGATCCCGTCATGGTAATGCAGAACCACGGATAAACCATCGATCTTCGGCTCGACCACGAATTTGGCACGCTCCACCCGGTCGTCGATGCGGCTGACGCGCTCGAACCAGCCGCGCGCATCATCAGCACCGAAGGCGTTCGCCAGCGAAAGGATTGGCGCCGGGTGCTGGACCTTGACGAAACGGCTGGCAGGAGCGGCTCCCGCGCGCCGCGTTGGAGAATCTGCCGCAATCCAGTCCGGGTGCTCGGCTTCGATCTGCTTGAGCTCATTCAGCAGCCGGTCGAACTCCAGGTCGCTGATGACCGGTGCATCCAATACATGATAGCGATAATTGTGTTCGTGAATTTGCTGCTTGAGGTCTTCGTAACGAGTCTTGGTAGCCATACGCAAATTATAGCCGAATCAGGCCTATTGAAATGCTGATATGAATTTCTGATTTCATCTTAATCGCACATCGTTTTGCGGTGTTTCATCCAGGCAACATTTGTTCTGTGATGAGTTTTGAGTTGTATAATATTAATAGAGTGAAACTTTCATTGCTTAAGTCTGGATTAAGGGCAACTTGATTTTCAGCTACCGTGGAAAAAGCTGAAAGTCGGATCTTGTTTGATTTGCGGTCTGCACGAAAGATCATCCAGTGCAAATTCAATACTCGCCTTATATCCTTCCGCTTCTTGCCTGCTCGCTGCTGGCTAGCTTTGTGGCAATCTATGCCTGGCAGCGGCACGCGACTGTAAGCGGAGCAGCGCATCTCTCTCTGTTAGCTTTTGCATGTGGGGTATGGTCATTGGGCTATGCGCTGGAGATTGCAGGTGCTGACCTCTCCACTAAGATCGTTTCGGGCAAATTTCAATATTTCAGTATTACTACGATACCGCTCCTGTGGGTGATGCTTGCCTCTGCTCATTCCACTCCAGGGGCTGGGATCACGCGACCCAACTTGATCCGGTTATCCATCATCCCGTTGGTCACTCTTCTTCTTGCTATAACAAATGAGCTACATGGTTTAATCTGGAGCGATGTCCAAATATTCCATGGGGGTGGATTTTCAGTGCTCAATGTTACGCATGGACTTTGGTTTTGGGTGCATTTGATCTATTCATATATTCTCCTCGGTGCAGGTACGTACTTTATTCTTGAATCGTTAACCCGGAAGAAAGGCCTCTTTCGCAGACAAAACTTTATCCTGCTGATTGCCGTACTTATACCCTGGGTCGGAAATATACTTTATATACTGGAATTATTTCCCATTCCGCATTTAGATCTCACTCCGTTTGCGTTTACATTTAGTGTAGCTCTTTTCGCACTGGCCATCGTTAAATTGAAATTGGGTAACCTTGCGCCTGTAGCGCGCGACCTTGTTGTGGAAAAAATGCCTGATGGGATGATCGTGTTGGACGCACTCGGAAACATAGTGGATATCAATCCTGCCCTGCAACAGGCTCTCGGTGTATCGGCTATGCAGGCGATTGGTCAAAAATCAAAAGATCTCTTTAGCACCTGGCCTTCTTTGGTGGAGCGATATGAACATACACTGGAGGCGCAAGATGAAATTAGCCTTGGCGAGGGGGAATCGCAAACGTGGCTTGAGCTGCGTATGTCGCCTCTTGTTGATAGCCAAAATCGCCTGCTCGCCCGAGTCGTGACAGTACGCGATATAACAGAAAAAAAAGAAACGGAGGAAGCGTTACGCATCAGCGAGGAAAAGTATCGCAGCATTTACGAAAATGTGGCAGACGTCATCTACGAAACAGACAATCAGGGCCATCTTACATCCATTAGCCCTTCCGTTCAACGACGGTCCGGCTATTTGCCAGGCGAGCTCCTTGGGCGCAGCGTTACCGATTTTTTTGTCTATCCAGAGCAGTACGCCGCGCTGGATGCACAAATGCTCGAATCTGGTTCCGTCAATGACTTTGAAGCGCTTCTTCGGCGGAAGGATGGAAGCACAACCTGGACTTCCATTACGTCACACATCATTTTTAATGCTGATGGACAAGGGGTGGCCACGGAAGGTGTGCTGCGGGATATCACCGAACGAAAACAGGCGGAAGAACGCATCAAACAGATGAACGCGGAACTGGAACGCCGCGTCCTCGAGCGTACCAGTCAGCTTCAGGAAAGTAACGCCTTCCTCACTACATTAATCGAATCCTCGATTACATTGAATGAGAGCCTGGACTTGAATGCCATCCTTGATCGGATCCTTTTGCAGGCGTATAAGCTGGTTCCTGCGCGGGGGCTAAATATAATGTTTATAGAGGGAGATTATGCCTATATCATCCGCCGCGTCGGCTACGAAGGACTGGAAAAAATCGAAAAGAATTTGATGAACTTCCGCTTCCCAGTGTCATGGCCTCTATTCTATGAGATGTTCAGCACCCATAAAAGTATGTACATTCCTGACACATCAAAAGAAATCAGGTGGCAGTATCTTGAAAGTGCAGAATGGGTACGCTCCTGTATTGGCGTTCCTTTAGTGAGCGGCGATCAGACGATCGGTTTCCTGAATGCCAGCCACAGCGAACCGAATTTCTTTGAAAAAAAGCACCTTCTCCTGCTGGAATCCCTTGCCCATCACGCGTCGGTCGCCATCCAGAATGCGCGCCTGCTGGATGAATTGAAAAAAACTCTGGAAAAAGAACAAGGGATGCGAAACCAGCTCGTTCAGGCAGATAAGCTGGCAGCTCTTGGGAAAATGGTATCGGTCATCGCGCATGAAATTAACAATCCGATCCAGACCGTTAAGAACGCGTTTTACCTATTGGAAGATCAAATCTCTCCGGGCAGCGCGGCTGTAGACTATTTGAAGATGGCTTCCACCGAGGCGAACCGTATTTCTGACCTAGTCACACAATTACGTGGAACATACGCCGGTCCCAAAGCCATGGAACGCGTGAATGTGCTCGCTTTGCTGGCTGAGGTCCATGACCTGCTTGTTCCCCAATTGAAAAAAAACCAAGTGGAATGGTGCCAGGAAGGGGAGCTTCAGCCCTATACCGTCTTGGCGGTTCGCAATAATCTAAAACAGGTGTTCATTAACCTCTGTCTGAATGCCATAGAAGCGATGGAGGCAGATCCCACGCGCAAGATCACAGTAAACCTGCACGCCAGTCCGGATGCCCAGCGCCTATCTATAGACTTCCATAATACAGGCTCCTCTATCAAGGACGAGGACTTGCCGCTGATCTTTGAGCCTTTCTTTACGACGAAGGAAAATGGCACCGGATTGGGGCTGTCGATCATCTACGATATTGTCCGGCAGCATCAAGGCGAGATCCTTGTGGAAAGCGCACCTGGAAAAGGCGTAACGTTCACAGTCTGGTTGCCGCTTGCACCCGATAACAAAGATGGAGAACCAAAATGAGATTGCCACATACAATCCTCATTGTAGATGATGAAGAGCGTTTGCGGCTGAGCCTGTCACTGATCCTCCAGAGGGAGAATTACAACGTTGAGACTGCGGCGAACGCGGAAGAGGCACTGAAGTGCCTGCAGTCATGTGAATATGATCTCATGTTTCTGGATCTGCATATGCCCGGAATGAATGGGATCGATTTACTCGCTCAGGTACACGAACAGTTTCCGCAAATGCCCGTTCTCATTCTTACAGCACATGCAGCGCTCGAGTCGGCTATTCAGGCGATCCGTCTGGAAGCGCGCGATTATCTCGTCAAGCCTGCAGAACCTGTAGAGATACTCACCCGGGTCGCAGAAATTTTCGCGAAGAGTGAACAACCGGCTCGTAAAAACGAAATTGTGGAGGAGATTCAAAGCCTCCTGACCGAGTTACAGAAAATGAATGGCGAGAAGAGGGCGCTCGCCGACACCCCGACTTCAACCGACTCCATTCATTTTCTAAAAAAGGGACCATTTGAGCTAGATTTACAGGCGCGCCATGCCATATTTAAGGGCACCTATATTCCTGTGAACGGAATCTATTTTGATTACCTTGGCGCACTGCTTCGCTATGCCCCGAAGGCCATTTCATATAAAACCCTCGTAAAAGAATCGCAAGGTTACGATGTATCTTTTGTGGAGGCTAGAGACATGGCACGCTGGAGAGTCCATGAATTGCGTAAGGTGATCGAGGTCGATCCACGGCAGCCGCAATACATTCTCACGGTGCGAGGTACGGGCTACCGCCTTGCCGTATAAACGCCTTGCCTGGCAGTTCCACAAAGTTCCTCGAAAACCCTCATGATTTACAGGAATTTGTCCGTTAAACTGAGAGCATGATCCGGCGACATAAAGCGAATAGGGAGGATTGCCCAAGACACACATGAGCAGATTGAATGTCCTGCTCGTCGACGATGATCGAAATCTTGTGACCACTCTTTCCTACGGGCTCCGTAAAGCCCTGGGAGAAGCAAGTTCGGTAGCCATTTGCTTGAGCAGCTCCGATGCGCTTTCCATGCTCACAGTCCAAGAATTTGACGTGGTCGTCAGCGACTTCAATATGCCTGGCATAACGGGTCTCGAGTTCCTGAATAGGATCAGGCAAGATCATCCTGAAATGATCCTTGTTCTAATCAGCGCCTATGGAACGGATGAGCTTGAAGAGGGGGTTCGACAGCTTGGAGGGGGTTACATCAACAAGCCCTTCGAGCTCTCGTTTCTAGCGCAATTGATCAAGGTCTTGATCCAAGACAAAGAGACCAAGGGGGAAAGAGAATCTGTGATGCGCGTTATGAATAAGCTGGGGAAATCGCCCGGATCATCTCAGCATATACATCTGGAACGTACAGATCTTGTATAGAGACTACCAAAGCGACACACACTCCATAGGGATGTATCCTTCGCCAGCAGGGGGCCAGCAGGAAGCGCAACACTTTCCTAAAGAGAGTGATTCACTTCAAAGCCCAAATATTCCATCCCTATCTGTAGATCGTTGCCGCATCAATGCCAATAATCGATTGTTACCCATTACGTTTCTTTCCGTCTTGTATAGTACATTCTCCTTTCCAACCTCAACATCCTGCATCCATTACGTCTCTTTTATGGTGAAGAGTGCGTTTTGAGCTACATAATCAAAAAAATACCAGTCGTTTATGGCATCTCCGGCAACAAAGGAATCGATTATGAAACAGGTGGAAACAATCGAGACGACGCAAGTTACCAAAGTATTTGTTGTCTGTGACAGGAGTGATACGGCACTCGTATGGGAATACATTCTGAAGCAGCAAGGGCTCGCCGTGATTCTTGAAACTTCCCTCGATAAGGCAGTGGATCACTGGACGACCGAGATTTCGGATGTCGTGGTGATCGATGTTGATGTTCTGCACAGCGATCGTATGGAGCTTTATGAGAGGTTTCGAGCGGTCAGCGTGGCCCCCATCCTTCTTTTCTTACCTGCTTACCATGAAACAGAAATCCTCGAAGCTTATGCGGCGGGTGTAGACGAAGTGGTGATCAAGCCAATCAGCCCGGCGATCTTTCTGGCAAAGATTACGGCCTGGATGCGCCGCAGCTGGACCGTGCCGACGGCGGAATTAAGCCAGATAAAGGCTGGGAAGCATCGGCTGGATCCTGCTCGCCGCTGCCTGATTAACTCCAATGGCTCCGACATCAGATTGACCAACCTTGAATTTCGACTATTGCATCTGCTGATGAGCCGCCCGGGTCATACGTTTCCGGCAGAGGATATTATTGAGGCGATCTGGGGCGGCTATGGGAACGGTGATCAGGTCCTTCTCAAAAACGTTGTGTATCGCTTGCGCAGGAAGATCGAAGCCGACCCAAGCCACCCCATGTTCCTGCAAACCTGGCAGGGAGGATATTCGTTTCGAGAATAGGCGGGTTTCCAACGTGATGACCTATTACGACTGGCTTTAAGAAATTTATAACCCCTCGGAAGACCGCACATACGCGTAAAAACTGCGACTGACTGCGACCGTTTTTACGACCAGATGACCATCCATTTATGTTACGATGTAGGTATCAGCAATTAGAAAAGCTTATTTTCTTTGAAGCAAGGCGGCAATGACCCAAGGATCCCTAACTGGTCGCTTGTGATGTCTATGAGTCACAGAAATCCTGGCGAGCCAATAGCGAACCCGGCCTGCACAGAATTCTGTGCAGTTTGCGTCTTAACCGTCTCTCCTCTGGCTTTAGCTCAGGTATTATTTTTTTGTTGTTTGTTCTGAGGAGGACATCATAAAGGCTGTGTCAGTCTTCGGCGGGATTTACTGGATCACTGAAATGCAGCATGGCTTTTCAGTTCATTTTGTATTATCTATCTGCCGTCTGCTTTCTCCTATTTTCCAATTCCTCGTGAGAAAAAGGAACTGCTTACACAGCAGTTCTTTTTTGTTTCGTCGCCATTTTCAATCCCAGGAGAAGAGGAGGTGACCGCGGACTTGCTGAGTAAAGCGCAAGGTCTCCCCTATTGAGGGGATTTAGATTTCGGACGCCTTCCCCTTTACCCATTATCTGCCAGAGACTCATATCGTTATCCACAAATCAAAAATAAAGTTCATCTAATAAAGAGGAGACAATGATGAATACCAAATTTGCAAGACTGAGTATGACTATTTTGACCGTGCTCGCCTTATCGCTAGCATTCACTGGGATAGCGCTCGCTTTCCCATCAGGTGGCAATCCCGGTGGGGCAGGTCCCAACCAGATCGAGTGGACGGGCCAAGGCGCGTCGAACGGCGAGCTGGATGAAGTAACCTGTCCGTCGGCGGATACAATCCCTGATGGAATCGACCCAAACAGCTATCTGCATTGGATCTTTACCACTGATGGCGGATCAGCCGATAACGCTGTTCTGCATCTCGGCGGTACCGGTTCGGGTACTTACCCTGCGTCCAAGGATTCTGGTGGCGCTTTCCATTTCTTCACACCCTATTTCACGCCTGACAGCAACCTGACCGCATATGCCACCTTCGACGTTCTTACACAGGGAGGTGGTGCGTGGAATCTTGTTATCAGCCACGGTTGCCCGGGTGAGACTGACTTTGAAGAGCTCGCCGTCTCGAAGACTGTTGAAACCTCCTTCACCCGCACTCACAATTGGGACATCGCTAAAAAAGTCGAGACCGACAACGGCGCGACACATGATGGATATCCCAAGATCTGGCTCTACGTCGACGGCAGCGGCGATGAGACCGCCACCTGGACTGTGGATGTCACCTACGAAGGTTACGTAGATAGCGATCATAATGTATCCGGCGAGATCACCATCGAGAACACTGGAACACTGGACGCCACGATCACGAGTGTTGACGATGTACTTGGCGGCACGGCGATCGACGTCGACTGCGGCGTGACTTTCCCCTACACCCTGCCTGCCGGCGAGACCCTGACCTGCACGTACGATGAAGATGGCTACGTTGAGGGCGACAATGAAGCCTCGGTCACAACCGAACGTGATACATATCAGGCGGACCCGGTAGAAATCGTCTGGGGTGACCCCACGACCGAGGTCAATAAGACCGTCACCATCAAGGACATCAGCGATCTGTTTGGAGAGGTAGAACTTGGCACCGTTACTGCTCCGAATGGCGACACATTTACGTATACAAAAGACTTCGCCTGGGCGGATTACGGCCAGGCGAACTGCGGTGACCACGTTTATAACAACACAGCCACAATCGTCGAGACCGGACAATCTGCCTCGGCTACACTCAAGGTCAATGTACAATGCCAGATCTTCCAGGGCGAGACCGCCTGGGCAGCAAACGGGAACACACCCGGTGAGCTGCGCTACAATTCAAAGGGCGGTAACTGGGCAACCTATGTTAAGTATCTGAACGTGGCGAAATGCACTACCCTGTTCGCCGGCCAGACCATTGACGTTGGCGAGGTATGCTTCTCCGCTCCTGTGAGTGGCGTCGTGACAATCACTGTCACTCTTGACTCTCCGTGGGAGTTCGAGGATGTGGCTGAGAATCTGAAGGTTCAGGATTATGCAAAGGCGCCTAGCGGCAATCCTTCACCGGGACTCTTTGCTTACAAAACAGCATGTGACTCCGCGCTCAGCATCTGTTCTATCACAGTGCCTGTCAACAAATTCTACGGGGTTCACGTAAGCGTCGGACGGTGGATTCCTGACCCGAACTTTGGTCCCTAGAATCTAGGGATGGAAGTATTGGCGCCATTCACTGGCGCTAAAGCAACTCTCTAGCGGCAGGCTACCTGCCCAACTGCCCCCTCTTTCATCTTGAGAGAGGGGGTTTTGTTTTGAGGCTGATACAAACATCTAAAATCTGTCTTTCATCCGTGGATCACTGTAACCAACTGCGACCGGCTGTGACCATTTCTGTGACTGATTTATTACCTCTGTATGTTAAGATATCCACAACAAAGAACGTAAAACTTAATCTCAACAATTAAGCAAGGCGGCGATAACCCAAGAAATCCTTATCAGGTCGCTTGTGATGCCTAGTCGTCACGGGGATCTTGGCGAGCCAATAGCGAAACCGGCCTCCATCATAGAAGGACGTTTTTTATTTAGCAGTCTTCCGAGGATTGAGAGACGGCTTCTCAGTTCAGAATTGATTACTTTCTTCGGTGTGACTCAATGACATTTGTCATGGTGGGTTTTCATTAATGCAAAGTTACAATCGTTTCTCATTAGTAGTATCGAACAAAGAAATTGTATATTAGGTTTTGTTGATGCTTTCCATGGTAAGGAGGCGGGTGTGCGCAGTTCTGGGTTAGGAATTTTCGATAGATATCAATGGTCTGAAGATACACTTGTGTCTTTAGACCTTAGCGCGTGTCAGATAAGATCATTACTGACTTCCTGTAATTTATGTTCCCACTGAATACATGTAATCTATAAACCGGTATCTGGCATGCCGGTTTTATTTTTCATCCCAGCAAGGGTGAGGAGGAAACAATGCGCAAGAAACTTCGTATTGCAATTTTCAAGATGATCGATCTCATGGTAATTTTTACGATGGTGTTCGCCAGCCCCATGAGCATCACTGCGTCAGCAATGGCACAAGACGCAGGGCCCACACTCGTAACAGACAAGTCAGACTATGAGACCGGTGGCTCGGCTCGAATCACGGGTTCGGGTTTTGCTGCCGGCGAGTATGTTCTTGCCGCAAGTCACGATGGTGACGTTTCCGATTGGGACTCTGTCACAATCGATGAGACTGGTGTGTTTGTCATAGACTCGCCTGCTCTGGATGCCGACGGTGCGTACGAGGTTCGCGCATATACATCTCCATGGAGCGGTAATTGGGATGACACGTCCATCGCGAGCGCATCCTTTACTGTCACCGCGCCCCCTCCACCGACGGAAATTCCAACAGAAGAACCAACGGCAACCGAACCACCCACAGCGGAACCAACTGCCACGCTTATAGAGGAACCGACCACTCCAGAACCTCCAGTAGAGGAGACGACAAACACACCAACTGAAGAACCAACTGCGGAGCCTACAAATACTCTGACTGACGAACCGACCGCAACAGAACCTCCAACAGCGGAACCGACCAATACAGCTCAGCCAACTGAGGAGCCTACACAAGAGCCCACAAATACTCCCACGGAGGAACTTACAGCTACTCCCAGCGGTTCACCGACAATAATGAGTGACAAAGAGGATTATTTCCCCGGTGAACTTGTGACCCTTACGGGTACAAACTGGCAAGGTGATACAGAAGTCCGCGTCATTGTGAATGATGATGTTGGTCAGACCTGGAAGAGAGATGTGAGCGTCGTCGTTGCAGATGATGGCACTATTTATGATTCCTTCAATTTACCCGCTTGGTTCGTCGCGACCTATTATGTCACTGCCAGTGGACAACAGACAGGCAGAGTTATTACATACAGTTTTACAGACTCAGCGGGCTCATATAGCCTGGATTTCTCAGCGGCAGACCCGGGTGACAGTCCAACCTATCCCAAGGTGACACCAGCCCAACTCGCTTGCCCAACGCCCAGCGGCGGCACAGGTCGTGCAGCTGACCCATTGGCAAACGCCATCTTTGGAAATCCCAATGACTCGGTGGAGTCGCTTGCTCCTGAAGATATGATCCTGGGACAGATCGTACCGTTTGAAACGGAGATTCGCGTTACGGGCCCGGTGACCCCTGAGAACGGTCGGATCAAGATTGTTCAAACCTTCCTTGCAAAAACCACCAATGGAGGAAACTTTGGTTTCGACCCAACCTACGGGGTCTATTGTGCTTTCATTGACACAGCCGACTCTGGCAATGCAACGCTCGCTGCCAGCACAAAGGTTGAGTCGTTCAGCTATACCATTCTTCAGGCTGGGACTTCCAATGAGCGCATCGAAGCCACAATTATCATTTCCGGTCTTGTAAATCCTGAACGTGCTGTCTTGGAGACATGGGTTGTCTTGAAGAATACAATTCCTGCTGGCACTACAGGAAACGTACAAACATCAATTGGACCGGCGCAGACGTGTACAAACGCCAACTGCACAACTGGTGAGAACATTAGTACGGGTAACCAAACCGTCCCGCTCTTACGCAGCCAGGAATTCTTCACCACAGATGCCGATCTCTCGGTAACAAAATCAGACTCACCTGATCCGGTTGTTCAAGGTGACCAGTTGACATACACGATCAATGTAACCAACAACGGTCCAGCCACTGCTAATGGGATTACAGTCACCGATACCTTGGATGCAAATACATCGTATGTCTCCTCATCTGTTCCCTGTTCCGGCACGACAACGCTTACGTGTTCCGTAGGAAATCTGGATGTCGGAGCTTCTACATCGTTCACAATTACAGTATTAGTCTCCGGTTCCGCTCCGACGACCATTACGCCGGGCACCAATGCCATCACTGGCACTTGTACGGCCGGTTCACAAGATCTTTGCAACCTGGTTTCCGTCGATGCGATCAATGACGATCCAACAGTTGGAAACAATACCGACTCCGAGCCGACAAACGTCCTCGCCCGTGGCGGTATCACGATCAACAAGGTCGCGCTGGGAGGTGATGCTACCTTCGGCTACACAACAACAGGTAGTGGTCTGTCTGCCTTCAACATCACGACGACCAACGGCAGTGGAAGCCAGTCCTTCACGAACATCGCACCGGGAGCGAAGACAGTAACTGAGTCCGCTCCTCCAGCTGGTTGGGACTTTACAAGCCTCTCCTGCTCCGACCCGGATAACGGTACGACAACCAGCGGTCAGACGGCAAATATTGATCTCGATCCCGGTGAATCAATCACTTGTACCTATACCAATACTAAACGGGGCACCATCATTGTCGAAAAACAGACAGATCCAGGCGGTGCAGCCGATGACTTCACATTCACGGGAGATGCTGCCGGGACGATCTCAGATGGGGAACAGATCACTGTTTCGGATCTGGCGCCGGGCACATATACCTCGACAGAGACCGATCCTTCGCCCACCTGGGCTTTGACATCCATCGCCTGTGATGATGGAGCTAGCACTACACCTAGCACCTTCGACCTGGGCACGCGCACGGCAACCTTCCACCTAGATCCCGGTGAAACGGTGAAGTGTACCTTCACGAACTCGCTTCAACAGGGCACGCTCACTGTTATCAAAACAGTTGTCAATGATAACGGTGGAACAGCCACATCCAATCAGTGGTCTATTCATGTTACGAGTAGCGGAACAGACGTGGCAGGCAGCCCACAAGCTGGCAGTGCAACTGGAACCAACTATTCCTTGACGCAAGGAACCTACAATGTCAGTGAAACAGGTGGCCCCTCCGGTTACGCGTTTACCGGCTTTAGCGGCGACTGTGACAACAGCGGCAATGTGACCATCGTAGCGGGTCAAACCAAGACCTGTACGCTGACTAACAATGATCAGCCTGGCACCTTGATTGTCAAGAAAGTCGTTGTCAACAATAACGGCGGCACCCTGGAAGCCGATGACTTTACCTTCCAGGTCAATGGCGGCTCGGCAATCTCCTTCGAAGCCGACGGGCAAAACGACCTGACCGTCAACACGGGCACTTACACAGTGACCGAACCGGCTGTTTCGGGGTATTCGACAACCTACGATAACTGTACGGATGTCGTTGTGCCGAATGGTGGATCCGCCACGTGTACGATCACCAACGATGATCAGGCGTCGACTCTAATCGTGAAGAAGGTGGTCATAAACAATAATGGCGGCACCCTGGAAGCCGACGATTTTACGTTCCAGGTTAATGGAGGCAGCGCCATCTCCTTCGAGGCAGATGGTCAAAACGATCTCTCTGTCAGCGCGGGCACCTACACCGTGACCGAGCCTGCCATTTCCGGTTATACAACCACGTACGATAATTGTTCCAATCTTGTCATCCCGAATGGTGGCACGGCGACGTGTACGATCACGAATGATGACCAACCCGGTACGTTAATCGTAAAGAAGGTCGTTATCAACGATAACGGAGGGACACTAGAAGCAGATGACTTTACCTTCTCGGTTAACGGTGGGGCTGCAACTCCATTTGAGGGCGATGGGCAGAATGACCTGACAGTGAATGCAGGCACCTATACGGTGACCGAGCCTGCTGTCTCCGGCTACTCAACCGCGTACGATAATTGTTCCAATCTTGTCATCCCGAACGGCGGCTCAGCTACTTGTACGATCACCAATAATGATCAAGCCGCGACTCTGATAGTCAGGAAAGTCGTCGTCAACAATAATGGCGGCACTTTAGATGTCGAGGACTTCTCCTTCCAAGTCAACGGCGGTGCAGCCGTGCCATTTGAAGCGGATGGACAAAATAATCTCAGCGTCAATGCAGGTACCTACACTGTGACCGAGCCTGCCGTTTCCGGATATACAACAACGTACGACAATTGTTCGAACCTTGTGATTCCCAATGGCGGCTCTGCCACCTGCACGATCACGAACGACGACCAGGCTGCCACCCTGATTATCATCAAACACGTCGTCAATGACAACGGCGGTACGGCGCAGGCGGGTGACTTCTCCATGACCGTAAATGGTACGAATGTGCAACCCTCAGCCTCCTTCCCAGGCGCTGAAGCCCCGGGCACAACGGTCACTCTCAATGCAGGTAGCTATTCGGTCAGTGAGACCAATGTCACTGGCTATACATCTGACGGGGGATCTGCGGGTTGTTCTGGCGCCATTGCGAATGGCGAGACGAAAACCTGTACCTTCACGAATAACGATAATGCTCCATCGCTGACATTAGTCAAAGTCGTCGTGAATGACAACGGCGGAACAGCACTCGCCTCAGCTTTCACCCTTTCCGCGGATGGTCCTACACCGATCTCCGGCGCAGGTGGCACCACCAGTGATGCAGCTTTCCAGGCAGGGACCTACGATCTTTCCGAGACAAGTGTCGCTGGCTATACAGCCGGCACTTGGTCCTGCGTGGGCGGCACACAGAATAGTGCGCAGATCACTCTGGAGCTCGGCGAAAGTGCTATATGTACGATCACCAACAATGACAACGCACCATCACTGACTCTTGTCAAAGTCCTGATTCACGACAACGGCGGTACAGCCACAGAAGCTAGCTTCACGCTCTCTGCCGATGGACCCACACCAATTTCGGGCGCGGGCGGCGCCACCAGTGATGCTGCCTTCGAGGTAGGCACATACGATTTGTCTGAGACCGGTCCTGCTGGTTATTCCGCCAGCGATTGGGTCTGTGTGGGTGGCACACAGGGCGATGAAGATACCATTACCCTTGGTTTAGGCGAGTCTGCCACTTGTACGATCACAAATGACGATCAGGCTCCATCCCTTACTTTGGTAAAAGTTGTGACCAACAGCGATGGTGGCGATGCAGCGGAGAGCGACTGGACCCTCACTGCCACTGGTCCCACTGGATTTTCCGGCCCCGGACCTTCTGTCTCCAATAATGCCTCCTTCGATGCCGGTACCTATGACCTAAGCGAGAGCGGACCTGGTGGTTACACGGCCAGTGACTGGGTTTGCATAGGTGGCACACAGGATGATGAAGACACCATTACATTGGAGCTGGGCGAGTCGGCCACCTGTACGATCGCCAATGACGATATCGCGCCAACACTCAAGCTCGTCAAAGTTGTAAGCAATGATGATGGCGGCAATGCCGTTGCCAATGACTGGATGCTCCATGCAGTCGCAGCGGCTCCGAACGATGGACGTAACTTCAGCAACATGGGCGGTTCGGGCGACTTTGAGACCATCTATGCCAACACACCGTACAATCTCTCTGAGTCTGTCATCGCCGGTTACACGGCGGGTGCCTGGAGCTGTAACGGCGGCACGCTCGTCGACTCGACGGTCACGCTGGCTCAGGGCGAAACAAATATAACCTGTACAATCACAAACGACGACTCTGCGCCCACGCTGACTTTGATCAAAATCGTCGTCAACGACGATGGCGGCGATGCGGTCGTGGCAGATTTCCCGCTTTTCATCGGCGGCAATCCCACTGCCAGCGGGCAGTCCAATACACTCAAAGCCAACACTCTATACACCGCCAGTGAAACAACCCAGCCAGGCTACACCGCCTCCGTCTGGGGCGGCGACTGCGCCGCGGATGGCACGATCACACTCAGCGAAGGTCAGAACGCGACCTGTACGATCACCAACGACGACGTTGCTCCCACACTGAAGCTCGTCAAGAACGTCCTCAACGACAACGGTGGCAACGCAGCCTCTGACGACTGGACTTTATCAGCTGCTGCAGCAGCTCCCTTCGAGGGACGCAACTTCAGCGACGCCGGCGGCTCCGGTGACTTTGAACCCATCTTTGCCAATCATGGCTATGACCTGAGCGAGACCAGCCTGCCTGGTTATACCGCAGGCAGCTGGACGTGTAACGGCGGTACCCTGAATGGGTCCACCATCACGCTTGCGGAAGGTGAAAACGTCACCTGCACCATTACCAATAACGACATTGCACCACAACTGCGCATTGTCAAGACTGTCGTCAACGATGACGGCGGCGATGCGGTCGTGGCAGACTTCCCACTCTTCATCGACGGTAGCTCCGTCACCAGCGGAGTCTTCGTCGAGGTGACTGCAAATGAGGTCCACACGGCGAGCGAGACGAACCAGACGGGCTATACTGCCTCTGTCTGGGGTGGCGACTGTGCAGCAGACGGCAAAGTCACCTTGAATGAAGGTGATGTCAAGACCTGTACGATTACCAATGACGATATCGCGCCTACGTTGAAATTAGTGAAAGTCGTAGTGAATGACAATGGAGGGAATGCAGTCGAGGATGATTGGACGCTTTCTGCCTCAGCAGCCGCGCCTGATGATGAACGCAATTTCAGCAATCTGGGCGGGTCAGGCGTCTTCGAGACGGTGTTCGCCAACGTGGGCTATGACCTCAGCGAAACCACGGTGCCCGGTTATACGGCCGGCGCCTGGAGCTGCGAGGGCGGCGCGCTGGTTGGTTCCACTGTCACCCTTACCGAAGGTGAGACCGGCGTCACCTGTACGATCATCAATAACGACTCCGCGCCAACCCTGACGCTTATCAAGAATGTGGTCGGTGACAATGGCGGAAATGCGGAGCCTGATGACTTCCATCTGACCATCGGCGGCAACCCGGCAACCTCCGGCACCACGTACACGCTGGATGCTAACAAACCGTACGCCATCAACGAAACGCAACTGAGCGGTTACACCTTCGTGGACATCACCGGCGATTTGGAATGTCCGACGGTTCTGGGCGGCACAGTTACCCTCGACGAGGGCGAGAACGTCACTTGTACGATCACAAACGATGATGTTGCGCCCACGCTGACCCTTATCAAAAACGTAATCAACGACCACGGCGGCACGGCTGAACCCAATGACTTCAACCTGACCATCGGCGGCAGCCCAGCGACATCTGGCACAGCCTACCTGCTCTCTGCCAACACAGCCTATGAGATCAACGAAACACTGGTCTCCGGTTACAGCTTCGTGAGCATTTCCGGTGACCCAGAGTGTCCAGAAGTATTGGCTGGAACTGTCACCCTAGATGAGGGCGAGAACATAACTTGTATCATTACCAATGATGACCAGCCTGCCACTCTGGTTGTGATCAAGCACGTCATCAACGATAATGGCGGTACTGCTGAGGCGAGCGACTTTACACTTGATTCTGGCGGCACCGACGATACGCCTGATAATTTCCCTGGTGAAGAAGCACCTGGCACAACGATCACCCTCGATGCTGGTGCCTATATCGTTTCAGAATCCGGCCCCTCTGGTTATAGTTCTTCCTTCTCTGCAGACTGTTCTGGCACCATCACCAACGGCGAAACCAAGACATGCACCGTCATTAATGATGACCAGGCTGCCACGTTGATTGTGATTAAGCACGTCATCAACGATAATGGCGGCACAGCGGTTGCAAGTGCCTTTACCCTCGACTCAGGCGGCATCAACGATTCCCCCGATAACTTCGCTGGCGCTGAGGCACCCGGCACGACCGTGACCCTCGATGCGGGTTCCTACAACGTCACAGAAACTGGACCAAGCGGCTACAGCGCCTCCTTCTCGGCGGATTGCTCTGGCACCATTACAAATGGACAGACCAAGACCTGCACCGTCACGAACGACGATATCTCGCCTACTCTGACGGTCGTCAAAGTGCTGTTGCCGGGCGATGACGTCGGTCTGTTCAACCTACAGATCGATGGCATCAGTCATGCCACGAACGTCGGAGATAACGGCACCACTGGACCCGTCGCGGTCGACGCGGGGGTCGTCCATACTGTGGGCGAGACAGCCGGCACCGACACGAGTCTGTCGGATTACGTCACATCCATCGGCGGTGACTGCGCGGCGGATGGGACAGTCAGCCTCTCGCTGGCCGAGAATAAGACCTGCACCATCATGAATATCCGACGCGGCTCGATCATCATCGTGAAGAATACTCTCGGCGGCGATGGCACATTCGACTTCACCAGCAACACGCTGGGCAACTTCAGTCTAAGCACCAGCAGCGGCACAACATCCACGACCTTCAGTGGACTCGACCCAGCCAACACCTACGATGTCGCCGAGACGGTTCCCCCAGGCTGGGAGCTCAACGCTGCTATGTGCAACAACGGTGAGAACATCGACAGTATCGATCTCGATCCGGGCGAGACAGTTACCTGTACCTTCGAGAATGAGAAGGCGGGCAGCATAATCATCGTCAAGAACACAGTTGGCGGCAACGGAACTTTCAACTTCACCAGCAGCACACTGGGGAACTTCAGTCTGATGACTTCCAGCAACACCGCCTCAACAACGTTCAGCAACCTCGATGTGGACATTACCTACGACGTCGCCGAGACGGTTCCCGCGGGCTGGGATCTCACCAGTGCCACCTGCAACAGCGGCGAGACCATCAACAGCATCGACCTCAATCCCGGTGAGACTGTCACCTGCACCTTCACCAACACCCAGCGCGGGCATATCATCGTAGATAAAGTGACCAACCCGTCGGGTGACTCGCAGGGCTTCAGCTTCGACGCCAGCGGTGGCACAAGCCCTGCCTACGCGGACTTTAATCTCACCGACGCAGCCGCACCGAACGATCAGACACTCAAACCCGGTTCTTATTCCGTAGTTGAGGGTGCGCTGGCAGGTTGGGATCTAACCGGCCTGACCTGTAACGACGCCAATGGCTCCGTCAGCCCGGGCACACGTACAGCCAATATCATGCTCGACCCCGGTGAGACGGTCACATGTACCTTCACCAATACCAAGCGCGGCACGATCAAGATCATCAAGGATGCCGTACCCAACGACGCCCAGGACTTCACCTTCACCAGGAGCTTTGGTGCAAACTTTATGCTCGACGATGACAGCAACACGGTCTTGCAGAATAATGTGACGTTCCTGAACCTGGTTCCTGGCGCATACTCTGTGACCGAAAGTGCAGTGGCAGGTTGGGATCTGACCTCCCTGACCTGTAACGATGCCAATGGCACAACCAACCCAGGCACGCGCACTGCCAACATCGCACTCGACCCGGGTGAAAACGCTATCTGTACGTTCACGAATACGAAGCGCGGCACCATCATCGTCGAAAAACAGACCAACCCCAACGGCGCGCCCGGCAACTTTACCTTCACGGGCACCGTGGCTGGTACGATCGCCGATAACGGGACGATCACTGTCGCCAACCTCGTGCCCGGCACCTACACTTCCACGGAAGCTAACCCGTCGGTCACGCTCTTTGCTCTGACATCGATTGTTTGTAACGATGGCGGCAGCGCCAATCCGAGCACGGGCAACCTTGCAACCCGCACTGCTACATTCAAGCTCGATCCGGGTGAGACGGTACGGTGTGTATTCACCAACACCAAGGACTTCCACGCTGGCACGATCGGTTTCTGGAAGAACTGGCGCAATCACTACACCAGCAGTCAATTCCAGTTGTTGATCAACTATCTGAAGACGAACAATGCGCTGGTCTACAACAAGCCAGGGTACCCATTAACGGTCGCTGTGGTAGACGCGATCTACAACCTTGGAAGTGGAACTCCGCGCGAGCAGATGATCTTGGCACAGTTCACCGCCCTTAAGTTCAATATGGCGATCACTCAGCTTGACGGTACAGGCGGTCTCGTCCAGAAGAATGATGATCTCTGCACAGCAGGTGTTGTGAATGTCTCGGGCATCTCTGGTGCAGCTACCTTCTTCGGCACATCCACACCAACAGTCGGACAGGTTGTTAACGCCGTAGAGAGCAAGTGGACGGGCAAACTAACCACAAACCGCAACGACTGGAAGTGGAACTTCACCAATGCTCAGAAAGATATGCTGATCAACGTCATCACAGGCATGAATGAAGGCACACTGATCATGAGCAGTGGCTGCCCATAAAATATATATAACTTTGAGGTAGCTACACCTTGGGGCGGCGGACCAAAGTCCGCCGCCCGATGTTTTGAACCATAGAAGCTCCGGGCGATGAAAGGTCTCATCGCCCGGAGCTTCTTTTCCTTGAAATTCAGATCAAGAGACATTTCACATCCCATTCATGACCATCCTGTACAGTCCTCTGGATAAATAGGTAGACTATCCGCAATGTAACCTTTTGCACCTAACAATTTTGTAACTGCACAGCGTTGTTGTCGTCATGACGACAATGACAAAAATCTTCCGACGTGAAGAGGAGACTTAAGCATACTCTGTTACGAAATCTAGCACGAACAAAGCAATTTTTGATTGATTACATTCAGAGGAACAATCTTCGTCAGACATCAACACTCTATGAGGAGCCAAAATAGATGAAAAGGAATTATCTTCTTACCGCACTGCTCGTTCTAACGCTGTTTGTGAGCCTGGGTCTGGGCCCGTTCGTGGACGTTGCAGCCGCCCCACTCAACACGGGAGCACAGCAGGTCGTAACAGTCCCTCTCAATCCGTCTCATGCGGGAGCCACCAATCCAGGGTTCCAACAAGACTCATGCCCGACTCCGCCTGCAGGACAGGAAGGCTGGTGGGGTTGGCATTTCATCATGCCAGGGAATAATAACTTCACTTCCCTGACGGTTACCTTCCAAAACGCCGGAACGTTCTCTGCGAATCCTTTTCCGGGCAGCGTCTTTGTGGCACATCCCGATAATAGCCATGCCTATATCTGGACTCCTACACCCGACACGCTGCTTAGTGGCTCTGCAACTTCTGATGGCAATAACAGCTTCTTTAACTTGAGCCATGTTTGCCCAGGCACCACGACCCCGACGAATACACCGACTAACACACCCACCAACACCCCCGTGCGTCCAACCGATACGCCTACAAACACACCTACTGATACACCCACAAATACTCCTACGGACACGCCAACCAACACACCTACTAATACTTCGACAAATACTCCAACGGACACGCCGACAAACACACCTACCAACACTCCTACGAACACTCCTACGAACACACCCACCAATACTCCGACGAATACCAAGACACCAACCCCGACCCGCGAACTCGGACAGCTCAAACTCTGTAAGGTCGCTCGCCCCGGCTCAAACCTGGGCAAGATCTTCAGCTTTACTGTGAACGGCGTCCCATTCAACGTTCCGGCTGGCTACTGCATCCTGGCTGGGCAGTACCCTCTCAACACGAACGTCACCATCCAGGAGAATATCCCCGCTGGCTTCTTCATCTCCTCCATCGAATTCAAGCCCAGCAACCGCAAGGTTAGTAAGAATCTAGCCCTTGGCACGGCGGTCGCCAAGATCGGGACAGGCGTCACCGAGGTTATCTACACGAACAAACCCACTGGCACGCCGACCAATACCCCGCAGCCGACCCGCACGCCCGGTGGAACCAAGCCTCCTACCGCCACCCCGGCAGTAACAGGACGCCTCCAGATCTGTAAGGAAGCCGGCAGCAACGGCGTCAGCGGCAGCTTCACCTTCCGCTTCGATACACGCTCCCGCAGCCTGCCGGTTGGTGCCTGTACTTTAATCATGTCCGCCAATGTGGGCACGCTGGTGGTTAAGGAAGATCTAAAAGCAGGCTACGTTGTCTCGAACATCTACACCATCCCTGCCAACCGCCTGATCAGCAAGGACCTCTCGAACCGCACCGCCACGATCTCCATCGTCCAGGGCAACGCCGCTTCCCAGACTATTGTCGTCTTCGTCAATAGCGCTGTCACATCTCGACAATCTAGCTCCGAAGTGGCCACCAATCAGAGTCCAGTAACTTCCTTCATTCATTCCCTGCAAGATGGATTGATCGCCTGGCTCGACCCAAAATCTACTGTAGCATATGTTCAATAAAAGTTACTAACTTCCCAATATAAGAAAGCGCTGAGGGCGATGGTTAATGACCATCGCCCTCAGTCGTTATATTAGATGCACAACTGAGTTTGGGGAACCCACCTCTCAGGTACTTGCACATATAAAAATGAGCAGATATTGATGAACTCTCTTCTTAAATCCGAACCCCGCCAGTTTTACGACCAGTTGTGACCGATTTTGCGACTTCATTACGACTGTAAACATGCTACTATATATTTAGTTTTGCTTTCTTCCCTTTTTTCATTGCAGCCATCTTTAATGGTGGGCTCAATCGTATATCCCACGATTTAAAAACTGAATATATTAATGAACATACCGTTCCTATCTTAACAAATATTGAATAACTCCTGATCGATCCTCACTGCTTCTCTAAAACATCGCGATATCCAGCAAGAAAAGGAAAAGGAAAGGACCATGAGAAAAATTCTCCTTGCTACCTTCATATTAACTATACTTATCCTGACGTCGGCGATGAGCGCCCAGTTCAATGCCAATGCAGCCAGGATGCTCGCTCCATCGGGCGGTGATATCTCGATCGATTTCGTCGGCGCCAACCCGTCTACTTATAATCACCTGACTGGCGTCGGTGGTCAGTTCAACCAGGGAGGCACAAACGATGTCGTCGAGTCGCTCGAAGGCGGCGACTTCGAATGTGGCGATATCGTCGTGTTCTTTGATGCCATCACCGTCGACGACGGCGCTTCGGCTGGTACCAGCACGATCGAGATCGTGAATTCGTATAATAGGTTCACGACCAGCGGCGGTGCGGTCGGTTTCTTCACGATCAATAGCGTGACGCTCCAGATGAGCGACCCAGGCTATAGCAGCAACGCGAATGAGACCGTTAGTTTCGTCGACGCCTCGACGGCCACGCAGACCATCATCGAGGCCTCAGTTACTGGTGTTGAGTCTGGCGAAACGATCATCCTCCGTGAGGAACTGATCCTCGGCTGCACCGAGGACCCAGCCAACGTCACCGGGAATGTCCAAACCGCATTAGAGAGCGCGCAAATCACCGCAGGCGGCAGCGGCACGATCAACACTGGCCAGCAAACTGTGCCTCTAAAGGGTGCAGGCAGTCTGCCAACGTTCACACCAACGCCGACGAACACAGCTACGAGCACCTCGACAAACACTCCCACCAATACGCCGACCAACACACCAACAGACACTCCTACCAATACTCCGACAGACACCTCGACAAATACTCCCACCGATACCCCAACCAACACTCCTACAGATACTCCCACTAACACTCCAACGGATACGCCGACCAATACTCCCACCGATACCCCAACCAATACTCCAACGGACACGCCTACAGACACACCAACCAATACCGCAACCAATACTCCAACCAATACTCCAACCAACACGCCTACAAATACATCAACGCCGGCTTGTACGACAGAGAATCTATGTTCCCTGATTCGAAGCCCCGGTTTCTGGACGAATTGGGATAACCATTTCACAGAGGCAGAATTCCAGGCACTGATCGCTGCTACACAGGATTATTCAGGACTCACCGTGGCTCAAGCTGAGGCTATCCTCACGAATAATGCTGATCAGTATCATCGTCACTTGCTTGCCGCTGAATTAAACGTTGCACTAAATCCTGAGCTGGGCGATGGGATTTACACGGTG
>DASSBC010000013.1:0-39846 GCA_035699125.1 Anaerolineales bacterium
TGAGGATTGGTTGTAGTGCAGCACGATGTCAAATCCCTGCCGCGCTAGAGCCAAAGCAAAGACGCTGCCCAATCGATGTGCCGCGCCTGTGACGAGGGCAAGAGGTACCATGGGGTGATTGTAAACGAGAAGCGTACACAGGTACACAAGTACACAGGTGGAACTTGTCTACGTGTGTACTTGTGTACTTCAACTTCACTTCCGAAGGAAATTCGAAAGGAAGAACCAGATATTGGCGGGACGTTCCGCCAGCCTACGCATGAAATAAGGATACCAATGCCTGCCAAATGGCACATAGACGCGTACCGGGTATCCCTGTTTTACCAGCTGCTCCTGCAAGTCGCGACGGATGCCGTAGAGCATCTGGAATTCGATCGCGTCCTTGGGCAGACCGACTTTTTCAGCATATTGTCTTGCGAAAGCAATACGCTTTTCATCATGGGTCGCGATCGCCGGAACAGGCGGAACGCGTCCATCCGCGCTGATCTTGTTGGCGTCGATTTTGCAGGCGGCGTCGATTATGATTTTCGTCAGCAAATCGAAATTCGCGTCGACATCTGTTTTTTTTGGGAACGCCTTATCGGAAGGTTCTTTGTAAGCGCCCTTCACGAGACGAAGGTGGGAACGGTATTCCAGTAACTTACGCACGTCTGCTTCGGTGCGGTAGAGATAGGCTTGCATGACAATTCCCACGTGTGTGACGTGGAAACCGCGCTGTAACATAGCATAATACATGGCGAGGGTGGTTTCGGTATAGGGCGTGTCTTCCATATCGATGCGCACGAACGTCCCGTGCTTTTTCGCCTGTTCCAGGATCCGCACCAGATTCTGACGACAGATCTCTTCATCGAGCCCCATACCGATCTGCGTCAGTTTAATGGAGACATTTGCCCTGACGCCCGCCTTCTCGATTTTGTTCAGAATCTCGATAATACCGCCTGTTGCCCGGTCGGCCTCTTCCACAGTGGATGTGTTTTCCCCAAGCTGATCCAGCGTGGCGTTGATACAAGTTTCGTTCAGTCCTCGAATCACGCCAATGGCGTCTCCGACCGTCACGCCTGCCACGAACCTCGATGCTACGTTCCAGGCAATACTCGAACGTGTCACCATCTTTTGCGCCCAGGCTGCTTTTGAAAGATAGATTAGAAAAGAACGGAGCATAGTCCTGTCCTCATGTGGGGTTGGAGGTTGCAAGGCAAAACCCTAAAGGCTCTCCGCATATTCAGCTACCCTGCGTAATGAAACATCTCTTTCCAAACACAGCGTGCCTCTGCAAAAACCTTTAGGGTCACTTACTTTAGAGATTATTCTAGCACAAACGCAAAAAATGAGTGTGTTATACTTTTTTGCGATGTTTTTTATGCTTTCGGAGGTCGTGTGAGGAACCGCAGCTCCATTCCAATTCTGCGGGGGATTTCCATCGCTATTCTAACCATCGCCATTGTTTTGACGGTCATCGCCCTGATCGGCTACAGCCGCCAGCGCAATAATTATCCTCCCGGAATGACGATTGCTGGCGTCCCGGTCGGTGGGGTGGATCCACAGCTTGCATCGGAGCGGGTATTACAGGTCTATTCCATCCCCATCGAAGTGCAATACGGCGAAGCAATCATCCATGTGGATCCTTCGGTGGTCGGCTTCGAATTAGACATGGACAGCATGATGGCGGCGGCAGACCTCGAACGGACCGGCGGCTCCTTCTGGGGTGGATTTTGGAACTATCTCTGGAATCGGGACCCCAATTCGGTCGAAGTCCCCTTGAGCGCAACCATTGCAGAGGACCGTTTACGGTCCTATCTGCAGAACGAAATCTCAGCGCGCTACGATGAACCCCCTACACCTGCGCAACCAATTCCTGGCAGCACCTCATTCTCTCCCGGAATGCCCGGCGTTATCCTCGACGTAGACCGCGCCGTGCGCCTGATCGAAGATACCCTGCGCTCACCGAGTAACCGCAAAGTCGTGCTGTCCTTCCAGCGGAGTGTAGCCGCGCGCCCGACCATGCAAAACCTTGAGATCCTGCTCCAGCAAAATATCAATCTGGCAGAATTTGACGGTGTAATCGGCGTCTATCTCCAAGACCTGCAGAACGGGCAGGAAATACACTTCGCGATGGACCAGGGACAGACAATCTCGGTCAACCCGGATGTGGCATTTACCGCCTCGAGCACGGTCAAGATCCCCATCATGGTCTCATACTTTATCAAGTATGGGGCGGAAGCGTTGACTGAACAGTCCTCTGCCTTGATCCTGGACATGATTCGTAAATCCGAGAATCCGCCTGCCGACCGGTTGATGGAAAGCCTGGATGCCCTTCGAGGCCCCCTAGTCGTCACCGAAGACATGCGCAAGATCGGGCTGGAGAACACCTTCCTGGCAGGCTTTTTTTGCAGCGCCGAGTTTCCGTGTCCTTTGCTGGAGCGCATCGAAACACCTGCCAACCAACGCACAGATGTATTCACCGATCCGGATGCGTTCAACCAGACCACGCCATCTGATATCGGCATGCTGCTGTCGGATATTTATCAATGTGCAGAAAATGGGGGTGGCGCTTTGGTTGCAGCCTTTCCGGAGAAGATGACCGCTGATATCTGCCAGCAGATGATTACTTTCCTGACTGCCGACAAAATTGGCGTCCTGATCGAAGCCGGCATCCCGGAGGGAACCCAGATTGCCCACAAGCATGGATGGATCAGTGATGCAGCTTCTCTGGTCATTAAGAATTTCAGCGATGCCGCGATCGTGTACACCCCGGGGGGAAATTACGTGTTTGTGATTTATGCTTATCATCCCGCACAGATTGTGTTTGATCAGGCGAATGCCCTCTTTGCACAAATGTCGCAGGCTGTTTACAACTACTATAACCTCCCTGCTCCGTAAGGGTATAATCGAACTATGAGTGCTGCTTTGGGATTGTATCGACTACAACAGGTGGATAGCCAGATCGATCAAATCCAAGCGCGGCTGAAAGCCATTCAAGAAACCCTTGAAAACAATGAGGCGCTGCGCGCTGCCAACGAGCAATTCAGTGCAGCGAACGGCAAACACAGGGATGCGGAACGCCTGCTGAAGCAAAGCGAAGACGATGTGGAAAAGCAACAGATCAAGATCCAACAGACCGAGGCGAGTCTCTACGGCGGGAAGGTTCACAACCCCAAGGAATTGCAAGACTTGCAAAAAGATGTAACCTCTTTGAAGCGCCACCTTGAGACGCTGGAGGAGCGTGAATTAGAAGCCATGATCGCAGCGGAAACGACTGAACAGGTATTGCAAGGTGCGAAAACAGGACTCGAGCGTGTGCAATCGAAACTGAAGGAACAACATAAAGATTTGACGCATGAAAGCGAAACACTTCGCAAGCATCTGGAGCGCCTTCACTCGGAACGCCAGGCGGTGGTCACAGATATCGCAGGAAAAGCTCTAGAGGTCTATGACCAGTTGCGGAAGCAGAAGCGCGGACTTGCCATTACAACCATCGCAGAGAATGCCTGTGAAGCCTGCGGCACCACCCTCACCGCTTCCCAACAACAGAATGCACGCTCCACGAGCCAGTTATTCCACTGCCCCACCTGCGGTCGGATCCTGTATGCAAACTAACATTTCCCCTCGACTCACTGCGCGCAACCACGGATAACACATGGATCCGATCTCGATTGCGTTTGTCATTGGTTTTGTGACCGGTGTTCTGTTCACCTGGCTACTCAGCCGAGTCCGCCCTTTGCTGACCCAGATCCGTGATAGCGCCAGAGAACGGCGCGAAGCCGCGCAGATACGGCGCACAAGTGGGCTGGAGGATAACCATAGACGCCTCACCCTCCGCCGCGCCCAGGGCATGCATCTGGCAGCATCTTTGTTCCCATTAGAGGATATTTTGCAAGAACCACGCTTGCTCGCGCCGCCGGCGCGCGTTGAGCCAGGTGTTGTGGGAATCCAGGAAGACATCATCTCACAAACGCTTCCCTACATGCCTGCCTGGCCGGAGCTTGCGGCGATCTATCGTGCGCCAACAATTGGTTTGGCAGAATCGCTCGCTGGAGGAGCCCATATGGTGATCGTGGGGGCAGCGGGCGCAGGCAAGACGGTTGCCCTGGCACATCTCGCGTCCCTGGCGGCTAATCTTAAGATACGGCTCGATCCCAACTCTGATTTAGAGGCAGTCCCCTATCTCTATCACGTTGCGGATCTACAATTTCCATTCGATGGTTCGAGAGACCCAGCCACCTTACTGATCAACGCTGCCAGTGAGCACGCACCGGTCTTCGATTTGCGACGCCTGCCTGGCTTTATCCAGCAAACTTTGAAGAGCGGACAGGCTCTCCTTCTCATTGATGGATTCGACGAACTGGATCCCGCCGGACAGGGTCAAGTGGTGGATTGGTTCAAAGTCTTGCTACAAGCCTATCCCCGCCTCAGGATCGTCACAACAGGCTGCCCAGATCAACTCCATGGATTGCTGCGCCTCGGTTTCACTCCCGTAGCTCTCATCGCCTGGGACTCCCCTAGAGTTTCGCGTTTTATCCAGCAATGGGGCGAATTGTGGTCGCGCACCCCAGATCTGGAAGTCTCGGATCAAACACGATCTGAACCAATCGACCCCATCCTACTTAATACGTGGCTCACTGCCGATAATGCTGGACTCACTCCCTTTGAGCTGACGCTCAAAGTCTGGGGCGCATATGCAGGCGACAGTCTTGGATCGCGCGTCCTGGATGCGATTGCAACTCACGTACGGCGTCTGGCTCCAGGTGGAACGCCGCTGGCAGCTTTGGAATTGCTCGCTATGCAGGTGGTGCTCACCCAGCAGCCGGTCTTCGATCCACGCAGGGCACGTGCCTGGGTGAAGCAGTATGAAATTGTAGAGGAGATGCCGACCGAAAGCACCGAGGCTGTTACATCACCCGGCGCCGAAGAAGACCCTGCCCTCAGTGACTCACAAAAAATCAGAATCCGACGATCGAAGGCAGGGGATGCCGTGCCTTCCCACGGATTGCTCAGTAAGATGGTCGAAAGCGGACTGTTGATCCCTCACTCGAACCACAAGATGAGGTTTTTACATCCCGTGCTAAACGGTTACCTTGCCGGTCAGGCAATTGGCGACAATGACGCCAACACGAGGTTGCTTGCCCTGCCCGATTGGGACGGAAAGACGCTCTCCCTGCATTATCTGGCTGCCCGCGCCGATGCTTCTGCCGTTGCCGATACCATGCTGAAAGAATCCCATCTTCCGTTGCATCGCCAGAGCTTTGCCGTTGCCCGTTGGCTGCGAGATGCTCCAAAGGAGAGCGGGTGGCGCAATAAGGCATTCGCCAATCTATTGGCGATTCTTCAGGCAGAAGGACAGCCCCTCGGCTTAAGAGGGCAAGCCATGGCAGCCTTCGCCACGAGCGGCGATCCGGGCGCAGGGACCCTGTTCCGTCAGCTCTTGAGCTCAAGGTCGTTTGAGTTGATCCTACTGGCAGCATTAGGGAGCGGCGCGCTGAAGGACGTAAAAGCGATCGATGCACTAGAAGAACTGATGCGGGCACCGTCGGGTGCAGTGCGGCGGGCAGTCTGTCTGGCTCTGGTGGCGATCGGAACGGAAAAATCGTTGGAGGGTGTTGCCCGCGCTCTGATCCAGGGTGATGAGGAACTAAGGCGTGCGGCTGCGGAAGCCCTGGCAAATGACCCCGTGGAAGGGCATGCCATGCTCAAGGAAGGGGCAACGCTCTCGGATATTCTTGTACGCCGGGCAGTTGTCCATGGACTGGCGCGCGTTGCCCAGCCCTGGGCGCTCGAAACGCTGCAGCACATGCAGGTGGAAGATGACCAGTGGGCTGTACGCAACCTGGCGACTCAATATTTGGAGCAACTCCAGAATATAGATACGCGCGTGCCGCGTCCGCTTCCTACGCCGTCTGAAACGCCATGGGTGATTGCCTTTGCCGGCAAACAAAAAATGGGCGTACCGCGCGGCGGACCCGCTACGGATGTATTGCTCAGCGCGTTTAAACAGGGCGATACTGAAGAACGCCTGGCAGCCTTGCCTTACCTCAAACGTGTGGCAAACGAAGGGATCGTCGGCGCGCTGTATAATGCCATGTACGGGGAAGATCCCGAAGTCCGCGAGGCTGCTTTCCAAGCGGTGCGAGAGATCGGTGCAGACGGAGTCAAGCTTCCGCACCCCAACCAGTTTGGATTAGGATAACCATGAGTCACAACAGCTGTGTGGATCGATGCGCGGCATATATATTCGAGATGGCTCACTCGGTGAGGAGAATGGATGACGAAAGAAACATTGCTACTGACGATTGCTGTTTTGGGAGGGACCGGCAGGGAAGGGAAAGGACTCGCGTATCGCTGGGCGAGGGCAGGGTACCGCGTCCTGATCGGCTCGCGCTCTTCTGAAAAAGCTGTCAAAGTCGCCTCTGAGATCATGGAGTTACTCGAAGGTTCCTCTTCAGTGGTAGGTGCGACAAATCTTGAAGCCGCCGAACAGGCTGATATTGTTGTGCTAACCGTTCCCTATGCTGCCCATCGGGAGACCTTGGAAAGTGTTAAAGGTGCTCTAAAGGGAAAAATTCTGGTCGACGTAACCGCGCCATTAGTCCCGCCAAAAGTACGAAAGGTTCAAATGCCTCCGGCTGGCTCTGCTGCGCAGGAAGCGAAAGAAATCGTCGGCGAAGAGGTGGAGGTTGTGGCAGCGTTCCAGAGCGTTCCGCATGAGCATCTGCTTGGTGAACAAGATGTGGAATGTGATGTGCTAGTAACGGGCAGCAGCAAAAAGGCGCGGGATGAAGTATTGACACTCGTCGAAGCTACAGGACTCAAAGGCTGGGATGCGGGACCGATTGAAAACTCTGTCGTCGTGGAAGGCCTGGCAAGTGTGTTGATCAACATCAACAAGCGCTATGGTTCCAAACACGCGGGGATCAGAATCACAGGTGTGTCTGAACAGTCCACCGACTCTGCGTAATACGTGTCTACACTGACTCTTACTTCCTTACAAGGAATACCCCTGATCCGCCACGGCGACAACCTGGCGGATATTATTATGGGCACCTTTCCAAAGAATGATATTTCTTTTGAAGACAACGACATCCTTGTAATCGCCCAAAAGATCGTCTCCAAGGCCGAGGGACGTCTCGTCAACCTGACTCAGGTGGCACCATCTCCGCGCGCCGTTGAACTTGCAGAAAAAACAGAAAAAGATGCACGTCTCGTTGAGCTAATCCTTCAGGAAAGCAACGCGGTATTACGAACACGACTCGGGACGATCATCGTCGAGCACAGACTCGGATTCGTGTGCGCAAACGCCGGCATTGATCATTCCAATGCCGCTGCGCCCGGAAATCCTGAAAAGGAATGGGTTCTGCTGCTCCCCGCCCAGCCAGACCGTTCCGCCGAAACAATTCGCCAACAAATCCAGTCGAAAACAGGAAAACAGGTTGGAATCCTCATTATCGACTCCCACGGGCGCGCCTGGCGCAACGGAACGGTCGGCGTTGCGATCGGCATCGCCGGCATGCCTGGTTTGCAGGATTTACGTGGAGAACAGGACCTCTTCGGGTCAGTCTTGCGCATTACTCAAGTGGGCGTAGCAGACGAGCTCGCTGCTGCGGCTTCCCTTCTCATGGGACAGGCAGCCGAAGGCACGCCTGTGGTCCATGTGCGCGGATTTCCCTATCCCTTTCGCGAAAGTGCATTACAGGAGCTTCTTCGTCCCAGGGAACAGGATCTATTTCGCTAAACAGTGACGGCCGCGGAATAAATGTATGGCTCGGTTCGTTAAACATGGTGATGAATAGAGAAGGCACAAAAACACTAACAGGAATCTTATGCGCGTTTGTTAGACTTCAATGTGATACGGAGATCAAATTGCTGATGCGGTGCAGTCAAAAGCTATTCAACCCTTACTGGAATTCCGCAAGGACATGCATACGCTCAACATTCCATACCGAGTGATGAATCATGGCATTTCCCGCTGACTTCCTCGACCTGTTTACAGACGAAACGAAAGCCCTGCTCTACCTTGCCACTACAATGCCAGATGGCTCGCCGCAAGTGTCGCCGGTCTGGTTTAGCATACACGGTGAATACGTTCTCATTAACACCAATGAAGGCCGAACAAAGGATAAAAATATGAAAGCCCGTCCCAGGGTGGCGATGGTGATTCAAGATCCAAAGGACCAGGATCGATATCTGGGTATGCGCGGTGAAGTTGTGGAATGTACACGAGAAGGTGCAGATGAGCACATCAACCGGCTTTCGCTCAAATATTATGGCAAGCCATGGAAGTATCGAGAGGGGCAACGGCGGATCATCTACAGGATCAAACCACTCCACTTTGACCTACACTACGACTGAACTTCACAACTTCTTACGGACCCGCCGCTCAGTCCGTCGCTTCAAACCAGAGCCCGTGCTGGATTCCGTTATACAGAGCATTCTCTCTACGGCTACATATGCGCCCTCCGCTCACAACCGCCAGCCCTGGAGGTTTGTCGTCGTGACGGATTTGTCCGCCAAAGCTCGCCTTGCAGACGCTATGGCTGAAGACTTCGCACGTGACCTGCTTCACGATGATGTCGCTCCGGAAAAAATCCAGGCACAGATCAAGCGCTCTAAAGACCGTATTACCACGGCTCCTGTGGCGATCCTTCTATGTCTCGATATGAGCGACATGGATTCATACCCTGACGAAAAACGCCAGCAAGCCGAACGAATGATGGCAACGCAATCCGTTGCGGTGGCAGGATTGCAGTTATTGCTCGCGGCACACGCGGAGGGTTTGGGGGGAGTCTGGGCGTGCTGGCCCCTCTTTGCACAAGAAACCATCCAGAAGACTCTAAGATTGCCAGAATCATGGGAACCGCAAGGGATGTTTTTTATTGGCTATCCTTCGCAAATTCCTGAAGCCCGGGAAAGAAAAAGCGTGGAAAGCATTTCATTGTTTCTATGAACACTCTGTGCGCCGTCCCCGGCACACCTCATAAGAATTGCCGCCGAAGACGGCGGAAGGAGCAATAAAAGGTGCAAATCGTAGCTCTCGCAGGCGGCGTCGGCGGCGCGAAGTTTGCCCACGGACTCGCCCAAATTCTCCCTCCTGAAGATCTCACGGTCATCGTCAACACTGGCGATGACTTCGAGCATTACGGCTTATATATCTGCCCGGATCTGGACACGGTTTGCTATACCCTGGCGGGAATGGCAAATCCGGAAACAGGTTGGGGGCGAGTGCCAGAGACATGGAATGTCATCGAAAATGCCGCAAAACTTGGTGGACCTGGCTGGTTCCGCCTGGGCGATCGGGACCTGGGGACACACCTGGAACGGACGAGGCGCTTGAAAGATGGGCAGACGCTATCACAGATCACGCAAGACTTTTGCAACGCCTGGGATGTCGAGCCGACCATCCTGCCGATGTCCGACCAGCCTGTGCGGACAATTGTCGAAACAGACGAAGGCGACCTGGCATTTCAGGAATACTTCGTGCATCTTCGCTGTGAGCCGCATGTGCGGGGGTTTCGCTTTGAAGGGATGGACGTGGCAGAGCCTGCACCGGGTGTAGGTGAGGCGCTCCAATCTGCCGACGCGGTCATCATCTGCCCGTCGAATCCCTGGGTAAGTATTGATCCCATCCTTCATGTCGTCAAAACTATAGAGAAACCCGTCATCGCCATCTCTCCCATCATTGGCGGGAAAACGGTCAAAGGTCCGGCAGCAAAGATGTATCAGGAATTGGGTATTGAGCCCTCTGCGCTGGCTGTTGCCATGCATTACTGCGATCGAATTACCGGATTTGTGTTCGATACGCTGGATAGCCATTTGGAAGGTGAAATCAGGAGATCAAATATGCGTACGCTTGTAACAAATACGCTGATGCATAGTCTTGATGATAGAAAACATTTGGCAGTCGACGTTCTAACATTCATGGAAGCCAACCTATGACACTCTGGGCAATCGTTCCTGTAAAACCTCTTCGGCGCGGCAAGTCTCGTCTCGCCAGCGCCCTCTCGGAAGATGAGCGGACAGAGCTTAACCGCTCGCTTTTACAAAACACATTAAAAACATTTGCGGAAGTGAGGGAGGTAGAAGAAGTCCTGGTAATCAGCCGCGATCCGCAGGTGCTGGCAATTGCAAGACAGTATGGAGCGCGCACCGTCCGCGAGGACGGTCAACCGGGGTTGAATACCGCTCTCAAACGCGCCACGGTCATTGCACAGGTGTACGCTACACGCGGCGTTCTCATCTTGCCAGCCGATCTTCCCTTAGTCACACGTGAAGACGTGCTTACGCTGATCGAACGTGCCGGGGAAGCACCGACAGTGGTCATCGCACCAGACCGGCATGGGACTGGCACAAACGCCTTATTGGTTTCCCCGGCAGGCTTGATCGAATATGATTTTGGCGAGAATTCTTTTCAAAGCCATTGCCAGCGCGCGCAAGAGGCTGGAGCAAGAGTCGAGATCGTCAACCTGCCCACGCTGGGATTAGACCTTGATCTGCCTGAGGACCTCGAACTTGTGCGCAAGTTCGAGTTAGTGAGAACTCCCTGAGAAACCTTTATACCGAAGCCGTCACAACTCTCTGTGGATAAATATTCCATAGGGAGCTATTTTTCTTGTGGACATCACCTTGCGAAGGCTCGTGATTGCGTTTATATTCTTGGAACAAGAATGGCAACGCGAAAGGACAAAAGATGGCAACAAGGTTTGAAAATGGGATCGTCGTAACACTGGGTCAGAACAATCAGGTCATTTGGAACGGCTCCGTTGTAATCGAAGGAGAGAGCATTGCCCGGGTGGGTAATGCGACAGAATTGCAAAAGCATTTTCCAGATGCAGAAGCTGTCGACTGTTCAGGCAAAGTCATCCTGCCCGGGTTTATCTGCGCCCACCATCACTTCTACTCTACTATGGCGCGCGGCATGGCAATCCCCGGCGAGCCGGCTTCTAACTTTGTGGAAATCCTGGAGCGTTTATGGTGGAAAGTAGACCGAGCTTTACTAGACGAAGACATTACGCTTTCCGCGCAAATCCCGCTGATCGAGTGCATCCGCAACGGGACGACGACTGTAATTGATCACCATGCCTCTCCCGGCGCGCCCGATGGGTCACTCGATCTGCTCGAAACCGCAGTTCGCCAGGCTGGACTCCGTGCGTCGTTGTGCTATGAGGTGTCCGACCGGAATGTGACCGGTGATGGGATTCAGGAGAACGAGCGCTTCATCAATAAGATCGGCAAAGGCGATGGGCAGATCGCGGCAATGATGGGGCTGCATGCATCTTTCACGCTCTCCGACAAAACATTGGAGACGTGCGTCGGAATTGCACAGGATGCGGGTGTGGGCTGTCACATCCATGTGGCAGAGGATCGTGCGGATGAAGAGGATTCGCGCAACAAATACGGAATGCCTGTCGTCCATCGCCTGGAGAAGCTGGGCGTGACTGGATCAAAGTCTCTATTTATTCATTGCATTCATATCAACGATGAAGAGATGGACCTGATCGCGGCGACAAAAACCGGCATCGTCCATAACCCCGAATCGAATATGAACAACGCAGTGGGTGTCACCCGGTTATTCGATCTCTTGAAGCGGAACATCCTGGTCGGACTGGGCAGCGACGGCATGTCGTCCGATATGCTGTCACAGATGCGGTGTGCCTATCTATTACATCGGCTTGCCAACAGCGATCCACGCGTGGCATTCCTCGAAGCGCCGAAGCTCCTTTTGGAGAACAATGCCGCGATTGCGGAACGTCAGTTTGGCATTCAGCTGGGGGAGCTCGCGGAAGACCGTCCCGCAGACCTGGCAATCCTGGATTACCAGCCGCCCACCGAACTCAACGAAGCAAATTTCCTCGGACACCTCATCTTTGGTCTCGTAGATGCACTCGTCGATACCACGGTCTGCCGCGGAAAGATCCTGATGCAGGGCAAAAAGATCCTATCGCTGGATGAAGAACGGATCGCAGCGCGTTCCAGAGAGCTAGCCCCCCAAATGTGGAAACGCCTGGCTGCCCTCTAAGGCAAAAACGGTATAATGACAATTAAGAATTTCCCAGCTCGAAAAACTGAATGAGTCTTCATCATCCAACGAATGGAGGATCGTCGCCGTGGAACGAGTAGCCCTATATTTGCAAGACTCACATGATCTCAGGGATGGATTGGAATACGCGCGCTATGCAGAAGCGCACGGATTTGAAGCGATCTGGCAGGCGGAATCGCGCCTCGTGCGGGATGCCATCGTCCCGATGGCTGCCTATGCCGCCGTCACCGAACGAATTAAGGTCGGCTCAGGCGTGATCAATAACTGGACCCGCAATATCGGTCTGCTGGCTGCTACCTTCCTGACGCTGGATGATCTGGCGCCGAATCGGATCATCTGTGGTATCGGTGCCTGGTGGGACCCGCTGGCAACCAACGTGGGCATTAAACGCCGCAAGCAGTTAACCGCCATGCGCGAAACCGTGGAAGTCCTGCGCCGGTTGCTCAATATGGAACGCGTGACATTTCACGGAGAATTCCACCACGTGGACGGCATCGAATTGGATGTGGTCCACGGGCGCCGCGAGCCGCGTCACGTCCCGATCATGATCGGCGCGACCGGCGATCAGATGATGGAGCTTACGGGCGAGGTCGCAGACGGGGTAGTGCTGAATTATTGTGTGCCGCCCGAATATAACGACAACGCAATGGAGCTATTGGAGAAAGGGCTGAAGAAGTCCGGTCGGACGATAGAAGAGTTCGATCGCCCCCAGCTGATTGTTTGCTCCGTCGATGAGGATCATGACACGGCAATCGAATACACAAAGGAATTGCTCTGCCAGTATCTTGCCCAACAACCCCATATTGCCAAAGCCTCCGGGGTTTCACAGGATGTCATCCAGGAAATCCAGGCGATCCTCGGATGGCCCGCCACGAAGGAACAAATCAATGCAGCGAAGCACCTCGTGCCCGACGATCTGGTCCATCGTATTACCGCCTCCGGGACGCCAGAGGAGGCAAAAGCAAAAGTAGAGGAGTACAAAAAACGCGGCTGCACCTGTCCAATTCTGTATCCCGTTGGTGGAAACTTCAGGCTGCTCATCGATACATTTGCACAAACATAATGCAATCGTTTCCAAAACGAACAATCCCCTCCTAAATATCAGGAGGGGATTGTGTTAAGTCAGGTTGCCTTGCAGATAATCCAGGAGTAGGTTCAGAGCCGCCTCGGCAGCCAGAGCCTTGTTCCCCTCGCGATCTTCGGAAAACTGATACATCTTCGCCCATTCCCTATCTTCCGCAGCCAGCCCGATCCAGGTTGTGCCGACCGGTTTCTCGGGCGTTCCCCCGCCCGGACCGGCGATCCCGCTGACCGAGACTGCGAGATCCGCTTTCATCCGCTGGCGGACGCCTCTTGCCATCTCAAGCACCGTTTCGCGACTCACCGCGCCTCTGGTGTTCAAGGTGTCCCAAGAAACCCCCAACAGATCGACTTTTGCCACGTAGGCATAAGCGACCACGCCTCCCAAAAAATACTCCGACGAGCCGGGCACGTCGGTGATACGGCTGCCCACGAGTCCGCCCGTGCAGGATTCCGCCAGCACGAGTTTTAACCCCCGCGCCTGCAATATCGTTCCAATTTGAATCTCGACTGCATTTGGCACATTCACCTCAATTAACCACTTAGCAGGATTATACCCGTCCTCATTCTCGGTTATAATTTTACATATGGCAGACTGGGCAGGAAAAACGCTCGGTAAAGTTCATATCAACGACCTGATAGCCCGTGGGGGTATGGCTGAAGTCTACACTGGAACGCATGAGTCGTTCGGGCGAGTTGCCGTGAAAGTCATGAGAGGCTTGCTTGAACGAGACTCAGATCAGCTTGCCCGTTTCCGGCGAGAAGCCGAAGTCATTGAAAATCTACGGCATCAAAATATCGTACAGATGCTCGAATATGCGGTTGTGGATGAGTCGCCATATCTGGTGATGGAATACATCCCGGGACCTTCCCTTGCCTCTTATCTGAAAAAATTACATGACGATAAGCAGCGCCTGCCCATTGGGATGGCGGCACAGATCTTGCAATCCATGGCAAGCGCTTTGGATTATGCCCACCTGAAAGGCATTGTTCATCGCGATATCAAGCCTGCTAACGTTCTTTTGCGATCTCAATCGGAAGTCGTTGAACTGGGCAAACCTCTACCCGCCGATGTCGAGCCGATTCTGACGGACTTTGGCTTGGTGCGCCTCCTCGATTCAACCATGCACACGACGGCTGGCTCTGTGAGCGGGACCCCGGCATATATGAGTCCCGAACAGGCGCGCGGCGAAAAAGTGGACAAACGGACCGATATTTACGCATTGGGCATCATGCTCTATGAGATGCTCGCGGGCGTCGTCCCCTTCCAGGCAGATACGACATTTGGTATGTTGATGAAACACATCAACGAGCCGCCGCCGCCTATCCAAGGAGTATCGCCGGAACTGCAGATGGTGATCAACCGTGCGCTGGCAAAGAACCCGAAGCATCGCTATGAAACTGCAGGGGAACTTGCAAATGACTTCATGGCGCTTTTCAACGGACAGACCGTCTCGCCAGGCACGCTCCACATCGCAGAGTTGATTCGCCAGGAAGCTGAGAAGGAAGCCAGAGCCAAACCAGGATCATCACGGCCGAATTGGTTGCGCATCGGTATCGAAATCGGCGTTGCTGCGCTCGTACTTTTCGCGATTTACTTTGCCGTTAATACGCGGCAACAGGCAATCGCCCAGGATGTCCCAGTCGGAAGGGCGCGCTTCGACTTTACCAACAATGATTTCGATACGGTAACGTTCGACTTGAATGAGGTGCCTCGGCCTCAGGAAAACGAACATTATGAGGTGTGGCTGGTCTATGAGGACGGATCGTTCCGAGATATAGGAGCGCTCAGATTTGACGCAAATGGCGCATTACGAGCGAAGGAATTTAGAGACCTCGATGGAAATAATCTGCTGAATGGTTTACAGGAAATTCGCATCACAAGGGAGCAAAATACTACTTCAAATGTCACACCAGCTTCCACACCAACAGTCGGAGAAGTTGTTTATTCGTCCGTCTTTCCCCCGCAGACGTTGGAACATGTTCGCAAGTTAGATGTTTCATTTGATGGTGGCTCAGACCAAGCTGCACTGATCGCAGGACTCTATTACTACAGCGGCAGTTATGTCGAAGCAGCGGTAAATGGTGATCCGGCGTCGGATTATGTTGGCATGGTTGAAGCCCTTGCAAATGAAGACGAGGCGACACTCCGTAAACGAAACGAAGAAATGATCAATATGATCGTTGGTGACCAGAGCGAACTCTATCGAGACTACGATGGCGATGGCACGGAGGATACCTTTGCCAATGGCTATGGAAGCTTACCTAACGGAACACAAGCTGGTTATTTTGAACAGACTGCTGTGGTAGCCCAAGCGGCGGCAGAAGCATCCGATACTACTGCGAATATCATCGAACAAAATCGTAACCTGCAAATCTGTATCCAGAACATGAAAGAATGGACGGACCAGATTCTTCCACTGGCGCTACAGCTCGAGAAAATGGAGTTTGGTCCAGAGATGCAACCCATCGTTGATGAATTATCCCGGTTAGGGCTGGCTCTTTCCAAGGGTGTGGATGCCAACAAGAATGGTCAGGTCGAGAGTGCTGAAGGCGAGTGTGGTGCCGGCCAGGCTTATGACATCGGGAGATACATGGCAGACTTTCCTATCTTCATTGGAACAAACAGGCTTCCACCGACCGCAATACCACCCACTGCTGAAAATAATTAACCTCCTGCTGCTACAGGAGGTTTTGTTTTTATCAGGAGATTTATGGCATCGGTGTCATGATCGAATTGAAAATGTCCATTAACTGAGGAGAGACCGCCGAAAGCAGAGCGCCAACGACGACCGAGATGCAACAAGCAAAGGCTAATACGGGCAGCAGCAGGGAGCCAATCGCCTGCCCCCACCCAAACTGATTCACTCCCTTAACCGCCATCACCTCGAGTACGAGAACATAGATACCCGCCGCGAACCCCAGAAGCCCAAAACAAAGACCGATAAAGGGAACAGGAATCGCTGACAGCAGGCTGAGCACCCCACTGACCACAGAAAACGGCGTGATAATCGCTGCAATTGCATACGCTAATTGATCGAAAGTGCCACGCCCTCCAAACATTCGAGCCAGCAGCTGTACGACACCCACCAGAATGGCGAAAACCACAACGGCAACCACAGCCCCAACCGGCGCGCCACAAATCGCTGTGAGGATTCCCCCACCGGCAGACGGAAAGCCCTGTTCTTCCAAGCCCATGCCTCGCATCATCTGGCTCATCATCGCGCCCTGGGCTGGTAATGCCAGGAGCGAACCCACCAGTGATCCTAAAAATACCCATAGAAATGCTGTAGTCGACTTGGCGTTTGGCATCTGGGCAATTCTTGCAAACGTCGTGTCGCTGGGACGGAGAATGGCCTCCCTCCAAACCGAGACCCACTCTGAAACGCCAGATGGCGGCGGCAGCATGGGAGCGTTGGTTGGTTCGTTCATCAGTACCTCCAAGAGTTTATTTTATTATTGCACCAAACAGAGGGAATTACAACCTGTTAAACGAAGAAAAACCATCGACGTTCTACGGATGGCAAACGAAGCTGGGTAGGCTGGACGCGCGCTTACGCGAAACTAACACAAACGTTCTACTTAGCAGTAAAATTATCTGACATGGAAATTTCAGAAAAGCTTCAAGGAATTCTTGCTACTCTTCCCGCCAAGCCGGGCTGTTACCTGATGAAAAATGCTGAGGGGAAGATCATCTATGTGGGCAAAGCGATCAGCATCCGAAACCGGGTTCGCTCATATTTTCACGCGGATACAAGTCACGACGCGAAAACGCGGCGGCTCGTGCGCGAAATTGCAGATATTGAGTGGATCGTAGTGGGGTCGGAGCTGGAGGCGCTCATCCTCGAGATGAACCTCATCAAGAAGCACCGCCCCAAATACAACGTCCGTCTGAAAGATGACAAACGCTACCCGTACATCAAAGTCCATTGGGCTGACCCTTTCCCCAAAGTCACAGTCACGCGGCAAATGGTGGAGGACGGCTCGCGTTATTTCGGTCCGTACACGTCTGCCTGGGCAGTCTACCAAACGTTGGATGTGCTGCGGCGTATTTTCCCCTACCTGACCTGTGATCGCGAGATCACCGGGATGGATAAACGGGCGTGTCTTTACTACGACATCAAGCTATGTACCGCCCCCTGCATCGGGGTGGTTAACCAGACGCAGTATCGCCAGACCATCTCAGACCTGATGGATTTCCTCGGCGGTCATAGCGAAGCCATCGTCACCCGGATTCAGAGCGATATGCAAAAGGCTTCTGAGGAAATGCGCTTCGAACGGGCTGCTGCATTACGAGACCAGCTTAAAGCGATCCAATCGATTATCGAGCGCCAAAAAATCATCTTTGCCACCGATTACCTGGATTCAGATGTGCTTGCCATGGCGCGCAGCAATGGCGAAGCCTGTGTGCAGATCTTCTTCATTCGCGGCGGCAAGCTGATTGGGCGGGAATACTTCATCCTGGAAGGGACCGAGGACGAAGCCGATACCGAGGTGATGGAACAATTCATCACCCAGTTCTACACCGAAGCGGCGACAATTCCCCAGCAAGTGATGCTGCCCCAGGAAATCGAAGAGGCAAAGATCATCAGCCAGTGGCTGCGGTCCAGGCGCGGCGGGGAAAAGGTCGAGTTCTTCGTCCCGAAAGAGGGCCAGCCGAAGGAGCTCGTGCAAATGGCAGCCGAGAATGCGACAGAGACCCTCCAGGCTTTACGCGCCCAATGGCAGGCGGACACACACAAACAGGAGCAAGCCCTCGCCGAACTACAGGAAGCGTTGAAGTTACCGGCGCCGCCAAATCGCATTGAATGTTACGATATTTCCAATACACAGGGTACAGCCATCGTAGGCGCGATGGTTGTCTTCACACAGGGTGTGCCGGATAAAAAGCTGTATCGCAAATTCAATATCGAGAGTGTCGTTGGCGCGCCCGATGATTTCGCCTCGATGGAAGAGATGCTCACGCGTCGCTTCCGCAGGTGGCGCGGCGGTCAACAAACAGAGTCGGAACCGGGCGCCAAACCAGATGCATCTTTCTCCTTCCTGCCAGATCTAATCATCATCGATGGGGGCAAAGGTCAACTGGGACGCGCGGTAAGCGTTCTCGAGAGGTTCGACCTGGTCGATAAAATTCCGATCGTGGGACTGGCAAAACAGCACGAGGAGATCTTCTTCCCGCACCGGTCCGAATCGTTGCTGTTGCCCCGTCATTCGCAGGCGCTTTATCTAGTGCAACGTATCCGTGACGAGGCGCATCGTTACGGAATCACTGCCCATCGAAAGAAGCGTCAAAAGATCGGGATGGCATCGCAATTGGACTCCATCCCAGGCGTTGGACCGACACGGCGAAAAGCCCTCTTGAAACATTTCGGCTCTGTGGATAAGATTAGGGATGCGTCGGTAGAGGATTTACGCGCTGTCGTCCCGGAAGGCATAGCACAATCGATCAAGGCACACCTGGAATGAGAAATGTGTGGATTGTGGATGATGACGAGGAAATGAGTCGCGCGATTGGGCTCATGCTACAAGTGCTTAATTGCGAGGTTGTCTCCTTTCCTAACGCTCGTTCCGCGGTACAGAAATTGCTCACCGGAAAGACTCCCCAGGTACTTTTCTTGGACATCAATATGCCGGAGGTGTCCGGGCTGGATCTGCTGGAATTTCTACGCCGCCGCCCGGAATGGAAAAACCTTCCCATCATCATGCTATCCTCGGAAAGCGCCGATGTCACGATCGATAAGGCGCTCTTGCTGGGCGCAGACGCATTCATTTTGAAACCGGCGACGATCGATGAAATCGAACGAGCAATGATAACGGTTCTGGATCAGCATGCAGGTATCCCGTGAGTTATGGCAAATAAAAAGTCCAAGAATATCAAGCAGTCTAAAGTGAGTGAGAATCAGGCACAGAGACGCAATCGTCTCCTGCAGATCTTCCTTATCGTGTTTTCCATCCTCCTAATTCTCTCGATGCTCCTTTCGCTGACTCAGTATTAGCAGATTTTGTATGGGATGGAGTCGCTGCGCGCGGTGGTAGAGCCGCGCTTTTTTTCCCTTTGGCACTGTGCTCCAAACCATGCCATGCCCGAAGTTTGGCTGAGTCTTCTCAAGAATGCTCGAAAAACTCCCGCTTGTGTCCAGTCTTACCCAGGTTCCTGACTTGCTTCTGGATGGACTGGTATAATTTTATGCTGCGCGGCAGCAGGCAGCTGCGCTTCATTTCGCCGAGGTAAGGCGGGAGGTGATCCCGTCACACGAAAAGGTATGTATGCTCGACAAACTCAAAGGCATTGAAGAACGTTACGAACAACTTGGAAATGAGCTGCTCGAAGTAGGCAACAACTATCAACGCGCCAACGAAATTAACAAGGAACGCGTCGATCTGGAGCCGATCATCGATAAGGCGCGGGAATACCGGCAGACCGTCAAGAATCTGGAGGAAGCCAAAACCATCCTCGAGTCGGAAACCGATGAGGAGCTGCGCGCGCTGGCAGAAACAGATGTTGCGGAACTCAATCCCAAGCTCGAGTCTCTCGAGAAGGAGATCAAAGGTTTACTTGTTCCCAAAGATCCGCGCGATGACAAGAACGTCATTGTGGAAATCCGTGCCGGCACTGGCGGAGACGAAGCCGCGATCTTCGCCGCGGACTTGTTCCGTATGTACATGCGCTATGCGGAAGATAAGCGCTGGAAGACTGAGATCCTGTCGGAGAACGCGATCGGCGTAGGCGGCTATAAGGAAGTGATCTTTGAAGTCAAAGGCAAAGGTGTCTACTCCAAGATGAAGTATGAGTCAGGTGTGCATCGCGTTCAGCGTGTTCCCGCTACCGAAGCACAGGGACGTATCCACACCTCCACAGCGACCGTCGCGGTGATGGCAGAAGTCGACGAAGTGGAAATTGATATTCCTGACACCGACATCGAGGTCGAAGTGTATCGCTCTTCCGGCGCGGGGGGTCAAAACGTGCAAAAGAACTCGACGGCTGTGCGCCTATATCACAAGCCCACAGGCATCGTTGTCACCTGCCAGGATGAACGCTCACAGTTGCAAAATAAACAACGCGCCTTGGGCATTCTGCGGGCACGTCTCTACGAGATGGAAGAAGCAAAACGCCGCGCCGAAATCGAGTCGGACCGGCGCTCACAAGTCGGAACCGGGGAACGTTCGGAAAAGATTCGCACATACAACTACCCACAAAACCGCGTCACCGACCATCGCATCGGGGTTTCGAACTACAACCTGCCGGCCGTAATGGATGGCGGCATCGATGAATTTATCGAGGAACTCTCCACGCGCGACGAAGCGGAGCGTCTCGCCACGAGTGGGATAGAAGAGTAGAGTTCATCCCAGGCACGATTTGTTTAGCAGATCGGGCTGGTTGAACACTGTGCGTATGGTCCATTTTTCAGCTCTTTCGGAGGTCACAGATCGCCTAACGCCGCTCAGTGACACGCCCGCCCTGGACGCTTCAGTCCTCCTTGCACAGATCGTGCATAAACCGCGAACCTGGGTGATGGCGCATCCTGAGCTAACACTTACCACGGAACAACTGAAACAGCTCGATGACTCGCTCAGGCGTTTGGAACGCGGCGAGTCGTTTCCTTATGTGCTCGGGCACTGGGAATTTTTCGGCATGGAGTTTGAGGTGACGCCCGATGTCTTGATTCCGCGACCGGAGACCGAATTGCTGGTCGAGCGGGCGATTGCCCGGCTCCAGGGATCCCCGCGGCGGAGTAGCGTGGCTGACATAGGCACCGGATCTGGGGCCATCGCGATCTCCATCGCGCTACACGTTCCTGATGTGCATGTGCTGGCGACTGATATTTCCCATCCCGCGTTGCAAATTGCCCGCAGAAACGCAAGTAGATTTGACGCCCTTCACAAAATAGACTTTGTACAGTGTGACTTGTTACCAGAACATCATACAGCGCTGTGGAAAGCATCTGGCTTCGATTTGATCACTGCAAATCTCCCATATATTCCCACCGAAACGCTGCACAACCTCCCTGTGTTCGGACGTGAACCCACGCCGGCATTGGATGGAGGGAAGGACGGACTTCAACTAATCCGTCGGCTGCTGGGCGTGGCTCCTGCCTGGCTTGCTTCCGAAGGGATGATTTTGCTTGAAATCGAATCGACGACCGGCAGCCAGGTATCTGATCTCGCCCGGGATTTCTTTCCCGAAGCGACCATCCATGTACATCAGGATTTCGCCGGACGAGATCGTCTGTTGGAAATTTGCCCTTAGTCCCATGCAAACCGAAGTTCTCGCTGCTTCTTCTGAGGAGTCCCTTCGCAGCGCGCTCGATGTACTGAGCGCGGGCGGGCTTGTGGCGTTCCCCACAGACACGGTGTATGGCGTGGGTGCCCTGGCATTTGATGGGCCAGCGATCGAGTCTATTTACATAGCGAAGGACAGACCAGTTGAAAAAGCAATCCCAATTTTGATCAGCGACACGCAGGAGCTGGACAAGGTGGGAATGAATATTCCCGAGGTTGCGCTCCAGCTTGCATCGCACTTCTGGCCCGGGCCGCTGACGATTCTAGTCCCAAAGCGCCCTGACCTGCCCGCATCGGTCTCGGCCACTTCCACGGTGGGTGTGCGCGTACCGGACCATGAAGTGGCACGCAGCCTGCTGCGTCTCGCAGGGCCTTTGGCTGTAACTTCCGCCAACATGTCGGGTGCGCAGAGCCCGGTCAGCGCCGAGGAAGTTTATGAGCAACTGATAGGCAGAATCCCTCTGATTCTCGATGGAGGACCAACCTCCGGAGGCGTTCCCTCTACACTGGTGGATTGCACGACACAGGAGCTAAAGATCTTAAGGGAGGGACCCATTCGCCTGGAAGAACTGCTTTCTGCCCTAGCGCCCCATCCCAACTTTCCCCCATTTGAAAAGCGAAATGAAGAAAGCAGAAACTCTTAGTTTGCTTTCAGGTTGAGTTCAGGTTCTCTTAAAGTCCCTGGCTATAATGAAGGATGCATTCTCCTTTGCAAACCGCCTACGGCTCGGGCAAGCCAAGGGCGGTTTGGGTTTTTAAGAGGGCAGCACACAGAGCTGGAAAGAATCTATATGCCTGTTTTCGTGTGGACTTGTTTACCTTAAGACAACGGCCACGTTGGTTGGATATCCATCGCCAGGTCAGAAACATGCCCGAAGGCATAGCGGTAATATCCCGCCGCCGCGATCATCGCGGCGTTATCTGTGCACAGGGAAAAGGGTGGGATATGCACCTTAAACTCACTTTGCGATTGAAAGGCTTCCCGGAGAGCGCGGTTGGCAGAGACGCCGCCTGCTACCAGAATCTCTTTTGCATCATGATCGCGCGCTGCCTGCATTGTTTTACTGAATAATACATCCACCACCGCTGCCTGGAAGGATGCAGCCAGATCTTCCACGGGAAGCGCTGTCTGACGTTTCTTCAGATCATTGACCTCGTATAACACCGCAGTCTTAAGTCCGCTAAAGGAAAAATCATAGGGATGGTCAAGTTTTGCACGAGGGAACTTAAAACGGGTGTAATCGCCGTGCTCCGCGGCACGCTGCACCGAGGGCCCGCCTGGATACGGGAGATCCAGGAGCCGCGCGACTTTGTCGAAGGCTTCACCCGCCGCATCGTCCAGTGTGGAGCCGAGACGTGCATACGTCAGGTGATCTGTCATCAGGTTAAGCTCCGTGTGCCCGCCTGAGACAAGGAGCGCCATCAGCGGAAATTGGGGTTCTGCAGGCACACTCTCTCCGGCATTGTAGATCCATGAAGAATAAATATGCCCTTCCAAATGATTGACGCCGATGATCGGCAAGTTCATTCCCAGGGCGATGCCCTTTGCCATGTTCATGCCGACGACCAATGAACCTGCCAAGCCTGGCCCGCGAGTAACAGCAACCGCATCGATGTCCTTCAATGTGAGGTTCGATTGGTCGAGTGTTTGCTCGACCACCGGAATAATGCTCAACACATGCTGGCGCGAGGCAACTTCAGGAAACACCCCCCCATATCGCGCATGGATATCCATCTGGGAGGCAACGATCGAGGAGAGAAGCTCCCGTCCATTTTCCAGAATAGCGCAGGCAGTCTCGTCACAGGACGTTTCAATCGCGAGAATTCGCGCGGGTTTTAGAGTATTCATACTATTCAAATGTCATTGCGAGCACAGCAAACGCTTCCGCAAGGATATAGTCACTCTTGCTTCCATTTCTTCATCGGCAATACGAAATCATACGGGTATTCCGCCAGGATCTCTATCTTGCCATCGGGGCGGACCCAGTAGGTATCTTCGATCCGAAATCCCATTCCTTTGTCAGGGTAGTACAGACCCGGTTCAATGGTCACTACCACACCAGGTTTGAGAATGTTATCGGGGGTGGAGGTTAATCGTGCCCAGGGGCGCTCATGGATGTTCAAGCCAACGCCATGCCCCAAAGAATGGACATATCCATCCAACGGCGTAGTTGTGCTCAACTGCGTCTTGTGTCCCTTGGACTCGAAATACTCACATGTCATGCGCTGGTACTCAATGAACAATGCGTTTAAATCCAGGTTCTCAATCACTTTGTTGTAAATTTCCTGTACCTGATCATAGAGTGCCTGTACTTCCGGGGTAGCATAGCCTAGGCTCCACGTACGCGTGAAATCATAAAAATATCCACCGCCCGCCTCGGCAGGGAAAATGTCAAAGACGATGGTCTTGCCGAGTGTAATGAGATCCTGAGGATCGCCCACAGAATGTGGAACTCCCGCATCACGCCCGATGGCAAAGATCAATCCGTCCACGTTCACCGCGCCGCGCTCGGCGAGCCAGAGTGCGATTTTGCCTTTCACATCACCAATGGTGAGCGGACTTCCATCTTCCTTCAACAAGACTTCGTCTTCCCGTACCTCACAGGATGTGAGATAGTCCTGCACGAGCTTTACAACTGTAGTGGTCACGGCGCCCATTTGGCGGATGCGCGCTACTTCCACATCGTCTTTTGTCTCCTGAGCATATAAGAGGACGGAATTGCCCGCTGCGCCGCCATCGAAATCCACGTCCGGCATTAACTGCGCCAGTTTCATCATCGCACCAAAAAGCGATGAAAATTCGACTTTGCCATAAACAGCCACACGACCGCGGGAGAGTCCATACTCTTCGAGAATCTTTTTGTAGCGTAGAGCATGTGCTACATGCTGATCACCGTTCGACTGCTTTTCAAATTCTGCTATCGGAAACTCACTCCACGAAACAGTCTTCAATCCACTCTTCGCGGCCTCGTCGCGTTCCATATCGTTATAAAAGAGAATAGGGTCTTTGCCAGTTTTTTTGATCAGCAGCGCATTGCTCACATGCCCGCCGCCGACAAAATAATACATGGGAGGGTTGTGTTCCGCATCGCCGAATATTAGAATCGCGTCCAGGCCCCGGGCATGCATAAGAGCATCAAGATCAGATTTCATTCACTCTCCTGTGGATTCAGCGCGATGAATTCCCGCGCAATATCATCGTTCTCAAAACTCAATTTCAATAGTTTCTTTTGATTTGCAAACCGTATGGATAAACCGATGATATCTTCTGAGTCATTGAAGACCGAGAAGATAGTCAACGGACGTTTGAGAATCAAGCTTCCATATGTGGGAGCGAAGAGTATTTTCAATCCGAATTCTACCAAGGTGCCAACAAGTATACCTGCAATCATACCGACGAATGCGCCAAGCACGTAGGGAAATTCAAGGGTTTGAAGTGTAGGTCCCTCCGGGGTGAGCAGCCACACCGGAATAAATACGATGACACATGCCAGTAAGCCTGTAATAAAAAACGGTATCCATGTGACATTACCGATCTTATTTTCTTTCGCTACACAATCCGCGCACAAAGGTACATCCATCCCCAGTTGGACCAACTGTCCTCGTTTTTGCGCTCCGGTGTTGAGCTTGATGAGCCAGGACTTCACCTTTGGCTTGCCACAATGCACGCAATAATCAGGGAATATCAGCCTAGGTGGTTTCTTTGGGTCTGTGATCGGAGTTTCAACAGTAATCATGAAGTACCTGCTTCAATGTGTGCAACAAGGCTTCATCATCCAACACCGTGCGCGGGTCCAGTAATACTCTGCCGTTTTCCATACGGGCAATAACCGGTAGATTGGCATCCCGAAGTCTTTTCGAAAATGTTTCCGGTGACTTAACGCGCAACGCCAGTACAAACGTGGACAAACATTCCTCTGGCAAACTGCCTCCCCCAACAGCAGACTCCGACGCAATGACCTCACCTTGCCCGATGGACTCTCGCCATACATCCGCACGGACCCTGATCTGTTCGGTCGTCAATGAGATCATCCTCCAGACTGGGATTTCACGTTCTGCTTCCTCTTTGAGATAGTGAAGAAGGGTAGCAGTCAGCGCTGCAAGACAAATCTTATCGGCACGGACAGCGCGCGCCAGAGGATGTTTTTTGATCTTGTCGATCAGGTCTTTTCTGCCAACGATGATTCCTGCCTGTGGTCCGCCAAGGAGTTTATCTCCAGAGAAGCAGACTACGTCCACACCAGCGGCAAGTGATTCCTGTACGGTCGGCTCATGTGCCAATCCATACTTCGCGGTATCCAGGAGGGTACCTGAACCGAGATCATCCACCACTGGAATACTCATTTGATGGGCCACGCCTACAATCTCTCGAAGTGCAGGCTCCTCCGTAAAACCCACGATCTTGAAATTACTACGGTGGGCGCGCATCACCAATGCAGCAGGTCCTTCCAAAGCTTCCTGGTAATCGGATAAACGAACTTTATTGGTCGCCCCGATCTCCACGAGTTTCGCGCCCGACTGCTTCATTACGTCTGGGAGGCGGAATCCGCCGCCAATCTCGACAAGTTGCGTACGGGAAATGACAACACGCTTTCTATTTGCAAGCGCCGAGAGAACTAATAGAACTGCCGATGCATTATTATTCACAACAACCGCTGCCTCTGCACCGGTGAGTCTTTGCAAAATGGATTCGGCGTGAACCAGCCGGGAACCACGCTGACCCTTCGCCAGGTCATACTCAAGAGTGGAATAATTCTCCGCTGCTTCCTTCATTGCCGTCAGCGCGGCTTTCGATAATGGAGCCCGCCCTAAATTCGTATGGAGAATCACCCCGGTTGCATTGATCACGGGGCGTAGAGTCGAAACTGTCCATGCAGCGAGATGCGATTCCGTCTGGGCTAGGATCACGTCCGTGGAAGGTAATTCATCCTCAGGTTTTGTTCTGAACCGTAAGCGCACTTCATCCAGCGTGGATCGCAGAGCGTCCAACGTCAGCGGACGACCGTATTCGTAAATCAGATGGGTAGAGAGCTGTAAGAGGTGTTCGATGGAGGGCAGGTCACGGAGACTGGTCATCGGAAGGTAGGGGTGGTTTCCAGTGCGATTTCTCTCGCAGGCGCGTGAAGTATTCAATAGCAGCCAACCCGCCGGCGAGTCCGAGAATGATATAGATGGTGACGAGCCGGCCAAGCTGCAGCCAGGCAAGCGTAGCGCCATATACGCCGAACCATAACGCCTGACGGACAATCACATTTGCCTCTGCCGGTTTTTCCCCTGGAAAGCGGCGATGGAAAAAATAAACAATAGGCAGGACGCTGCCGGTCAATGCCATCAAGACCAGGAAGAAAAACCCCCAGCGTGGCCAGACGTAGGGAAGGGTTCTGTTTATGAGGAGATAAAGTCCACCCCAGCCAACGATCATCAGCAAGAGGGAGGTGAGACCAAATGGTTTGAAGCGGAGTGGTTCATCCATTGAGGGAATTATACTCGGAGAGGAACGCAGGAAAGAGGAGAGGGGAGAGATATAATCAAAGAAGATAAGATGAGTAAGCAGAGTGAGCGTCCACCTCGCTCAGAACTGGCTAACCAGGGATAGGGAGACCCTATGAATGTATCCGAAGCTATTCGAACGAAACGGGCAATCCGTAAATTTCAGGACAAGCCATTACCGGATGATGTCATTCGTGCCATTTTGAACGCGGGACGACGATCGCAATCCTCCAAGAACGAGCAGGCTTGGCATTTCATTGCCATTCGCGACAAATCTATTCTGGAGGGACTCTCAAAATGCGGCACGTATGCGGGGCATCTGGCAGGCGCGGCGTTGGCTGTCGCGATTCTCACACCCGATCCCGCTGCAAAGTTCCAGACGATGTTTGACGCAGGGCAAGCCGCGGCGTTCATGCAACTTGCCGCCTGGGAATTGGGAATCGGTTCAGTCCCGGCTTCGATTTACGAGGGAGAAAAAGCGCGCCAGATATTAGGTTTCCCGCAGGAGTGGCATTTGCGGGTCGCGCTGTCGTTCGGGTATCCGCTGGACGAAGAGAAATTATCCGCCGCGCCGAAAAAAGGGGGACGAAGACCCCTGGAACAAATCGTACATTGGGATCAATGGTAAGAGTCGTGTATAGAGAGGAAGCACAGAATGGATGAAATGAAATATGCCTTACTCACGGAAGCATTGGGGCAATGGAAGGCTGAGATCATCGAAAGCTTTTTGAAGTCAGAAGGAATCAATGTTGTACTCATTCAGGACTCTCTTTCACAATCGGCATACGCCAATCCATTTGCACCTGTCCAGATCTTCGTCCCTAAAGAGGGAATGCGGAAGGCGCGTGAGCTGCTAAAAACATTTGAAGACTCTCTGGGCGACGAAGTTGATTCTAAGGAAGAGTAAAAATTGATCGCTTCTGAAAACCTGCCAACAATCGAATTCGAAGCCCCCACCCTCAACGAACAGGGTGAGATTATCGCACGAACTCGCTGTACGGCTGAGTATTTCCTTGAAGACCTGGGGAATCACGTGACGCTGGAAATGCTTCTGATTCCTCCCGGTGTTTTTCAGATGGGCTCACCTAGACATGCAGCAAGTCCTGATGAACAGCCACAACACCTGGTCACAATCAAAGCCTTTATGATGAGTCGGTTTCTGACCACACAGGAGCAGTGGAAAGCAGTTATGGGATCGTTGCCTCGATGCAGATTTAAAGGAGATGACCTGCCTGTAGAGCAGGTTTCTTGGAAGGATGCCCGAAGGTTTTGTGACCGACTTTCCAAAAGGGCTGGGCGACATTACCAGTTACCCAGTGAAACGCAGTGGGAATATGCCTGCCGCGCCGGGACAGTCACCCCTTTTAGCTTCGGTGAGACCTTGACGATTGATGTGGCAAACTTTAACGGCGAACATACCTTTCGAGGTGAGCCACGCGGATTTTATCGCCACACCACCACGCAGGGCGGGACCTTTCCACCGAACGCGTTTGGCTTACATGATTTACATGGCAATCTGTGGGAGTGGTGTACAGACAACTGGCTGGACGATTATTCATCTTCACCGAGAGACAGCAACTCTTATCAAGATAAGAACAATCGTTATCGCGTAGTGCGAGGCGGATCGTGGCACGAGCCGCCAGATCTCTGCAGGAGTGCCTCACGCCTCCAAGTTTTCGAGTCAGAGGCAGATGAGTTTACCGGGTTTCGAGTGGTTTGCGATGTGATCGCTTAAGCGGGGCTATAAGCAGGCAGTTCCAGTGTATCTAGAAAATAGAGAAGCATCTTGTGCCACCAGGGCCAATCATGGTTAACATCGTGTCCCCAGATGTCGAGCCAATGGGGAATCCCTTTCTGTTCGAGGATATGCTTAAGAGTGTGCGCATCTTCCAGCATTTCCTCCTCCCAGGCGCCCTGCCCCACACCAATGATGATCTGGCTCTGACGATACTGATCGAGATACCAGAGATCGTTCATATTCGGCAGGTAAGCTAGCGGCGTGTTGAAATACACGTTATCATCCATGTAATCGCCGATGAAATGATTAAGCCGGAATAAGGCACTGAGAGCAATAACGGTGTCAAAAACATCTGGGTGGCGAAAGAAAACATTGGCAGCATGATACCCACCCATGCTGACACCTGTCGTCATGAATTTTTGATTCGTGTTCCCGCTGTGTTGGCGCATGAACGGGATGACTTCTTCCACAAGATAACGATCATAATCTTGATGACGGTGCGCCCGGTCCGCGGGATGCGCGCCAAAATTCGCCCAGGATTGGCTGTCGATGCTATCGACTGTAAACAGTTTGATCTGACCGGACTCGATAAACCTCGATAGCGTATTTGTCATCCCCCAATCTTCAAAATCGTGGAAGCGTCCCTGCTGGGAGGGGAACACAAGCGTCGGCTTACCGAAATAGCCGTAAACTTTGAGTTCCATGTCATGCCCGAGGCTGGGACTGAACCACTTGTGATATTCAATTTGCATAAGTGCTATTCCTGAATAAATTTTGCGATGGCAAGGACTTCATCCAGATTGGGCGAGCGGACCAGGTAGCCGTAGTTCCCCAGCGCGGCGCTGAACACCCCACTGATCGGTTCATGGTGCCGGATCTTGTCTTTGAAGGTAAAGAAAATCTCCTCATCGCTGTGGGTATACGAACGATTAAATTTGCGCCCGACGTATCCGCAATAATACTTGCGCTTGTAATCCGGATAGGGAAACTCTTTTCCGGCAATAATACTTGCCCAGGCGTTGTAGATGTCGATGTCGCAGGAGTAGTTAAACATGTCGGTGGTCAGCCCGCCGGGGGGACGCATGTTCACTTCCAAAGCGAGGAGCTCACCTGTTTCGGGCAGACGGAAATATTCGAAGTGAAAGAAACGCTCATACACGTTGAATGCCTCGAGGGTACGGCGCCCCAACTCTTCGACATCCGCTGGAATCTCGCGCAAAGTGTAGTAATAAACGAGATCGTCATTGAGAACCGTTTCCATAATGCCGGAGCTATAAAACAGAGAATTCGTGAACACAGGTGTCCCTTCCCGATTGGTGAGTCCATCGAACGTGATGATTTGCCCGTTGACAAACTCTTCGAAAAGATAATCTACCGGGGACTTGGTCTCGAAGAATTTCTTTAATTCATCCTGATTGTGGATCTTATAGGTCGCTGCCGCGCCGACGCCGATATCTGGCTTCGCGACTACTGGATAACCCGTCTGTCCGATCCATTCCTGCGCTTCTTCCAGAGACTTCACGACCGCACCGCGTGCTACTTTGATCCCCGCATTGATAAACGTTTCTCGCATGAGGGATTTGCGCTTAATCTTCCCGATTTGGTCGGTTCGAATTCCAGTGATATTGAAATCCGTACGCAGGCGGGCTTCCGTCTCCAGCCAGTATTCGTTGTGTGAGTCGAGACGGTCAAGTTTGCCGTAACGGTGCGTGAAGTAGCCGAGCGCGCGCAGGAGCGCATCGTAATTGTGCATGTCATCCACGCGAAAATATTCGGTGAGAGAAGATTTCAACTCGGGGCGCAGTGATTCATAGCTCTCGTCCGCCAGCCCTAGGACGTTGACTCCATGATTCTTGAGTGACACGGCGAAACGGAAGTAATTCGGTGGAAAGTGAGGGGACAGGAAAACGAAGTTCATTGAAGTCTCACAGGAAGTAAAGTGGGCTAAATATACCAAATTTTGGATGGCATAGCAGCAAGCTCTGCGTGCCGTTGAAGACGGTCGCCTAAGCATCCATAAAAAGAGTTGTATTGCCCTTCAAAATATTGTATAGTGGTTATAGACAACCTACGAATCCTGCACACTTCTTTCGAGGAAGTTTTGCAGCGTGCGGGTAGAAAAGGAGCAAAAAATGGCAGACAGTGTTTATAAAGTGATTACGTTGATCGGCACGAGCACCGAATCCTGGGAACGAGCAGCTGCCGCGGCAGTGGAGCGCGCCGCACAGACTCTGGATGACCTGCGCGTGGCAGAGGTCAGGGAACTGGATATGCTGCTGGAAGAGGGAAAGGTCGTCACCTACCGTGCCAAAGTAAGGGTCTCCTTCAAATATCGGGAAGATGCAAAAGAAGAATAGTAAGAAGAACGTAAAATACTCGCATCGGACAGTAGCGCCAACATGTCATTTTGAGCGGAGCGAAGAGCCTCTGTGATCGTGAGAAGGGACTCTTCGGTGGTAGCAGCAAGCTGCCACTCTCTCAGAGTGACATGTTATTTATTTTCTGTGCAACGGCAATAATGCATGGCTTCCTATGTCATCGCCGATATCCATGGGACTGATCCAGCCCACTCCACTATGATTTGATACAATTGCGCCCGTGACCGAACTCGACGCATTTATCCACAAGCAAGCCAATAAGACAATTTCCGTAGCAGTACATGATTTCGAATCGGGGGAGGAAATCCTGATCAACCCAGACGAAGCCTACCACCCTGCCAGCACCATCAAAGTACATGTGATGATGGAAGTGTTCCGCCAGGCGGAGCAGGGACAATTCACGCTGCAAGATCGCCTTCCCATCATCAATTCTTTTACCAGCATTGCAGATGGGAGCAAGTTCTCGCTCAACGTAAACGATGACGCCGAACAGACGCTGTATCCGCGCCTTGGAGGAACCGAAAAGATCTCTGAGTTGACACGCTTGATGATTGTGCGCAGCAGTAATCTTGCCACGAACATTCTGCTGGAAAAAATCGGCGCAGAAAATGTGAACGATTTCATCCAGGCGCTTGGCATCGAGGGCGTGAAATTCATTCGTGGGATCGAAGATAACGCAGCGTTCCGATTAGGGATGAACAACAGCGCGACCGCGCGCGGTCTCACGCAGACGATGGAGCTGATCGCAAAGAAAAAGATTGTCTCCGAGGGAGCCTCCGAGAAAATGATCGAGATCCTGCTCGGGCAGGAATTCAATGAGAGCATTCCTGCACTGCTCCCCAACCTGGTAAAAGTCGCGCATAAGACAGGCTGGACGGGTAATGTCTATCACGACACAGGGATTGTTTACCCAGAAGACCGCGAGCCGTATGTCATTTCCATTATGACGCGTGGGTTTGCGGAAGATAAACCAGCGGATGCTCACGCCTGTATGGCAAAGATTTCCCAACTCATTTACGAGAACTTACATTGATCACTGTATCGAGTCTCACCTACTACCCCATCAAAGCCTGCCGCGGCTTCGAAGTCGAACGGGCTTGTGTCGAGCGCATGGGGTTGGAACATGACCGGCGGATGATGGTCGTGACCCCCGAAGGCGAATTTCTGACACAGCGCGAACATCCGCGCCTGGCGTTGGTCACGCCAAAATTGCAGGACGGCACGCTAGAACTATCCGCGCCGGATTATGATTCACTTCAAATCGGAATCCAAAGCTCGGGCACGCCCTGGCTGGTCAATGTCTGGAAAAGTAAAGGCGTCCATGCGATCGATCAGGGCGAGGAAGCCGCGGAGTGGTTTTCCGATTGGCTGGGGACGTCCGTCCGGCTGGTACATTTTGCAGATGGATATAAGCGTCTCGTCAACGAGCAGTACGCTGTCAGCCCGGGTGACCACACGGGCTTTGCTGATGGCTATCCGATATTACTCACGACTGAGGAAAGCTTACAGGACTTGAATTCGCGCCTGGAATCGACCGTGCCGATGAATCGTTTTCGCCCGAATCTCGTGGTAAAAGGCTGTATTCCGTTTGAGGAAGATACCTGGAACAGAATCAGGATCGGAGACGTTGAATTAGCAGTGGTAAAGCCGTGCGCCCGCTGCGAGGTTACGACCATCGACAAAGAAACGCTCGAACGAAGCAAAGAACCACTCAAAACGCTGGGCAAATACCGCAAACAGAAGCTCGGAGCCATCTTCGGGCAGAACGCGATTCCGCTAAACGAGGGCAGTCTGCAGCTCGGAATGACCGTAACTGTCCTTTCCTGAGAGTTAGATAAATAGACTCGTTGACACGCCTCATTTCATCCGTTATAAGGTTTGTATGAATTTCCTGAAAAAATCAGCCTGGCTGGGCTTGGTGCTCGCGGTTTCTGCCTGCCAGAACCTTCCCATCTCTGTGCCTCTACCCATCTCCACTGCTGCACCGACAATTACCCAGGGACCACCGCCCACTCCCACTCCACTTCCTTCGCCCACGCCCCTGCCGACCATGGAGCCAGTGGTACGGATCGATACGGGCGATGAGGCGTTGTTCTACGGGGATTTTGACCTGGCACGCGAACAATACATGGCGGCATTCAATGACACAACAGACGAAGCCATCAAAGCCGCAGCGCTATGGGGCATAGGGCGGACCGAGCTTGCTGATAGCCGCTACCAAGAAGCGCTTCACTCGTTCGACAACCTCGTCAACAGCTACCCTGACTCAACCTATTCGGCGCGTGCGCCATTCCTGATGGGACTCGCCTACGAGGGACTGGAACAATACCAACAAGCCGCCGATGCCTACCAGACCTATAGCACGCGTGTGCCGGGCGTGCTGGATGGATACGTGCAAGAATATCGAGGCGATGCACTCTACGAAGCCGGCGACTTCACTGGCGCGCAGAACGCATACAATGCCGCGCTGTCTGCTGCGCGCCTGGACGATGGCCTGGACTTGCAAATCAAAGTTGCCGAATCCCGCGCTGCATTCGGTGATTACGCCGGCGCCTTGACCCTTTACGACCAGATTTCCGCCGCCTCTACAAACGATTACGTCAAAGCGCAGATGGATTATTACGCAGGGAACGCTCACACCGAGCTCGGTCAGATTGAGCAAGCCCAGACGCGTTATATGCATGCAGTCGAGAATTATCCATTATCGTATTATTCCTACCTGTCGCTCGTCGCGCTGATCGACGCGGGAATTGAAGTGGACGACCTCGACCGCGGCCTCGTGGATTATTACGCAGACCAGTATGATGTGGCGCTGGTCGCTTTCGACCGTTATATCGACGCAAACCCGATTAACGATGGAACAGCGCATTACTATCGTGCATTGACGCTGCGCGACCTCCAGCGCACGCAGGAAGCGATCGATGAGTTTAATTACTTCCTTACAACGACTCCTGACCATCCACGCGCGGTGGAAGCCTGGGAGGAGAAGGGCTTTCTCCAATGGGCTGGACTGGGGAATTACCAAGCCGGGCTTCAGACGTTCCTGGACTTTGTAGCTGCTTACCCTGCCTCGCCTGATGCGCCAGACTTTTTGATGAGTGCCGGGCGCGTGATGGAGCGCGCTGGCAGCTTGGAACAGGCTGCCAACACCTGGGAACGGATCGCAGATGAGTATTCTTCCAGTGAGCACGTCCCTGATGCTCTCTTTTTGGCAGGCGTCACGCGCTTCAGGCTGGGCGATCATGCGGGAGCCTTAACCACGTTCCAGCGGGGATTGCTACTTTCCCATCAACCGGAAGATAAAGCCCGCGCCTATCTATGGATCGGCAAGACCCAGCAACAACTTGGGGACGCCGCCGCGGCACAAACGTCCTGGCAGCAGGGGCAAGCCGTGGATCCGGGGGGCTATTACAGTCTGCGCGCTCGTGACACGCTTATGGGCCGCCTGCCCTTTGAAACACCGCCGTCTGTCGACTTAGATCCCGATCTCGCCCAGGAACGCAAGGACGCTGAAGCCTGGCTGCGTGTCAGGTTCGGCTTGCCGCCGGAGACGGATCTGAGCGGTCCCGGCGCCCTTGCCCATGACCCAAGATTTGTGCGCGGCACGGAATTGTGGGAACTGGGCATGTACGATGAAGCCCGGCTCGAATTCGAGTCGCTGCGAGAGTCGATTGCCACAGATGCCGTTTCCAGCTTTCGGCTTGCCAACCATTTACTGGAAATTGGCTTATACCGTTCCGCCATTTTCGCGGCGCGCGAAGTATTGACCCTGGCAGGTTTGGACAGCCAGTCTGCTTCTCTAACTGCGCCCGACTACTTCAACCATCTTCGCTACGGGTTGTATTACCACGATCTCATCATTACCGAAGCGCAACGCTACGGGATGGATCCTCTGTTTATGTTCAGCCTCATCCGGCAGGAAAGTCTCTTCGAGGGATTCGTCAGCTCGACGGCTGGCGCACATGGTTTGATGCAGATTATTCCCGATACGGCGCAACAGATTGCCACGGAATTAAGTTGGCCGCCAGCTTATAAGCAGACAGACCTGTACCGTCCAATTGTCAGTGTTCGCTTCGGATCGTATTATTTGAGCGAGAACCGGGATCTTTTGAACGGCAACTGGTATGCCGCCTTAGCCGCCTACAATGCCGGACCCGGCAATGCGATCGCCTGGAGAGATTTAGCAGGCAACGACCCAGACCTATTGCTGGAGGTCATCCGATTCGAAGAGACGCGCAATTACATCCGGTTCATTTACGAGATCTTCAGTACCTACCGAACTTTATATAGCCCCACTGGTTAACAAAAAAGTGACAGTCACCTTTTAGGAGATTCCTAGGGGGTGACTGTTACTATAAAAAGGTCTACTATCCCACATGTGCCAGGATGCGCTGGTGCGCGGTCTCAGCGTCCATGTCCACCACTGCGATCAGCTTATCGCGACCTGTGACACCGGCGACGATGTCGAGACGAGACTTGGGCACACCCAGGACATCTGCCAGAAATTCGATCAGGGTTTCATTTGCCTCATTATCGGAAGGTGGCGCAGCAATGCGCACCTTGACCGTCCCGTCGTCGAGCAGCTCAACAATCTCGTTGCGGCTGGCACGCGGTGTCACACGCACCGCCAGAGCAGATCCCTTTTTTCCATCGTGTAAATTGAATTTGCGATCAGACATGTCTCACCTCAACGTCAGCAGAAAACTCACAATGATATTGGAAAGGAGCTGGAGCAGGATGATCAGAATCAACGGGCTGAGATCCAGAAAACCGATGTTCGGCACGATGCGTCGAATGGGAGCCAGCAACGGTTCCACTATACTATCAATACTGCGCCGGATGGGATGATAGGGGTCCAGAAAATAAGAGAGAATTACTGAAACAATAACCAACAATACCAACAATTGAGAAATAGCTCGAATGAAAAGTGCCAGGATCTCAATCACGCTTCCACCTCCAGCTAGCCAGATTGGCTATATTTGCGTGCACCAACGATTGCGGTTCCGACTCGGACCAGGGTTGCGCCTTCTTCCACGGCAATTGGATAATCTGCGCTCGTACCCATCGAGAGCTCATGCCAATCTGTTTGAGAAAATTGGGAAGTGAGCCGGTCACGCAACACCCTAAGGCGTTGAAAGTCTCGGCGCGAATCCTCCGGGTCTGTTTCAAGTGGGGGCATCGTCATCAGCCCCTGCACCCGCAGATTGGGCATGTCTAAAATAGATGAAATCTCCGGGAACAATGCCTCCCATTGTGATTCATTCGACGCTTGCCAGCCTGCCTTGCTCTCTTCGCCGCCGACGTTGAATTCAAGCAAGACCGGCAAAACACGCCCTGCTTCCGCCGCAAAGCGATCCAGGCGCCGCGCAAGCTTCAGACTATCCAGGGAGTGTAAAAGTGCGAAGTGATCTGCCACCAGACGCGCTTTGCGACTCTGTACATGACCGATCATATGCCATTCTACCCCAGTTTGCCCCGTAAGCGATTGAATTTTTGTTACAGCCTCTTCAGGGTAATTCTCGCCGAATAGCTGCACGCCTGCAGCAATGGCAGCCTGAATCACTTCCAGCGGCTGCGACTTCGTTACGACTACCAGGCGGATTTCACTCGGGTCGCGGTTGCTTTTGCGCGCGGCGGATGCGATCTGATCCAGGGTGTGTTGGTAATTTTCGCGAATGGTGGAAACCAGATTGGACACGAGGTGATTATAACCTTGCACTTTGCCCCTTATCCGCTTTCACGTTCGGAGAAGCGAATCACTGCAATGAGATCAATGCCCCAAAGCGACCGGTGCGTCCTTTTTCGGCGCGGTGAGAGTACCAGTCTTCCGTGTGGCAGGCGGTGCAGATGCCGGAGATTTCGATCTGACCGACGCCTGCCTGTTCGAGTGCGAACCGGTTGGCTTCCCATAAATTAAAGTGGATTTTCCCGTTGTGAGATTTCAGGAACAGCTCCGAATGATCCCCGTACTTTTGCATGACCTGTAAAATCACATCTGCACCGATCTCGTAATGGTCGGGTCCGATCGAGGGTCCGATCCCGGCAATAATATCTGCCGGTTTCGAGCCGTAGTTTTTCTGCATGGCTTCAATCGTCGCCCTGGCAACGTCCCGCAGCGTGCCCATCCAGCCTGCGTGGGACAAGCCGATGATCCCATTGTGCGGGTCATGCAGCAGGATCGGTACGCAATCTGCAAACCGCATAAAGAGCGTGACCTCCGGTTTATCGGTCAGGATAATATCTGCCTGACGGTAGGATTCATCTAGAGGTCTTGGAGAGTGCGCACAAACCACGTCCGCGCTATGGACTTGCCAGACATCGAAGATCGACTCCGGCGCGCATCCTAACGCCTGAAACGACAAGACGCGGTTTTCACGGACGCGCGCCAGGTCGTCCCCTACTGTCCCTCCGACGTTTAACGAGCCCCATGGGGCCGGGCTAACACCTCCATGTCGCGTAAAGAGAGCGTGACAGGTTTGCAGAGTGTCAAATTGAAAATAGCGAATTCCGTTATGCTGGATAAAAGACATGTCAATCAGCCTCTACGTAACATCCCCGGCGGCAGCGCCGACCCGCATTGGATGGTTAGACGGATGATAAATTATTTTGTCGAATGGATGCAAATTTTTTAATAAAGAACTGGCGTGTCTCCGACATGGATTCTTCCATTTGAGGAAATGTAAACCAGGCGGTTGCGAAACCGAACAGCCCGCCTGTGAGGACACGCAGGAGTGGGGTGCTTTCCCGGTACGGGAGTATGGAAGACAACCAGTCCCAGTTCATCTGGCTGAACAACTGCGAGAAACCATCCAGCCCGATTGGACCCATGCCAATCAGCACCCAGAGTGTCCAATGCAGAGGCTTGAGGCGGCGACCTGTGGCAGCATATAAAATGCCAAAAAGAAAGATCGAGCCATAAATCGCAACATCGCGTTCGCATAACGCGATCTTATAACCAACAGTTTCATTGCCGATAAACTGCCGCGCCTCAAAACGGGAGAAGGCACCCGGGTTGTCTAGATCCTGAAATCCTGTGACTTGCTCGAACGTCTTCACCCCGGGAATTTCTGCTTCCGCCAGCGGGTAATATGCCTGTTCCCCAAACAGGAAGAAGGAGCGAAACCCGAATTGATGGCAAAGCGGCTTGTAGATGGTGTAAATGACATTTGCTGGAAGAGGCGCGCCTGCTTTCATCAGCAGCGGAGCCAACATCGGCACGCCAACATAGAGCAGGATGAAGAAATTAATCACCGCAAGATAATGGCGCGAGAACCATGCCAGCACGCGGTCCGCCTGGCTGATCTCCTGCCCGCGGCGGACGCGATCCTGGTGCTCTGGTTGTCCCAGCTTGTCCAGCTGACCTCGTCGGTCACCCGCCGCGCCCAGCGTCATCATCAGCTTCTGCCTGTCGAAAGGCGACTTGAGGGCGTAAGGTCCTACCTCCACAACGGGAACATCATTCTGATATTTTTTGTAGAGCGCAGGGTCCGTTTCGATATCGATTTCCACCAGCCGATGCGGGTACTTCTCCTGGATCGTCGCCAGGTCCGCTTTTGCCTGCTCACAGGGATGACAGTCTTTGCGTGTGTAAAGTGTGACGGTCAGCATATGAAAATTAAGACCTATAAACCGAAATCAATCCAGAAAAATTGACCTGCCAGGGCAATCCGCTCGAAGACACCGGAAAAAAGCATCACACCTAAAATCACTAAGATTACGCCCATGGCAATCTCAATATAGTGCATGACCTTGCCATACTTACGCAGCGTGGTCGAGACCCAGCCCACTCCCAGCGCAGCAATCAGGAATGGGATTGCCAATCCGGCGGAATACGCGGAGAGCAGCGAGACGCCCGTCGAGACGGAGCCGCCATTGAGAGCGAGCGTCAGGATAGCGCCCAACACCGGTCCGACACAGGGCGCCCAGCCTGCCGAAAAAAAGATTCCCATCAGAGCAGAGGAGAAATATCCCCATTTGCGATCGGGCATTTGCTGGACGCGCGTATCATACTCCAGAAAGGGAATCCGAAAGACACCAATCATGTGCAAGCCGAAGACGATCACAGCGACCCCGCCGACTTTGGAAAGGAAGAAACGGAGGTCGAACAGCAAACGCCCAAACGCGGAACTGGCAACACCAAGCGTTACAAAGACAAGGCTAAACCCAATCACAAATGCCAGTCCGTGCGTAAATGTAATAAAACGATTGCTCTCCGTGACCTCGCCCCCCGCGGCGCGCCCGCCCAGATACCCGATATAAGCCGGGACGAGAGAAAACACACAAGGGGAAAGGAAGGATGCCAACCCTGCAAGAAATGCGAGCCCTAAGGTGATCTGTGCAATGTCCATGTGCACCCTTAAACTCTCGTCTCTGTGCTCACAACGATCGTACCGTGGTCGGGTAGAGACACGCGCACTTCGCTTTGCGTCAGGGAGACAGGGGGCGTAGTCCAGCGGAAGATCCATTTCGCATCCTCAGGGGTGACGTTGATGCAGCCATGAGAACGCTTCTCGCCGAACGCGTTATGCCAGAACGCGCCGTGAATTGCAACGCCATCACCGCTGATCATCGTGGACCAGGGGACAGCGGGCGTGGAATAGCCAGACTGGAACGTGCCGGCGGTCATATTCAAAGACATGATTTTCCAATGGGTCAGGAGGTTGCCTACCGGCGTTGCGAGTTCGTCGCTTGGCTGTCCTGTGCTTAGGTCAATTCCCAGTCCGCTGGATATGCGGCAAAAGTAGACCTCCGTATTCCCTTCATAACAGGATAACGTTTGATAATCGAGATTGGCGTCGATCTTTTTTTCGTTTGGGTCCACATCCGGGTTGATGGGCGCTACATCCGCGTCG